>JAPLYO010000011.1 GCA_026395555.1 Candidatus Peregrinibacteria bacterium | reverse complement strand
GGTGCGATAGGAGTCGTAGTAATCGTCGGTGCAGTTTGATTGTTGAAGTACGGTGCCATCATTCCAGGATAATACTGGTACTGCCCCTGCTTCGCCCCCCACTGCTGCATCATACGAGGTGTTCCATAGCCATATTCATTTATACTAAGTCCCTTCGTAGGCATAGCGCCAAGAAGTCCCAGGTGAATAGCACATACTGCTGTAACCATGATGATACCGATCGCGATACATGACGTAATGATATCCGTCTTGTAGAGTACGGCGAGTGTTTTCAGAGAAACTGATATCGTAATGAGCATACCAAGCATGATTACCACAACGGCAAGTCCAAGTCCTACCATCGGAATAGCAGCTAAAATAACAGCGAGCAAAAGATAAACCGACATCAAGAAACAATTTACGGTTGAGACCTTGAAAGCATCAAGAAGTGCACCTTTTTCCGTAAAAATTCTCATAACGAGATGAATGAGTGCTGCCCTAAGAGCATTTGCTATATAAATTCCAACGAGAAGTACGACAAAATACTGAGCATAATTCCATGGCGTCCAGGAAAAACCCTTCATGGCGGTATTCATCCATGCGAATGAAGCATTGCTGCAGACAAGAAGAATTGCGAGTGACGACAGTGCTGATGCGACGAGCAACATCAAGGCGAAGGCTTTTTCATTGCCCTTCTTTATCATATCAACAGCCTCGAAAGGCTTGAAAAACATTTGGTACATGAGAGAGGTGAGTGAGGAAATAATGAGGACGGCCTAATAAAGGCCAAAAATAGTATTGTCGAGCGCTATCTTTCCTGCGCCGAGGATTAAAATTGCGATGCATGCCGCGAGAATGACGAGATCAAACTCCCATCCTGTCTTGTCATGAGCTGTGAATTTCACTCCCCACTTGAATCCCTTGAAATATATCGCCCCGAGCATAATTACTCCAAGTCCGATAGCGGCAATCTGCGTAAGAAAACCGGAGAGAAGCGCGAGGGAGCCAAAAAATTCTGCCACTCCTAGTGCCACAAAGAACCAACCGCTCCCGGACATCCCTAAATTAGATGCCATCTGCTTCCCGTTCTCAATCTTCCACATTCCATGAACCACAAAAACTGATGCGACAGCCACTCTAAGTACAAAGAGTGCTATATCGCCATACTGATGAAGTTGTGCCAGCTGTTCCATATTTAGTATATTTATAACATTTATAGTCGATGCATGCAATTCTTTCCACTTTAGAATTCCTTATTTCTTGCTTGAAACAGTGACGGACTCCATTACATCACCCACCTGGATCTTCTTCACAACATCCATGCCGGAGGTTACTTTTCCGAAGATCGTATAGAGTTTTGGGAGCGGTACGTTGTCGAGCATGATGAAGAACTGAGAGCCGTTCGTATTCGGACCTGAGTTTGCCATAGCGACGATACCCTGATCATAACTTCTCACCACTTTTTCGTCGGCGAACTTGTATCCTGGACCACCTGTTCCATTACCTGTTGGATCCCCTCCCTGGATAACGAAATTCGCAACTACGCGGTGAAATGTAAGATTGTCGTAGTAGTTCTGTTCGGCGAGGTAGACGAAGTTGCTAACTGTTTTTGGGGCTTCCTGATCGAACATCTCGAAGGTAATATCACCCTTCTTTGTCTTGATCGTTACCATTTTATTAGCGATTCTATCTGCTGGAAGAACTCCCGGGAAGGTATATTTCACTGCTGCCTTTGGGGCTTTCTGCTCTTCATTTGTGACTGAGTCATCTGATGATGTCTTCTTCATATCGGTTGGGTTAGTAGGTGTAAAATTTTTATAAATAACGGCTCCGACTGCGACAGCTACGATTATGGCGAGGACTATGTACCAGAATTTTCGTGAGTTTTCCATGGTTTCGTGGAGATTAATTGATAATGGTATATTCGTTCGGGTTTGATTTTAGCGTATTTTTGGGCATTCCCAAAGCGAGAATGGGTTAATTTTGTTGACCAACTGCTGGGTTCATGCTAGTTTTTCATGGCAAAAAATACAGATCATTTGGACGATTAGCTCAGTTGGTAGAGCGTCTCGTTGACGTCGAGAAGGTCAGTGGTTCGAACCCACTATCGTCCACCAGATACATCCTACGTATGTGTCGAATCACGCCCCAAGAAATCTTGTTCTAAAAATGCCCCAGCCAAGAAAATTGCTGTTCTTTCTTGTTCTTGTCGCATAATTCCGTGTACTTATCCAATTTCCCGAGTCTCCTTGTTACCACCCTGGCGGTCTGCCTGTCGCACCATGTCGGGGTGGTTTTCTGAAATATCTTGTCAGAATAACCATTCGCAGCGCATTTTTTCTCTAATTTTCTTTTTACTGCAAACTGCTTGGATGCAATCAAATACCCACCTAATACATTGAATACCGCTGCTCCAACCGTAAAAGCCTGACTTACAATATTATCTCTAATCTGAGAGTCTTGAATGTATTCAGCTCCCAAATAAACACCATATAAAAATAGTCCATATCCAACCGGTGCCGTCCTTATGAAGTCAACTATTTTGTTAACTCTATTTCTCACGCCACCAGCAATACCATCTATCGCACTATCTGGTTTTGTTATTTCGGCGCTCCTGGTTTCACGTTCAACCTCTTTTCTTTCCATATTGTTCAATTAATGGACGTGTATTTTAACAGCAAATATGGATACTATCAATTACTCCGACCCATTCAGCTTATTTTGTCGGACTGTGCGTTTTCAATTTTTTGATCATCCAAAATTACCCAACCTTGCCCTACGGAAAAGGCTGCAGTCTTCTCGCCCATTTGCAAATTTTTTGTAAATTTTATGTTATCAATGCTTGTCCTTTTTGCCTTTGCCCCATCAAAAAAGTATATGTAACCGTTTTTTACTTCAGAAATATTCACCGTTCCCTCTCCGTCTGCGTATTTTATCACTAACCTATCCCTCACTTTCGGTTCAGTGGAATTTTCCGTTACAACCTCATCAATCTCTAATTTCGCCAACAACTCTCTCATTTTACCAATTATATCCAAAACATATGGAATTTCAGGAAGTCTTTTTAAGGAATCCATCGCCGTCTGCATGCCTTCTCTTGTTATATATCCTTGCCCAAACTTCCACTCCAATGTTGTGTTATGATACAGGCTATATCCAAGCTCACTTAAAAATTGAAAGTCACTCCTGAAGGCTCCTGCGTTAAAGTCTAAAGCGAGACAGACATCTCTTCCTTCATCTGAAAAATTCCTCGCAAGTTGATCCATGCCTGCATTATCCATTCATTCGTGATTAAAATTTGAGACGTAAGTGTACCTGTGCTTCGAGTCCTGTCAAATGTGCCCTAGCGCAAAGCTGGATGACTCTGAAATCGCGGGTACCGTGATTAAGAATAGAAGAGTAATTGATTTATATTAGTTTTATGCTATTATATATTCTTTACTATTCTTGACACGTTATGGGTACCGTAAAAATGTCTGCGAAAGACAGGCTGCATGAAAATGCTGACTACTACAATACGAGGCCTGTTGATACAAAACAACAAGAGCTGACTGATCGAATTCTAGTTCCTCGGCTCGGCGATATCGAACGTGAACTATTGGGTTTGCGTGAAGCTTTCGATGAGAGAATGAGGGCAATTTTCGCGGAGGAGATGTCTACAGACTCTCTTGGGCATACAGATGACCCCTCCATTCGCCAGTCCTCGAATTATCCAATCGGGTATTGTGATACGATACGAAATGGCGTTTGGAATAGCATTGAAGCGGCGTTACGGAGAGGCCCTGAGCCCGGGCTAGCAGCGCTTCAACATTTTATCGAGGAAGGTGGGCATTTTAAGAAAGTATACGGAATTCTTTCCGGAAAATATTTTCAAAATGGTATGCAGGCCGGTACGCTGTGGGTTGATATCGCGAATAACACGATCGATGCCTGTGATCCACCTTTAAAAATTTGCAAACTTGAAGACTCTACATTTCGCAATATCGATGATTTTTCAGTATTTGGTGATGTACTTGAGTCATATTGGAACCATCGTGTTTTCCCACAAAGAATCTTTCCCATTCTGACGCCCATTTATCCCATAATGCACCTGTCTCCTTCTGGCAAATTACAAATTGGTCCTTCCAGTGAAGCCGTTGTTCTGAATGGTGTCCTAGGAGGATATCGATCGGCAGAAGATCTCATTTTCAGAAGTCGTTTTGCTCATAAGCGTTTGCCCGATAATGCCGTGGATTTCATCAAGAACATACATAATCCTGAAACGGAGAATTCAATTACGACTCTTACGGGTGATAACTCTAGCATTGCTCAAGCATTTGATCTCTATCGGACACTCCCTCCTGATACCCTCTACGATACTATTTCACTGGCTACCGACAGAGTTCAAGAAATCAACGCCGTCCTGAGATGGTATTTCAAGTATTAACTCGATCGCCCCCAAAAGATTTTTTATCTATTGTTGTGCAAATTTTTCTTATGCCGTGTCAGGTTTTTGTTAGAAGTGTGAGGTAGGATGAGAAACATGACGGATTATGTATTGAAGATATTTTTCAGTATAAGAAAAGGGTGGTGTTTTACTGTGAATCTTATTTTCCCGCAGAGGTGTGCGGGGTGTGACGTAAGTGGATCGTCTTTGTGCGGGGGATGTTTGCGAAAACTTGGTGAGGTATTTATTCAGGGAGAGATATGCGTTGATGGATTTACGGTGTTTTTTGCAGCTGAACATAGCGAGCTCTTGAAGAAAGTACTTCATCGATTTAAATATATTTCCGATGATGCGTTGGCTGAGGTGCTCGGCATGCTCCTTGTTATGCGGATGAAGAAAATTATTGTGAGTGCGCCATATACGCTTACTCCTATTCCGCTGCATCATGCGCGTGAGCGAGAAAGAGGTTTTAATCAGAGTGAGCTGCTTGCCGGCGTGATATCCAGAGCATTAGGCGGCCGAGTTGTACATGTACTTGAACGGAGGAGGGAAACTAGAGTACAGGCGACACTCTCTCGAAAGGAGAGGATTTATAATGTCAGAGGTGCCTTCGGCATGAGGAAGGGTTTTGTCGGAAAGGTGCCGGAGACCGTTTTTGTACTTGATGATGTCATTACTACCGGCTCAACGTTCGTGGAGTGCGCGAGAGTCTTGAGAGCTGCGGGGGTGAGGCGGGTGTATGGTATTATGCTGGCGCATGGGTTATAGTTTTTATCGATTTTTTACTTCTGGAATATGATACTCGGTATAGATGCATCACGGTGCGGAGCACGGTTAGGAACGGGCGTTGAGGCCTATTCTACGGCTGTCGTGCAGGCGATTCTGAAAGAGTTATCCGTGAGTACGCATCCAAAATTCGATGAGGTGGTTTTGTATACGCCGCATCATCTGTCTCCGGAGATACTTGGGGGTCGGTACTCATTTGTACGGGAACGCGTTATCCCCTTTCCACGATTATGGACGCAGGTGCGGCTTTCGGCCGAGATGGTTCACGAGGAGCCTGATGTTCTTTTTATTCCTTCCCATGTTTTACCCCTTGTTCATGCCGATAGAAGCGTAGTGACTATCCATGATACCGCGTTCGTGCACTTTCCAAAATCCTATTCATTTTTTCAGAGAAAATACCTGACGTTTACGACGTGGCTGACGGTGCGCGAGGCGAAGAAAATTATCGTGCCGAGCGAGGCGACCAAGCAAGATCTCATGGCGACTTTCAAGTGTCCCGAGAAGAAAATTTCGGTCGTGCTGCATGGTTTTGAGGACAGCCCGCATGTTGCCGACGGCAGAGATGCGGAGCTACTCGAGGAGTTTGGGCTCGATACCGATTCTCGCTATATTTTTTACGTTGGAAGATTGGAAGAGAAGAAAAATCTGGTACGACTTGTTCAGGCCTTTTCAAAGTTTAAAAAGCAGTTCCCGCAGTGGAAACTTATCTTGGCGGGAAACAGAGGCTACGGTTTTGAAAAACTTTT
>JAPLYO010000004.1 GCA_026395555.1 Candidatus Peregrinibacteria bacterium | reverse complement strand
AGGGGGATGAGGACGCGAGGGGAGGCGATCGCGGTGTTGTTGAGTGTGTAGCAGAACTGGTTTTTTCCCTGAGCGTCTTTGTAGCGGAGATTCAAGCGGCGTGCCTGGAAGTCGAAGAACATAGAGCAAGAATGTGTCTCTCCGTAGCCGTTTCTTGATGGCATCCATGTTTCGATATCGTTTTTGTAGACTTGTCCCTGTCCCATGTCTCCCGTGCAGACGGCGACGACGCGATAGGCGAGTCCGAGCTTCTCGAGGACTTCTTTGGCGTTGGCAAGGAGGAGATCAAACATCTTTTGGGATTCTTCTTCGGAGTTTTTGCAGATGACAACCTGTTCAACTTTCTGAAATTGGTGAACACGATAGAGACCTCGTGTGTCTTTGCCGTAGGTACCTGCCTCACGTCGGAAACAGCTAGAGTATCCGGCGTAGAGCTTCGGTAGTTCTTCTTCGGTGAGGATTTCATCGCGGTGATATGAGGTCACAGAAACTTCAGATGTTCCAATTAAATTTAAATCATCACGCTCCATCTTGTAGGCAGACTCCTCGCCACCAGGGAAGTATCCTGTACCAGTCATGGCGTCGTTATTGACGAGCATTGGTACGGAGAAGGGGACGAATCCCTTTGCCATTAAGTGATCAATTGTGAAGCGCATGACGGCGTTCTCTAGGAGGAGTGCGTCGCCCTTGAGGAAGTAGTTGCGGGCTCCGGCGATCTTGGTGCCGCGAGGAATATCGATGATGTCGAGCTCTTCTCCCAGTGTTACGTGATCTTTTGGCTCGAAATCGAACTTCGTTGGCGTTCCGACTTTGTAGAGCTCTACATTTTCGCTGTCGTCCTTGCCTTCTGGCGCCTTGTCGGATGGTACAGCAGGAACAAGCAACATGAGTTTCAGTAATTCTCTTTCTACGTCTTTTAGGTCTTCATCGAGCGTTTTTTCTTCAGCCGAATAAGACTTCATCTTATCGAGAATGGCCTTTTTTTCTTCACCCTGAAGCTTGGGAATGTTCTCCGAAGCTTTGTTTTTTTCTCCACGAATAGCTTCAACTTTTTGCAATAACTCACGTCGACGATCATCAAGATGAATAATCTGATCCATATCAACCGTTACACGCTTCACCTTGGCGGCGCGCTTCACGGTGTCGAGATTTTCACGAATGTATTTGATGTCGAGCATGATACGATTGAGTTATATGTGTACTATTGTGCCTAGGTAAGCGAAAGCTACCGAGCGTAGTGTAGCACGAGTCTCTTTTTTACAAAGGTAATTTTGTGCTAATGTGCATGGGATGAAACGAAAAATGAAAGAATGGATTTGGCGTTATTTGCCGCAGGAAGTTGCGGGATTGACGTTTGGTATGATTGGCGCCCTGGTGACGCAGTACTATCTTGCAAATCCGGTGGCAGTGGCTTTTATCGCTACGTGGAGCGAAAGTTTTGGATTTTATTTGTATGGTCTTACCCGAGAGGTGAGGGTGTATTTACGGGTGCATCCTCGTGGAAAATTTCGAGTGATTTTTTTCAAAAGTGTTCGTGACCTTGCTCTAGAGTTTGGTGTAGCTGGCGTACTCGATGACCTGACAATACGTCCTTTTTTTATCTATCTGATGCCGAAAGTCATTGGTAACTTTCCTATAGGAGTTTTCGCAGGCATGATGTGTGCCAACGTTATTTTTTATAGTTTCAGTATTATTGGGTACGAGTTGAAGAAGAAGCATCTTAAACGCTAAATGCTCGGCATTGTATCGCCAGGTGCTAACCCGAATACTACTTTTGTAATTCCGGGGAAGAGAAGGAGTGTTTTTTCGATGAGTGGACGAATTTTGCTCTGCGTAAATGAGACTCCTGCCCAGCCATCTACGTCGATATTAAGAAGGATGTATGCGGTATTTTTCACTGTTTTGAGATAGGCTACCTCGGCGTGATCCGGTCCGCCGCCCGGCGTGAATATCTCATTTGCGGCTGCATAAGCGGTTGCTTTCATGATTTCAGATGTAGTTGGATTCTCTGATGGCTTCGGAATAGTAAGAAGTTTTTTGATAAATGGCATATCAGACGGTTTCACGGCAGCTTGATCTCCCGAGTTCATATTATCGACGGTCTTTTGGTATGCGACTTTGTCACTTGGAATCATGATCGTAATGATCGAGGTTGTTGATGATTTTGTTGTTGTAGTTTTTTCTGTCGGGGCAGTTTGTGCGACAGATCGCTGTGTGTCTTTTTTATAAACGTAAGACACGCTCCCGGCTACGAACATCGTAAGGATAATAGTGATAAGAATATTGAGATTCCGTGAGTTCATATGGCGATGTGTTTACGGCATAAAGGCTAGTCTACTATAACCATACTCTCTATTGATACTCGAGGTTACTTATTCGTTTAAGAGTGGTGCCATAGCTTGCCGAAAACGCAGGAGCTCGCCTGGCGACAGATCAAGTTGCTGGCTTCCGTAGGATAAAATTTTCTCGGGAAGTCTTCTGAGTTGAAGAACGTCGTGATTGAAGATGCCTTCTTCTTGTCGATAGAGGTTGAGGATATTTTCCGGATCAGGAAGTTGTTTGGAGGCGTACATTTTTGCCATCATGGAATTTGAAACCGCACCGGCGAAATCTTCTGCATGTCGCTGTATATCGGGTGGTAGTAGTTCAAATATATCTGGTTCAACACTATCCTGTAGCGTGACCGCCTGCCTAAACATCAGATATGCTTCTGAGAAACTGCGCGAGATCGATAGTTCGAGCATGCTTTCGAGTGACTGGTGGAACTCATCGATTCGTAGTCGTAGATAGGCCATTTTTGTCGTTCTGATATTCTCCAACATTTTTCTTGCACTATCTTCATCTTCGACTTCGATGTTGAAGTTCTTTGCACAAAGAACGTTCGGTTCATCGGGCGTGCGGAAAAATACCATAATAGAACCTCCCGAGGCGCTAAACATGGGTGTTGGCTCCCAGCCTTTTTTGATGTGCTCGGCTAACTCTCTTCCTCCGCTCGATGAGCTAAGTTTGTCGAGTCGCGCGACGTACATGTCCCACTCCTCATTACTTGCATTTCTTGGTTGTTTTAGGAGTCCCGTTTTTTCGAAAATGCGAATCATTTTGTCTTCTACGACACGATCAAGAAGAAAAGCTTTTTTGGCCGCCTCTTGAGTTCTCTGCTGAATGCCATTGATTCTTGCTACTGCTTTTCGCTCTTCCAGCCTCCTGCGCGCCGCCTCATGCGCACGCAGAACGCTCGGGTTCACCTCCCTCGCAACCTCTATCGTCATCGGGCCGTCGATGGTAAATGCCATAGGCGTCTGATAAAAAGATAAGATTTAACTCTACCATGACGAAAATAGCTTTGCCAGTTTTTAGCCTATTGAAGTTCCGTTCGTT
>JAPLYO010000007.1 GCA_026395555.1 Candidatus Peregrinibacteria bacterium | reverse complement strand
ACAGCGATATATTGACTTTTTCGTGACACGATTCGGACACGCGCAGATTTCGAGCAGCTCTGTCATCCCGGAAAATGATCCAACGGTTTTATTTACTACCGCAGGTATGCACCCTTTGGTTCCATATTTGATGGGTGAACCCCATCCGAGCGGTAAACGGCTTGTGGATGCGCAGAAATGCATACGAACCGACGATATTGATGAGGTCGGCGACTCATCTCACTGTACCTTTTTTGAGATGATGGGTAACTGGTCGCTGGGTGATTATTTCAAAGCAGAGGCGATCGAGATGAGCTATGCCTTTCTTACTGATGAACTTGGGCTCGATCCGAAGCGTCTTTGTGTTACGGTGTTCCGAGGCGACAAAGATGCGCCAAAAGACGAAGAGTCTATCGCTCATTGGAAAACACAGTTTGCAAGCGCCAACATGATGGCCACAGAGGGTATTCCCGGCGAAGATGAGCCGACGCAGGAGGCGGATGGTCCACGTATTTATGCCTATGAGAAAAAGAAAAACTGGTGGGGTCCGGCTGGTCAGACCGGTCCGTGTGGTCCCGATACTGAGATGTTTTACCTCGTGCGACCGGACTTGAAACACGATGAAAAATTTGGACCAAAGTGTCATCCGAACTGCGATTGCGGACGCTTCGTGGAAATTTGGAATGACGTGTTCATGCAGTACAACAAAACCCCTGAGGGGAAGTTCGAGCCTCTGGCGCAGCAAAATGTGGATACAGGACTCGGACTCGAGCGCGTGGCAGGAATTCTTCAGGGCAAAAGTAGCATTTACGAGACGGAGATTTTTGTAAAAGCGAGAGAACAAATTGAAAATGCTATTAAGGAAAGTGCATCGGAACATGGAGGTGACACCCAAAATACCGCAGAGCAAGAGACAAAATTCTACCGAGTTATTCTCGATCACCTTCGTGCTGCAACCTTTATGATTGGTGATCCTGCGAGCCTTTCCCCTTCTAATACTGATCAGGGATATATTCTCCGAAGACTTATTCGCCGCGCGGTGAGATGCGGAACGCAGCTTGGCATTCAGGAAAATTTCACGGCGCTTGTTGCTGACTCCTATATTGATGTTTACAAAGATGCCTATCCGGAGCTCACATCAAATCGCGATCGCATCCACAAAGAGCTCGACCGTGAAGAAACGAGATTCCGAGAAACACTCATCAAGGGTGAGAGAGAGTTTCAAAAACAAGTTGAACCACTTATCGGTCACGCATTTTTTGGACATCCGAACTGGCTGCTTTCACTCCTTCAATGGGTAAATATTATTAAGCAGATCTTCGATACGGACGATACGGATGTAGCGACTATTTCCGCTTTTACCGGCCCTAAAATGAAGGACGTTCAGATGATTATTCGTGGAGTTGGACCATATAAAGACATTCCAGAAGGAGAAAAAATCATGAAACTTTCAGGACTTTTTTCTGAAGATGAGTTGAAAAAACTTTCTGCCTTTGGTGAACGATTAGACAAGCGCGCGTTTCAATTTTCTGGAAAAAGAGCTTTTTATTTTTATGAAACATTTGGCTTTCCAAAAGAACTTATTAAAGAAATGTTGAGCGAGCATGGACTCGTTCTCGAGGAGCCTTCTTTCGATGTCGCCTTCAAAGCTCATCAGGATCTATCTCGTGCGGGTGCGGAACAGAAGTTCTCAGGAGGTTTAGCTGACCATAGCGAGGAGTGCACGATGCTTCATACAGCCACGCACCTCGTGCATCAGGCCCTGCGTGACGTTCTCGGCACGCACGTCTACCAGCGCGGAAGTAATATTACTCGCGAACGAATGCGATTTGATTTTTCTCATAAAGAAAAAATGACACCCGAGCAACTTGCGACGGTGGAGAAGATGGTGAACGACGCTATTGCGCGTGATCTACCAGTTCATTTTGAAATTCTCGATGTAGAAGAGGCGAAAAAACGTGGCGCTATTGGTGTTTTTGACGATAAATACGCATCACTTGGCAACAAAGTAAAAGTGTATTTCATGGGCGATTACTCCAAGGAAGTCTGCGGTGGCCCACATGTCGAGCACACGGGAACCCTCAAATCATTCAAGATCACCAAGGAAGAGGCGGTGAGTGATGGCGTACGCCGAATCAAGGCGGTGGTTGGGGGATTGAAGAATTAGCAACTGGGCCTATACTTCCTCAATCTCCACCGGCACTACTACTGAAAGTGTAGCCCTCTTGAATCTTATCAAACAAAAGCCGGTGCTTATGGCGATAATCATCAAGGATGATGCGACAATCCAGGATGGTTGATTGATGATATTACTATAAACAAACAGAGGAATTCCAACAAAGAAAGCTGTTAAAATCCCCCAAAACACACCTCGCTCATCTAGCCTATCATAATAAAGACTCAATATAGTAGGCACCATTACGCATGCGGCAATGGTATTGAATACCCACCAAAGTTGCTGCAATCCGAAATTTGGAATATACGCAACGGCAAGCGCAACAAGTAGGCCGATTAGAGCGATAACAGACATTGATCTTCTCGCGGATACGATCGCTTCATGATCGTTTTTTGACTTGGATACATCCGTGACCCACAGCGAACTTGCTGCGCAAAGTCCCGCATCGAAAGACGAGCTTAAAATAGATAGAAAGGCTACGGCAAATAGCATTACCGCCCATGAGGGCAAGAAATGGGCGATAGTTTGCACGCCGATCATGGAGACGTCTACCCCCGCAGGCAGTACAACTTGTGATGCAGGATTGGCGGCAATGAAACCAAGTATCGAGAGACAGATCGGCACTATTCCAAATAATAATGATCCAAAAATAAACGCCTTTGTCAGATCTTTCTGGCGCACGGCGAATGCGCGTTGCCAGTTTGATTGATCGGCGATCGAGCCCGCAATAAGACCGATCGAGGTTACGACACCAAATGAGAACGCCACGCCCGGATCAAGAATGCCCTTAATCCCCTCTATTCCACCAAGGCCGGCACTCATCGCCTGATAGCCATCGGCGCCCTTAACAACCATTGGTATGATAATTATTCCGATAACTAATATCGTCGACAGCTGCAGAAAATCCGTAACGATCGAGGCCTTCAATCCCGAGATAAGTGTGTATGCCAAAACAATGCCCGTTAAAACAATCATGATGAGTGGCAGGGAAATTCCCGTGAGCAGTGCTACGAGACTCCCTCCCGCATACAACTGCACCACAACCGCCATAAGCTGATAAAAAAAGTAGGGAAAAAGATAGACCTTATGCACTCTTTCGCTTTGTAATTTTTCCTTTATAAACTGCGGCAACGTATATCCTTCGGGTAATTTCTTACGAATTTTAGGAGCTAAAAATGCAAAAATGGTAAGTGATAGAATATTCGGAAGCGTAAACCAAAAGACACCGGCTAGACCTTTCTGATAGGCCAGCTGAACAGATACAAAAAGTGCTGGGGCCCATATCCACGAGGCGGCAATACTGAATCCACCCAATATCCAACCCACATCACGGTTCGCAACGAGAAACCCATCTTTGGTTCGCCATTTACCGAAACGACCGAAGATAAAAGTTATCAAAAACATACCTATCCCAAAAATAGCGAGTAGCCAGTATCCTTGTGCAGGAGTGATATAATGTGCGTTTGTCATAATCTTAGGGGTTGAATGATTAGACGTAACGGTATAGCATGTTCAATGAGTGGCAAATACCACCACTAAACAAATTATATGTATCAAACCATACTAGAAGAGCTGGGACTTTCTCAAAATGAAGCTAAAATCTATGCTGGACTCGTTGAAATTGGCACCTCTTCCGTTCCCCAAATTTCTCTCAAAATCGGTGTCCATAAGCGAAATATTTACGATATCATTCCTCGGCTCCTTCAAAAAGGCCTCATCTATCAGATAGCCGAAAATAAAGAAAACAAATATGCCGCCGTAGAACCAAACAAGCTCGCTGATCTTGTCTGGGAGAAAGAATCGCGCCTTAACAGCATTCTACCGGCCCTCAATAAACAGTTTAAGAAAACCACCACCAATGAGGCGGTATATATATACAAAGGCGTTGAGGGGTTTAAAAATTATCTACGCGATATCATAAAAACCGGGGAGGATGTTTATTTTATTGGAGCAAAAGGAGGCTGGTTCGACAAAGAACTTCAGACATTCATCGACAAGTTCCTCAAAGAAGCTAAAGCAAAAAAGATTAAGTACTACCATATTTTCGACAGTAGCATCAAGGATCAGGCGCCAGAACTCCTACCTTTACTTGGCAAACCATATAAGTTCCTGCCAAAAAAATACTCAACTACCGGGGCGATCGATATCTTTGGCGATCACGTTGTTACCTTCTCGGGATTAAGCGTGAAAGATATTAATGACGACCTGACGCTGATTGTTATGGTAAATAAAGAACTGGCCGACTGCTATCGGACCTGGTTCCAATTTATCTGGGATCACTGTTGAGAGAGTGGTGCCCTCGGTAGGAATCGAACCTACATCTATCCCTTAGGACGGGACTATTCTATCCGTTGAACTACGGGGGCGCGGATTCGGAGAATTGTTTTACTTTACGTTTAGTACCACGTATTCCGTCTTTTCCTGGGGAAGAGCGGCCTTGTTGGCGATCGTGAAGACATCTTTTCGTTCAGGATTTGTGCCTGAAAGTTTCAAGAGGCCCTCGATGCCGGCGTATGACGTCTTCTCGCCTTCTGCGAAAAAGTTCATTGGAATGACGATACGTGGCTCGATCTCTTCGATAATCTCGTGTGCTTTTTTCGCATCCAGCGTGTCGTTTCCTCCGGCCGGAACAAAAAGAATGTCTACGTCTCCAATCTTTTCAATCATCTCATCCGGAATCATCTCGCTGACCGATCCAAGGTGGCAGATTCTCAAGTCCTCAAAATTCATAATGAAAACTGTTGTCTTTTTTGGCTTTTCCTTACTCTCTTCTTCTCCCTTTTTCATGCTCCATGCCTGAATGCCCTGCATAGCCACTTCTTTCACCTCATACTCACCCGGAAGATCAAACATTACCGGCTCGCCGCCAACAGGTGCCAACTTGTCTTCGCCTACGACACTTACCAATACGATGTCTCCTTTTAATTTCTCCAATGCAAATCCCTTATCGCTAAACGGGTCGGTAACGATTGTTGCCTTTTTCCCCTTGATCGTAAAGCAGGAATGTCCGTGCCATGTAATGTCCATATTGTTGATTGGTTAGATGCTCGCGGGGATTATGCTAGCTGAATTCGGGGTTTGAGACAAGGGGTCATATATCATACAAAATCACTTCGACCGGTCGTCGCATCCTCTTCCTGAGTACTTTTGAAAGGATATCAATTTGATAGCAATTTAGCATCAAAATGCTATGGATTTGTATATCATAGGATATCACTTCGAAAATAGAACAAGAGAGATACCAAAAAAAACGCTTTCACCTCTCTATCTTGCTATTTTAAGCCTCCATCATTACTATAATCTTACTTTTTCCTGACATTTTTCTGACATGAATAGTTCAAACTCAAAGCTGGCCGAGGGTGTTCCGATGACGAAAGGGGCATCTCGAGTGCTAGCACAGTTGACTACTCACGAAAAAAATACTCTGCTAGCTATCGTCGTCGAGGAACTTCGTCGGGCGGCTGAAGCTATCGTGCGAGCCAACGAAGACGACTTGCGCGTGGCGACCAAAAATCATGACCGTTTGCGATTTGATCATGGCAGACTCGAAACCTCAATACGAGAGATTGAACAAGTCATGACATTGCAAGATTTCGTCGGGGAAGCTATAGAGAAGACCAAGAGACCAAATGGACTCATCCTAGAGCGTATACGGGTACCACTTGGTGTAATTTTGATGATTTACGAGGCTAGACCGAACGTGACGATCGATGCGACTGTACTGGCGCTGAAGAGTGGTAATGCCGTGATTTTAAAAGGAGGGTCGGAGGGGATCAACACGAATCGAGCTATTGTAGCCGCTATCCATGCAGCACTCAGGCGAGCAGGAGAGACCATGAAGGGCGTAGATGAACATGCGGTTATGTTTGTCGACTCAACTGATCATGATGCCGTGAGTGAACTTCTGCAGATGCGGATGGCTATCGATGTTGTCATTCCGCGTGGCGGAAAAGGACTTATTGACATGGTAAAGCGAGAGTCGCGCATACCGGTTATCGAGACGGGTGCATCGGTAGTGCATATGTATATCGATGAGTTTGCCAATCTGGATATGGCGCGAGATCTAGCCGTAAACGCCAAGACTCGAAGAGTTGGGGTATGCAACGCTCTCGATGTACTTCTTGTTCATGAAAAAATAGCGAAGAAATTCTTCCCCATGCTGGATGAGGGACTCAAGAGAAGCAGCGAAGAGCGAGGACATCCTGAGGTTATCGTGAATCGTGAGGGGGATTTCGATACGGAGTTTTTGGATTATGCTCTTACCACCCACGTCGTTTCTTCCCTTGAAGATGCCATTTCCCATATCGACGAACACAGCCTGAATCACTCGGAGTGTATTGTGACGGATAACGAAAAAAATGCTGAACAATTTCTTGCGCGAGTCGATAGTGCCTGCGTGTATTGGAATGCCTCTACGCAGTTCACCGATGGCGCTCAGTTCGGTCTCGGGGCGGAGATTGGTATCTCCACACAAAAATTACACGTTCGCGGCCCTTTTGCCCTTGAGGGGCTCACCACCTACAAGTGGAAGATCCGTGGTAATGGCCAGATAAGACCGTTATAATAACCCTGCCGCCCTCTACTTTCTGAATCAATTTTACATGACGGACATCATCACGAAATCGATCGCCGTATCTCATTTTCCAAAAAGAAAAGAGCAGTCGCACAAAGGTGATAATGGTCGCGTCTTGATTCTTGGCGGAAGTCTTGATTACCATGGTGCACCTATTTTATCGGCTCTAGGAGCTCAAAAAAGCGGTGCTGATTTAGTATATATCATGGTACCTGAGTGCAACTTTCAGATTACGCGAGCTACGCACCCTGACTTCATCGTGAGAACATACGCGGGAGATCATTTCAATGTGGCGGCGATTCCTGCCGTATTGGCACTGGCAAAGACATGCGATGCTATTTTGATCGGTCCGGGCATGGGCGAGTCACCGGAGACGCAAGAGGCTCTCGATCTCCTCATCCCGCAACTTACTATTCCTACCGTCCTGGATTCGGTTGCGATTATGTCCGTCCGGCGCATTCATGATTTTCCACTGAATCAGGACATTATCATCACGCCTCATCTCAATGAGTTTCAGAAACTTACCGACAAGACATTTATTGAACGCGATGAGGACGTACTTCGAGAGAAAAAGTTACGATACTGCCAAAATCTCGCGCTCGATCTACAAATCTGCATCCTCCTCAAGGGGGCCGAGGATCTTGTCGTCTCTACAAAAGGCTACAGCATGCTTAATCGAACGGGTAATGCCGGCATGACAGTTGGGGGAAGCGGGGACACACTCGGAGGATTTCTCGTAAGCTTACTTGCGCGAGGAGTGCCGTGTTTCGAGGCGGCACAGTGTGCGATTTATTTGTTTGGTGTGTGCGGAGACAGATTGAAAAAAACTCGTGGTTATACCTTTTCCGCTACTGACCTGGCGAATGAGTTGCCATTTGTTTTGCAAAAATATGTTACGTTTTAGCGAATTGCTGTATAGTGGGGCGTGGCCGTGACGACAGAATCGTGCTCCTAACTATCATGCTATGTTTGTAAAAATTGCCAGCAGCGAAATTCCCTACTATCAGTTCCCTATGCTTGAGCCCTATTCGGGCATATGCAAGCATGCGGTATTTACGAGAGTCGGAGGTGTCAGTGAGGCGCCGTTCACCTCTTTGAATGTGCGTTATGGTATTGGTGATCCTGATGCCAACGTTACAAAAAACCGACAGATCATGCAGTTGTTTTTTGAGCATGAGTTTCTGGATAATTCCAGTAGAGTTCTTATTTCAGCTAATCAAACCCATAGTGATCATATTGCGATTTTAGCTCGTGGAGAGGCTCTGCCAAAGACCAATGAAATTGACGACATTGATGCGTTCGTCACGAATCGAAATGATATCTTACTCCTTATACAGGTTGCGGACTGCCAGCCAATTATCCTCCTTGATCCCGTTACAAAGACGCTTGGAATGGTACATAACGGCTGGAGAGGATGCATTCAGAATATTCTCGGCAAGACGGTTGCGGCGATGTGCGATGAGTTCGGGGTTGATGCGAAAAATATTATCGCCTGTATCGGTCCGACCATTGGGCCATGCTGTCATTACTTCACCGATCCCGTGGATGAACTTCCGAATGAGTTTCACCGATATATTTTTGATGAGAAACAGGTTGATTTTTTGGCTGCCGCGCGCGATCAACTTCTTGCGGCCGGCGTACCGGTATCGCACATTGAGCAGAGCAATATGTGTACGTCCGATCATACAAATGAGTTCTACTCATATCGTCGGGAGAATCGATTAACTGGAAGATTCGGCATCATCGCCGGTTTATTATAAAATACACCTATATGAAAATTGCCATTATTGGTGGGGGAAATATGGGGGAGGCTTTCGCGCGAGGCATACATCGTCATTTTAGCGGTGGTGACTTCGAGCTCTGTGTAGCTGAAAAAAACGTGGAGAAACACCTCGCATTTCATTCGCTGGAAATTGTAACCACATCTCATAATCTTGAGGCAGTTGATAATGCCGATGTTATCATTCTTGCCGTGAAACCTGCCGACATGGAGCAGACCTGCCGTGATATTTCTATACATCTTCCGGGGAAGTGCGTGGTAATTTCCATTGCTGCGGGTGTGAAACTAGGGTCACTGAAAGAATGGCTCGCCTGTAACAATGTTGTCCGCGTGATGCCGAACTTGCTCGCCTCCATTGGAAAGAGTACTACCGTTTGGTACACCGACGTACAAGATGAAGAGATGAAAATTCTCGCAACGAAAATTCTCGAAAGTATCGGAAGCGCACATGAGGTTGGATCAGAAAATGAGATTGATATGGCGACGGCGATTAGTGGCTGTGGGCCTGCCTATGTTTGGTATTTTATGGAAAAAATGATAGCCGCTGGTGTAGCCATTGGACTGGATGCGCAGGTTGCAAAAGCGCTTACTCTTCAGACATTCGAGGGGGCGAGCGCGATGGCTCTCGGTGAGGATTTTGATCCGACGGCGATGCGATTAAAGGTCGCCTCAAAAGGCGGATCGACTGAGCAGGCTATTGCCGTCTTTGATGAAAAAGGCGTCGAAGGGACTATCGACGGGGCCATTCGTGCGGCATACAAAAGGGCGAAGGAGCTAGGGAAGTAGCAATCATTCGTTTTCTCGGAGCCTACTCTACATATCTCGACTTCGTCACGAACCACTGCTGCATTTCTTTTGCAGCGGAGGACATGCCTCCACGATGACGCCAATGATCTTCGACACGTGCCATGATTTGGCGACGCTTCTTTAGTGTAGATGGCATAAGCTTGATCATCTGCCAGATAGATTTCCAGATGTATGGTTCACGAAAGGTTACATACACGAGAGAGCCAATTTCACGTGCGGCAATATAAAAAAAATCATGCCAAAAATTTCCCCAGAGTTCGTTTTTCAGCTGCATCAAGCGATGATTTCGATAGGAATATGTTTTTTGAAATGGCGAAAGTCCATCTCGCTCTTTTACCATTTGCCCCACCGTGAAGCGCTTTTTTACGCCCGTACCGCGTCCATGATAGGCGACCGCTCGAGGGTCATACCAACATTTCCATCCCAATAATGTAAACCTCCAGGAAAGGTCCACGTCCTCTTTATACATGAAAAAATTTCCATCGAGGTATTCGGACTCCTTCCCTCCATCGAGCGCGTCTACGGTCAATTTTACGTCATCCAGTGCCGTCCTACGATAGATTGGGCACGCTCCGGATATGCCGAATACTTGGTGCCCTCCCCTAAGGGACAACCCTGCTGGGCCGCCATTAGTCACATCTGTATCGAATCTTCCGTCATCCGGAAGCCCCTGACCATCATCAATCACTCGCCTGCTGCGAAATATAGCGAGGCCTACCGTATCGATGAGATTCGTAACCTCCCCATGTGAGCCAGATGCATTTTGCTTTTCAAAATCATACTTCACTACTTTTCCCGTGAGTGCTGCGATTTTTTCATCATCCTCCATATGCGCAATCGCCTTTTCGAAGTACTCGGATGTATAAATAATATCCGGATTCGTAATAACAACATACTCTCCTTTGCTCATGCGTATCCCCTGGTTTGCCGCTCCGGTGTAGCCGATATTGTCGGTATTTTTTATTACGGTAATTCTTTTTTCTGACCCCTCAAGGAGATGAGGTGCATATACCTGCCTCGTCCACTCCACCGAGTCGTCACTTGAGTTATTATCAATAAATATAAGCTCCAGATTCGGATAGCTCTGCGCCAATATCGCATCGAAGCAGGTCTTTAAAAACTTCTTCGAATTGTAGCCGATGATGATAATAGAGACGAGAGGTTGCACGCGAGCAGTATTACAAAAATCTCCTTCTATCGCAATCCACAAAAAAAGAGGAGTGCCCTCCTGGACACCCCTCTTATACTAAAAGTTTCAATCATTCGTCCTATCGAGCTGCAAGACCAATAGTCACAGCGCCAGAATCTCCTGTCAATGTACCAGCTGGAACGATGCAAATTGCATCTCCTGCGGCAAGATTGAGATCTGTAGTAGTAGCTGTCAGGGCAACTGGGATATTCGTATTAGCAACCGCCGTACCTGTAATAGGTGCTCCTACGGATGATGTGCCCGTGTCGAGAGGTGTAGTACCTGCACTGCATGCTGCCCCACTTGCCGCCTTTGCAAATCGTAACGTTCCGTTTGTATCCGCCACCGCGCTTGGCCTAATAGTAATATTCTTTACTGTAAGTGCTCGTGGAGCGACAAAGAATCCACTCGTAGATGTTGATGTGAAGTACGTTGTAGTCGCCTGCATAATAACTGAATCACCATACAATTGGACACTACCTCCTGCACCAGTTCTTACATTAACCGTGCCGCTTGCACCACCATTAATTGTTGTGGCAGCAGCTCCGGTCTGTGAACCGATCGTTACTACGTTTGCCTGGGCGTTTGTGCCGACATTGATTGTAGAAACAGCTGATGATCCGACTGCACCAATATCGATCTCACCTACCTGCGCAGGGCCACCGATGACGATCGTTCCGTTCGTGTCAGCCGAGAGACCGATAGCTGCGGTTACAGCCGTCGTGCCTGTCGTACCCGTACCGCCCTTGATGAATGTTTTTGAGGTGGTATTTGTTGATCCGATTTCTAGTGATTGAGCGGCTGCGCCTGTGCCCATTTTGATACCATGAGCTGTCGTACCATTACCAATCAAAATAGCCGATCCGCCCGTACCACCTTCGAGTACCAACGTATTGGCGCCCTTTGCGGCAGAACCGATTGATACCGTCTGAGTGCCAGTAGCGTCAGATGTGTTTGCAATGTTTGTTGTTGAGGCTGCTGTAGAGGTTCCTGTTGCTCCAACGTTAACGGTCTTGAGTGTTGTGGCTGTACCTGAACCGATATTGATAACGTCTGAGCCCGTTGTGTTTCCTGATCCGATGTTTACCGTCTGACCAACGCCTGTGCTTGAGCCGAGGGTGATGTCACCTGTTCCGGCAGATGCACCAATGACGATTCCACCTGTGGTCTGTGGAGTGAGCGTGATGGCTGTTGCGCCGCTACCTCCTCGAATGGCCGTAGTGTGTGCTGCGTTTCCTACGCTACCAATCGTAACACCGACTGTACCGGTGGTTGTTCCACCTGAGCCGATGTTTACTGCGTTGGTTGTACTTGCTCCTGGAACCCCAGTGGCAATATTTACTACCTTACCGCCTGAAGTTGCGGATGTACCTGCACCGATGTTTACCGTCTGTGTTGAGGCTGTTCCTGCAGCGCTGAGGATGTTCACCGCTCCTGTTGTTCCTGTTGTTGTCTGACCGAGCGTAATAGCTCCTGTTGTAAGTGGGCCTCCAACCGTGACCGTTCCTGTTGTCATCGCCCCACCTACCGCTACTGAACCAGCAACCTGTGAGTTAGCAAGTGCGAGTGTTGTCGCTCCTGCTCCTGCTGCAATAGAAAGATTGTTTGTTCCGGATGATGATCCGAGAACCATATCTCCTGTCTGGGCTGTACCACCGATGGTGATCGTGCCCGTTGTGGTGGATGCGCCAATGGCGTAGACGGATCCGGCGACGCCGTTAAGCGTGTAAGCACCATCTGTTGTGATGGATGTTGCGCCGATAGTGAGGGCGGCGAAGGCGCTCTGT
>JAPLYO010000026.1 GCA_026395555.1 Candidatus Peregrinibacteria bacterium | reverse complement strand
TACGGGAATTTCAGATTTCATAACTTCATCTGCAAAATTTGCATCAGTGAATGTCATTTCTGCCATAATAATGGGTGGTCAAAAAAATAATGAAAAGGAGACTAATCCAATTCTACCGAAACAGGGGTGCCTCTGGCAACCTTTGACTTTATGAGTACTTTATCAAAGTTTCGCGCAAAGAGTTCCGGGAGAATCGACGGACATCGACCCAGGAAAGAGCTCCGTAGTGAGCGCAAATAAGATAGTTTTCGGATAGCAAGTTTATAGATAGAATTTCGTAACTCACGTTTATCTTTATAGAAAGGGTCCGGTACAAAGTTCAAGAGGAGGTAGGCTTGATTGATCTCAAATACCTTTTGGGCGACGAAGTCTTCCGGGACGCCATGATCCATGACTATACGGAAGAAATAGGTGTCTTGAACTTTTCGAATATCTTTTTCGTAGGCACCAAGGGTACATGCAATCAAGTTGTCCGCAGGTAGAGCGAAAATAACGATGAATTTATATATTTCTTTTTTTCCGTCGGCCACACTAAGCCCAATGAAAAGATGCTCGTCATTGACCTTGGCGCGAAGTGGAGCGATGGTTTTGACAAACATCTCATCCTTAAAGATGCACTCCTCAACTTTTTTGGCCAAATCTTTGTCTATCTTGGCGATATCCTTCATACGTGCGGCCTTTCCTTTTCGCATAAGGTGGGCAAGTTTTACGAGCTGCTCTTTGTTGAAATCAATAAACTGATAGTCGAGCTGATTGATAACGGCCTGATACATCTGGCTCATGGTAGCGTAGAACTGCTCCTGGAAATCATCATAGTTACTTCCAAATTGGGAGAGCATGACGACAATGCCATTCTCCATGGTAATTTTCACGCAATACTCATCGTCATCGAAATCCTGCTGAGACATGAAGTGAATCGAGAGAGAAAAAGCATCATGTTCACTAGGGATGACAACAACGCTCTCGTCATAGAGGCGAACAATCGCGCGTCCTTTGCCTAAATCACGTTCTGCCGCATTGGACTGCTCAAAATAGGCGTCGAACTCGGCAATAAGTTTTCCCTGTTTAAGGAAAAGTGCATCGATCAGAAAGTCGTTTTGAACCTTGTAGAGGTCTCGAACGAGCTGATCGAATGAACTCCCAATACCGGAGAGTTCGAAATTTTCCTTCAAAAACGTATGAACCATAATGCGCCCATCACCAACGATAAGCTCTTTGATATCAGAGAAAGAAACGATGCCGCCCTGGTCGTTAGCTCCCTTGCCACGCAAACGAAACCCCTTCTCATAGAGAACGAGCTCGCCTTCTTTTTCCAAGGTAACACGACCCGCAGGACTCATCCTGCGAAAGCGTAAATTATACGAAAGAGACATGAACGGGAAGAATCAATAACAGAATGAAAGGGAGGCAAATGTATTGCTACTATACCAAAATCACAATGTTCAGTAAAGTGTAAGTTGTGGTTTGAAGCTGAATAACGGCGTAAAATAAAGCAAAATGATGAGAAATATACCAAATCGCATAAAAGCAGTGGTACTTGCCTCAATAATGATGGCTGGTGCCACGTTATATCGTGGGCCATTGCCTTCTCAGCAGACCCAAGTATTCCCCGTAAAATGGTCTCTGGAGAAAAGGGAGCTCGCCTCCCTGAGCCCTGCAGCAGCCTATAACTCTTCCAGCGAACATGTAAGCGATATCATAAGACCAAAAATAGCATTTTCTTCGGTAGGGTTGACCTGGAATGAGTTTGTGCCAAAGGGTACAAACATTGGATTTGAAATTCATTTTTTACAAGATGGAGTATGGAGCGAGTGGTACGCCGTTCCACGTGATGGCGATCACAAGGACGAAGAGGGCGAGCAAAATCAGGAGGCTGGTGCCGAATCGGCATTTCTTCCTGTGAATATGAGTGAGGCATATCAGTACAGGGTCGTGCTCACGGGAGATGGAGTAACTACACCCCTAATATCGAATATCAATATTACCGCGATTCACGCACGGGAGGGTCAGCAGACTAGGGACCATCTATCGGCCGAAATTACGCAGGATATGATACCGCACGATCGTATCAAGATTATTTCACGATCAGAATGGGGCGCCGATGAGTCCTTAAGGATATACAGAGGAACCGAGGCGGTGCCACCAACAGTCAAATTAGATGCCGGATATATGGATAAATTTTCGGATGAACTTCAGATCGTAAAAAAAGTGACGACAAATGATAAAGGGGATCTCCTTTCTTGGCCGTTAGAATATACGGAAAAGGTCACGAAGGTAATCGTTCACCACACGGCATCGACGGCAAATTTGAATAATCCAAAACAGGCGATTCGAGATATTTATCAATGGCATGCGATAGGAAGAGCATGGGGTGATATTGGTTATAATTATGTTGTGGATACGCAGGGCAACATATATGAGGGTCGATATGGAGGAGAGAGGGTTATAGGGGCGCACGCCGGAAAATCAAATGCAGGATCTATAGGAATTTCCGTTATGGGTAACTACGAAACAGGGGATGTATCGGACGCCTCGCTCGTTGCACTCGCTCGGCTCATCTCCGAAAAAACAAAAATCCATGGCATTGATCCTACGGGAAAATCCATGTTCCGTGGACAGGTGACAAACAACATCCTCGGCCATCGAGACGTGATGTCCACGACATGTCCCGGGAAAAACCTCTATGATAAGCTTCCATTCGTGGCTCAACTTGCAAAAACCGAGCTATCAACAACCGTCGAAGAGACCTCATTCAAGAAACAGAAAGAAGCGGGATTTGATTTTGATGATCAGAGTGGAATCTACTATCTCTCGCTCGATCCGGAAAAAGAAAAAAATCTCACAGTCAATATCAGAAATACCGGAACGCAAACCTGGAACGCATCAACATCTCTCGTGGTGAATGATTTTGACTCACTGAAAGACTATATCCAGGTGTTGCCGCCAAGCGGTCGTCTGACATTTCCGATGGAGTCACCGCGATCAATTAATCCTGGAGAAAGCGCTACATTTAGCGTAAAAATGGCGGGAGGATTCAAGAGTAGCCTGAAGAATGTAAGAATCGTCCCGATAATCAATGGAAAGACGAAATTAAACAAATATATAAGCATATCGGTCCAGTCGACACCGGCCATCTTCTCTTACGAGCTTGTCGCCTCCTCTCTTCCGCCAAAAGCCATGAAAGTAGGGGAAAGATTTACGGCATGGATTGATTTGAAAAATACGGGCAATGTGAACTGGCAAAATTTTGGAAATAAAAATGTAAAATTGGGAACGGATCATCCAAGAGATAAGGCCAGTGATTTTGCAATATCAGGCAGTCCGAGAATTGGCTTACTTGAGCAGTCGGTAGTTAGGCCGGGAGAGGTGGGAAGATTTACGATAAATCTCAGAGCGCCGGCCATAAACGATACTATTACGCAGGCCGTGACGCCGGTCGTCGAGGGCGTGACATGGATGGCTGACAAAAATTTGAACCTCTCGACGTTTGTGTATCAGAAGGATTTTGCCGCAGTATCCGTGGGCGCGGTGCGAGTAGAGGCGCCAGCCGACACGACGCAAAATATTACTATGAGAATACGGAATATTGGAGGACAGGCATGGGATAGGACAACCGCCTCATCCACGCCAAGTATCAAAAAATCAGGAGTGTCGCGCACGAAACTCATTGCATCCTCTATGGTTGAGGGCCTAGTGCTTCCAGGGGAGACCGCTACGTTCGCCCTTCAGATACAGCTTCCAAAAACATTCGCCTCGGATAAGCTCAAGCTCGATGCCTACATGGGCAGGGTGAAGATGACGCAAAAGGCGAGCACGATTGCGATTAAGAAACAGGTACAATCCCAATCTCCGGCGCCACAGGCGATCCCAGTATCTACTCCGGTATCCAATGTGATACCTGCTCCAGTCGTGACCACGCCATCGCAAGTAAATACGCCAATAAGTGCCGATACGGTCACTCAGGGCTCAATACGCGTACATATTGGATTTACTGGTACGATACCCGTTATTTCCGCATCGAGCCCGTTTCAACTTGATGCAGGGAACGTCTCTCACACGTTTTCCGCCAATGAAAAGGTCGCTGTAACATCTTCCGGCAGTTCATATTCCGTTACGGGACCGAGTTTTTCCCAGGTGCTCAGCAGCCCCCCGCGATTTGTGACTACTGCCTCTACTGGCATTATGCGTATTGATAATTTTGAGCGTCGGCCGGAGTGGGATACAACGCTCAACGACAACGAGTTTAGGGGTATCCTCGAGGTTCGAAATGATGGTGTTATTAATGAGATTGGCATTGAAGACTATCTCAAGGGTATGGCAGAAACCCCAAATAGTGAGCCAATGGAGAAGAAGAAGGCTATCATCGTCGCTGCCCGTACCTATGCCGTGTATTACTCAACCATCGGGAAAGGAAAAAAGTTTCCCGGAAAGCCGTATGATCTCGACGACGACCCAGAGCACACGCAGAAATACCGTGGCTATGGCGTAGAAAAGCGTTCACCAAACTCAGTAAAGTCTGTAGATGACACGAGAGGTATTGTCGTGAAATATCTCGGAAGAATAGTGCTTGCGCCTTATTTCTCCACGAGCAACGGACGTACGCTGAGTGCACGCGAGGCCTGGGGATGGCAGGACGCTGCATATCTGCCCGCCGTAGATGATCCGTATTGCGCAGGAATGACGCGCTATGGACATGGTGTTGGTATGTCCGGCTGCGGAGCGCTTGGCATGGCGAAAAACGGTAATACGTACGATCAGATTCTTAAATACTACTACAAAGGTATCACTCTCGACAAAATATACTAACTTCCTTACAATACGCCCATGTACACACTTGCTCTCGATACGACTGGTTACAAAATTCATCTCGCACTTTTCAAAAATGATACCCTCGTGTTTGAACGCGATTGGCGCTCAAATATGAATGAAGATGAGACTATTACAAAAACACTTCAGCATTTGAATGAGCTCGAGCCTTTTTATATGCAAAAGCTTACAAAAATTATAATCAATGAAGGTCCAGGAACGCTTACAGGTACGCGCGTCGGAGTTACGATGGCCAATGCGCTTTCATATGCCTGCAAAGCGCCTTTGGTGAAACTTTCTACCAGCCAAATATGGAAGACAAGGCTTCACGAAGAGACGAGTACCCTCAATCCACATCTTCTTTTGAGGATCACCGAGCAGGATCTTTATCTTGATGATGAAATTATCACACTTGCCGATCTCAGTAAGCAAATGAAGAAAATGAAAAAGAAACCTTTTGCTGCTTTTGGTGAACTTACGCCAACACAGTTTACCGAGCTGAATAAGCATAGAAACGTTACCTGGATTATTGAGCCCGACCTCTTGCCTTTCTCGAGCGCTATCGCGCAATTAATGACAAAGTCCGGAAAGGGCGATATGAAATATGCTAAACCGAAATATGCAAAAGAGCCGGTAATTACCGAGTCAAAAAAAGAAGTACTTATTCCGCGTCATGAGAAAAATGCGCCTGCAAAAAAAGTAAAACCGGTAAAGAAATCAAAGCCCGTAATAGCCAAAAAACAGAAGCCTGCGCAGAAGAAAAAAATCACGGCAAAATCGAAACCATCAAGAGTATTGAAGATCGTAAAGAAGGTCGCATCGAAATTGTCATCAAAGAAAAAATCTAAGCGATAACATGGAAAAAGGCATACTCTATATCGTCTCAACTCCTATCGGAAATCTCGAGGATATCACCTTGAGGGCGATACGGATTTTGAAAGAGGTGACGCTGATTGCCGCTGAGGACACGCGTCATGCCACGATTCTCCTGCACAAGTATGAAATTCGGACGCCATGCGTGAGTTATCACTCCTATTCAAACGACTCAAAAATTCAATCGATTATAGAGAAGCTCAATGATGGACAGTCAGTGGCGCTTATCTCTGATGCGGGTACGCCGGGTATCTCCGATCCTGCCTATACGCTTATTCAGGCAGCTATCGCCGCTGAGGTTACGATCACACCCATACCAGGTCCATCAGCGCTCCTCGCTGCGCTCGTCGCCTCCGGCCTCCCCATGCATCACTTCCGATATTATGGCTTTCTCCCATTGAAAAAAGGCCGCCAAACTCTCCTGACTTCCTGGAAAGCTCAAGCGGAGTCCGGTGATCTCGACGAGACGATAATTTTTTACGAATCTCCTCATCGTATCGCCCGCACGCTCGAAGACCTCCAGAAGCATCTCGGTTCAACATCCGAAAACTGGAATATCGTCCTCGGTCGCGAACTTACCAAAATGCACGAAGAGTTCATGCGCGGCTCACTTGCCGACCTGATACAGGCTTTCAAAACAAAACCGCCCAAAGGCGAGTTCGTCGTACTCATGAGCTACAAGTCGTAAGCTCGTCTACATATTTTGAAATGAATGAGTGAATGCTGCGGTATTTCCTCGGATTATTTCGAGTACTCTATCGATAGATTCATCTCCGGTGAGCATAATAGGAGAAAAGTGTCTGCCCGGAACCTCCTGCCACAACGTGTTCGCACCACTTTTGACGACATGGTTGTGTGTCATTTTCTGTGCATATGCACCCATGAGCTGATCGTCAACAGAGGTAACGAGCGAGATGGGCATACCGCGCACAACGGCAGGATTCAATTTTGGGGAGGTACCACTCGTAAGTGTCTGCACGAACCAAGCGGTCTCGGCAGGAAGGGTGCTCGTCGTCATTCGATGGGATGATGAACTCTGCGGATCGCCCTCTCCGAGAAACGCACGAAAGGCGTCGTTATCCCGAAGGAGAAGCCCGTCGCCGCTCCAAAATGATTGAATAACATCGGGCAAGGTACGTCGTGCAATATCCATGACAAATCCCGGAGTGCGAAGCATCGCCTGTGAATGCGGAAGTGCTACGGAATTAATAAGTGCAGCTCCTCGTATCTGACCATCAGAAAATCCATATTTCTGGGGTTCACTGAGTTCATGGGCAACAATCTGGCCACCCTGACTGTGTCCCATGAGTACGACGGGTGGTTCCGACATGTTTTCATTATGATGAGCAAACTCGTGATGAAGAACACGAAGAATGGATGCAACCTGCTTGGCAATATGAGCTTGTAGTGTTTTGACTCCCCACCTTCCTTGATGAGTAATGAGATCCGGGCTACCACGTCCGCCGTGAGCATAGGCGACGCCAACAATACCACGTGACTCCATAATAGGAAGAAGCGCCTCCAAAATTTTGTCGGTAAGCATGGATGTTGGAAGCTGCATGTAGCCACTTTGTTGTAAGAGAAAGCCATTCAATGCCTTTCGGTTTTTCGGTGAAAAGAAGACGACTCGCCCCGCGCCCGCAATGTCGCCCACGGAAAAGCTCATATCGTTGTGGATCATCTGCGCCCCCTCTTTTAGCTGAGGATAGGGCACTCCATCGACACGCGTTGGCGTCGAGTCATAGAGCTTCGAAACGGCTTCAGCATAAGAGTCGCGAGTGATTGTTCCATACTCAACTCCATCTGGCATTTCGCCTAGAGCGGGATGTTCGCCTTCATGCATAAAAAGGTAGGGAGATGAAGTACCTAAGGAAGTGAATTATACAACATTAAGAAAAGAACACAAGCGTATTCTAGCCTTATTTTCAGAATTTAAAGCACAAAACTTACTAATTTATTCGGCACATAGATCTCTTTTTTGATGCTTACACCCGGTGCTTCGAGATATTTCTTGATGCTCTCCTGTTCTCGGGCTAGGCGGAGAGCCTCATCCTTGGTACATCCCGTAGCGAGTACGACGGTGCCGCGGACTTTTCCGTTTACCTGGATGGCAATTTCTACGGAATCTTCTATGAGCATTGCCGGATCGAAGCTTGGATACGATGCATTAAAAATGCTTTCTTTCTCGCCAAGATACTCCCAGATTTCTTCAGCCATATGCGGCGCAAGGGGGGCGATCAATCGTGTTACCATTTTTTTATCTTCCATAGTGACACCAACTTTCATCGCCTCATTGACGAACTCCATGAGCCCGGCAATGGCAGTATTAAACGTGAAAGCTTCGATACCTTCGGTAACTTTTTTAATCGTTTTGTGAACATTTCGCTTCGAAGATGCTTCATTAAAACCAGGATTCACCTCTCGATCAGCCATCAAATTCCAGAATCGTTCCACGAATCGCGCTACGCCGGTAATACCCAGATCGCTCCAGTCACCTCCAGCCTCAAATGGTCCCATGAACATGAGGTACATACGGAAAACATCACTTCCGTACTGAGAAACGAAAGCATCTGGTGATACGACATTACCCTTTGATTTCGACATTTTTGCGCCATCTTTTGTGACTAAGCCCTGATGAACCAATCGCTTGAACGGCTCCTCGAAATCAATATATCCCAGATCATGCATCACCATATTGATAAATCGGGCATAGAGTAGATGCATGCACGCATGTTCGGGTCCACCGATATACATATCAACGGGGAGCCACTTATTTGCGAGCTCAGTGCTAAAAGGACCATCTTTCATGCGAGCGGCGGGATAGCGAAGGAAGTACCAGCTAGAGTCCACAAACGTATCCATGGTGTCACTCTCGCGCTGTGCATCACCTCCACATGTCGGGCATTTGACCGCCATAAACTCATCAACAAATGCAAGCGGGGACTTGCCGCCCTTCGGTCGGAACTCAACATCTTCCGGCAATAATACTGGCAGTTGTTCTTCTGATAATGGTACTTCTCCGCATGTTTGGCAGTAGATCATTGGAATTGGGGCACCCCAATATCGCTGTCTCGAAACCAACCAATCTCGTAATTTATAATTCACTTTAAAATCCGCCAAGCCATCAATATGTAATAACTCTGTAATTTTTTTTCGTGCTAGCTCGCTACTCAGTCCCGTATAGTCGCCGGAACTTACCAGAACACCATCACCCGTAAAAGCCTCACCTTTCGCGATACTTCTATCATCAGAAGGCGGCTCAACAGAGTTGTCCCTTGGGGGCTTCACGACGGTTATCATTGGCAGGTCATATTTCTTGGCAAAAGCAAAATCCCTTTCATCATGTGCTGGAACGGCCATCACAGCGCCGGTACCGTACGTCATTAATACATAGTCGGCGATCCAGATTGGAACGCGTTTTCCATTAACGGGATTCACCGCATAGGCCCCGGTCTCAACACCGGTTTTATCTCTTCCCTCAGCACTACGATTAATATCGGTTTCACGTTTTGCCGACTCAATATATTCGGCCACATCTTTTTCAAAAAGTTTCTCAGTGATCTCGCCAACCAAAGGATGCTCAGGAGCTAATACGACATAAGTACATCCAAATAGTGTATCTACACGCGTCGTATAGACCTCAATCTTCTTACCCGAACGCCCAAAAATTTCGAACTGAACCGTCGAGCCCTCGCTACGCCCAATCCAATGCTGCTGCATCAATTTTGTCTTTTCCGGCCAATCTAATCCCTCGAAGTTCAATAACCTTTCAGCATACGAACGAATATTGAAAAACCACTGGGTCAGTTCTTTTTTCGTTACCTCACTTTTGCATCGATCGCACTTTCCGTCATTGACCTGTTCGTTGGCCAATACCGTCTGGCATGAAGGACACCAGTTCACTGGTGCGCGTTTCCTGTAAGCCAAGCCTTTTTTATACAACTGCAGGAATACCCACTGTGTCCATTGATAGTACTCGGGATCCGAAGTAACAATTTTTTTACTCCAATCATACATCGTGCCAATCAACGAGAGTTGCTCCTCCATCTTCGCGCAGTTCTGCGCAATACTTACCGTAGGATGGATACCTGTTTTGATCGCATAATTTTCCGCAGGGAGGCCAAAACTATCGAAACCGATTGGCTCGAAGACGTTAAAGCCCTTCATACGCATATATCTTCCCCATGAGTCCGCTGGCGCATAGTTGTACCAGTGACCCACATGCAACTTATCTCCTGATGGATAAGGAAACATGACCAAGTTGTAATACTTCGGTCGTTTCTGATCGTGAAGAGAGGTGGTATATAAACCCTTCTCGCTCCAGCGCTTCTGCCATTTTTTCTCTACCTGTTGTGCATCGTACATACGCGCACCATCGTAACACTAGACCGTTTTTTCTACAATAATTCTATTCTTGCTCGAATCGGTAGTATCAAGTTCTTTGATGGATTTGCCCTGAGGGGCGACAGAGTCAGGTTTTTTGCCCTTATCGAGTGACTCGGTGATATCTTTAATTGTCACGATAACCACCTTATTTTCGCCTCCCTCTCGTTTTACGAGATCAAGAGTGACCAGTACGATATGCTCTTTGCCGTCGCTCGACATGAGATGAAATGGGCCTGCATTGACCAAGATTTTTCCACTGGTCGATACACCGGAAAAGTCAGAGGCAAAAGTAGGAAGATCGTCGGCAAGGAGGAGGGTGAAGAAGTTCTTCATAGAGACATCTTTGGCGCTATAACCAAAAGCCTCGCTGAATGCTGTATTGATCTCAACAACATTGCCTGAGAGATCCAGGGCCGCAACAACTCCTTCTTTTTCTACGGAGGAGGTTGTCTCGCCACTAGAATGAAAAAAATCGGCGAGTACATTTGCCTGGAGATCTCCACTTTTACCGGAAGGGGAGCCGGCAAAGAAGAAGACAAGGGAGAAGGTTGTAATGAAAAGGGAAGTTGCAATTAGCGCTATTTTTCTACCATGAGGTATGAGAATCATTGGCTTTGTTTTAGGGTTTATTTCAGTTTTATATTACATTATACCGTAAATATGTATATACGTCAAGTATAGGAGCATAATAAAACTACCCTTATGTGGCTGAGGGTAGGGAAAAGAAGAAGATATGATACTCAAAGCTAGGCAACCTTTTCTCGAGCAGATATCTCTTTCTCTGAGGTGAGATCAAGGAAGGTATAGGTGTAAACACCATAGGCAAAAATCTCGATTACCGCCCCAAGGTATGCCGCGAAGAACAGCGCCACCACGCCAATAAGCGATCCAATAATGACACCTATTATATGGAAGGTAACAGTAGCGATATATCCAGCCGCCAGTAAAATTGCCGCCGGGACGAGAAGAAGGAGGATGATTTGAAGGAAGATCCTCAAGGTAATGATTCCCATAAGGATAGTAATGAGAACCGTTCGCTGCCAGTGGATCAAAACCAATTTGGCGCTCTTGGCGATGGAGGACATCACTCCCTCGTCATCGATAATAATATAGAGGTCGGCGTAGGTGAAGAGAAGCGTCATGATGAAGCCAAGAACGAGCAGTACGATAAAGATAGGAATCAGGGTCAGGAAAAGATTGAGACTATGCCTCAGGACAAATCCTGCATCGAAAAGAATCGTGAAGACACCGAAAAACTTTACAGCTGTATGATACTCGAAGAGTACGAGGTAGCTCTTTATTCCATGTTTAAAGCCATCCCCGATAGTTGCCTCCTGTCCATTGCGATGTCGCGCGATCACCTGAATCGCCGCCGCCTGCGTCAGGGTAGGCAGTAGCATATAGATAGCGAAAAGAATGACGGCAATAGTAAGAATAAGTACACTCGAGTCAGCATGCTTACTAAGGAAGTCGTAGGCAAAGGAGAGAATCTGGGTCAAAAAACTCTTAGGGGAGTTGTCGAAAAACTCAGACTCTTTAAAAGCGAAGAACTGATATCCCATATAGATGACACCGGCAGTCGTGGTAAAAATAGATGGAAGAAAGCCATACCAATAGATGACCTTCTTGTGCGTTTGCGTGTAGTGCCACGCCTCCTGAATAATTGCTCGGTAAGTCATAGTACGAAACCTACTTTGAAGCAAAGCCATAGTGGCGTCAAGCGAGTATAGGGGGTGAAAGAAAGAAAGCATATAAATTCTCTTGTCACATACGTATTCTTTTGCTAGACTAGTCCCGCAATTCATTTCGAACTTATGAAACATTCTCAAAAGAAAACAATTATTCAGTCATACGCCGTTCATCCACAAGATACGGGCTCACCACAGGTGCAGATCGCTATCTTGACGAACAGAGTGCAGGAACTTACGAAGCATCTTGAAGAGCACCCAAAAGATAATCATTCACGACGTGGCCTTCTTATTATGGTTGGCAAACGTCGAAAACTCCTTAACTACCTTCGTCTTAATAACAAAGACGAGTTTGAGAAGTTAAATGAGAAACTTGGACTCAGAAAAGCAGCAGTATCTTCATAATTCTCACTCTCCATGCAGAAATCTCTCACATGTGACTTGGCAGGACGCCAATTCAAGCTTGAAACAGGGCATTTTGTTACACAAGCTGGTGGCTCGATCACTGCTTGGTTAGGTGACACGGTGGTAATGGCGAACGCATCAATGAGCGACGATCCAAAAGCTGGAGCGGAGTTTTTCCCAATGGTAGTTGATTACGAAGAACGTTATTATGCCGCCGGAAAGATCAAAGGAAGCCGATTTATCAAGAGAGAGGGCCGTCCTTCAGAGAACGCCGTATTGAACTCACGAGTGATCGACCGTCCTATTCGTCCGCTCTTTCCAAAGGGTTTGACGCATGACGTTCAGCTTTTATGTACTGTTTTATCAGCAGACCTCGAGGTCGATCCATCTACGACAGCTATCAATGCGGCATCTATGGCATTATTAGCTTCAGGAGCTCCTTTTGAGGGTCCAGTTGGAGCAGTAAGAATTGGTTATATAGAGGAAAACGGAGCATGGAAGCTTATCGTGAATCCAACCTACACACAGGCATCAGAGGGAAGACTCAACATCGTTGTAGCAGGAACGCTTGATGCCATTACGATGGTAGAGTCAGAGAGTTCAGAGCTTGATGAGGATACCATGATCAAGGCACTTGCTCTCGCTCACGAGGAGATCAAGAAGCTTTGTACATTCCAACTTGAATTCGCAAAACAGCTCGACATCAAACCAAAAGAATACAAATTACTCGAACCTAGTGCAGAGATGGTTGCTGCCGTCGAAGGATTCGTAACAAAAGATATGCTCGATGCCATCAAGGGCGCTACAAAGAAGGAAGTAAAGAAGGCTTACAAGGCTCTTTTGACTTCCGTTCTTGAGAAGTTCGCCACAGAAGTAGAGGCGGGAACATTTACAAAGCCACATCTCGACGAAAAATTAAACAAGATGGTAGAGAAGAACATGCGTGCTAATATTATGGAAAAGGAACTTCGAATCGATGGTCGTAAGCTTGATCAGATTCGTGCACTTTCCGCAGAGGTTGGAGTTCTTCCACGTACACACGGTACGGGACTCTTCACTCGAGGTGAGACACAGATTCTCTCAATTGCAACACTTGGAGCGCCAGGCGACTCACAGGTTATCGACACCATGGATACTGATATCGAAAAGCGATACATCCACCACTACAACTTCCCACCATACGCTGTCGGAGAGATTAAGATGCTCCGATCACCATCACGACGAGAGATCGGACATGGCGATCTTGCAGAGCGCGCTCTTCTTCCGGTTTTACCTTCAAAAGAAGTTTCTCCTTATACCATTTGGGTAGTCTCAGAGACATTGAGCTGTAATGGTTCAAGTTCTATGGGCTCGGTCTGCGGCTCATCCCTCGCCCTCATGGACGCTGGTGTTCAGATCAAGCGTCACGTCGCCGGAATCGCTATGGGAATGGTTACGGACGGAAAGGGTGGATACAAGATTCTTACAGACATTCAAGGTATGGAAGACTTCGCTGGAGATATGGACTTCAAAGTTACGGGTTCACGCGAGGGTATTACGGCTCTTCAGATGGATATCAAAGTCAAGGGCCTCAATCTCGACATCATGCGTGAGGCGCTTGAGAGAGCCAAGAAGGCACGATTTGAACTCCTTGATATGATGGAGAAAGTCATCGCCGAGCCACGAAAAGAAATGTCCAAGTACGCTCCAATGATTACAACCGTAAAGATCGACGTTGAACAGATTCGTTCAATTATCGGCAAGGGTGGAGAAACAATCCAGAAGATTACCGCTGAATGTGGTGTTGAAATTGATATCGATCAATCAGGTCTTGTATTTATTACCGCTCCTACACAGGAGGCTGGTAAGAAGGCGGTAGATTGGGTGAAGAGCATCGTCTATGTTCCTGAAGCTGGTGAGGTATTCGATGGTACGGTTACCCGACTCATGGAGTTCGGCGCCTTCGTTGAAATCGCTCCGGGCAAGGAAGGACTCGTACACATCTCTCAGCTTTCAGGTGACCGTGTTGACCGCGTAGAAGACGTCGTCAATGTTGGCGACAAGCTGAAGGTAAAATTAATGGAAATTGACGATCAGGGAAGATATAATCTCTCACACAAAGCGACACTCCCAGGTTTCGAAGACCTCAAACTCGAAAAACGTCCGCCAGCAAGAGGTGGATTCGGAGGAGGACGTCCGCCATTCAGAAGATAACGCGCCGGAGCGAAGCAAAGGTGCAGATCCCGTTCCCGTTTTTTGTCTCTCATTGAAAATCAGCTCACGTAAGCCATTTGCAGGTATAGTATAGCGGCTATTATGCGTCCTTGCCAAGGACGAGATACGGGTCCGACTCCCGTTACCTGCTCCAAAGTGCTTATACGTGGGCTTTTTTGCGTATTATTGACGATACCTTGATAATTTGAGGAGGCCAATCGCGGTCGGTGCGATCATGAGTATTATGAAGATGGCGATAGCGGTATCGAAATAATTGACTCCCCATATTGCCCGTAGGGCGACAAAAACATAGAGGAAGTATTTTGTCCGAATAGCAAAGCGTAGCGGAATATGGAGTCTATTGAGTGTAGTAATGAGTAATACGAGAAGTGTATAGAGGAGGATATATGCCACTCCGAGGTTTTGCTGAATGAGTCCCTGATACATGAGGGTGCCTGTAACGATAATCATCCCTGTATGATCACATACCATATCGACGATCGCCCCCGCATCGGTGTCGCATTTCATATACCTTGCTAACGATCCATCGAGAGCGTCGAGCACGACATGCAGGATAAGGAAGTAGAGGGCGTAGAGTGGACGTGATTGAATATAAAAAACAAAACCGGCGAGGACGAGGAGGCCAAGAGCGCTGATCATAGTGGGAGTTATTCCAAGCGAGGCCAATAGATGGCTTATCGGTTGCAATATTCGTGTTCGCCAAGCTTGAAATTTTTGTACAAAATCTTGCTCTGACGAGGAGAAATAATTGAAATGTGATTTCATGAGGAAGGTTTGTTCGAAGGCAATAATAACCCACTTGCTGGATGTAGTGAAACTCATTATAGTTTTTGCAAATGAAAGATTTATTGTATCAATCAATCTGGCTCATGATTCCTGCCGCAGTGGCCAATGCAAGCCCTGTGCTTTTTCGATGGATTCCCTTTTTGAATATCCCGATCGATGGAAATAGAAAATGGCGAGGAAGAGCAATTCTAGGAAAGCATAAGACGTATCGTGGTTTTTTTATAGGAGTAGGTATGGCGATAGTCGTGGCGTATATTCAAAGGTATTTTTTTGGCAGCATGCAGACGTATTCTCTGTTTGACTATACGAAGGTCAATATGGCGATAGTCGGTTTTTTGCTAGGATTTGGAGCGCTTTCTGGGGATGCCTTGAAGAGTTTTCTGAAGCGAAGGGTTGGAATTGATCCGGGAAAACCGTGGCCACCATTTGATCAGATTGATTGGATTATCGGGGCGTTGGCGTGCATGAGTCTCTATCGAACTTTTTCATTTTCGTTCTGGATCGTTTCGATAGTATTTTTCGGATTGGTGCATGTAGTAGCCGATTACATTGCGTATCTCATACATATAAAAGAAAGTAAGTATTAATAAATTAATAAATTAGAGATATATGGCACGATCGATAGTCGCTATTCGTCCAGTTCAAGAAGAAGACGCGCAGGGTTTGGCACAGTCTAACCGGTCATTAAATAGTCCGCACGCCCCTACAGGCCTCGAAGCAGTGAAAAGAATTATTGCTGCTTCGCAGGATAGTTTAAGTGGGAAGAGTGTGCCTACGCAGGTAAACGTTGTGGCAGAGGAGATGTATGTGCATGGAGGGAGGCGGATCGTGGGAGGCGGAGCATTGGTAAAAATGGGTTCAGACGGAGAGTATCCGATATTATGGAAACCCAATGACGATGGGTCATTTTCTCGTTTTCGATATACGCAGCCTACGCTGGAGTTTGGGGGAGCAAGCGTGGCGCTTGATGCGCAGAATATGGGAGTTGGAAAAGGAATTACGGCAGCCAGAGCGCTGATTGCGAGGAAGTACGGATCACTTTTTGGGGCTGGCCATGTGCTCTCGGATTTTCTTCCACCTCTGGATAATGTGGATACAAAGGAGAACATTTTTTGGAGCGACGTGATCGTGAGCGCACTGCGAGAAAGCGGCACATTACAGCAAGTAATGGCGTATTGTCAGGAAAAAACAGGGGTTCATATCGAGGACACCTCCACGCTCTCCGCTGTCATTGGGAATACAATGAGTGATGCTGATAGGAACGCAATGATCGATCAATTTTTCCCGGAGACTATCACCGCAAAAAGCATTTCTCCCGAGGCTCGTCGTATCACTCAGAGCGTAAATGGGCCAACCGAGGCTGCCCGTGCAAACCTTCTGAAAATATTTGGAGATGCATTTAAAATTATAGGAGCATTTCCTATTAATGGTGGGCCAAATTATGCAGCTCCAGCAGAGCTTGGGCCGACTGGTGAGGGGCCTACACCCGTACGAATTCGGGAACTGACAGAGGGAAGAGTAAAAATGCTTTTATTTAGGCCACTTGGTGAGGGATTTGAGGGTTTGCGTAATTTTCATGCCTCGATGGTGAGGGGTGATATTATTGGATCGCATACGATAATATCCGAGGAGACAGCACGAATGACAGGTATTAAAAAAAGCGATGAGTTGATGCGGTTCCGCCTTTAGGGAAAATGCAAAACACCCCGCCTCTCGTTCGCGAGAGGCGGGGTGAATGATTTCTATAATAAGATTATATTACTGTGGCTGATTCGCTGGAGCGGTAGTATTTACCGGTGGCTGATTGTTCATAGGAACAAAACCGCTTGATGGCTGATTAAACTGGCTTCCCATTGGGGGCTGGTTCATGAACTGGCCTCCCATCTGAGTAAATCCGCTCTGTGGCATAAAATTTCCCTGTGGATTTGTAGTGAAGTTTCCCATATCGTTTGGCATAGTCTGTGGATTCGTAATGCCCGTTCGTGTTTGAGGGTTGGTGATGCCAGTACGTGTCTGAGGATTGGTAATACCAAATTGGTTGAAATCCTTACCCTCAAAATTTTTGTCACCTGATGTTGCATCCGGTGCAGCATTAAACATCTTCTGTTTCTTCATCTGGTCTTCATTCATCTTGAATGGAGTAGTAGGCATCATCTGCTTATTCATCATGTCCTGCTGAGTATTTGGAGCAGTGGGTACAACCGTAGAATTGAGATCAGTTGCATCATTTGTATTATTTGCTGGATCAGCCTCCTCGAGTTTAGATTGAATGGCATCACGAGCTGATGAGAATACGCCATCTGTTGTGCTTGCTGCATCCGAAACCGTACTCAAAAGAGTCTCAACATCAGAATCGTCAAGAGCCTGACGGATAGCATCACGCGTATCACATGGAGTACTATCAAGAAGATCGCCCATATTTCTACCGCAGAGTGTGTTAAGGGCGTTCATAGCCTTTCGTCCGTTTGTCTTATAGCAAGAAAGTTGACTTGATTCAGTGGCTTTGCTGGCACACGTATCGAGAGCAGTCGCAGCCTTTGCGAATGTGGCCTCTGATTTATTAATGGCCTTATTAGCGGTTGCGGCTCGCTTCGTGAGCTGAGCGAAACTCTTAGCTGACATCCCTGGCATTCCAAAACCTGGACCTTGCTGCATTCCTCCGCCAAAACCCTGACCTCCCTGTTGCATGCTTCCACCACCAAAATCCTGACCAATTACACTAGCCTGAAAAAGATATGCTGCACTAACCGGAGAGAGCACGAGCGCTAAAAGAGCGGCACCTGCCGCGATACTGGCTGTTAGGGACTTCTGATGTCCCCCGTGTGATTTCCTCATTTTTATTTTTGTTAAAGGATAAAAGAGGATAAACAATGTTTTTTGTTTATGCGCATATTATAACATAAAAACACAAAATAGCAAGCATTTTGGCTAGCACATCTCAACCCTTTGCTACGCCGAAAGCTAAAATCTTCGTTGAACCGCAGGAAAAATCTGCTATACTCTCAAGGCAAATTCGAGAAGTACCATATATGCCGAAGTAGCTCAGTGGTAGAGCGCTGCCCTGAAGAGGCAGGCGTTGTCAGTTCGATTCTGACCTTCGGCACCAAGTTGACATAATTAGGAATTACTATAGAATACCTTTCTACAATATAAAAGGTATTATTATATGAGTCTAGATTTTTCTAATCGTTCAGATCCAAAAGATTATTTTGAAATTTTAGCTCCCATAAACGCAAGGTATCAATCTCCGGTATCTCCATTGGGAGTGCAGATGGGTCCTAGATCAGGTGGAGTTGCCATTCCGGATGATGAGCTGGAGGTTTTGAGTGATTATGCTTCTTGGACGAACGCTCCGCAATTTGATAGTCCAGGACGTAGTGGTTATGTAAAAAGAAACGCTCCGCTCCGCGCCGGTGATACGTCAATCTATGGATATAAATTAAAAGGAATAGGAAATTTCAATGGAAAAACTCGCACTATCACGCCTCCTAAGAGTGATTCATATCAGCCGGTAATGGGAACGAGGGATAATGCTGGAAATATCAGTGATGAGCTTCCGGTTATTCTTATTCACATGGGAATCGCAGAGAATGGCACTTTATATCCAGTACTTGATCCCCCCAAGCCAGTAGGAGGACTATCTTCCGGAAGAGGTCAGAGAGAGTTCAGTAACGCTGCAAAGTTATATAAAGCGGGAGTTCCGGCTTGTCTGCCGATCGCATGGGGCCGTTATCCTGAACTTCAGTGGCAGGGTCAGCCAATTGAGTTCGTTATTTTAGGTATGCCAAGTGATATTAATGAAAGGCTTGGTGCATATTTTGAACCTGATACGTCGAATGGAAGGTTTGAGGTGGGTCAAGAGATGAGGTCACTCATAGCATCACGTTTCGATGTGTATGATCCGAGAAATCCAGGAGAGCCTCTTATTCGTATCGCCAGCGACATGGGAAGAAATATCGGCGGACTTCTTCGTTCAGCGCACGAGGCCGGCGTAGCTAGATTCGCTTCGCATACAGGAAATTTTAGTCTTATGCCGAATAAACGAGGTCTTCTTCTCCACGATCTCGACTCTTCCGTAGAGCTCGACTCACTCTCCCCACAGGCAAGAGCACTGACAATGACGCGCGATATCGAGAGTGCTATATTCGGATTTACCCACAGCCTCACGCACGCAAATGTTTATTGGATCGTAAATAATCCTGAACGTTTTCTGAAATTTAATCCTATTAAGGCGCTACTAAAAGGTTATTTCAGAGATGATGTTGACGAGGTGGAAATAGACAGGGCGAGTGGAAGAATAGTAGACATGGTGATTCAGCTCATTAAGGTTCGAACAGAAAGACCATCGGTAAATGATCAAAGTATGTGGATGGCTTACGCGACGGCCAACCTAGTTCCCCTATGTCTTAGTGAGGTATTCAGACTTTACGAGAAGAGCGCCCTCAACCAACAAAATAAATTACCGTACGGATCTGCGGAATTTGAAGTGCATTTTCAGCGTTTTACTCGTCAGAGCGAAGAGATGTTCATGAGGAGACACGCTGAAATTATGGCGCAACGAAGGTAAAATTGACATTATGCACCAATATGATAATATTGAATACACATGAAGAATAACTTCTCCCAACAAGTAAATCACCACAACGCCTCATAATCTGAGGTGCTGTTATATGCAACAAAATATAAACGCCTCGGATATGTTTCCAGGCGTTTTTTTTAATATAGCATTATGAATTATTGTAACTATCAAAATATAATCATAGGTATCAATGGCTTCCATCGCCACGTATGGTGCGGCGGTGCTTGTGTGAAACTTTTTTCTCTTTTCCATTGAAAGAAAAATAAGTTTTCCTTATAGCTCCGCTTCATGTGAATGCGGAGTTTTTTATATACTATTAATTATTTTTTATGAAAGAACGATTATATCAATCAATTTCAAACCTATTCGATCCTAATAAAAATGATCCGGATTGGGGTGTGAGACAGCCGCAACTTGCTGCCGGTAAGTCTCGAGGAAGAAAGGGGGCGGAGCTTGTCGGATTTTATAATGAGATACGGTTTGATGGCCAGGAGCCTTTTAACTTGGATACGATGAAGTTAGAAGATCGCCTAAAAACATTTGAGGCCTTTCTCCAGCCAAATCAGCCGTATCAAGCATTCGTCCCAAGCCTATGCGTTAAACAGTTTTTTGCAGAAGTAATGCGAGGAGGTGCTCCACGCAATGCATATAAGGGGGTGAGTTATAACCCTAATCTTATAAAAGATGGTGAAAAATTGGATAACATTGATTTTTTTGCATGGGCCAAGAAGGTGCAAGAAAAAGTTCCGGATTTTGAACTCACCATTCTCGATGCGAGCCCCTATCAGGTAATAAATCAAATGGACGACATACGTATCCCAAATGATTTGCCTGATGCGGAATTCGCCGACTGGTTTTATGGACTGATCGAAAAAGGAGTTGAGGACGATCCGGAAATGAAGGAAAATTGCAGACTTCGAGGTTTGTACTTGAGGGCTTTGCTTGGAGCGACCGGCATTAATGGAAAGGTCGTATCGGCGCTTGATTTGATCAAGGCGAGAGATCCAGCACTTTTGCGCGCTTTCGAAGAAGCCTGTGAGTGGTGCGGCGTGAGAAGATCCAGGGCGAATACGCTTATAAGCGTAGATCGCTTCGTGGAATATCGAAGATATGGGAAGGAGTTTTCGAAAACCTATACTCCGGCAGTGGTAGCCGAAGCTCTATATTTTATGGAGCAAAATGGCATCAAGGCAAAACTCGGACCAACCTCCGAGGCGGCTTTTGATAATATTATTGCTGACGTTATGAGGGATAAATCTTCCTATAATTTTTTCTGGTACAGTAGGCCATTTGAAAAATATCCCATTGGGAGAAGAAATATTTACGTTCAGGATCAGCCGGATACGGTGGCGAAAATATTAGGACGGGATGGTCAATATGCGAAATGGATGGATGGAATCCTTGATCCATTCAGCAAGGAAGAGGGCGTCATGAATAAAGTTTTGGACGTGAATGAGCGAATAAGAAAAATACTCACATCGCTCTAGGCGGTGGAAAATATGAGTTGAAGGGTACGGGGCTGTACGAAAGGGTGCAGCCCTTTACTCACTCAAGAATCCACCTGTTTGGAGGTCGACCATCTCACGGTACTCGCCGCACGAATGAAGAAGTTGTGCGTGAGAGCCTTGGGCGAGAATTTTTCCGCCATGAATGATGATAATTATATCTGCATTGCGAACCGTAGAGAGACGGTGGGCGATAGTGAGCGTTGTACGGCCCTCCACGAGCATGGTAAGTGCCTTTTGAACCTTTGCCTCGGTAATGCTATCAAGTGCGCTCGTAGGCTCATCCAGGACGACTACCTTGGGTCTCTTGAGTAGTGCACGAGCGATAGCGAGTCGCTGCTTCTCTCCGCCGGACAAACGAACCCCGCGCTCGCCAATCAATGTGTCATATTCTTTTGGAAGCTTTTCAATAAAGTCGTACGCCTGCGCCGCCTTCGCGGCGCTCACAATCTCCTCATGTGTAGCATCAAACTTTCCATAGGCAATATTCTGCGCAATCGTCTCATTATAGAGGGAGTGCTCTTGCAAAACCGTCCCAAAAAACGATCGATACTCTTCCTGTGCGAACTCACGAATATCCATACCATCCAACAAGATTTGTCCGTGAGTAGGATCCACCAATCGCGTAATCAATGAAACGATGGTCGATTTCCCCGCACCAGAATGTCCTACGAGGGCTACATGCTGCCCAGGCTCAACCGTGAAGGAAACATGCTCCAGCCCAAACCCTTTTTTCTCAGTGTTTACCTCGTCAACGGTATCGTTTTGATTTGCCACCTCGCGGTACGTGAATGATACATCTCGAAACTCGATACGCCCCTTGATGTCATCAGGCTTTACATGGAATGGTTTTTCCGGCTCCTTCACCTCATCCTTTTCATTCTGTAGATCCAAAAACCGATCAATATGTCGCGCACGACGACTGTATTGCGGAAGGATATCTCCCAGCAAATGAAGAGGTGCAAGGATTTCATTCAGTAAACCCATGAACATAAAAAGCGCACCAATAGTAATTTTTCCATCCTTTACCATGAAAACTCCTAATCCCATAACGAGAAACCTCGCAAGTACATCAGGATTGAGCATGCTCGCCAGTCTCCATTTTTTATTCAGGGCTCGCTGTGCATCTGAGGCGCGATAGCTAAAATCTTTTTGTACATTCATGAATCGCTCTTCGTCCTGATTCAATTTATACGTAATAATATTCGTAACTTGGTCGCTCAGATGTTCATGTTTCAGATTCCATAATTTATTAATGCGATGCTGTTCATCTTCATTGCGTTTGATAATGGTAATAATAAGAATCAGTCCCGGAGGAATAACAGCAAGCGATAGGAGCGTCATCTGAACGCTTACGGTAATGGCGATAATGATCATGCCAATAAATCCGAGGGCCGCAGGTAAAAAGCGATTGTAATAATCAAGTTGCAGGAGTTTATGATATCCATCGAGATGTACATCCTGAGAGGCTACATTGCCAATTTCCCAGCCGAGGTACTGCGTCTCGGCGTTCAGGAGATTATTGATAACAGATAGGCAGAACCACAGCGCCACAACCTCGACTAATACGCGCGCCGTTTCGGGATCAAAAGCTTGTGCTACCAATCCATTCGCCAAACTATCGACTAATATTTTATACAAATATGGCTGTCCTAATCGAGCCAGCGTCTCAGCTATCACGAGGCTCAATAAAAGAAGAAACAGCCTTTTCCGTTTCCAAATGAGCTCGAAGGTGTACCGAAGATATGGCTTCATAGCAAGAGATTAGAGACTCGAGACACTATTAATACTAGTTTTTATTATATTTGTCAATAATGCGGAAGAATTCTCTATCTATGTGGGCCGTTTTTCACATTTCCCAAATCATATAAATCTTTAAGATACGGGCCATAGAGATGGCTACCTCCATTTTTTCCTTGATTATAGCGTTTTTTAATAAGCCACTTTGCAAAAAGATTACATAAATCATCATCTCCTACGTAAAATCCAACACCCTTCTGGGTTACGAATTACTTTAAAAATACTTTTATTAATGGACTAAGGCTAATTCCAAATTGGGAATTACATTTTTCCTTGGCCATCTCGTACAATTTGCTATCCATATGCACGGTCAGTTGTTTGATTTTCTTCATATGGAGTCGGATAGAGAATAGAGTATGTGTCCAAATATACAGCAAAAAGATAGCAAAAGCGATACAGGAGAGAATAGATATATATTCAAACATGCCAAAAAAGCCCATGCGCAAATAGGTGAGTTGTTATCTTCTTCTCACCTGAGTTACCCTCAGCTCAATTTGTCGTAAGTTTTGGGAATGTTTTTCGAGGGCACTCATGACCTCGGTAGGGGCTCCAAGGGAGGTGGGAACGTTATCTTCTGTGGTAGTGGTGACTTGTGTCGTCGGCTCGATTAAGGTGCTTGTATCTCAACACGAACGGTCTGCTCTTCGGGTATTTTTTTCTCTTCAGCTGGAGTTGTTGACAAGATAGTAGGGGCAGGTACAACAACGGGTGCGGTGCTTACGGTAGGAGTTTCAACAACTGGCTCTGCAGGATAAGGAACGCCGGCAGTAGTGTAGATCCTTTTCTCTTCGTCTTTGAGCATCGTCGTGACGCGATCAAGGAGCTGGTCTCGGTAGTCACTTTTTTCAATAGCCGAAATGGCCTGAATGCCATTATCGACAACGGTGGAAACCTCTTGGGAAGTTGACTCGTCGACGATACCATTTAGGGTCAAGTTTCGTGATTCGGCAAGTCTTCGGCCAAGCATTTTTACCTGGAACTCTGCATGTGACTCGGGAGAGCTAGCAAAGGTCTCCTCGATTTTCTCCAGACCTCGCTTCACGGGGTAGAGAGGATTGCCGTTGGTGACATTATCGTTTGTATAGGCGAAGGTGGAAACACCGCCAGTAAAGAGCACAAAAACAAAAGCGGTGATGGCTGCATAGGTACGTGTACCCAAGAAGAACCAGAAACCTCGAGAGCCGCCCGCATGTCTTGCCTCGCGGAGCAGAACATCCTGACGCTGTAGGCGCTTAGCCATTCGTGCCGTGAAGTCAGGCGTAGGTGAGAGCTCCTTCTGGAAGGAGGTAAGATTTTTTTCGAATTGTTCTAACTCATCGTCAATATCGTGCATGGAGTGAAGGTTAATCGGCAACGTGAGAGGGAAGTAATTTTCGTAAGGTGACTACAGCGCGATGGGTGGCAACTTTAATCGTGTTTTCCTCTTTTTGGAACATTTCACCCATCTCACTATAAGAATACCCAGAAAGGTAGTGCAAGGTTACAAGTTCTTTTTCATTATCGCTTAGCTTCGCCATAGCAGCTTTGAGCTCGCCCTCTTTGAGGGCTCGCTCCGTATCCGCAGCCGGATTACTCGAATCAGGCACGATATTTTCGATCTCATCGAGGGAGGTGTGTTTTTGTTTGGCAAATTTTTTATAATGGTCGATCAGATGATTGCGGGCAATGCCATAGAACCAGCCCCCAAAAGAGTACTGCTCGTCATACGACTCGAAGTGCTCGAAAGCCTTGAGGGATATCTCCGAGACTAAGTCCTCGGCAAGTTCACGGTCGCCGACCTTGCTATAGACATAGCGAAAGATCTTCGGCATGAACTCTTCATAATATTTCTGAAATGATGCGAGGTCTTTCACGTGAAACAAGATAATTCAGATTGATGAAAAAGACAAAAAAGAATACGATAAAACCTACAAATCAGTCACTTTATTCCATTCTTTAACCCTATTTTCTATGAAAATACAGTATTCCATGAAAAACATGGCTGGCTGGGAAGAGAAGCGCACGAAGGAATATATGCAGGGCAAGATACCGCGGTTAGAACGGCTATTGTCGCACTTTCAGGATGACACGGTGAGTCTCACGGTGCGGGCAGAAAGATTTGATAAAAATAACGCCTATCATGTTGAGGGAAATGAAGATAGTCATGCTATCGAAAAAGCGATCGATCTCTCAAAGGATCGCCTCGTAAATCAAATGAAAAAGCACGATGATCAACTTAAGAACAAGGGAAAATCAAACTCAGCCCTCAAGCGCGGGATTAAGGAGTTAGGCATCGATCGCATGCACCAATCAATCGTAGTAGGGGAGGATCAGGATTTGGAGAGCATCGCCTCGAGTGAATCAGACTCGAAGCCAATCAGTACCTTCTGATCGGGCGTTCCCTTGTCGAGGACGATAACAGGGACGGCAGATATGCCACGCGTTAAGCTGCGCATCTCAACAAGTCGTTCCGGCTCATCGATAATATTATATTCCGTAAAAGGATGGGTATTTGCCGTAAGAAGATCGCGAAGCTGTCGGCAGAAGAGGCAGGTCGGAGATGTATAGATGGTGATATGCGACATGAGACGAGTATACACGGTTTTTACATTGAAAAAAGTCCTCAAGTAGGCTAAAGTTCCGCCACTATGAGTCTAAGTATTGGCATCGTCGGCCTCCCAAATGTAGGCAAGTCTACACTCTTCAACGCTCTTATAAAAAATAGAGCCGCTCTCGCAGCAAACTATCCTTTTGCTACGGTCGATCCAAATGTGGGCATCGTCGAGGTTCCGGATGAGCGCGTACGGAAGCTGAAAGAGATTGAAAATTCAGAAAAAATACTTCCGGCAGTAGTTGAGTTTCATGATATCGCTGGTCTCGTAAAAGGGGCATCTACCGGTGAAGGTCTTGGAAATAAGTTTCTTTCGCATATCCGCGAGTGTGACGCTATCGCGCACGTTGTGCGCGCCTTTTCTGACGACAACGTGATTCACGTGCACGGCGGCATCAATCCAAAAAATGATATTGAGGTTATTCATGCCGAGTTACTCATCGCCGACTCCCAGACGATGGAGAAGCGCCTAGCAAAAGCTAACAACGATGTGAAATCCGGAAAACCCGGAGCGGCAAAGCAGCTCGATGTGCTTCAGAGAGTATCCGATGCTATCGGACAGGGAACGCTCGTAAAGAATGTATCGCTTACAGTCGAGGAAGCTTCAGTTATCCAGGATCTATTTTTGCTCACTGCCAAGCCAATACTTTTCGTTGCTAATGTTCATGAAAAGGAACTGAAAACATTCGATACTCAAAAAGCAAAGGCAGATTGGGGACTTAAGCCTGACGATATTATTATTCCGATCTGTGCCAAAATCGAAGAAGAGCTTATCGATCTTTCTCCGGAAGAGGCTCAGGTATTTCTCGATGATCTCGGCATTCAAGACTCAGGAATAAATATGATGATCAAGAAGGCATACGAAATTCTCAATCTGATTACCTATTTCACCGCAGGTCCAAAGGAAATTCATGCCTGGACGATCAAGCGCAATACGACGGCACCTCAGGCGGCCGGGGTAATTCATACCGACTTCGAAAAAGGATTCATTCGCGCTGAAGTTATCGCGTATGATGATTATGTTCAGTGCGGCGGAGAGGCCGGATCAAAGGAAAAAGGAAAAATGCGTCTCGAGGGAAAAGACTACGTAGTTCAGGATGGAGACGTCATGCATTTCAGATTCGCGAACTAGCGTTGCGCTAGTACAGCTTTTTCTTGCGATAATTCCAGTATTCAAACACGAGATACGAAATGGCGATAACGATAATAGTTACTACGCCCCAGTTCGCCGTGATGTTGTAACGGATGATTTCCCATACAAGTGTTGCGATGACGAAGAGCGTAATCAGTCCGGTTACGATAAGCATTGAGCGTCTCTCCTGAAGTCGTGCGATGTATCTTGGAGTAAGCCGGCGAAGGTAGAATACGACGGCCAGGAGCAGAAATAAGCCGATATATACTACGGGATTATTGGAAGAGCGAGTGAAATGCTCGATATAGATTGGGTGTAAGATCCAAAAACACACGGTAGCAAGAGCGAAAATGACGAAGCCTACCTCCTGTGTTCGGAACACGCGCGAAACACTCTCGACGCCATCGAGCTGCTCGAGTTGAGTGAAGATGGATTGCAGTGTGTCATACCTTTCAAGATTAAACACGATACTGAGTTCGCCTTGTTTAGAGAAAAGCCCTTTGGCTCGACCATTAAGGCTAATGAGATTTACATTGAAACGAGAGAGAACATGGAGAACATCTGAAACCATATCAACGCGATCTTCTACGGAAATTCGAAGTTCAATTCGTTGATTATGAGGTTGAGCGAAAAGCTTTTTAGCAAGAAATCCTAAACCGCTGCTACTTTGCGAAATGGTACTGAGTTGTTGTTCCGGGTAGAGACTTTGAATGACGTTGGTCGCGTCAAGAGTTCCCTCTCCGATGGCGATTAAGAGCGATTTAAGGGATGGATAGTTTGGATAGTGCGCCTTTATGAGAGCATTTTGAATTTTTTCATAGGGGGTTTCATCTATGAGTCCGAGCCCCAATCGAGTGAACGCCTTCTGAAGGAGCTGCTTGCCAATATGAATTTTGGTATGTGCATCCTCTTTATTCAAGAAGTCTCGAATTCGATTTTTTGAGACATTGGTACGCGCAAAATCGAGCCAGTCTCGTTGCGGTCCGGCACTCTCGGCAGAGGTAATAACGCGAACGGTATCACCAGTTTTTAATAACGAAAAGAGGGGTTTTTTCTGCCCATTAATCTCTGCGCTGACAGCCTGATTGCCGACATCACTGTGAATAGCATAGGCGAAATCTATGACAGAGGCGTCTTTTGGTAGGTGAATAGCGTCGCCCTTAGGAGTGAAGACGAAAATCTTATCCTCAAATAAATCAGACTTTACCTTCTCGACAAAACTTCGACTCGTCAGCTCTTGCTGCTCGAGATCGAGAATATCCGTCATCCATTGTGTCCGCCACTCGGTATCGGTTGATTTCTTTCCATTTCTTTTTGAGCCGAGGAAGTAGTGAGTCGTAATGCCATATTCAGCCTCGTTATCCATCTCATAAGTACGAATCTGAAACTCGGTAAGCGTTCCATCAATACCAAATACGGTAGTATGAAGGCTGCGGTACCCATTAATTTTTGGAACAGCAATGTAATCTTTGAAAGATCCGCTTTTTGGCTTAAACATAACGTGAATTATGCCAAGTGCCCTGTAGGCGTCTTCGATAGTAGGCACCAGAACTCTCAAGGTAATAAGATCATGAACATCGTCCGATGTCTTACGTTCGGCTCGCATCTTCGTAAAAATGCTATAGACCGTCTTGTTTCGAATAAATACCTGAGTATCAATGTGATGACCCTGGAGAACATCAGAAACTCGCTTCATCGTCTCTTTAGTTTTTGGCATGAGACGAGATTCCGACTCGGAAACCTTATGGGAAAACTGCTCATATTCCGCAGGATAGAGATATTTGAAGCATAGATCTTGGAGTTCGGATTTGATACCTTGAATACCAAGGAGGCTCGCCATAGGAACATACACTTCTAACGTTTCACGTGAGATGCGAATCTGTTTTTCAGGCTTCGTGACGAAGTTCAGTGTCCGCATATTATGAAGTCTATCGGCCAGCTTGATCAAAATTACACGCGGATCTTTTGCCGTATGAATGAGAAGTTTTTTCAGTGATTCGATCTGACGACCCTCCATATCATTTTGATAGTGAACCTTGGAGAGCTTGGTAATTCCCTCAACCAAGAAGGCGATTCGTTCGCCGAATAGCGCTCCAATTTCTTCAACGGTGCGAGAGGTGTCTTCGGGGACGTCATGGAGTAGGGCTGCAATCAGGGTGTCTTCGTCAACTTTGAGGGTGGAGAGAATGCGTGCGGTAGCAATCGGATGGATAATATAAGGGCTTCCATCTTTCCGTAACTGCCCCTCATGAGCCTCCCTTGCGAACTCGTATGCCGAGATGAACTTCTTCACATCAAAGCCGGGAAGCTGTTGCTTCGCCTGCTTAGCAATGTCATGAACATCAGCAAGGAGGGCATCCGTGGCCATAGGTTCTAGGGTGACAAACGATATAAAAGTAAGGTAATAATCCCACGTAAAGCTGAATTCGTCAAATGGTTTTTTAGTAATGAAGGGCATGGTGGAAGTGTCATTCTTGTTATAAAGCTGAAAGTATGATAGAATGCACTGAAGTATAAAAATAAATCATACAGATGGCTTCACAGGATCATATATATTCCAGTCTTAGACCACTCGGCGATCATGCTGCTCAAAAGGCAGAACAGACGGCCGTCATGAAGCTCATGCAGGTATACCCGGATGTGGTGCCGAAAAAAATGCACAGTCCTATTCGTGGAGCAGTGGGCGAGTATGTGAGACAGGCGATCGCAACGGTACTGATTTTTGCCACATTTTTCGTAATAATGAACTGGGGAGCTATTTCTCAGAATGTTGCATGGGAAATTTCAAAACTCACAAGCAATACGGATCAGGTAAATCCGCTCTACAAGTTGGTGGAGGAGAAGAAGCCTGTTGCGCAGGAGCCACTTCCATTAGTGAAAACAGTAGTGCAGGCAGACGCTCAGATACCGGGCCTAAATATGGCAGTAGCTCCACCGGATACGAGACTGATTATCCCAAGAATCAACCGTAATGTCCCGGTAATCAACGTAACAACAGAGAGTCTCATCAAAAAAGACTGGGAAAAACTCGAGACAGAGATGCAGGAGGCGCTTCGTTTTGGGGTGATCCATTATCCTGGTACCGCTCGACCTGGCCAACAGGGGAATGTAGTTATCACAGGTCATAGCTCTTACTTTCCCTGGGATCCGGGAAGATTCAAGGATGTATTTGCCGTGCTTCACGACCTTCAGAATGGCGACAAGATTCTTCTATACTACAATCAGCAGCAGTATATATACGAGGTGACGAGTATGAAAAAAGTCTGGCCATCAGAGCTCGATGTTCTCAAGCCATCAACGGAAAACAAATTAACGCTCATTACCTGTACGCCCGTCGGAACCAACCTAAAGCGACTCGTAGTAGAGGCGAAGCTTATTAAGATTCAATCATAATAAAACAAAATATGGAAGCTCCTAGTGATAGTTCAAGCGATAAGCCAAAACAGGATGTGCTCGCTAGCATGAAGGAGGGCACTGCGAATTTTTTTAATTCGCTTCAGGCTACGATAAATAGTGCTGCCAAGAATCCAGCCGCTCCTCGTGAGCACGACGCTCCTCAGGATAAGGAGGCGAGGGATCGGTCCTATGAAAGTGGGGTCGCCTTGAATAAAAAGGATGAGATTGCAGAAGATCATATCGTACTAACGAATGAACAGGCACGCGCTGAAACATTAAAAATGTTCACAGAAAGAAGGCTGAATACAGCATACATGGGGCAGGAAAAGAGGCAGTTCTGGGCGAACGAGCTAGTTGCGAGACTGGATGCCACAAAGATTCCTTTAACCAAACAGCATATTCTAATCGCGGCTATTATCATTGATCGCGAGTCCGGATTTAATGAAGGAAGGATTGTACCTCAGCCCGAACAGTTAATCGAAGATACTATTCAGAAATTTAAGAAGGATCATGGAATCGTGTACGCTGCGGCAAAGGATGATATAGATCGAGGTAAAATTGATGCCCTGAAATTTATCGACAAGCGTAGAGCGGAAAACCTAAGTAAAGGACTGTATAGGACAACTACTGATGGCAAAAAAATCGGACTTTTTACGGAAAACGATCTAGATAAGGCGGTCGATTTTGCCATCGGAGAGTACGACGAAAGGGCGACAGACATTTTGAAGAAATTTTACGCGAAGGAGGATCTCAATAAATTTCGCCCGATGAAGCGCGGTTGCATGGGAATTGATATTCAGACCGCTATTGAAATGGCGAAAAAATACGAAGCCAAAAATTATACCGTGGAGCAGATGCGCGTAATGATGTCTGATAAGGAAATAAGCTTGAAATACGGGTTATTTTACCTAAAGGAAATTATTGAGACACATGAAAAAAATGGCGCTTTGACGCCGGAGCAGGTGCGTTTTGCTTTTGTGGATTATAATCTAGGAGCTTATGCAACCAGGAACGCTGCTATTCAAAAAAATATCAAAAAGTTAGGTAAGAACATTGAACCAACAGGGGGTTTGTTGCAGTATGATGCGACGGGAAAAGTAATGGCTGATAAATCCGACACGGAGAAGGCGGTACAAGCCTTATGTACTGAGGGTGGTTATGATATCAGCTCGGATGAAATAAGAAGAGATTTTTTGTTAGAAAGAACGGCTGCCCTTGAGACAACAAAAACGTATCAAGCCCTGAATGCGCTGTTTCAAAAGGGAAATTTATTGGAGAGAAATTATATCCCTCAGACCAAGGCGAAGAATGGAAATTTGAAATCTATTACGCCTGTCTTAAGTGCCGCTCAATTTGCCGAGGGCTCATATGAAAGATATGCAGAGGGCAATATGTCATACGATGCGAAATCAGAAGTAGGTCAGACCTTGGTCAGTGCGGCAATGGAGGGCGATCTAAGTCTGAGAAAGATTCGTATTGAGCTTGATGATGCAGCCGTAGCCGTAAAGGAACTAATGTATCATTATCATGAGTTAGAACGACTTCACCCTGAGGTAATTCAGAGTATTCAAGTGAAGCACCCTGGATTTATCCTATCGATAAATAGGGCAAACAACGCCTTGAAGATGGCAGAGACGCATTATGGTAAGTTGGACGGAAAAGCGCTGGAAAGTGTCATTGAGGATTATAACCAGTTAGCGAGATCGGTTAATTTCGTGGTTAAGAAGCTTGGAATGGAAGAAAAGGAAGAAAGGGAGATGGCAATGGTAAACGTAAAGTTTGGAGAAGTAGAGATTGACGAGAAGGAGTTGTCTCCAAAAGAAAAGGAGGAGGTTCGTAGGTTCGCGAAGGACGTCTATAGAAGCATGTTTCCAGAGTCATACACGGATAAATTTGTAAAATGGCAAACTGGCCAGGTGGGAGAGATGAGTGATGCCGAGAAGTTAGCGGCGGCTCCGATGAACGGGATTGAGAGTGTTGCGAAAGGAGTTGGTAATCTCGTTATTCACCCAGTTGATACGATTGGCGGGGTAGGAAAGGGTATTTGGAAGGTTGGCGAACTGATGCTTTCAGAGACTGACAGAAAGGCAATTATAAACTCAGGTAAATTAATATGGGAGAATACCTCGACCACGGATAAAATCGCACCTGTCGTATCGTTTTTGGCTGGTGCGGCAATGATGGCAGGCGGACTTTCGAAACTTGGTCAATTGGCGAAGTCGTTAGGTTACTCGGAAAGAGTTACTATTCTTGTAGGAGGAGGCAGTAGATTGTTTGGAAACGTCGCAAAGCTAGGAAAACCACTCATGCTTGGGGCGATGGCCGGACTTGTTTTGCCTTACATTGATCACAAAGCTTGATCCCGAAGTATTATTACGGAGCCTCAGTAGGAGGCGCTTCAGGCTGATCTTCAACCTGATTCAGTTTGTCGAGGAGAGATTCTTCGGTCTGTACCTCTTCAACTTCCGCCTTTTTTTCGGCCTCTACGAGAATTTTCTTTTTTTCTTGTGCCTCGAAAGCGTTCCACTCACTCTTGTGTCCTTGATTAATTTTTCCAATCTCAGAGTTGTACTCTGAGTCAATTTTTTTCAACTGATCCCGCTCGTTTACGAGAATAGTACGAAGTTTGATGATCTGGTCATCGTTCATGATGGGTAATACCTGGAACCAGTAATCTCGCTCCTCGGTATTCATCGATTCGGTCTTGATCAAGAGCGCAACGAGATCAGGGAAGTGTTCTCTCACAGATGCCGGAACGGCATGTTTTGTCTCTGCCTCAATAATTTGCTCAGCAGTAAGACCAAAATCCTGAAGAATTTTAGGATCGATAGGAGGTAGTCCCGTGGAAGTTGCGGTGGATGTTGTCGCTGGCTGGGTCTGTCCATCTGCCGGCGTAGTCTGGTCGTCGCTCATGACACCATGTTACATGATAAAAATATCATATCCAATACTTTCAACATGGATGTATGCGACGGTTGTGTCGTGCTTTTGTTCTTCTTTCTGGAAATGTTCTTCAACGCTAGAGAGGCTTCCCATGTATATGTTGTTTTTATGTGTATTTTTCGTATAATCATACCAGAAAAACGATTTTCTTTCAAGAAAAATCTCAACAACCCATGCTAAAACACGAGGCGCAACTCAGAATTGAAAAATTGCGGGAAAAAATCAAAGGCTTGAACTACAAATACTTTGTTTTAGATAAATCCGAGGTCGATGAATCAGTGAGAGACTCCCTCAAGAAGGAGCTTAAGGCTCTCGAGACGGAGTATCCAGATCTCATTACGTCCGACTCTCCAACCCAGCGAGTAGGAAGCGCATTGAGCGGAAGATTCGCTAAGGTAAGCCATATATCCAAAAAATGGAGCCTGCAGGACGTCTTCAATGAGGCCGAACTTACTGATTGGATTGAGCGTACGGAGCGGTTTATCCCAAATGAAAAGGTGGACTTCATAGGAGAGCTGAAGATTGATGGCTTAAATATCACGCTACACTACAAAAAGGGTCATCTCGTTCGTGGTATTACCCGTGGAGATGGTGAGACGGGTGAGGATGTGACTCATACGATTCGTACCATCGACTCGATTCCGCTCGAACTACATGAGCCGATTGATTTGGAGGTATCGGGAGAGGTTTTTTTGACGAAAAAGGCATTTGAAAGAATAAATAAAAAGCTCACTGACGATGGAGAGGAGCCATTTGCCAACCCGAGAAACGCCGCGGCCGGCTCAGTGCGCCAGCTCGATCCTGCGGTTGCAGCCGGCCGCGAGCTCCAGGCCTATATGTATGAACTCGGGGCGAACACTCTCGAGAAAGATCCAGAAACGCAAACAAAAACCCTCGAGAAGTTTGCCGAGCTCGGTCTGCCCATCAACCCTGGCCACAAGCGCCTAAGGGATGCGGAGGATATCATGAAATTTCGCAAACAAGTTGGCGACGATAGGGAAAAACTTGCCTACGAAATCGATGGCATTGTCGTGAAGGTCGACAACAAGGCGCTTTGGAGTCGCCTTGGATTTACCGCTAAGGCTCCACGTTATGCGGTCGCCTTCAAGTTCGCCGCCGTCCAATCTACCTCTCAAATCCTCGATATTCAGGTGCAAGTTGGTCGTACCGGCACACTCACGCCCGTCGCGCACCTCAAGCCCACCGAGGTCGCCGGCGTCACGGTAACCCGCGCTACTCTTCATAACGAAGACGAGATCGCGCGCAAAGACGTTCGCATCGGCGATACGGTAATAATTCAGCGCGCCGGCGACGTCATCCCCGAGGTCGTCTCCGTCCTCACTGACCTGCGCACAGGCCACGAGAAACACTTCCACTTTCCAAAACACTGTCCCATCTGTGGCTCACCCGTCGTACGCCCAGAAGGTGAGGTCGCTTATCGCTGCACGAACCACGACTGTTTCGCTCAGAAGTCCGAGCGTCTCTTTCACTTCGTATCGCGTGACGCCATGAATATCGATGGCCTTGGTGAAAAGGTGATTATCCAACTCCTCGAAAACGGCATCATTGCTGATCCTTCCGACCTATACACCCTTACGCAGGAAGACCTGATTGACCTCCCGTTATTTAAAGAAAAGAAGACGGAAAATATTCTTTCAGCCATTCAAAAAAGCAAACACGTCACGCTCGATCGATTTATCTACGCTCTCGGCATTCGCTACCTTGGCGAACAAGGCTCATCCGAACTTGCCCAATTTATTCTCGCAAAAGAAGGTCACCCAAAACATTATTCTATCGAAAAATTTCTTCATTTTATTCAAAACCTCACGAAAGAAGAACTCAACAACCTTGAAGGTATCGGTGAAAAGGTCGCCACCTCCCTCTATGAATATTTCCAAAACAAAACACATCTCTCTCTGATCGAAAAGCTCTCGAGTCATGGAATTACCATAGAAATCGAGCCTCCGAAGAAACAAACTGCCATTACCGGAAAATCATTTGTCCTCACCGGTACACTCACGGGAATGTCTCGTAATGAAGCCAAGGACAAAATCAAATCCCTCGGCGGCAAGGTTCTCTCCGCCATAACTCACGATACCGACTACCTCGTCGTCGGCGAAGACGCAGGCAGTAAGCTAAAAAAGGCCAATGAATTGAACATCAAAGTGATTGAAGAGAATGAGTTTCTGAAAATGCTCGAAGGATAAAGATGGAACTATGAGATAATATCACCCGGGCCCCAGCAGGCGGCTCAGCAGGGTTGTCCCTTGAGGGGGTGTCCCCTTGGGGAAATATCCACTCATGAACTTCGTGCTCCTTTTTTTATGCTACATTTGAAATAATATCCTACGATATACAAACCCATAGCAAGTTGATATTAAATTGCTATTAAATTGATATCACTTCGAAACTATTCCCGGAGATCACAGTCAAAGAGGTAAAATGATATTACCTGATATGCATCTGAAGCGCTTAACGGACTAGTCCACCACCTCTCCTCCAAACATCGCCGCGACATCATCCGCAAAATCCGGAGCACCAGTATCAACATTTTGAGAAGGGCGAGCTACCTCTTCCCGATGTTCAATGGATGAGTGGAGCTCTACTCTTTCAAGATTTGATTCGATGCGAACGGATGTTCCAAAAACTTCTTCAACCAAACGTTCGAGCTCACTACGGATGGCATTGTCCATCACCGTATCTTGATGAAATTTTGCGGTAAACGAAAGGGTAATGACAAATCCCTCAACGCTGAAGCGCTTGACGTCCTTCAGGGATATTCGTAATTTCGGCGTCTTGATTCTCTCAACAACTCGTGGCCAATTCTTCGTGAGCTCATCCTGAGTGATAGTCTTTCCGGACATCACTTTTTCAGGGGCAGACTCGACCGCAACAGGCTGTGCCGATACGGGCATTTTATATGAACTAATTTTTTGTTCAGCAACAGGTGCGGAAATGGTGGGCGTAGTATATTGAGGAGCTACTACTTGAATCACAGGTGCGGCAGCCACCACAACCGGAGCCACGACAGCCTCTCCATGCAAAAATCTCACCACGGCCATCTCGAGCGGTAACTGTACGATCAGTGAATTTCTCAACTGATCAAAGGCCTTCTGGAAGCACTCGATCATGCGCACGCACTAACATTTCCAATCTCATTTTTTCCAAAAGCTCCTTCGTAAACTGTCCGAAGTCGACACCCTCACCATAGAGCTCCTGAATAAATCGCAGAGTCTCGACAGAGTCCTTGCTCATCAGTAATCCATAAAACTTCTCAACAGCACTGCTTCCCGCCACGCCGAGAATCGTTCGCACATGGGCAGCCATCAGCTTTCCATCCACAATGAGCTGTTCAAATAATCCAATCGCATCACGAAGACCTCCGTCTACATGCCGTGCGATCATCTCGAGTGCCTCTTCTTCGACGGTAATATTTTCACTCTGGGCGATATAGGCCAGTCGTGCCATCACCGTTTTCGTATCAATGCGTTTAAAATCAAATCGCTGACATCGAGAAATAATCGTCTCCGGAACCTTGTGCGCCTCCGTCGTCGCCAAAACGAAATAGACATTCGTAGGTGGTTCTTCGAGAGTCTTCAGGAACGCATTAAAAGCGCCCTTAGAGAGCATATGGACTTCATCAACGATGTAGACCTTATTCTTCGCCCGAGTCGGCGCAAAGTGCAATTTATCAATCAATTCACGAACATCATCCACGCCCGTATGGGACGCGGCATCAATCTCGACAACATCAATCAATCTCCCCGAGGTAATATCGACACAAATATCGCACTTCTCGCAGGGCTCCCCGGTTTCACTTCTGTCCTCGCAGTTAATCGCCTTCGCAAACAACCTCGCCGTCGAAGTTTTTCCCGTCCCACGTGGCCCCGTAAACAGATACGCATGCGACAACTTATCGGTACGTACGGCGTTCATCAGCGTCACGCGAACATGATCCTGGCCAACCAAATGGCCAAAAGTCTGTGGTCGATATTTGCGATAAAGGGAGATCTCACTCATAGGCCACCATGCTAGCACAAAAATTTGCGGGAACGAATATGTAAAATATTTAATTATTTAAAGCTGGAATTTGAATGAAAAGCTTCGATATTTTGAGGCAAAGCTATGTATATGGTATATTTTTCATAGAAATGGCAATTTCGGACTTTCAAAATGAGCTGTCCAAAGTTGGATAGTTCATTTTTGTATAACGCCAGACTGGTAGTGCCGAATTTCTGCTTACTTTTTTGATTGTGGCGAGGGTGAGTGCATTAGACGTAAATGCGGTGTGGGAAAACTGAAAATTAATGATGTTTTCCTATGCTTCTTGCGTGATAGTTAGGTCATCTACTTTGCAGTTTTTCATGCTGAAATCAGTTTCTATATTAGAAAACTTGCACTTTATAAAGTTACAGTTATTAAAATTTACGCCAACTAAGGCTAACTTTCTAAATAATACATTATCAAATGTACAATTAGTAAATATTGAACTGCAAAAATCTCCGCCGAAAATTTTACAATCCTTAAAAATACGATCGGTTATATCTAAATCCATCAACGTATTGGCATCTTTTACTTCAAATTCGCCGCTAATAACCTCCGTTGATCTGGTTAATAACTTTTCGAGCTGATCTTCGTTTTGATAGTTTGACATAATGTACTGGTGATTTCTAATTGTAATTATAACAGTAAATGGTATATAGTAAAAGAAAAATGTACTTTAACATTTTGGAATTTTCAGCGAGAGTGAAGTGTTTATTTTTAAACTTGAGTAGATATTTTACTCTTGCTGACCGTGAGTCAAAAGGAGAAAGTCTACGTCTTGAGACGTAGGTGATCTGTCGGCTGATTGTTGTCATTCTCTCAAAGGTTGTGAGTTTGACTTCAATACTGACTGTTAACGGGATGAATGGAGGAACTTTCATGAGTGATACATGGCATGAACCGAGTGGCTGGAGTGGCTGGAGTGGCTGGTCGGATCCTAGCAGCACCGCTCTTTTCCGTTGTAGTTTTAAATATGACGGTTACTGGACGCATGTTTTGGCTGCTCTTTCCGATGAGCCTAATCCTCGCGAGAATCACATCCACTACAAGTACAAGGAGAATGCTGAAACGTATGAACAGCATTCTTTTGTTCTTTGTGCGATTACGGTTGATGGTATGAGGGATTTCAGTCGCCGCATTCTCATCGATCGCATCAACGCTATCACTGGCCTGGACTTGGAGTACAAGTAAGCGACGATTCGTCGAGATAGATCATTTTGCCATTAATCTCGACTTGAAGTTCAGGTAGAGATTAGTTGCCAATTCATTGGAGCTTTTGTGTCAGCAAAGAGTCATATTTATCAGCGCTTAGTCCTAGCTATCTGTAAAGAGATATGCGAAAGGCTTGTTGACGAATATGCAGGAGGGGGTGAGGAAACTTGCCCCCTCTCTTTCCTGTATCTTTTGGTCTCAAATTGGTGGAGATGACGGGCGTTACAGCAGGGGTGTCCTTAGGGGGGGGGTCGAAAAATATGATAGAATTATACTTCACTATGTATTTCCCCTTACTACCTCCCTCATTTTTTTCTCAAATATTTTTCTGCTAAACTTCTCCGCATGTTCCCGTATCCTCTTCGGGCGGTACACGGTCATATTGAGCAATAATTTTGCCAATCCAGCCTCTAATCCATCGACGGATGCCTCGCGAAACAACTCCCCGGTAACTCCTGGCACAACAGTTTCCAGCGCTCCGCCGCTTCCATAGGCCAACACCGGTTTTCCACACGCCATAGCCTCCACAGGCACGATTCCAAAATCATCCTCTCCGGGAAAAATCACCGCGCGGCAGTATTTCATGTACGTTGCCACCTCATCATCGCTTTTACTCCCGAGAATCTCGACTGATGGACCTGCGATACCTCGTAAATAGGCTTCTTGGAGACGATCAAGAAATAATCTTCACTTTCGTGACTGACCTCGAATCGATCAACGTCAACCGGTGGATAGATTACATCACTTTCTTTTCCGTAATATTTTTGAATACGTTTTTGTATATTTATGGAGTTTGCTAAGTAGTAATCAGGTCTATCGCTAGCCAAAAAATCCCACTCGCGCACATACTGCATTTTCTTCACAATAAATAATCCTTTGAGTCCTCTGTACGCATTATCATCCAGATATTGGTGAGTATAATCCCACAAATATCGAGTAGGTGAGTGGCAGTAGGAGATATGTTTTGTGGTGACGGGCGTGAGGACTCCATGAGCATATGACTGGCTCGAGCTGAGAACGATATCAAACCCGGAAAAATCAAACTCCTCGATCGCCCGTGGCATCTTCGCGAAGAAAAAACGGTAGAGTCTTCCTGGCCACCGCGCCCATTTTTGCATTGAGGAGGTAATAACCCTTTCTTTCGAAAAGTGCCCGCCCATCGTCTTCTCGTCAAACATGAGTGTATAAATCGGGGCATCGGGATACATCTCACTAAAAACCTTCAGTACCCGCTCGGCACCACCATATCGAAGCAAAAAATCATGAACCAAAGCTATTTTCATGAGGCAAGTATAGGCAGAACTTCCCTTCAAACACAAGAAGCCAATAGATAGACTAAAGCTGGAATCTGTGCTATAATGAAAAGACATAAATAGAGATAAAAATGGCACCACCAGACAAACAATCAGTACAACCGGAAAATTCGCTACCACAGGCTACGGCCGCACCGGCTGAAGATGCAGGAAAGACGATGCTTCAGCAGGAGTCTAGGGCGGAAAGAAGTGCACTCGCCGCAGATCAGGCCGAGGCAAATGCCGCAGGAAGAAGAGAGGAGCTCAAGGATGAGGTTTACGATTTTACTGAGGGGGAAAAGGAGAAATACAAAAAAGCTTTCGGCAAGGATGTAGAACCCAAGGCGCTCGCCTCAATTACGCTCGATGAGCTGAGCGCTGCTGAGATAAAAGAGCCGGGAATTACAAAGATACTTTTTAAGAAAAAAGAAAAAGAGGCAAATACGGAGAAGTTTACCACGCATAATAATCATGATGTGGAGTGGCAGAAGGGTCTTAAAGATCTTGTAGATGAGAATGTATCCGAAATTACGCTCTACATTCACCCAAAAAATCTTACAAAAGCGGCTAATAAAGCTTTTCTCGAAAGTAATCAGGCGGCAAAAAATGCCTACGCAGCCTATCAGGAAACTCCACCAAGAATTATATTTTTCGAACGAAAAAGTACAAAGCGCGAAGGTGGAAATTTCTATAATGATGATGGGTACTTGAGAATCTTCGACGGAGATACGTGGAAAATTGAGAAGACACGAAGTGAAGAAGTCCCAGCGGCCAAGGTTGAAAAAGCACAGCCTTCTGTGGACACAGCGGTAGAGGACAAGCACGCAACGAGCGTGCAGGCGCAAGGCGCCGAGCGAAAAGTGGAGCCTACAAAATCGACCGACAGCACCACAATAAGAGGGCCGCTAGCCGACAAGATGTCCGATAGTAGGAAGCTTTCTGAAGGAAGAAAGGAGATGGCGAGAAAAATTGAAGAAAAGTTCTTGGCAGCTGGACTCTCAAAAGAAATTGCCG
>JAPLYO010000008.1 GCA_026395555.1 Candidatus Peregrinibacteria bacterium | reverse complement strand
CAGAGGGAAGTTTTGTAATTATAGTGAAGGATAATGGGTATGGAATTAAGAAAAGTGAACAGAAGAACATATTTACCAAGTTCTACCGTGCAAGCAACGTGCGCAAGGTTCCCGCTGAGGGTACTGGCCTTGGTCTTTATTTAGTAAAAAACATGCTCGATCATACGGGTGGTACTATATGGTACGAGTCAGACGAGAGCAAAGGTTCGTCATTCTACGTAGCCTTACCTCTCACGGGCATGAAGCCCCATAAAGGAAGGGAGGGAGGAAAAAAACTTGAAACGCTTTCTACGGCCTCCATCGAATCAGAGATACTCAACAGCGCAGGCGAAGAAGTCACGGCTAAAAAAGAAAAAAGCACGGGGAAAGGAAAGAAAAAGAGGTAGTGTAGCGCCGGTATTCTGCTAAAATGCAGATACATGAGCCTAATATCACCAGAAATTCATTTCAACAGCATGCTCCTCGTACGAGAAATGGAGCGCCGAAATATAACAGTCGCGCATATCAAAGGTACGAAAAAGATAGTCGCTACCTATAAAGGCCATGAGGAGATTGTTGACGATACCGATCTGAGCGTGATGCCATCATCGCTGCGTCAGCTTCTTGATAATAAGAAAGATACAAAAGCCTTGCTAAAGAAGTTAAAAATTCCGACGCCAGCAGGAAAGGCATTCCGATGGAAGGATATCGAGAAGGCAAAGAAATATGCGCAAAATATGTTTCCTGTCGTACTGAAGCCAATTCACGGATCCCAGGGGCTCGGAGTGAGGATAAATATCGATACTCCTGAGGAGTTTGAGTTTGAGTTTTATAAACTCGTAGAGACGTTTGGGGAAGAGGCGGAATTCCTCGTAGAAGAGCAGATTTTTGGAGCGGAGTTTCGACTAACCATAACGAGGAATGGCTTTATGGCTGCCGCGCACCGAGCCTGTCCAAAAGTACAAGGTGATGGCAGCAGTTCGATTATGGAGTTAATAGACGTCGAGAATAAAAGACGAATGAATCCTAGGTCAAACTGTCTTTGTGAAATTTGGATGGAGGATAAGGAGGTAGAGAGATATCTTGCCAAGAAAGGATTAACGATAGAGTATATTCCGAAAAAAGATGAAGTTGTTTATGTACGGGGGAACTCGAATGTTTCAACGGGTGCAGAGTGCATTGACGTTACCGACATGGTTCATCCGTATTACCATCTTCAAGCCCTTCAGATTTTGCAGAAAATTCCGGGCTTACCATATTGCGGAACCCTGCACCGGGGATCTCGCTTCACACGCATCCAAGCAGCGGAAAGCCACGGGATCTCCCTAAGGCTTTGATTGACCTCATCTTCCCGGAGTGCGTATAATGCACGCCATAGCTCTTTAAACAATCAACATGTCTCCAATTGAAATTGCCGCAACTATATTCGGGCTTATAAGCGTATATCTAACGGTGAAGGAGAATATTTGGTGTTGGCCTACCGGTATTATCATGGTTATTCTTTATGTTTTTGTTTTTTACGATGCTAAGCTGTATTCGGACGTAATGCTTCAGGTAATTTATATCTTTATGCAGGCGTATGGATGGTATTTCTGGGTGTATGGCGGAAAGAAGGAGGAAAAAGTGCACGTTATAATCTTAAAATTATATGAAAGAATTATGTGGTTCATCGTGGCTATCATTGGAGCCGCCGCATGGGGATATATGATGCATAGGTATACAGATGCGAGCTTGCCATATACCGACTCGTTGATCGTGGTCATGAGCTTAATTGCTCAGTGGTTCTTGGCAAAAAAAATATTGGAAAGTTGGGTTTTGTGGATTGCGGTAGACGTCCTCGCGCTCTATGTCTACTCCGTAAAAGGGCTTTATCTCACGACGGGCCTCTATGCCGTATTTCTTTTATTAGCAATTAAAGGACTAATCGAATGGCGAAAATCGTTCAAAGCACAGGCTCCGGTGCCGGGTCACGTGGCATAATCATTGGGAAATTTCTACCACCACATCGTGGACATCAATATCTCGTAGATTTTGCGAAAAATTACGTAGATGACCTGACGGTTCTTGTCTGTTCTCTAAAGTCTGAGCCTATTCCGGGTGAGGTACGATTTGAATGGATGAGAGAGATGTTTCCAGATGTGAAGATAGTTCATGTTACCGACGAGAATCCACAGGAGCCCACGGAACACACGGATTTTTGGAACATATGGAGGGAGACGATAATGAAAGCTGTGCCAGGTGGTGCGGACTATATATTTGCATC
>JAPLYO010000013.1 GCA_026395555.1 Candidatus Peregrinibacteria bacterium | reverse complement strand
TTGAACGCTCGGTCGGCAAGAGACTTCTCCGCAGGTCGCATAATGATCTGAATAGCCCCTACCTCATCCTCATCCATCTTGGTAAAGATGTTGGTAATGGCATTGAGTGGATCGTTTTCTATAGTCTTAAACGTCTTAATCGGGAACCAGTATGGCTCTTTTTGTCGTGCATAAAAGCACTTAATTGCCTTGTTTGTATTCTTCATAAGAATTGGTGCCACCGGCTCAATCTCGGCGCTTGGATAGAATGAGGTGATCTGCTTTTCAATCAGTCCACTATAGTATTCAACTGCAACGACGTAGAAGTTAATGACCTTTTTCTCGACAATTATTTCAAAAGAAAGGACATCCGAGTGGAAGAGGAATCTTCGTACCATGTTCATGATATTCAAATTTTTCAACTCATAGAGCGAACGATAACACTGCTGCATGATAGCTATCTTCTCCTTGAGGTCTTTCTGTACCTCCTTCTCCTTATCTTTCTGAGAGTCTTCACGAGGAAGGGTTACTTTGAAGTAGACGTTTTTTACGTGACCTACATACCAGTAACGCATGAACCATACGAGGAAGTGAAGTGCGAGTGGTATGCCAATAATTACCACAAGAATCCCTACAGGATTTGCTTTTGTGAAACTCCAGACAATGTTCCAGTAGTGGGACATAAGAGCTGTGTCGATGTTTATCGTTGGAAGAGTCATTTGTTTTGTTTTGGTTTTAGCCTTTTTTTATTTCTTTCCATTATATCATATTTTAGCTTTAGGAGCAAGGGTGTTGGCTTGCGTCTCATATGATTTCTTTGGTTTTTTGCAGCTTCAAAAAGTCACATATTATTCAAATATAGTATAATATTGGTTTCTGCGCGCGCAGAAATTACCTGCTATTTTCCCAGTACTGCTCCGATTACCTCATCCAAATGGCAGTATCCTTTTTTGAATACCCCCGCGCATTTCGATTTTATAGCTGGGTCTAGGCTTTCGGGAACTGTGCTGAGGATCACTACTCGAATCTTTTTCTCGAGAGCGGTCTGAGCCACAACTTCTCCGTCTCCACGATACGGCATATGCAGGTCGGTAAGGACCGCATCGATATCCTGTGAATTGAGAATTTCTAGTGCCTGTTCCTTATCTTGAGCTTCGAAAACTTCTGTGTTCTTGCGCAACATTCCCGCCAGTTCGTTTCGGAGGGCGTCGTTATCTTCCGCAATGAGAATATTTTTCCGCATTACTTTGAGAGAAATGAGTAGAGGTAGCATTTGATTCCTCCATTGAATAACTTTCTATTCTTGTCGGCAGGTCGACCGAAGAGCTGGGGGAAGTTTTCGCTTGGAGTAATAATGAAGAGTGAGCAGTTTCTTGATTGTGCAAATTCTTTCCCAAATTCTCGATACATTTTTTCAACAGATGGCTTGTCTTCCAGTCGTTCGCCATATGGTGGATTGCAGATGAAGGTGGTGTTTTCAAACTTGGCAAAGTCGAGATCGTGGAAGTCCGTGCACTGAAAATTTATATTTCTAAAACCTGCGTTGCCGGCATTTCCACCTGCCGTTCGAAGTATTCCCGCGTCGATATCAAAGCCATAGATTCGCAGTTTTATATCTGATTTTTTCTCAGCTTGCACCTCTTCATGAATGTTTCTAAACATGTTTTGGTCTATCCATGGCCACTTTTCAAAGGCGAATGTTCGGTTGAGGCCGGGTGCTCTATTCTGAGCCATAAGTGCCGCCTCAATGAGAATCGTTCCGCTTCCGCAGAATGGATCGACTAATGTGCGATCTGGAGTCCAATCCGAGAGCTTCACCATCGCCGCAGCGAGCGTCTCCTTCATAGGTGCTTCATTGGTCTTGGTACGGTAGCCACGTTTATGGAGACTATCACCCGAGGAGTCGATCGTAATCACAAACTGATCTTTGTTCGACTTCACCATGATCTGGTAGGTGACCCCTGAATTTTCCGAGAGAATCTCACTTTTATGTTTTAGCTGAAGCCTCTTTACTACTGATTTTTTTACAATGCTTTGGATGGCTGGCTCTGAGTGGAGTATGGATTTCACGCTTGTTGCATCTACGGGAAAGGCGTCGCTCTTGCCAATATACTTCTCCCATGGGAGTACTCCTACCATATCGAATAACTCATCAAATGTTGTGGCCTGAAACTCCCCCATTTTTATTTGTATACGATCGGCACAGCGAAGCCAGAGGTTGGCTTGTATCAATGCCTTCTCGTCACCCTCAAAGGTAATCCTTCCATCCTCGGTTTTGCGTATAGGTAGGCCAAGCTTCTTGAGCTCATCCTGTACGAGCTTTTCCAACCCAAAGGCGCATGTAGCAATCAGTTCCATGCGCGTACTGTACCTTTTATTCAGGAATTTTGAAATAGAGCTTTATACATGCATCCAGGTCGGTGATCAGCTTCATTTGCAGAGCTTCCTGTGGAGTAACCCATTTGTAGTCCTTGTGCTCGCTTGTGCTTAGGGTAATTTCTGGTCTTTCTGTGTAGGAGGTAGAAAACGAGTGATACAGAAAATCATATTCGGGGTAACGAACGTGCAGACTGTTGTGAAATGTAATGTCTTGGTAGGGAATAATTAGCCCTGTTTCTTCCTGTATTTCGCGGATCATTGCTTCATGAATGGACTCACCTTTTTCTCTTTTTCCCGCCGGTAATCCCCATACATCTGGCTGCATGTCGTCCGAGTCCAGACGGTGGAGTAGTAGTATTTTTCCGTTATGAATCATAAAGCAGCTCACTACCTCGAAACGTGGATTAAAATTTGATGGCGGCTGAGCGTGGAGCATATTGTAATTATTCTAATTTTTTCTGTTCATTTTTTCCCAATTTTAAAACTTCTTCAATCTTTGATCTTCCCCATACTATAAGCGATCTGATGGCGATCAATGCCTGGACCATTCCAGGCTGAGAGTTGATACTTCTTTTGACGTGCTTCATTCTGCTGTTACATCTCAGATCATAAAATGCCTGAACGATGGCGACACCCTCTGGAGTTTCTTCGCGTATGTGCCGTGCAATTTCTCTTGGTGTGTATCCTTTTTCATTTTCTCCGATGAACATGTTCGGCAACATTCGTCTATCTAAGCCAGGAGCATTATCCAAGAAAGTGAGAATATCTCTCTTCGCATGTTCTATCACCTCCCTCTGTCCGCCTCGATATAGGACTATCAACAAGAATACTTCAGGATCTCTGGCTTTCAATTTATGAATAAGCTCGTCTCTCGAGAAAGATCCGATGCCAGGTATTTTCATTCCTTCATATCTTTTCCGTCGTGAAAGCATCGCAACCATCTTTTCGATTTCATCATCGGTGACTTCTGCCATCCCTCCGTGCTCGCTTGCTCCTGTAGCTTTTTCTACCATGTCATTTTAAATTTGATTGGCTGCTCTCATTGCCGGGTCACGTAGATCAGCAAATAGTCTTCCCCACTGCGCCTCAGAATACCCGTTATGTATCCCCGATGGAACACATTCTAGATTTTTCTTTGCCATCTTGATGAGGTCCACTGGATTCAATGTTGAGTAGGTGGCAACTCTTTTTTCCCTCCCGAGTGCGCGCGCAAGTGCCGTAACATCGCGGCGCAAAGATACAAAAGACAAGTCGGCTCGATACAAAATATTCACGGCAAAATTTTTGAGCATATTCTTCAGTGTCGCAGCGCAATCCGGCCCAAATCGTCCGATCAAATCTCGAGCCTCATCGGTCAGTAAGTCAACATACTCTAACTCACCCTCATGATTCCTGGTCTTCGAGAAGCTCAATGTTTCGCTTCTAAGTAGCTCTTTTTTCTCGGCACTCCCTCTGCTAATTTCCGTAACTAATCCCGGCCTGAGCGCTAAAATATCCTGGATCACTCCCTCAATTTCCTGACGAATCGTTATAATGAGCGTGTTGGCAGACAGCGTGGAAGCCCGCGAAAGTGGATCATAGGAATAGGCCTCGGTTTCCCATGTTCGCCGCGCATGTGGAACGATCTCTAGGAGATCACGATCTACGAAGCTCACCTCCTGAATGGCCGCGAGAAATCTTCCAATGATGGCGTTCAACTCCGGCATCGACGATTCTGGAACACCAAATTCATCAGCCATCAACTTCGCATCAGTAATGTACTGGGCATTTTCAAAATCGGCAGGCAGAATCACCTCCCTTGTCTCCGAAAGGCTTTCGTACTTCCCCCCTACGTTTAATGCTCCATATGACATACTCTCATATTATTAGAATGGAGGTCAGCGTAGCTATTTTCTAGGGGTTTCGCAAGAGAATCCGAATTCATGATTTTGCCATTCTGTGTCAGCTTTTTGTTAGATCCATGGTGTAGCGTTGTAATTACCAGATTCCAGGGGTTTGCCGGTGCGCTCACGGGACTCGTCATTCCTGTGATACGGGTTCGACTCCCATAACCTCCACCAGTCTGGGAGACGAAGAAAAAGAGCTACCTACATTAACTAGGTGGCTCTTTTTATGGGAACTCACAGGACTCGTCGGTGTTATTATAGCATAATTATTTATTCTTCAAAAGATCTATATCAATCTCGAGGTTCTCGTTATTCTGCTTGATGATCATTTTTGCATCCTCAATCGCCCTATTGTAAATATCCTTCGAAAGAGCCTCTTGGAAAAAATCCAACATTTCCTCAGCGGCCAACATACCGATCTCCTCACCTCTTTCTTTTTCGAAGTAGGCTGTAATTTCTCTGATGAGGCCTGAACGCCTTTCTTTACTTAAGATGTCCCACTTGCGCTTGATTGTTGCCATAAATGTATAAATTTATAATTCGGCAAACTCCGACGGAGCGCCGTTGTGAAACTCGTCAAAACTTTCTTTTGTAACTTCCTGAAAGTTATTCAAAATAATATTTGTATCTTGTCCGGCATCTTTATCGAATGCTGCTTTTATTTTATTTTTTGCCATAAGGATCGGAAAAAAGCCCTTGTCCGTTGAAAGCACGGACATATGCGTAAAATGCTGATGCGTAGCATTTATGACGAGTGTAAAATTTACGAAGTAGTATTTTTTCATAGCGTTATATGTTTAATGAATATTTCATAATTGTAAAAGCGGATTCATCCTTCTTCTTTTCATCATATATAACTGAAAATGCTTCATTTACGTCATTTACGCAATGCCCAATCACTATTCCTTGAGGAGTAATTTCTCCAAGATCACGAGTCTGCTCGATTTTTATTGATAGTTTATGATTCCGTAATATATCTGCAAGTTGAGATATTTCCAGCACTGCCTTCATGGTCTTATCTATCTCGGCACGTAATATTTTAATTTTTGATACCTTTGTACATCTACGACAAACCTTCTCGCAGCACCTATCCCGACCTTCACCTATAAGGTCTCGAAGTAGTTTTTGCTGCTTGATCATTGGGGGATCACGGAAATTTCGGATGAAAGAAGAAATGCCCATTTGTTCTGATTATATTTTAGCAATGACACCTCTTATTATTGTGATAATAATGGCGAATATAATCATTCCGACAGAAATCAGTAGTGACTTCTTTATATATTTCCATGGAGTCCAGTTGTGTGTAACGAGTGAAAATAAAAGTACCCAAAATGAAAGCGTACCAGTTACAAATAGTAGAAATATACCTGCACCTGCAACATAAGCCTGTGGGCCCACCTTAGAGGAAATATCCTGAATCTGCATAAGAAAAGGCTGCATAGATATACTCATTAAATTGTTAAACCTTTTTCACTGAAGTAGGTCGTCAACTCATCAATGGCCACTCGTTCCTGAGCCATCGTGTCTCTATCGCGTACCGTGACCTTTTTATCTTCAACGGTGTCAAAATCAACCGTGATGCAATATGGTGTACCTATCTCATCCTGGCGGCGGTATCTCTTGCCGATGGAGCCGGTTTCGTCGTATTGGCACATCCAGGATTTTTTGAGAGTGGAGGCGATTTCGTGGCCGATGGTAGAGAGGGGTTCTTTTTTGGATAATGGGAGGACGGCCATTTTGATGGGGGCGAGCTTCTTTGGGAGGCGGAGGATGTATTCTTTTTCGTGGACGGTGTCTTCTTCGCCGGATCGGGCGTCGAGTTCTTCGAAGGCAGAACAGAGGACGACGAGGAGAGTGCGGTTGAGACCCCATGTAGGTTCGATGCAGTGTGGCATGAAGACTTCATTCGTGAGAGGGTCGCGGTACTGAAGGTCCTGCTTGGAGGCCTTGGAGTGGGCCTGGAGATCGAAATCCGTACGGTAGGCGATACCGTAGAGCTCTTTGAGACCGAATGGAAATTGGTACTCGGTGTCGACGGAACGTTTGGAGTAATGAGCGCGGTCCTCGGGGGCGATCTCGTGGAAGACGAGGTTTTCCGGTTTGGCACCGATGGCGGTGAGCCAGTTTTTTTGCTGATCGAGCCAGTATTCAAACCACTTCTCCCAATCGTTTGGATGGACGAAGAACTCAATCTCCATTTGCTCGAACTCGCGAGTGCGGAAGATGAAGTTTCCAGGAGTGATCTCGTTGCGGAAGGCATGACCGATCTGGGCGATACCAAATGGGATTCTTTGACGGCTGGTTTCTTGGATCGTCTTGAAATCGACGAACATACCCTGGGCGGTCTCGGGACGCAGATAGACGGTGTTCTCGGCGTCTGCTGTGGGACCGAGGTGCGTCTGGAACATCATGTTGAACTGTTTCGGCGGGGTGAGCTCATTTCCTTTTGGGGATTTGAGGTTCATGTCCGTTGCCTTCTGCACCATGTCGTCGAAAGACATGCCGTTCACGTTACATCCTTTCTCCTCAAGGAGGTGATCAAGACGGTAGCGTTCGTTTGTCTTCTTGTCCTCTACGAGTGGATCGTTGAAGTTGGCGACGTGGCCGGAGGCCTGCCAGACTTTTGGGTTCATGATGAGAGCGGCATCGAGACCGACGACGTCGTCACGCTCCTGAACAAACGTCTTCCACCAGAGTTTCTTGATGTTGTTTTTGAGTTCGACTCCGAGTGGTCCGTAGTCCCATGAGTTTGCGAGACCACCATAGATGTCGCTTCCGGGGAAGATGAATCCCCTTCTTTTACAAAGGGATGTAATCTTTTCCATATGTGAGTTTGCGTCTGGTTTAGCCATGGGTGGATTTGTTATGCGTTAGATGTAGGATGATTTCTTTCGAGTGTAAATGTAGCAGGGCCGTCGTTTACGAGAGAGACCATCATGTGGGCACCGAACTCTCCTGTCTGGATATTGAGATTTGTCGCCCTGAGAAGTTCTACTGTTTTCTCATAAAGAGGTTTTGAGTGATCGGGCCGTGAGGCGTTGGCGAAATCAGGGCGTCGCCCCTTGTCGCATGAGCCATAGAGCGTGAACTGAGATACTATGAGAATTTCTAATTTTGCATCGAGCACCGAGAGGTCGAACTCTTGCTCTCCTTGCGGGAAGAGTCGGAGGTTCACGATCTTCTCTACCATCCACTTCGCTTCATCTTCGGTGTCGGTCTGAGTGATTCCGAGGAGCACGAGGAGACCTTTTTGGATGGTGCCGATTGTTTGGGCGCCGACGGTTACGGAGGCGCTATTTACCCGTTGAATGATGGCTTTCATAGTTCTTTCCTTAATAGTGTGCCTATTATAGACAGACGGCGGGGGTATTGTCGAGTGACGAAAGTGATATCATACAATATCCTTTTGACGTTTTTTAGTGTCTCCAATGTGCTACTTTTTCCCAAGGAACATAACCGTCGTCCGAAGATATATCACCTCATGCATTGCATATTCGTGATATTCTCCTTGTCGTGTCAACAATTTTCACCCTGTTGTCAGATTCGAATGACACATTTTTGATGAGGACTTTTCCGTGAATGGATGCCGTTTATGTAGCCTTTCTTGGAAGTGAGCGTTTGTTATTCCTCTTTCACTTCATCATCATGGCGCCATGTTTACTTCGTAATCCATTTTTTTATGTACGGTGTTATTTTTACGCGGCAAAAGAACCCCTTCTCGTTTACTATTGAGGGATTCCTTCGTGAGGGTATCCGATTAGAGGTAGTAAACCCCACCTCTAATTTGCGGGAAAATGATGTTATCTATACCTCGAGTGTATTTCTTTTTCAGGGTACGCTTTCTATTATAGAGATAAACATTATTAAACTTATTCGTTTACTGAAGCCGACAAGTTGTATCGTTCTCTTGGATCCCGAGGAGATGAGTGACTCGGAGCATGTTGATTTAGTCATTACGCGACCCTTTTCGTATCCTTATCTCAGTGTAATGATTCAAAAACACATTTGTGAGAAAAGGGAAGAGCGGAAGGGCGATGCGTTACACCTGGGTACCATGACGCTCTATATCTATACAAGAATTTTGGCTATCGGCTCACAAAAAATCATTCTTCGTAATAAAGAGTTCGAGCTGGTACGATACTTTTTTCTCAATCCCGGACGCATCGTTACCCGTGCAGACCTTCTCGAAAGTGTTTGGGATAGGAGCTCTACCATCTCCACGAATACGATTGATGTTCACGTTTCCAGATTGCGTCGAAAATTGAAAGAATGCCATGTGGAAGAGCTGCTTCGAACCGTGCCTTGTTTAGGTTATCAATGGTTAGTTGGTGTTACATCATAAATCTTTTTTTCCACAATCTCATTTCCTTCACACCTTCATAAATTATTCTATAATTTCAAACGTTAGTACATGACTTACCCCACACTCACCTATGGACACCATTCAACAAAACGCAAAGGAAGTTTTCTCGAAAGTTTCTGATGTAGTAGCCGAACTACTGCGTCTTCTTTCGCCGAAAGAGCGTTTAGTTATCGAGAGACGTTACAACTTGGGACACACCAAGCGTGCCACTCTCGAGGAGATTGGTAAGGATTTCAAAGTCACCCGTGAGCGTATTAGACAGATCGAAAAAAGTGCTCTTCAGAAACTACGAAGAAACGTCTTCACTACGCCACTTTCCTCCCTCTTTACTATTGCTACTGAGGTAATGAAAGAGCACGGAGGTGTTATGCATCAGGATCTTTTCTTCAATGAATTAATTCAGAAAATTGTTGGTTCCGGAACCGTCGATCGTGACTCTTTGGCGCTCGCCTTCGAGCTTGACTCGGCCTATGTCGTTATGGGAAACACTATCAAACTTCACCCATATGTCCGACTTACATTCGTTACGGATGATTTGATTACCGAAGTTTGCAGTGGAGCTGTTCGTCTCCTCGAGGAAGATGGTGATGTTGCTCAGAAAAATGAATTCGTAAAACGACTTTTCAGTATCCACCAGTCGAAGGCTCATGTATCCCCTGCACTGATCGAGTCCGTCCTCCATCTTGATAAAAATTTGAAGGTACTTCCTGAAGGATATGGACTCTATAGCTGGAGACATATTCACCCACGAACTCTCCGAGACAAGATCTTCTTCACTCTTCGACAGAATACTAAGCCACTTCATTTCGTCGATATTGCTAACAGAATCATCGAGACTCATTTTGATTCTAAGCGCGTTAACCTTCAGGCGGTTCATAATGAACTTATCCGATGTGGCGACTTTGTCTTGATTGGACGAGGTATCTACGCCCTCAAAGAATGGGGATATCAGTCCGGAACGGTTCTTGATGTTATCGAGAGTGTCCTTCGTGAACACAAAGAGCTCGAGCAGGAAGAGATCGTTAAGGCCGTACTTGAGCGACGTCAGGTCAAGCGCATCACGATTCTCCTCGCTCTCAAAAACGGCGAGAAGTTCACTCGTGTCGGTCGTAAACAGTATCGACTTGCGGCGAAGGCTTAGTTTGGGAACTTATACCCAAGTCTAAAGCGACGTGAAAGCATTTTGATTGAATGCCTGTTCGTTTTTCATCTCTTGATAGCTTGTGGCTATCTGGTTTTCTGTTTCCTCCTGAAGTTGTTTTGCATATTTTGCTTTTGCTTTCGACGCCATGGCTTTCGCCGCCTTGTCGAGAGGATCAAAATGAAGAATTTCTTCCGCAACCTGTACAGCTTTTTCGTACTTACCGAGCTGATACAGTGTCGTCATATCCTCGGTCGCCTTGAGGGTGAACTCTTGTTTATTGCTCACTTGAGATACGAGTAGATTTTTGCGATATTTCTTGAGAAGCTCCTCGACTTGCTTGTTTGCGCGATCGATTTGCTGCATCTGATAGAGAAATTTCACGATGTCTTCGAATTTTTCTGTCTCGAACAATGATTTTTTTTCTTCAATTTTTATGGCAATAATTTTGTCTCGATAGTTTTGATGAATCGCTTTGAGCTGAGGATTCGTGAGGGCCTCTCGGTTTTTTTCGAGCATGAGCTTAATCATCTCGTCATATTTTTTTTCCTGAAGAAGACTCTCGAGCTCCTGCATGTATACCCTCAAAACATCCTTTGTCTGCGTGGCGAACTGCTTGCGATACATGTCCTGTGCCTGGGCGAGCTGCTCCTCGAGGGGGCCATAGTGTGGAGCAAAACGATAGAGTTCGCTCAAAATTTTGATCAGTTCCGCGTACTCTCCATTTTCCCAGAGGGGTTTTAGCGTCTTTAGTTTTTCATCGATTGCCTTTTGATTATAGTTCAGTGCGGCATCAGATATTCTTTCTTTCATGTTGATGGCGCCCTCATTTTCGGGGTCGGCCTCGAGCACCTTCATGCAGAGATTGTAGGCATCCTTGAGCTTCCCCTCATTGAGGAGGAGTTCCGCTTGGGCGATGTATTGATTGAATACGTCCTGAATATCCGTCATGAGTGTTTAAAGAGAGAGTTCTTGAATCTCTCTATTCTATCACATTTTGGCAGCTTTTTCGAGGGATTTTTCGTGGACTGAGAGGTTCTCGAGCTGTTCGGTGAGCTGAGCGGCCTGTTCTTTGGCTTGGGTAACCACTTCTTTCGGGGCGTTTGCTACGAAGCTTTGATTACCGAGACGGCCATTTATGGCAGCCAGTTCCTGCGAAAGCTGCTTCTTCTCCTTCGTGATTCTCTCAAGTTCCTGCTCGAGGTTGAACATGTTCTGCAGTGGAAGGTAGATCTCCATTGGCCCGGCGAGAATCTTCAAAGCCTGCGGAATTGGTTCTCCTTTCTTGGCGATTTCCAGGTTGCTAAGATTTCCCAATCTCATAATCGCCTCTTTCTTTTCCCAGATCAGGTCGGTGAGCGCGCCACCATATATCGTGGCATCAATTTTCTTCACTGGATCTATTTTGTACTCGGATTTCGTTTTTCGTATCGCCGTAATGGCGGTATAGATGTGTTCAATTTTCTTCGCCTCTGCGTTGAAGATAAGTCCAGCATCATACTGAGGCCATTCCTCGAGCATGATAAACTTCTTCTCTCCGAGCATCGACCAGATCGCCTCTGTAACGTACGGCACGAATGGGTGAAGGAGTTTGAGTGTCGTCTTGAGTGCGTGAATCAGTACGGCAGGATTCTTGTGCTCTCCTTTTGAAAACTCAATATACCAGTTGCACATCTCGTTCCAGAGGAAGTCGTAGATTTGCGTACCGGCTTCAGAGAAATTATATTTTTCAATATGCTTCGTTGAATCTTTTATAAGAAGCTGGAGTTGTGTCATGATCCACTTGTCTGCGGTGGATGTGACATCTTTTTTGCTGAATTTTTTATTGAGGTCCTCGGTAGAAACATTGAGGAGAATAAATCGAGAGGCGTTCCAGATTTTGTTCACAAAGTTGCGATATCCGGCGATTTTCTCTTCGTAGAGGCGCATATCGTTGCCTGGGGCACCGCCGATTACCATACTCAGACGGAGAGCATCTGCGCCGTATTTATTGATCATGTCGAGCGGATCGATGCATGAGTCAGGTTTGGATTTACTCATTTTTTCGCCCGATCGTGTGCGAACAAGACCATGGAGATAGACCGTCTTGAATGGAACCTCGCCGAGCGCATAGGTCGTCATGAGAATCATTCTGGCGACCCAGAAGAATAAAATATCATAACCGGTTTCGAGCACGGATGTTGGGTGGAAGTACTCCAGTTCCTTTGTTTTCTTCGGCCAGCCGAGCGTGGAAAAAGTCCAGAGACCTGCGGAGAACCAGGTGTCGAGAACGTCAGGATCCTGCGTAATGTCCTTACCTTTACATGTCGGACACTTGGATGGCGTTTCGATGGATACAATTGGTTTGTTATCGCACTTTTTGCAGTACCATACTGGAATCTGATGACCAAACCAGAGCTGTCTCGAGATGCACCAGTTGTGTAAGTTATTCATCCAATGGAAGTAGATTTTCTCAAACTTCTCCGGGAGAATTTCAATTCCATCCTTTTTTACGGCATCGATAGAGAGCTGCTTGAGTGTCTTATTTCGTTTTGGAATCTTCTTATCGACATCGATAAACCACTGTGTCGATAGAATAATTTCAACGGTCGTGCCGCATCGGTAGCATGAGCCCACGTTGTGCGTAATGTCTTGCACCTCCTTCATGAGACCATTCAGCTCCAAATACATCACCACTTCTTCGCGGGTTTCTTTCACACTCTTATTATCAAACTCAGTTACGACGCCTTGCTCGTTAATAACATTTCTGATTTCTCGTACGGCCTTCGAGCCGGCATAGCGCTCATACATCTCGAAGTCTACGTGGCTATGCGCAGGGGTAATTCCCACGGCTCCCGTACCAAATGCAGGGTCGATGCTTTTGTCAGGAAAGACTACTATTGTTAGTTTTTTTCCTCCGGCGAAAACTACATCTATTTTTTTATTGAGATATTTTTTAAAACGTTTGTCGTCGGGATGCACCGCAACTCCGACATCGCCAAGTTTTGTCTCTGGTCGAGTGGTGGCGATTTCGAATGGGAAGTTTCTATCATATTTGAATACATACAACTTTCCCTTTGCTTCTTTGTAGTCAACCTCATCGTCAGCGAGCGTCGATTGGCAGCGTGTACACCAGTTGACCGTCCTGTTCCCTCGATAGATTAATCCATCGTCGAACATGCCTTTGAAGATGGTGCGAACCGCTAGTGATGGGCCGGCGTCGAGTGTATATGATTCACGGCTCCAGTCACAACTTGACCCCATCTTGCGCACCTGATTTCTAATCGTATCTTTTGATGTCTCTACAAACGCCTCAACCTCTTTCAAGAACTTTTCTCTGCCGAGGTCGTGTCGAGTGACGCCACGCGCGGCGAGATTCTTCTCTACTCTATTTTGCGTTGCGATGGCAGCATGATCTGTTCCCGGCAACCAGAGGGTCTCATCCCCCTTCATTCGGTGATAGCGGACCATGATATCCTCGAGTGCCAACATCACGGCGTGGCCGAGGTGAAGCGTCCCTGTGGCGTTTGGCGGAGGCATGATAATCGTGAATGGCTTCTTTTTTGGGTTAACTTTGGCTTTGAAGGCTCCAGAGCTCTCCCATTTCGCATATATATCATTCTCAAACTTCGAGGCGTCGTAGGCTTTTGGAAGCTGATCCTCCGTAAGGTGGTTCGTTATAATTGATGGTGTTCGTGTATTGGCTTTCAGCTTTGAAGATTTCATAGAATTTTTGGTTGTATGGTTTGGCTTCGGAATGATAGCATGAGCTTTACAAGGAACCCAAACTATTTGACAAAGTGCACTTTTTAGCTTATAGTTAGCTTGTAGTCAGAATTATCATTTCTCAGAAACATGGCAGAAAACAAACCATTATTCAATATCGCTCCCGGACAGGCTCCTGAATCAGGATCTCGACCGGCCGCCGTACCTGACGCTTCTCCGGATCTCAGTGCTGACATCTCGAGCAGTTTGCGTGAGGTCGTTGGATCGCTTCCTACTGAGCAAAAAAAGAGTGGTGCCGCAGCGGCAACCCAGCAAAAAGTAGTCAAAACTCCACAGGAACGAAAGGAGGAGCTCCTCGCTCGGCTTCCAAAAGACCCAGAAAAAGCAGAACGATTCCTCCGTCATGATATTGAGAGAAATCTTCAGAAGACCCTCGGGGAACTCGAACACCAACTCCACAAAAATCCTTCATATTTCGAGATGAATACCCTTCTTTCCCGTATTCGTGAGTTTCGAGATATTCTTGCACAGCTTGCCTCCTATGCTTTTGAACAGCTGAAAGTCTTGTGGCTTCGGTTTGTGCATAACCTTTCCATATAGTAGAATCTGGTCGTGTCGACCTTAACTACCCATCAACTCGAGCTTATTGAGAAGATTCGTGCCCTAAAGGCGTCGAAAAATGCTCTCGTTCTTGTCCATAATTATTTGAGACCGGAGGTATACGAGGTTGCCGATTATATTGGTGACTCTTTGGGCTTGTGCGAAAAGGCGGCCGAGACGGATGCTGATATCGTCGTGTTTTCCGCCGTGCACTTCATGGCAGAAAGCGCCGCACTTCTTCTTCCTACAAAAAAAGTGCTCCTTCCGGATTACGATGCAGGCTGCGCCTTGGCCGATATGATTACTGCCGAGCAGCTACGTGAGTTCCGTGCGCAGTATCCGAAGGCCGGTGTTGTTTGCTACATTAACTCGACGGCCGAGGTGAAGGCGGAGGCGGATGCGATCTGTACCTCATCGAACGCCGTAGAGGTGACTCGAGCTCTCCCTTATGATCAGATACTTTTTGTACCGGATAAAAACTTAGCCGCATTTGTCGCGAAGCAAGTTCCTGAAAAAGAAATTATTCCATGGGTTGGTTACTGCCCTATTCATCACCGTATCACCGTGGATCAGGTGAGACGGGCAAAGGCTGAAAATCCCCATGCAAAGGTCATCGCTCACCCGGAGTGCCCGGAGGATGTTCTTATGATCGCCGATGAGGTGTCCAGCACCTCGGGAATGATCTCCTATGCCGAAAAAAGCCCTGAGACGGAGTTTATCGTTCTCACCGAATGCGGCTTAACACAGCGAATGATTCGAGATATGCCGAATAAAAAGTTCATGTCTGTCTGCAATCTCTGTTATGACATGAAGAAGACGACATTAGATTCCGTCTATGAGGCACTTGTGAATGAGCAGTATGAGATCAAAATTCCTGAGCCGGTAGCTATACGTGCGAGAGAGAGTTTCCGAAAAATGTTCGCGCTTACAAGCGTTCCAATCTCCCTCCCCTCACTTACCTCCCTAACCTCACGACATGGATAGGTCAATCCTCGCTCAAAAAACACATAATCAAGCCCAGCGTCTTCACCCGAGTGATGCTTTGTATAAGCAGTGGATCTTCCGTTATACCTTCTTGGAGTATGCCAAAGATGTTGGCGAAGATGGGGACATCACGACCGAGGCGCTCTTCCCGGATCCTGTGGAAATTGATGCCTTTATCGTTTCGAAATCTACGGGCGTGGTTGCCGGCCTGCAAGAGGCACACTACTTTCTCGTCGCCAGTGATCCCGCTTTTAAGCCTCGACTCGGTCACATCACCGCTGATTTTTTGAAGAAAGATGGGGATACGGTTGTTCCGGGAGATATTTTATTGCGTTTGCATGGATCTATTCAGGATATTCTAAAGGTTGAGAGGGTCTTGTTGAATCTTTTGCAACGCATGAGTGGCGTCGCGACATTTACGCGTACCTATGTTGATTATTTGCGACGGCTGGGATCCGATGTACTGCTGGTTCCGACACGCAAAACACTTTGGGGCCTTTTGGATAAAAGAGCTGTCGTGCTTGGAGGTGGCGGAACACATCGCTTAGACCTTTCTGATGCGGTACTCATCAAAGACACTCACTCTGAGCTCCTACAACATAATATCGCCTATATGCTCGGCGTGTGTGCCAATCACCCGGGAAGATTCCTCGAAATTGAAGTAGAGACGAAGGAGCGGGCTATCGAGGCGGCAAAGAATTTCCAAAAATTGCATACTCCCGGTGGACTCAGTGTTCCCGGCGTCATCATGTTCGATAATATGAAGCCTTCGCAAATACGTGAATCTATCGCGGCTATTCGCGAGAATGGATATGAGTCCGAAGAAGTTTTGTATGAGGCTTCCGGAGGGATTACGTTAGATAATCTCGAACATTACGGTCCGTGCGGTGTCGATATATTATCCGTCGGTCAAATCACCCACTCTGCTCCGAGTTTGGATTTTTCTTTGGAGATCAAAGTTCAGAATTAGATTAATGTCCGATGAGGTGGAGATGAATGTGGAAGACCTCCTGTCCTCCTTCTTTCCCGACGTTGAATTGAAGTTTATATCCTGAGAGGTTTAACTTCTGTGCGAGTTTTTTTCCTGTGATAATAAGATGCCCCAATAATGGCTCCTGCTCGCCATTTGCATCAGCTACGGTTGGGATGTGCTCACGTGGAATAATAAGGAGATGGGTTTTGTCCTTAGGGTGAATATCGGCAAAGGCCACACACTTTTCATCTTCGTAGATAAGCGGTGATGGAATTTGCTGGGAAATGATTTTACAGAAGAGACAGTCTGACATGTGGGGTGGTTAATGATGAATTTTGTGTCCCTATTCTCTCTATTTCGTGAGTGTTTTGCAATGTTCTTTCGTGAATTTATAAATGGAAGGATCTTTCAATCCCTCCATAATCTATATCCGAATGTATAGCAAAAAGATAGCAAAACGGATATACTCTCCAGCCCCTTCTATATATATCTAGTATCCTTATTTGTGCCCGGGCACAAAGCTGAATGGGTTTGATAAAAAATTTATTTTATTTTATAGCTAAATAAAGTCGCCGAGTGTTCGGTCTCTATCTCATTATTTCTTTAGAATTTTTTTCAACTTATTTCCAAAATCAACATCTATTTCTGCCTTATAGTCACACTGTGACGCTGCTTCGGCCATAAAATCATCATATTCTTTTTGCGCTTCAGGCTGAGAAACAGTATCCGTACAGTCCGGAATTCCCATTTTGTTCATTACTTTCTGATCTTTGGCTGGAATAGCATCTCTCCCATAACAAATAACATGCTCAATCTTATCTCGTGGATCTTTTCCGTCATTTGATGATATTTCATCAGAAAACATCTTAATGGAGCCATTACCCGGCTTACTATCAATAAATCCTTCAACTTGTTTTTGCTTTGTTCCGTGTTCATGTTGAATACGTCCACCCCCTACGTACATTGGCTCTTTTGGACAACCCTCTTTTGGTGTAGGCAAGTAACGCTCACATGTCTTTTTTCCATCCGACAACCATCCACTTGATCTGATTATTTTACTGTTACCTTTTTCATCTTTGTAATAGCCTGTAAAATCATAATTTTCAAATCCTACCTTCAGGCATGCCTGAAGTTTTGTTGCCATTTCTTGCCTTCGTACTGCAATATTCTTGGCCGGGGCGGCATCGACGGAAATACCGAGGGAGAGAGCGGCAGCTACGAGTACATTTCTGAGTGACGGAGAATTCATCATTATTTCTTCAAAGCATAGACGGCTCTACCAACTCGGACGAACTCAGGGTTCTTCTGGAGGTTCAACGAGATAGTGCCTTTCTTGACCTGACGTTGTTTGAGGACGCCGAGGATGATGTCTTGTTTTGAGAGTGGGCTCTTCTTTTTGAGAAGACCTTCGATGATTTCGGAGACGGTTCCTTTCTTGTAGCCCCATTCCTTGAGCGCGTAGAGACCACGTCCAACGAGGACGAACTGATCGTAACGAATAAGTTCGTTGTGAACGGCCTGAACCGTAACGACCTTCTTGTCGAATCCGCTTTCAATAATCTTGTTGGCGATCTCGATGAAGTGAAGTGGGTTGCCGATTCTCTTCAAGACGATGTACGCCTTGTCTCGGATACTTCGTGGATTGATGTGTCTCCATGTATTTAAACCAAAACCATCCTTGACCTTGCGAAGACGCTTGTCGACCTCGAGCGATGAAAGAATAGCTGCTGCCTCATAGTTGAGGCCTTCTTCGAGAAGCTTGTTCTTGATCTGTTCAGCCACCTGCTCAAATGCTACGACATCACCGGCATCCTGAAGCTTCTGTACGCCAACCTCTACCATTCGCTGTACGTCCTTCATAGGAATCTCTTTGAGTCTCCAAAAAGCGTGAATCTGATTATTTTTCTCTGACTTCACGAGTGATGGATTGATGTTGAGCGAGAGTCGGATGATGTTTCCGTCGATAACGTTATCGGATCCGATAGCGTTGAGAATCTCTGCGAGGATCTTGGACTCGAGACAGACACCACCACACTTCTTGATAGATGTGCTAGCGAGCTCGTTGATCATTTGCAATTTCGAATTCTGAACCGTTCGGCGAAGTTTCGTAAGAGCGATTTTTTCGATCTGACGAATACGTTCACGAGTAACGGCGAACTTTTGCCCAATCTTCTCAAGCGTGAGTCGTGGACCATCATCGAGACTAAAGCGCTTGATCATTACTTCCTTTTCCTTCGGAGAAAGAACAAGAAGCATTTCTTGCATGAGTTGTTCGAGGTTCATTTTCTGTGACGTTGGCTTTTTATCTTGGCTTTCTAGTGTGGTTTCCATAGAGGTTGGTTGTTACTGAGCGGGGTTTACAATATGTAGTAATGGATTCCTTGTCAAATATATCTTTTATTCTTGATTTCTGCTTTTGCGGTGATTAAGGGTTCATTTTAGGCAACAGTCTCTAATTTGTCAAGTTCTTGTTTATTCAGCTTCAGCTGATGGAAGGGTATGCAAATCTAAGACTCCATTCAAAGCTGCGTTGAGTTGCGTGAAGAACTCATTCATTTGCGTAATGAGAGTCACTACCTGATCGAATTTTGCTGCGCCTGGGGCGTGACGCTCAATTTTCAGTCTGGCCTGTTGGAGAGCTACAATTGTCCTATCAATGCTTGCCGATAATTCCTTGCTTCTTGCATAAAGTGCGGGAATTCCCTCACATGAATCAAGATTTCTTGCTGCAATCATTCCTCCTAGGTGAACAATTTCATCATTCACCCTTTCTAGCTCTTCCCTTTCGGCCGCATTTTGTAGTGCAAGCCTCTGCTCCGTCTCTAGACCTGCCACATACCCGTGTTTGTCCTCTATATAGTGCTTCTTTGCTTGGTATAATTCAGAGAAGCGTTTTTCGATCTCAGCTTTCTTTTCGTCTAGCCTTGTACTTACCTTTCCTCTCTGATGGAGTCTTTCACTTAGAGCTGCTTCTTCCTCTGTAGGACGGCGTTGGGTGGCACCTATATCTCTACCGTGCATATAATATTTTGATTAAGATATAGCTTCTTTGTGTAAGCAATTTAGGCAACACTATTTCATTTGTCAAGTTACTGGGAGTAATTCGTTCTTTTGGCTTTAAGTTTCTGGCCGGGCGTGGTACAAGTTAGGGGCTATCCAAACGCCTGGGTGGTGAAATGGCAGACACGCCAGCCTTAGGAGCTGGTATCGCAAGATGTGGAGGTTCGAGTCCTCTCCCAGGCACCAGACACGTAGTGTCGGATTTCGTTCCCGTATTCATTCCTGTTTTTTGTTTAGCTTCAAAATGTCCTTCGTTCACCTCCACTCCCACTCCTACTACAGCCTTCTGGATGGACTCAGGTCACCGGACGTGATGGTTCAGCGGGCCAAAGAGCTGGGATGTCCGGCCTTGGCCGTGACGGATCATGGAGTTATGTATGGTGCGATTGATTTCTATAAAGCCGCGAAGAAGGCTGGAATTAAGCCTATTATTGGATGCGAAATGTACGTAGCGCAGAGAACTAGATTTGATAAGTCGGCCGGTATTGATAATAAGCCATTTCATTTGACGGTATTGGCGACGAGTTTCAAGGGATATCAGAACTTGATGCAGCTCGTGACGAAGGCGAATTTGGAGGGTTTTTATTATAAGCCTCGTATTGATCATGCGTTGCTCGGTGTTTATAAAGAGGATTTGATTGTTTTGAGTGGATGTCTCAATGGTGAGGTGAGTCGGGCGATTCTGTCCGGTGATATGGGCAAGGCCGAGGAGCTTGTGGTGATGTACCGAGACATGATGGGTCCGGATAGATATTACCTCGAAATTCAGGATAACCCTGAGCTGGAGCAGCAAACTGTCGTAAATGATGGCATGATTGCATTATCGAAAAAATTTGGAGTGGGATTGGTAGCAACCGGAGATTCACATTATGTGAAGGAGTCCGAGCATCACTCACATGATATTCTCTTGTCGATTCAGACGGGTACGAATATTTACGATGAAAATCGAATGAAGTTTTCGGGAAATTTTGCCCTGAAGACACCGGAGCAGATGAAAGAGGCGTTTAAACACGTGCCTGAGGCGATAGAAAATACCTTGAAGATTGCGGACATGTGTAATATTGAGATTCCTCTTCATCAGAACTTGCTGCCGAATTTTGATACACCGAACAACGTTCCGCCCGATGAGTATCTGCGACAGTTATGTTATGAGGGCTTGCAAGTGAGGTATGACGGTGCGCCCTCGGAAAAGGTCATTACGCAGCTCGAATATGAGTTAGGGATTGTGCATCAGATGGGATTTGATGCGTACTTTTTGATTGTGTGGGATTTCATTCGGGCCGCGCGTGAGCGCGGCATCGTGGTTGGTCCGGGCCGCGGCTCCGCCGCGGGCTCCCTCCTCTCCTACGCCCTCTTCATCACACAACTCGATCCACTCGAGCATGGACTCATCTTCGAGCGCTTCTTGAATCCCGAACGTATCTCGATGCCTGATATCGACGTCGATTTTGCTGATGATCGTCGTGGAGAAGTTTTGGAGTACGTTATTGATAAGTATGGCCGAGAGAATGTCGCTCAAATTATCACCTTTGGAACAATGGCTTCCAGAGCCGCTGTTCGCGATGTCGGCCGCGCGCTTGGCTATCCGTACTCGGAGGTTGATGCCGTATCAAAAAAAATTCCACCACCAGTCCAGGGCAAACACGTCCCTCTTCATGAGTCTATCGAGAAAGATCCCGAACTGAAAGAGCTCTACAAAAAAGACGAGCGTGCTCGAGTATTACTCGATGATGCGATGGAGCTCGAGGGAACCGTTCGACACGCCGGTACCCATGCCTGCGCGGTAGTTATCTCTTCCAAACCATTAGTGCAATATACCCCACTCCAGTTCGGTGCTGGCGGTGAGCAGAAGGACGTCGTCACGCAGTACTCCATGAAACCGATCGAGGAGATTGGCCTGCTCAAGATGGACTTCTTGGGATTGAAGAACCTTACTGTTATGGAAAAGGCTTTGGGTATTATTAAAAAATCTCGAGGTATCGAGATTGACCTTAACCGTTTGCCGAAAAATGATCCAAAGGCTTTTGAGCTCCTCCAGAAGGGCGAAACGACCGGTGTCTTCCAGCTGGAGTCGGGAGGTATGCGACGTTATTTAAAGGAGCTCGTACCTACGAACTTTAATGATATCGTCGCGATGGTATCGCTCTACCGTCCTGGTCCTATGGATTGGATTCCGAGTTACATTAAAGGAAAGCATCATCCTGAGTCCGTTCACTATCTCGATAAGAGTTTTGAGACGATTCTTAATGAGACCTATGGCGTGGCCGTTTATCAGGAGCAGATTCTTCAAATCGCACAGCAGTATGCGGGTTTCTCGCTTGGTGAGGCGGACTTGCTCCGAAAGGCTGTAGGTAAAAAAATCATGGAGTTGCTCGTAGAGCAGAAAGAAAAGTTCATCAAGGGAGCTGTAAAAAAAGGTCATACGAAAAAAAATGCGGAGGAGGTGTTTGAGAAAGTTATTGAGCCGTTTGCCGGCTATGGTTTCAATAAAGCACACGGTGCCTGTTATGGCATGATCGCCTACCAGACAGCGTATCTGAAGGGAAACTATCCCGATGAGTTGATGACGGCACTGTTGATGTGTGACCAGGGTGACCTGGATCGTATGGCGATTGAGATCGAGGAGTGTGAGTCGATGGGTATCCAGGTTCTTCCGCCTTCTATCAATGAGTCGGAATCTAACTTCACCCTTGTCGGACCCGGAAAAATTCGTTTCGGTCTTTCTGCGGTGAAGGGAGTGGGAGAGGCTCCGGTACTTGAAATTCTGCGCATTCGACGTGAGGGCGGGCCATTCACCTCCATTCAGAACTTCGCTGAGCGCGTTCCGTCCAACTGCATCAATAAGAAACTCTTTATGGCGTTGGCTTACTGCGGTGCACTAGAAGAGTTTGGCGAACGCATGACGTTGATTGAAAATTTTGATCGAATTGTGCAGCACTCCAAGTCTCATCAGGGTGGACAGGCTCAGGGTCAGACTGGACTCTTTGATGATTTTGGATCGGATGATGGTATACCTGAATTTTCTCTCGAGAAAGCCCCTCCCGCTACTCGAACGGATTGTCTTCGATGGGAGAAGGAGTATCTGGGTCTGTATGTTTCGAGTCATCCACTACAGGGGCTTCGATCCTATTTTGGAAAAAAAGTTCTACTCGCGGAAAAAATTACGAAGAAATATATTGGCAAGAGCGTGCAGTTTGCTGGACTCGTTACTAATCCCAAAAAAATATTCACCAAGTCCGGAACGTACATGATGCAGTTTTTATTAGAGGATCCGACAGGCAGAATTAATGCTGTAGTTTTCCCGAAGTCCTACGCCATGTTTGCCGAGAAACTTAAACAAGATCATATCGTCATCGTTACCGGCCGTCTGGATTTGCGACGCAGTGAGTACAACCTCACGGTAGATGCCGTTTCGAGCATGTCTCTTGAAAGTATGATCGCGAAGGCGAAGGAGCTAGGTCTCTATAAACCGGAAGAAAAGGTTCGTAGGCAGCTAATCGTTATCTCCCCGGAAGATGCGGCGAAGGATAAGCCTCGGGTTGTCGATGAGGGTGAGATGCCTCCGGAAGAGCATGGCGGCTCGGAAGAAGTTTCTCATCCCTCCTCCTCTACAGCCATTTCCGGTATTTCTGGGCCCAGCGTGAGTATCTCCGGTGATACGTTAGTCGTCTCACTCCTGAAGGACACCCCCTCGTCTATTATGGCTGCGGTAAAGCAAATTTTGAATAAGCATGTTGGAGTCCATCCTACCGAGATCCACCTCCGCGATGGCCAGGAGGTACGAAAAATTCGTCTTCCTGTGGGTGTCTCTTTTGAGGGTCAGGTCAAAGAGGAGCTGGAAGCCCTTTTCCAACAACCAAAGATAGGCTAATATACCCACGATTTCACCTACATTTCTTTCACTAATCTTATGTATCGTTCACATACCTGTTCCGAATTACGTCCTTCCCATATTGGTACTGACATTACTCTTGCCGGTTGGGTTCACCGACGTCGTGATCATGGCGGTTTGATTTTTATTGATCTCCGAGACCGTTATGGGCTGACTCAGGTTGTTATTGATCCATCTCAGGAAGGCGTGCATGAGCTCGCCGAGAGTGTTCGAAGTGAGTACGTATTGCAAATTACCGGTACGGTTCGTGCTCGACCAGAGGGTTCTGAAAATAAAAATATGCCTACCGGCGGTATCGAGGTCGTCGTCAAGACGTTGAAGGTTCTCAACCCTGCCAAAACTCCTCCATTTGAAATTGATATCGAAAAAGATGCCAATGAAGAACTTCGCTTGCAGTACCGTTATTTGGATCTCCGACGTGAACGTATGAAGACGAACATTGTTCAGCGTCACAAGATTATCAAGACGATGCGAGACTATATGGACCGCTACGATTTCGTCGAGGTAGAGACACCTATTTTGATCAAAGGAACCCCCGAGGGATCACGTGAGTATATCGTTCCTTCACGCGTCTACCCGGGAAAGTTTTTTGTACTTCCTCAGTCTCCACAACAGATGAAGCAGCTCTTGATGGTGGCCGGTATGGACCGCTACTTCCAGATTGCTCGATGTTTCCGTGATGAGGATCAGCGCGGTGACCGTCAGCCTGAGTTCACACAACTTGATATCGAGATGTCATTTGTTGATGCTGAGGATATCATGAGCTTAACAGAGGGTTTGATGATCGAGCTTGTCGAGAAATTTGTTCCGAATAAAAAATTATTGAAGAAACCATTTCCACGTATTACCTGGAAGGAAGCTATGTCTAAATATGGCTCAGATAAGCCAGATTTGCGCTTTGATATGCCGATTTGTGATGTAAGCGAACTCGTGAAGGGTTGTGGATTCAAGGTTTTTGCTGATGCCGTTGCGCAGCCAGAGGGTGTCGTATTTGCCCTTCGTGTGGAGGGAGCTGCCGGATTTACGCGTAAACAGATCGACGATCTCACCGAGGTTGCAAAAATTTATGGAGCCAAAGGTTTGGCCTACATCGTTATGGAAGAAGCTGGAGTCAAGTCCCCTATTGCGAAATTTTTCTCAGAAGAAGAGATGAAGAAGTTGGTGGAGGCAAGTGGTGCCAAGACGGGAGATATCATCTTCTTCGGAGCTGATACCTTCGATACTGCCGCTACCGCACTTGGACAGGTTCGATTGTCATGCGGAGATACTCTCGGCCTGCGAAAGGCCGACGAGCTCGCCTTCTGCTGGATTTATGAGTTCCCATTATTTGAGTACAGCAAAGAAGATAAGCGTTTAGTTTCCGCTCACCATCCGTTCACAGCTCCACTCAAGGAGGACGTTGCGATGCTCGATACCGATCCAAAACATGTTCGTGCTCAGGCCTATGACCTCGCATTGAATGGCTCAGAGATCGGCGGTGGAAGTATTCGTATTCATGATGCGACTGAACAGGCAAAGATTTTTGAGGTACTTGGAGTTTCCAAGGAAGACTGCGAGATTCGTTTCGGGCACATGCTGAGAGCTTTTGAGTATGGCGCTCCGCCGCATGGTGGTATCGCATGGGGCATTGATCGTCTCGTGATGATCTTCCAAAACGAACCAAATATCCGCGAGGTTATCGCCTTCCCAAAGGATCAAAAAGCCAAAGATCTTATGATGGGCGCGCCTTCAGAAATCCCTGCCATACAGGTAGCCGAGATGCATATAGAGGTGATGAAGGAGGAGTAATATCACTTTTACTCAATCTCCACCCGCTTAGGCCTGCTTTTCTACGCTTCTTTTGCGCCATGTTCCATCATCTTGATAACGAAGATATCCTTCATCAACTTCTACTGCTTTATATTCTCCCACTCTAGAGATGGCTTGTCCTGGTGTACTTTTTTTGTAATAGCCTTGATAGAGATTGGTATAGGCCTCCGTACTTTCAAGAAGAGGGCGTATATTAAGACCGTCTATACGCGGTGACTCCTTATTCGTGTGCCAGTCAACATGGAGGCCAAGCTCGAAACCTGTAACACGGTTCGTCCACTGAAATCTGTCATACCCGCTATTATGTCGAGTTGAACCGATATAGTCGGAATGATGCCAATGATATCGCAACAGTGACCAGCCCTGACCATCTGGTATGCCAACAACCTTATCAACTTCTTCCTGTTTTTTGTCTATTGGAGATCGGTAACTGATATGGTCTCCCCAGCCACTATAAAAACTACCTTTATAATATTGACCTCTCTTCAGTCCACCATGCAACGATAGGACATCTTGAATTTCACCAGCAACATGATTCAGGGCTGACTGCACAGACTCATCTTGAAATACTACTTCCGCCATTCTCCCCAATTGATTAATCGATGGCGCTTTTGCTCCCTCGAGCCTCCTTCCATTCCTTTCATCTAACTGTCCAACAAAAGGAATTGGGGATTTCATTCTTTTAGATACTATCTCTGGTCGCACCACACCATCTTTAGACGGCATAGGCCTGTAGTTCTCACGATAGGGACCATGCCCACGACGTTCATTTCTGACTAAGTCTTTTATTTCATCAATCGATGCGCCACCTAGCAGCATATCTCGTGTCTCCATCGCCAGATCCCTCCAGGCATTTAACCCATCTGTATCGTATTCCGATGCATCTCTATCATTTTTTCTGATCTCATTTACAGGTACGGGCAGCTCCCTCTGTGTTAAACTGTCAATTTCTAATGTACTTACTATTCTGACATTATTACCCTCTGTCATAATTCGTTGTATTATTTTCTAATTTTGTAATATAACATATGACCTATTTCTATATTTATGTCAATAACTTTTATGTACTTACGTATCTATTGCGTGTGGTAAATACATCCCTACTTCCCATGCGTCTCTCCATTGTTTTGGACAAATCTTCCCTGTTCATCTTTTCGCATGAAAGGGATAAATATGGCGGGCATCGGATGCCCAATGCCGGGATTTATCGTTATAAGTTTGTCGCCGAACCATACTGCTTTTTTTATGTAGGCAATATGAGGAAGTCTTGCCTCATGCTGTTTCGGCAGAATCATTACTCCGTCTCTTTCTAAAAGGACCGCTATGCTATCTGGAATTTTGAGCATCTGGGCAGCGCAGAATATTCTATCAAATCCTTTTACGGTTTGCTGCTGTGCACCGAGCGCTTGCGCAACTGATGTTCGTGTTAATAGCGCGGCATCATCTGTGTAGAGTTTTATTCTTCGTTTTAGCTCCGGATACTTTCCAATATTCTGTTCTCCGAATTTTGCGATATCGGGGTGTATCTCTAATCCTACGACGCGCCCCTGAGGACCAACAAGATGTGCCAATAGTGCAGTTACGAATCCACTTCCATACCCAATTTCCAATACTGTCTGTCCTGGCCCCACATCGAGCTCGAGCAGCATCTTCATACTTAATAGCGGCCTCGTCATGTTTACCTGATATTCTTCGTTTCCAATTGGCATCGGCGAATCAACAATGCGCCCCTTTACGCCTTCTGGTAAAAAATCAGCGATGTCCACCGCCTCAAGCGCCTCGATTAATGCATTAATTTTCTCCTTTTCTCCAGGGTTTCCCGTGATGGCCATTCTATCGACCATACCGGGAAGATGTTTGAGCGTACCTCTTTTTGGAGGAAGTGAGTTATCGACATGATCATTTCTATCGAGCGACATACGTGATGCGTTATACATTCTTATTACATGACTTTCTTAACATATTCAAATTATATTGCATAATTCATATATACATGAGGAAAATACTATCGTATCTGTCGTGCAAACAGGCTTGAGTTAGGATAGTATACCCCCATGATTATTGAACAACACGAGCAGTTTAATCGCGCGATGCATTTAATGGAGGATACGCATCATAGTGTGTTCCTCACGGGTAAGGCGGGAACGGGAAAGTCGACATTGTTGACGCACTTCATGGAGCGGACGGCGAAGAAGGTTGTCGTGCTGGCGCCGACGGGTGTGGCGGCGTTGAACGTGCAGGGTGAGACGATTCACTCGTTCTTTGGATTTATTCCGGGCATTACGATTGATAAGGCGAAAAAGAAGGGAGCAAAAGCGACGAAACGAGAGATGTATCTTTCGCTAACGACGATTATTATTGATGAGGTGTCGATGGTGCGTGCTGACCTCATGGACTGCGTAGATGCCTTCCTGAAGGCCGCTCGAAGAAATAAAGAGCCGTTTGGTGGCGTGCAGATGGTCTTTATCGGGGATCTCTACCAGCTCCCACCGATTGTGATGCGTCATGAGGAAGAGTTCTTCGCGGAGTTTTATCAGAGTCCGTGGTTCTTCCATTCGAAAGCGGTTCGAGATGAAAGGTTCTATATGGAGCTCGTCGAACTTGATAAGATTTATCGCCAGAGTGACGATGCTTTCATCGACCTTCTCAATGCGATTCGCGTAAATAGCGTCACAGATATGCAGATCAATGCCATTAATTCGAGAGTGCTCGATTCCGGTATGCATGATTCCGACAGCATTCATCTCACGTCGACAAATCAGCTAGCGGCGGATATCAACGATGCGCGTTTATCTAAACTCAAAACTCCCGCACATTCTTTCTCGAGCACGATCAAGGGAAGCTTCGATATGAAGCAGTATCCGGCGGATCAAGCACTTGTTCTCAAAGTAGGGGCCCAGGTGATGTTTGCCAATAACGACGTCGAGGGGCAGTGGGTCAACGGCACGATCGGTCAGGTAACCGAGATTCTACCGCGAGCTGTCATCGTTCAAATCCATGGGGGTAAGGAGGTGCATGTCACGGCGCATGAGTGGAAACTCTATCGCTATGAGTATGACTCTTCTTCTCAATCCTTATCTCAAAAAAGTGCCGGATCGTTCGAGCAGATTCCGCTGAAGCTTGCTTGGGCCATTACTATTCACAAGAGTCAGGGGAAGACTTTTGACAAGGTTGTTATTGATTTAGGCTCAGGAAGTTTTGCCTCGGGACAGACCTATGTTGCCCTGAGTCGATGTCGAACCTTTGGTGGCATTCGACTCAAAAATCCAATCCGAAAGAGCGATGTGAAGGTCGACAGGCAAGTTCACAAGTTCTTTACGGAGTTTGCTAGAGAGACGTATGAGAGGATTTAAAATACTCTTACAATCTATTTATTAAAAAACTGACCGTGAAGATTGTCATCAGCCCATTTTGCTACGTCATCCGCTGTTGGCAGTGGATCCATTCTTTTTGATGCTTCGTTTAGCCCGACTATAGCACCTGCGGCTATGAGAAGTGCGATAACTCCACGTCTTACCCTGCCACTTCCTTTGCCAATCGACTCTGCAACTTCATCAGCCGTTGGTTTTACTCTCTCTCCTGGTGCTCGTCCATATAGTCTGCTCTCTTTGTCTGCGAGTGATAAATCTCCTCTTGGTAGGTTAGCCATAAAATAATTGGTTATATGTGTATATTAAAACACTTATGTATCATGCAGTCAATCACTATTGTAGCTTCACAGGACGTTTCTTCTCATTCTTCTGCTCTGTCAGCTTCCTCAAAGCTACCTTTTCTGCTATAATGAATTGATGTACCATTCCATCGCACCAACAGAAACAATCTATGAATCTTAATCTTATCCTCTCTCTTATCGGTATCGCTGTCGGACTTTTTGGACTTTTCCATCTTGTGGAATATCTGGTTCATCATGCCATGGATCATCGACGTATGATGGATATGGTGTTTTTGCAGGTGCGCGTTCCGAGAAAGGAGTCGAAGGAGGATGTTGAGCGCGAGACGCAGGCGTTTTCGGCACAAAAGAGTTTCAAGGAAATTATGGGTATCATGACGCACTTCTACGAGTCGCTTCATAGCATGTACGACAAAGGGTGGAAGTATCACTTCATCGGACAGGATTATCTGTCGTTAGAGTATGTTGTTATCGACGGCGAGGTGAAATTTTTCATGGTCATGCCTCGTGATTTACTCGTTTTCGTCGAGAAGCAGCTGACAAGTTTTTATCCCGACTGTCATATCGAAAAGGTACCGGATTACAATATTTTCAAACCGAACTCCAAGGTCTATGGATGCTATATGTATCTCGAGGAGGATTACCATGTTCCATTCAAAAACTACAATCGTCTCAACTCCGATCCACTTAACTCGATCGTGAATGCGCTCTCGAAGTTCGGTAAGGATGAGGGTGCGGCTATCCAGATTCTTATCAAGCCGGAATCAAATCATTGGCAGCACTCCGGACGAGAGTTGGCGAAAGAAAAAAGTGCTAATAAAACTCATCATGGTTTTGCGTGGTACAATCCTATTGGATGGATTGCGGCGCTCTTTGATGCGTTTATGACGAAGGAGCATAAACCTGAAGCGCAAGAGCAAAATCGAATGACTGCTGCGGGCGATGAAGAGGTGAAAGCCTTGGATGAAAAAAATTCCCATCCAGGTTTTGATACGATTATTCGTATCGTCTGCACGGCACCAAATTTGAAAGATGCCAAAATTAATGTTGCGAATATTCATCGATCGTTCGGACAGTTTGCCTTCTCAAATGCCAATTCATTTGAGCACTCGAAATATCACTTGATCGATCCCCTCGTTCGTTCATTTATTTTTAGAAAATTTCAGAGAAACTTCCTCCAGTGGATTAAGATTTTTGAGTCGAAGCGTAAGATGATTCTCTCGTCGGAAGATTTAACGAGTTTATTTCACCTTCCAAGCATTCGTTACAATATGAATCCGAATATCGTATGGCAGAACTATAAAGTAGCTCCTGCACCTGCGAATATTCCCACAGAAGGAATTCTGCTCGGACACAATACCTATCGAGGAGAAACGAAGGAGATACGCATGAAACGCGATGATCGCTTCCGTCACTTCTATGTTATTGGACAAACGGGTACAGGTAAGTCTTCGATTTTGCAGGCGATGATCCGACAGGATTTGCGCAATGGAGATGGTATCGCGATTATTGATCCGCACGGAAGTTTGATTGAGGATATCATGCCGTTCATCCCACGCGAGCGTGCTGATGATGTCATCTATTTCAACCCGGGAGATATGGATCGACCGATGGGTTTGAACTTGCTCGAGGGTGATACCTGGGAGGAAAAAGAAATGGTCTCTATGGAGGCGATGAACATTATGATCAAGCTGTTCGGTGAAGAGATCTTTGGTCCACGTATTCAGGATTACTTCCGAAACGGTTGTTTGACGCTGATGTCCGACCCTGAGGGTGGTTCGATTACCGATATCGTTCGTCTATTTACGGATGATGAGTATGCCGCCTACAAGACCGAGAAGGTTACCAATCCTATCGTAAAATCATTCTGGGATAACCAGATGGCGAAGACGGGACAACGTGAGAAGCAGGAGATGATCCCGTACTTGGCTGCGAAGTTCGGTCAGTTTGTTACAAATACCATGATGCGTAATATTATCGGCCAGGCGAAGTCTGCCTTCAATGTTGCTGATGTTATGGAGAATGGAAAGATCCTGCTCGTGAACCTCTCTAAGGGTGAGACGGGTGAGATGAACTCCAAACTCCTCGGTTTGATTATGGTGTCGAAGATTCAGATGGCTGCCTTGAGCCGACAAAAATTGCTGAAGACTGGCAAAAAGCCTCGCGACTTCTTCCTCTATATTGATGAGTTCCAAAACTACGTTACTGACTCGATTGAGGTGATTCTCTCTGAAGCTCGTAAGTATCGTCTCGGTATGGCGGTAGCTCACCAGTATCTCGCTCAGCTCGAGGACAAGGGTGGTGGACTCAACAAGAAGGGCTCAAGTATCAAGGAGGCTATCTTCGGTAACGTTGGAACGATTTTGAGCTATAAGATTGGTGCTCAGGATGCGGAGTATATGGCGAAGGAAATGGCGCCGGTATTTAGTGATCAGGACATGGTGAACTTGGACAAGTTCAAGGCGGTCATGAAGCTCTCTATCGATACCCAGCCTTCGAGACCGTTTAGTATTACTCCGTTGAATCCGTACCTGGAGAAGGGTGACAAGTCGGCCGCCGAGGCCTTTAAGCAGTTATCGAGATTGAAATACGGCCGAGACAAGGACTTCGTAGATCGTGAGATCATCCGACGTCTGGGCTTAACCAGTGGCGGCGTCCCTGCACCGAAAAAGAAGCAGGATGATCCGTTTGGATTTTAGCTTTAAACTCTCGCTTTTAGCTTTAGCTCTTCCATTTCAGCTTTGCTCAGCTTTGTAATATAACAAAAGTACTTTTCTTTTGTTTGGCAATAGTATATAAAGGTGGCCACCCCTTTTTTGTGATATACTAGTATGAAATCAAGATTCACACAAAACCCGCCCATGCAAAAACACATACGTTGTGCCGTTCAGCATATCATGAATATCATTCGTGTTCCCTCCGCTCGAGCTGTGAGCGTAAGCTTCTTGCTCGTCATCACCTTCAACTCTTATCTGCCTTTCATTCAGGGAGCGCAGGTCGTTGATGCGCAGGAACAGCCTGCAGCAGCAGCCACTCCTGTCGTAGAGCCTACCAACGGACCACGTGTTCAGTATTTTGACATTACCGCTTACTACTCACCACAGCCTGATCAGGCTCGATACGTCACGGGATCCTATGCGAGCGATATCGCCCTGAACGGTTCCGGAGTCCACGGTGCCGACGGTACACCCGTCTATCCGGGCATGGTTGCCGCCCCAAGTGTCTATGCCTTCGGGACGAAGATGTATATTAAGGGAATTGGTACGGTAGCCGTACACGATCGTGGAGGTGCTATTGTACGAGCCGGAAGCGGACTTCAGTATGATCGTTTAGATATCTGGATGGGATATGGAGATACCGGTCTTCAGCGCGCTCTGGGCTGGGGACGACGAGTCATTGAGGTCACCATCTATGGTGTTGACCCATCTATCAAGGAAGAGGTCTCCTTCGCTGGAGTTGTTTCCGCCGAGGTTCCGGTAAAGAAAAATGTCAAACCACCAATGTTCCCAGAAGATGTCTGGTACCTGAGTCATGGAGCCGAGGTTGTGAAGTTGCAGAAGACCCTGGAGAGCCTGGGATACTTTACCGGTGAGGTAAATGGATTCTATGGTGAAGAGACCAAGGCGGCTGTGTACGCCTTCCAAAAGGACCACAACCTCTTCTCTGACGCGAATGAGCTCGGAGCAGGACATACTGGACCGGCGACACGACTCAACCTGGAGAACGCCTTCACGGAACGAAAGAGATCTAAGCTTCCTACCACACAGATGGGACGAGGCAATCAGGGCGATGACGTGACGAAGTTACAGGAGATTCTCAAAAACTTAGGCTATGATGTCAAAATTACCGGCGTCTTTGACGACCAGACCGAGAGCGCTCTCTACCAGTTCCAGCTCGATCAGCACATCGTAAAAAGCGAGAAGGACAGCGGAGCCGGATATTTCGGCCCAAAAACCGTTGCCGCTCTTGAGAAGGAGTATATCGCCTCTATCGTTCACAATCAGACTATTACCGTTGTCGACGTTCCTAGCTACCTCGTTCAGGATCTTTCTCTGAATGAGAGCGGAGAGGCTGTTCGTCAGCTCCAGAGTGAACTTCGAAAGTTAAACTTTTTAAAAATTGAACCAACGGGATTGTACGGATCGGTCACGGCTCATGCGGTATTCAAGTTCCAGCAGTCTCAGGGACTTGTCGCCTCTATCGATGATACCGGCGCACAGGTTTTTGGACCGGATACTCGAGCACGACTCAACGAGATTATTGCAGCACGTTTCCATACGAAACAGATTATTGCAGCGCGCAATCCAAGACCTCAGGATGTATCCGTCGCTGGTACGGTAACTGCCGTGGCTACCTCGAAGACTGCACTTCCTCTCGAGGAGGGACTTGCAAAAGGAGATAATGGAACTCAAGTTTTGGCACTCCAAAACTTCCTCGCAAAAGAAGGTTATCTCGCGAAGACCGATATTACCGGAACATTTGGCGACAGGACTGAAAAGGCGCTCATTACTTTCCAAAAATCTCATAGAGTTATCGTTTCCGATAAGGACAGTGGAGCCGGCCGCGTAGGACCACGCACGCTCGCCCTGATTCAGGCGTTTGCAAAAATACGAGCTGTATAACGCGAGAGGTCTTCTCCCGTCATGCACGAAAGCTCTCGTTCTAGTTCGAATATTTCTTTTTCGATCTTTTTATTTCTTTTACCGTACCGCCTGCTCCCCTCCTCGAATCTCTCCTCGAGTGAGACTATTTTCGTATGGGCGACACGCTTGTCGGCGTAATACACAATCGTCTCCTCAATACTTTTTATTGGATGATCGGGTGAGATTACCGCATCGAACTGCTGACTGAGAACGGCACGCGCGAGATTCTTCTCATCCTGTTTTTTGAGAATCCTTGAGGTCGCCATCACATCATGTATATTCTGATATTTTTTCGGAAGTGATTTTTGATCTACCTCCTTGAAGGATATAGCCTTCATAAGATCGTGAACTAGCGCGAGCTGCTCGGTAAATTTCGTGTCAACATTATGACCGTTTCTTTTTATTTTTTTTGCAATTATTGTAGCAACTTTCGCAACTTGCTGCATATGTTCCTGTACGTGCAAAGGTGTTTCGCATATTCGATAGAGCTGTCGTATTTGTCGTGAAGTCATATTATTTCTTGTGATGATGTACCGTGATGTCACGAGAGGTTTCATTCTTTACCTTGAGGTGCACGTCGGTTCGATTCTGAGGAATATATTTTTCCAGGTACTCCGCCCACTCTATAATCATAAGATCATGTGGCCGATTCATGAGCTCAGTTACTATTTCATTTGCCGCGCTCGCTTTTCCCTCCAGTCTATAAAGGTCGCAGTGAAATACTGTTTTTCCCTGAGATTCAATCTCGCGTACATAGGTGTACGTCGGACTTTTTATCAGTTGATCTGTGATACCCATCGCTAAAGCTATACCTTTTGTGAAGGTCGTCTTACCTGCCCCAAGCTGACCATAGAGGCAGAGGACGTTACCTTTTGGCAGCTCTTTGAGCACTTTTGAAGCTATTTCGTGGGTGTGGGCGGTACTTTTCGAGGTGTGTGTCTTCATTTGATATTTTATGGGAAAGCTGGTATACTATAAAGAAACATAAAAACAAATACAAATGTCCTACGAATCAGGAAACGAAGATCAGTTCATCGATAGTCCTATCCATCAACTCGAGGTAAGCAAGAAACGCCGACATGCGACAGCGTGGATCGGACTTCTCGTTTTGACTCTTGGATCATTCGCGCTGGTCGGTGGCGAGAGTTCAAACTTTTTCGCTAGTATCCTTCCCGTCAAGCAGCATCCTGCTTTTGATGGTACCGTTTATCCTGTAGAGAAAGCGCCAAACTGGGTTGCCCTCAAGAGCACCGAGTATAAATATTCCTACGAACAGATTCCTTCGAGCAAACTCAATCCGATGCCTGTATACAACGCTGCCAATCTTGCGCAGCCGGTTGAGAATTTGAAGTGGGGCAATCCTGCTGATGATGCGATTCGCAATCAGAAGATTACCTACTCCGTTCCCTACATGGGAAGTTACCGTTTAAATGGAAAGGAGTTTGATGGAAGTCACCTTGCAGTAGACATCAAGGTTCCTATGAATACTCCGGTTCGATCCATTGCGAATGGAGTTGTTATCAAGGTCGCTTCGCTCACGAGTGGTTTCGGGAAACACATCGTCATTCAGCACAACAACGTTCCATCCGTAGACAATCCTTCAGTACTCACAACCTACTACTCATCCTATAGCCATCTTGGTTCTATCCTCGTGAGCGAGGGTGATGTCGTCTTGCGTGGTCAAAATATCGCTCTTTCCGGTGAGACAGGTTTCGCCACAACACCCCACGTTCACTTCCAGATTGATAAGGCCGAGTCTCCTTGGCACCCATACTGGCCGTTCACTTATCAGGAGCAGACTGCTGCCGGATTAGACTTCGTCGGCGCTCTTGATGCCGGACTTGGAAAGGATAAGGCGATCCTCAATACGATCAATCCCATGACATTCGTCCAGCAAAACCTTACGAGTGCGCCTATTCTTGCTGCAGGATCCATTCCTTCTACACAGGTAGTCACTCCACCTCCTACGCCTGTCGTTACTCCGGTTACTCCGGTTGTTGCGCCTGTCGTAGTACCTACGGCCGTGCCAACATCTGACCCTGTTGTAACTCCAGCACCTATTACCGTCACTCCGGTGTTCACTGTTAGCGGGAAGACATCGTATCAAATCTCCGAGGAGGTGAAACTCACCGTATCCGCGAAGGATGCTTCAGGTTCAAACCTTAATCAATTCAATGGCTCAGCGCTTGTTCTTTTGACGGGTGATGTTGGTATCCTCTCCAAGGCGACTATCACAGAAGATGATCTTACCGGTGGGCAGTTTGTCATTCAAATCCTCTCGCCAAAACCTGGCAAGGGTCAGCTCACTATTCTCTACAATGACGTAGCATCGAAGTCTCAGGAGTTCACCATTGTGGCTCCGGAACCTGTTGTTGTCGCTCCGGTTGTTGAAGAAAAAGCAGCCGCTGTCGTCACTACGAATAAACCAAAAATCTTTGCCGACGTCGGAGGAAGCTCTTCCTACTATGACGCTATTAAGTACGTTAAACAGCAGTCCGTGTTCGGAGGATATGAAGATGGAACGTTTAAGCCTCAGCAGGTCATCTCTCGAGTAGAGGTACTGAAGGTCGCCCTCAAGACGGCCAATCGACAACTTCTCAATACGAACGGTACGCTTTCTTATGCCGATATCGATCCAAAGGCTTGGTATATTCCTTACATTGCTACTGCGCAGCAGAACGGTATTGCAAACGGCTATATTGGCGGCTTCTTCAAGCCAAACCAAGACGTCACTCGAAGTGAATTTTTGAAGATACTCCTCTTGTCCGCTCCGGTATCTATCGATCCGGTTGTTAGCTCCGCTCCTTATAGCGACGTTGCGACTACCGATTGGTACGCTGTCTTTGCGCAGTTCGCCAAGCAGAAGAACCTTCTCCCAAACAACGGAACCGAGTTTAAACCAAACGAGGAAATCACCCGTGCCGAGGTGGCCGAGATTATCTATCGCCTGCTTCTCGTCATGAAGACGGGAGCCAGTACGTATACGGTGGGATTGTCGAGCTAGTCGTGGTGCTCCCAGAAGGAATCGAACCTTCATCTTCGCCTTAGAAGGGCGTTGCTCTATCCATTGAGCTATGGAAGCGTGTGCTTTCGCGGGGTATTCTAGTAAATTTTCTGGGAATATGCTACTAATTTAGTATGCATCTACGAGGCAACGAGGTTATACAGCATGTTTATAGGCGACACTACTTCCCTTTTGTCTTTTCTGTCATCAAGATTTTGGCGGCTAGTTTTCCATTTTATTTCTTACTATTTGTCGCGGAGGGTAGCATGCCGCGTAATGTTTTTTATACATCTTTTGCGCTGATCACCTTACTTTTTGTCTTTGTCTTTTGCTATGTATCGTTTGTGTACTGGGCGGACAAACTCCTCGTGACAAATTTTCGCGTGATTTACGTGAACTGGAAGTTAGCCAATGTGAGCGAGGAGAATGAGGCAGAGCTGGAGGCGATTCAAGATATTCATATTGTAGAAAAAGGCATTCTTTCGTTTCTTCCTTTTTTGGATTACGGTACGTTGACGATCGCAACGGCGGCCAGCGAGGTCTCGGTGTGTTTTCAAAAGGCGCCGAATCCGGATGAGATTAAGCGTTTTATTTTTTCGTTAAAATAGCGTTGTGCTATACTTCGGGTATGATTCAGAGAGATAAACAGTTTGCCGATCAGAGTAGTGCGGAGATTGAAGCTTTGCTGAAGCCTGCACTTGAAGATGCACCGATGGCGGTGCAGTTTGAGAATACCTTACGACCTCGAATGTTGTCCGAGTATGTTGGTCAGGATTTGATCAAGAAAAATTTGGGAATTAGTATTGATGCGGCGAAGTCGAGAGACGAGCCGCTCGAGCATGTCCTGCTCCACGGTCCACCGGGCCTGGGGAAGACGACTTTGGCGAGCATCTTGGCGCAAGAGATGGGAACTTCTTTGAAGGTTACCTCCGGTCCTGCGCTGGAGAAACAGGGTGACCTCGCCTCCATCCTTACAAACATGAAGGACTATGAGGTGCTATTTATCGATGAGATTCATCGATTGCGTCCCGTCATTGAGGAGGTTCTTTATACCGCCATGGAGGATTACTGTTTAGATTTAATGATTGGAAAAGGCCCTTCGGCTCGCTCTATGCGATTGAATCTTCCGAAGTTCACCTTGATAGGCGCGACGACGAAGTTAAATATGCTCTCCTCACCTCTTCGGGCGCGATTCGGACATGTCTTCAAGTTTGAGCTCTATACGATTGAAGATATCGAATCTATTCTGCATCGATCGGCGAAAATATTGGAGTGCGAGATCACTGTGGGTGCGGCAAGAATTTTAGCACAATCATCCAGACAAACTCCACGCGTAGCGAATAGATTATTGAGACGCGTAAGGGACTATGCCGCGCACAAGGGCGTCACGATCATCACCGAACAAATTGCCATGGAGACCCTCGCTTCGCTCGGGGTCGACCCTATCGGGCTCGACCGAACTGATATCGATCTCTTAAAAGTTATCATCGAAAAATTCCAGGGCGGACCGGTGGGGTTAAGCACTATGGCGGCCGCGCTCTGTGAGGAGCAGGAGACCATAGAGGATATTTATGAACCCTATTTATTGCAGCTGGGATTCCTCGAGCGTACAGCTCGCGGCCGCATCGTTACAAAACATGCCTATCATCACCTCGGACTTCCTCACAATTCTTCACTTCTTTAATATCCTCCCATGAAGCGTACTTTTCCTTTTCTTCTCTTTTTTCTCGTCGTTGTTGTTGCGACATATGTTTTGTATGGAAGTAAGATTACAATTCGTTTCAATAATGCTCCGGGGCAGGCGGCAGAAGATGATGATCATGTTCGCGAGACGGCCGCTGCCGGCAAACTACAGTCACTTGGAACGGTTGCTATTCCTGGATCCGGAACACATATTCTCGTACAGAAAGATAAAACTACCATTCTCCTCAGTGGACTTGGTGTAAATCTCGATGTATACGTCGGGAAACAGGTTGAGATCGAGGGACGACCGACGAAGACCGCAAGCGGCAAAGATCTCATTCAAGTTTTACGTCTGAGAGAGCTAACTGCCGAGGAGGTAGCTGCTGCCGAAACCGTTGTTTCGAAAGCATGGATCCCCTTCGAGGATAGCGGACTAGGTGTAAAATTCTCCAAGAGAGATTTCTGGAAGCTTTTATCGGGAAAAGATACCATCACGCTTACTATTCCTGCGGATCTATCTGCATGCGGAACTGCTTGTGATCTCATAAAGGATGACATGATCACGATGGACCGAGTGGATAATGCTAAGGGCGCCACGCTCGTATCTTTCGCTGGAGATGAAAAACTAACCAGCCACAATCTGATCGGCCCTAAGTCTCTTAACGGATACGAGTTCACAAGCCCCGATGGCAAGATTACTGCTGTTATCGCCAGAGAAAAGTCTGTCTATCGATTCGTATACACTCCAGGCTCCGTCAAATCAGCTGACGCCTCGGCCAACGACTTCCACTCACTTCTGAACTCTTTTGAGTTCATTCCTTTTGTGAAATAAATTTTGGCGAGAGAAGGGTTATTTTCTATTTTGAGAGTGTATATTTTGTATATGTTTTGTATATACTTTGTATACACCGCGTATACCCCCACGTCTCTCAACACGTAAGTGAATAATTCCGTTGACTCCCTCAATTTGGCACTCTATAATGATGAGTGCTAGATTGTTCTTATTTTTGTACTATAAGTCAAACAATCCATTTGGGAACTGTAAAGCTCAACTAAGTGAAATCGGCTTTGGCTTGTGCTACCATAGAGTGACTTACGTTTGATCAATTTTCTCAACTACCCTACTCCACCTTACCCCAACACCTATGTCAGACTTCTCACGATTTGAAAAGTTCACAAAGGAGGCAAAGCAAGCTCTCGTCTACGCTCAAGATAGAGCCAAAGAGGCGAGGTTAAATTATGTTGGAACTGAGCATATTTTGCTCGGCATTCTTTCCCAGACCAACTCCCTTGGTTCATCCATTCTCCTCAGTTTTGGAGTTTCACTTGAAAATGTTCACCTCGTTCTCAAGACCGTTGGCCGCACCGGTCAGCAGCAAACGAGCGACAAGGGCCCTACGGGATTGAGTGGTTTTGCTAAAAAAGTTATTGAAGATGCTGTGCACTGTGCTGCTGAGTTTAGCCATGCGATGGTGGGAACAGAGCATCTCTTGTACGCGCTTGTTTCTCAAGAAAATACCGCAGCGACTGTTATTCTTGAAAATATGAAGGTCAACCCACAGGACGTCAAAGATCAGGTTATCGAGGCGTTCGAACGAAGTCGTATGCAGAATGGTGGCAGCCCGATGGGACAAAACAATCAGATGATGAATCCGATTGAGTTCTTCCTCAATGGCCTTCAGGGCGTGATGACGCAGAACCAAGATGGAGGAAAAGCAGGCGCCCAGTTTGGACGCAATGATGCTGCCGCAACCGCAGGTGCAGCTAGCTCCAAGAAATCACAAAAGGGAAATCAAAAACAGAGCAAGACTCCGGCTCTCGACTACTTCACCACCGACCTCGTCCTCGAGGCTCGTAAGGGAAAGTTGAGCCCGGTAATTGGCCGTACTAAAGAAATTCAACGTGTCATCAGTATTCTTTGCCGCAAGACGAAGAATAATCCTGCACTTCTCGGTGAGCCTGGTGTTGGTAAAACGGCTATTGCCGAGGGTCTCGCCCAGGCGATCGTTCGTGAGCAGGTGCCAGACTGCCTCTTGGACAAGCGATTATTGTCGCTCTCCATGACATCACTCGTCGCCGGTACGAAGTATCGCGGTGAGTTCGAGGAGCGCATCAAGCAGGTTCTCGATGAGGCTTCGAGCCAGACGAATGTTATTTTATTTATTGATGAACTGCACACGGTTATCGGCGCAGGGTCTGCCGAGGGAAGCCTTGATGCGGCCAATATCTTGAAGCCTGCACTTTCACGAGGACAGGTTCAGGTAATCGGTGCGACGACGACTGCTGAGTATCGCAAGCATATCGAGACCGATACCGCTCTTGAGCGACGCTTCCAGGTTGTCATGGTCAACGAGCCAAATATCGAAGATACCTTAGAGATGCTTAAGGGCCTCAAGGAAGGATTTGAAGAACACCACAGCTTGATCATCGAGGACGCAGCTGTAGAGGCTGCCGTACGCCTTTCTAAGCGTTATGTACACGACAGATTCCTTCCGGATAAGGCGATCGACTTGATCGATGAAGCTTCATCATTGAAGCGTATTTCTGCTAAGGGAAATATCGATACTATTCGCAAGTTACAGCAAGAATTAAACGAAACTATTAAGGCCAAAGAAGAGGCTGTCTCAAATCAGAACTACGAGCATGCCGCTGAGCTCCGAAATAAAGAGCTCGAGGTGATGCGCGCGATTGATGAGGCGAAGACACTCAAGATCCCACGCGAGAAGCGTGAGCGTGTGACGGAAGAAGATGTCGCGCGCGTCGTCGCCACCATGACCGGCGTTCCAGTCATGCGTCTGATCAAAGAAGATGCTGACAACTTACTCAAACTCGAAGAAACACTTCACAACACGATTATTGGTCAGGATGAGGCTGTTATTTCCGTAGCAAAGGCGATCCGTCGCTCACGCACCGGTATCTCTGATCCGAATCGTCCGATCGCCTCTTTCATCTTTCTGGGACCAACTGGTGTTGGTAAGACTGAGCTGGTAAAGACTCTCGCGAAACAGGTCTTCAACGACAAGGATGCGCTCATCAAAATCGATATGTCCGAGTTCATGGAGCGACACAATACTTCACGATTGGTCGGTACGACCGCTGGTTATGTCGGCTACGAAGATGGAGGTCAGCTCACCGAACAGGTCCGCAGAAAGCCATACGCCGTCATCCTCTTCGATGAGATCGAGAAGGCACATTCCGAGGTGTTCAACTTACTCCTTCAGATTCTTGAAGATGGAGTTTTGACCGATGGTAAGGGACGAAAGGTCGATTTCAAAAATACGATTATCGTCATGACCTCCAATATCGGAGCTGATAAGTTAACCGAGAAAGCCGCTCCATTTGGATTCAATCTCCGCGGTGGCGAGCTCGAACAGGCCATGTCCAATTTTGAGGCGATGGAGGAAGATGTTCAGAAAGAATTGAAGATGAAGTTCCGTCCTGAGTTCTTGAATCGTATCGATAAGATCGTTATGTTCAAGCCACTTGTCCATGAGGATGTGAAGAAGATTGTCGAGCTCAATTTGCGACAACTACAGGAGCGATTGAAATTGAAGAATATTACCCTCGAGCCAGATCAGTCTGGATTGGATGTTATCTCCAAGAAGGGCTACGATCCACAGTACGGTGCTCGTCCTGTCCGTCGCGCTATCCAGACGCTCGTCGAAGATCTCCTCACGCAGGGCTTCCTCGATGGAACCTTCTCTGAGGGCGACACGATCGCCATCACCGCGGATCCTTCCGATGAGAACAAAGTTGTCCTCACAAAAGTCGCCCATATCGACGCCACCGCTCCTCGCAAAACGAAGTCAGTTGCGAAGACGACCAAGAAGGTGAAGGTGGATGAGGTGGCGAAGGAGTAGATATTGATTTGTTATTACAAAAACTTAAAAGAGTGCCGCGGAATGTGGCACTTTTTTAAGCTTCCCAAGGACTCCTTCCTGATACCTGTTTTGAAATGATATCAATTTGATAGCAATGTAGTATCAAGTTGCTATGGGTTTGTATATCGTAGGATAGCTTTTCAAAAGTATAGGAGAGGAAGGGGCGGAAAGTTTATGAGTGCATATCCCCCCAAGGGACAACTCTGCTGAGCCGCCTGCTGGGGTAGGTGATATCACTTCGTCCAATTCCACATCAATAATGAGCCTAACTCTCTTGACGAAACCCCCTCAAATCCGTATAGTGCCTCCGCTTTCGCTCTAACGGGTACACAGATAATACAGCCGTTGAAGCTGAAAGTGAGGTAACTACTCCTCAATTTTTATATTTTTACCTGTATTATCGACCTTTTATTATGCCACAGCGCGTACAAAAAAAGGAGTCTCCAATTATGGATGCACTTCTTGCTAAGGAGAGTCTGATGCCCGATTTCAAACCGGGTATGTTAGTTGAGGGAACCGTAGCTCTTATTACCAAGAGAACGATTCTCGTAGATTTTAATGGAGTTGCTACCGGTCTCGTATCGGGACGTGAGCTTCATGATAGCTTAAACACCCTTAAGGGACTTCAGGAGGGAGACAAGATCTCTGCCTATGTCATCGAGGATGAGAATGAGGATGGTCTCGTACTTCTTTCACTCCGAAAGGCTTCACAGGAGAAGCGATGGGTACAGTTTATCGATGCATTCAACACTGGAAAAATTATCAAGGTCGTTGCTAGCGAGGCAAACAAGGGTGGTCTTCTCCTTGAACTCGATGGTATCAAGGGCTTTATCCCTGTTTCACAGCTCGCTCCCCTACACTATCCACGTGTTGACGGTGCTGATCCGGGACTTATTCTTCAGAGACTTCAGTCTCTCGTTGGAATCGAGTTTGCAGTTAAGATTATCTCTATTGATAAGGAAAACGGTAAGCTTATTCTTTCCGAGAAGGCAGCATTTGATGAGGATCGACGTAAGAGCCTCGTTAACTTGAAGCCAGGAACAGTCGTTCATGGAAAGGTTAGCGGTATCGTGAAGTTCGGTATCTTCGTCGCCTTTGACGGCTTAGAGGGTCTCGTTCACATCTCAGAAATCGCTTGGGGACACGTTTCCAATCCTGCCGACTTCGCTAAACTTGGCGATAAGGTCGATGTTCAGGTCATTGGCGTTGAGGGAGATAAGATTTCATTGAGCATCAAGCGTTTGATTGCTGATCCTTGGTTAGAGGTTGCAAGCAAGTACAGCGTTGGAACGGTTGTTGAGGGAGAGATCAACCGCATCACTCCATTCGGTGCCTTCCTCGCACTTGAGGGCGATATCAATGGTCTCATCCACGTTACTGAAATTACCGACAAACAGATTAGCGATCCTAGTGAGGCGTTGAAGGTTGGTGACAAGGTCAAGGCTCGTGTCATCGCTATCGAGCCTGAGGAGCGACGAATCGGTCTCTCGATCAAGGCCGTTGATAACCCACCAGAGGGAATCACCGAAGGTCCAGACGGCGAGGTCGTCAAGAAGCCAAGAAAGAAGGCTGGAGCCAAGAAAGATTTGAGCGATTTGAAAGAGATCGCCGGATAATTCGGATCTGAATTAAAAAATTTGAAAGAGGCGTCCTACGTGGGGCGTCTCTTTTTTGTTGAAGTTAGATAAGACTTTTGATATACTATATTTACTTTCGGGATTACCCGCGACCCCATCTTGGCAACGAGTTGGGGAACTTTTTTATTGGTGAAATATTAGAAATGCTTGTTTTAATCTGTCTAAATCTATTTTCTTTAGTTCGCCTAGTTTAGAGTATAACCTCCGATAATCAATCGGACGAGCTTGATGGAGGCAGGCAGTTTTAATGAGCGATGATTCAGGAAAGCCGATATACCACGATCCTACTCTTGGCTGTGATGTGGTTGGAATTGCGAAATAAAATCCTTTCGATATCTTTTTTAAAATAATTACGGGTCGCGTAAAGAGCTTACTCTTGCCATTAATTTCATATCCAATATTTTCCCCTATACTTGCCCACCAAATATCGCCCTCGCTTACTTGGGGAGGTTTAGATATTTTTCCATGCAGTTTTTCTTTAAGCGCGATCCAGAGGACGAACCATTTATTCATACGGCATAACATTAGATGCCTAAGAATAGCATGTGGATCTAACAAAATCCTTACAACTACATTACAAATTCTTGCATAATGGATTACGCCGTTCTGACCGTCATCTTCCAGGAGCGTTTGAGAGAAGCGTCTAATTGCGATCTCACCCTGAGACTTACCTCTTCTCGTTGGCGTTTTCTATTCGCCTCGATACGTGCACGCGCACTGTATTCCGGTGGAACGATACGAAACCAACTCTTATACATCTCTAGCTGAAATGTCTCCGGCTCGCCCTGGAATGTTTTTCGTTCCTTCATAAAAAATCCATTGAGCGAGTTGAGCTGCTCGATGTCAATATACTCACCGTACCTCATCTCATATTCGTCCCGAAGCGTCTGTCGGTGCATTCCATCTTGGAGGTGGTCCAAAAGAATGAGGAATAACCTCCTCATAAACGTATTTTCAAATCGATACGCAATCTCCCTGCAAAGAGGTTCTCGGATATCGGGATCCTGAGAACTTCGAACTGGCTCCGGGAGGTGCGTTGGACTGTTCATTGGGTCATTATTCTGAGTAATTTCTTTCGGATCGATATTTTATCATATATTCAAATTTATGCAAATCCAGTGTTGTGGGCTTTGTGGTATACTCGGGGCACTATGGATTTGGAAGAATATTTTCAGCAACGATATAAGGGCCTCAATGGAGAGCAGAAGAAGGCCGTGGATACGATTGAGGGGCCGGTGATGGTGATTGCGGGGCCGGGATCGGGAAAGACGGAGCTTTTGAGCCTGCGAGTGGCAAATATTCTGAGACTGACGGACACACTTCCCTCTTCTATTCTCTGTTTGACCTATACCGATGCGGGGGCGACGACCATGAGGAAGCGACTTGCCGGTTTGATTGGATTAGATGCATACAAGGTGGCGATTCATACGTTCCATGGATTTGGGACGGAGATTATTAACAAAAATCCTGAGTATTTTTATCAGGGTGGTAGATATAGTCCTGCTGATGATCTGACTCGGTATGCGATTTTGGAAAAAATATTGGAGCATTTGAAATACGACTCTTCGCTGCGTTCCTACCATCCCGATCAGGGTTACACATATTTGAAAGACATTATTAGCAAGATCGGTGAGCTCAAGAAGGGAGGATTGAGTCCGGAGAATTTTAAGGAAATATTGGAAGAGAATAAGAGCTTCTTGGAGCAGGCGAATAGTTTTCTGGAGCCGGTTTTTCAGAAAACTATCGTGGCAAAAACGATTGGGCTAATTCCTGAACTGATTGAAAATCTTAAGGGAGTTACCTTCCAGCCGAGAACTACGGCGCTCCCCTATTTGAGCATCAAAGACACGCTCGTCACCTCACTTGAAAATGCCTATGAGGAGGCTATGGCCGAAGATAAGCCAAATACCAAGCCCATTACGGCGTGGAAAAATGAGCATACAAAAAAAAATGATGAAAAAATAAATACATTCAAGGACATAGAAAGGATCAAAAAACAGTTCGAGTTGTGCGATGTATATGCGCAGTATCAGCAGCAGCTCCACAAGGAAGGCTTTTTTGATTACGACGATATGCTACTCGATACGGTTGAGGCTCTTATGCATCATCCCGAGCTAAAGTATAATCTTCAGGAGCGATACCTCTATGTTCTCGTCGATGAGTTTCAGGATACGAATGGCGTACAGATGCGACTTTTGGATTTATTGCTCGATAATGATGTGCATGAGGGGCGACCGAATGTCTTGGCCGTGGGCGATGACGATCAGGCGATTTATAAGTTTCAGGGGGCGAATATGGCGAATCTGATGGAGTTCCATAAGAAGTATCGTGATCCAACTATGGTTGTATTACAGCAAAATTACCGCTCTACGCGGCCAATTCTCGACTTTGTCAGACAAGTTATTTTAAAAGGCGAAGAACGATTGGAAAACCAACTTCCTGATTTGATCAAAAAAGAACTTTATTCAGCGAATACGAGCCTCGTAGCAGGAGAGATTATAGAAAAAGAATTTCCAACGAGCCTGGAGGAGATGGTGTGGGTGTCAGAAATTATTCAGAAGAAACTTACTGAGAAAAAAACTTCACCTTCCGCTATAGCGGTGATTGCGCGTAAACACGAGACGCTTGAGCGCGCCGCCAAAGTCCTCGACTACTTTGGGATTCCGGTTTCGTATGAGAGGAAGAAAAATCTTCTCGAGCAAAAACATATCAAGGAGCTCATTACGATTCTCAAATTTGTCGATACGGTAGCGACAAATGAGCGGCAAGCCGATGAGTATCTTCCGGAAATTCTGAGTGCTCCCTTCTGGAATATTGACCGTGTGACGGTTTGGAAACTTTCTGCAAAATCGTATGAGGAGAGAAAAAGTTGGCTGAAAGTTATGCTTGAAAGTGAAGATCAGCGTCTCAAGCAGATCGCTACCTTTCTCATCACCCTCGGAGTCGATGCGAAGGAAAAAACTGCGGAAGAAATTATTGATATGATTACCGGTGTCGACGACTCGGAAACGGCTTTCCAAAGCCCATACAAGGCGTACTACTTCAACCCGAAGGCGTTCGAAGAAGACAGGCTCGCCTACCTCAATCTTTTACAGGCGCTACAGGCGCTCATCGAGAAGGTGCGTTCATACAAGGGAAGCGGTGCGAAGACGGTCTCAGACGTCGTGGAGCTCATTACGCTGCACGAGAAACATCAGCTCCGGCTGTACTATACCAGTGCATTCAATAGTGACGAGAAGGCGGTCAATCTGCTCACGGCCCATGGGGCTAAGGGTCTTGAGTTCGAGCATGTCTTCCTGCTCCACTGTCATGACGCCGAATGGACTCGTAGCCACTCCGCAGACAAGCTCACTCTCCCGTCGAACATTCCCCTCGCCGCTGAGGGTGAGACCGATGATGATAAGTTGCGACTCTTCTATGTTGCGCTTACCCGAGCCAAGAGAAACCTCTACCTCACCCGACATCAGTACAAGGAAAACGGCAACGAGCAGATCCGTCTGCGCTTCCTGGAGGATGGCATGGTGGAGAAAAGGAAGAAAGAAAATATTGATCCGGCCACCGTCGAGGGTATGCAACATGATTTTGCCCAGGCGAAGGGACTTGAGAAGCTCCTCTTGCTGCAATTAAAAATAGAAAAGCACGAGGTGAAAAATATTGAGGAGGATGAGGTCTTGAAAGGACTTCTGAAAGATTACCAACTCAGCGTCACCCACCTGAATAACTTCCTCGATGTCACCAAGGGCGGCCCTCAGACGTTTCTGGAGCAGAACCTCCTGCGCTTCCCGCAGCGGCCTATCCTTTCGGGTACGTACGGGAGCGCTATGCATCATGCGCTAAGCACACTTGCGGGCGAGTTCAAGCTTACGAATATTCTACCCAGTCTCGATTTCCTCCTGAAAGAGTTCGAGCGCTATCTCTCGCAGCAACGACTGAGTAAGAAAGACTTTGCAGAGTGCCTCGAGAAAGGCCGAGATCACCTGAGCGCGTATTATGAGGCGAGAAAGGCCTATTTCAACCCTCAAGACCAATCGGAATACGACTTCAGAGGTCAGAGTGTCGTGATCGAAAATGCCGAGCTTACCGGAAAAATCGATAAATGGAGCTACGATGAAGAGAAGCGGGAAATCCTCGTCTACGACTACAAAACCGGCCACCCACTCAAGGATTGGACCCACGGCTCCGACTACGAAAAAATAAAAGCCTGGAAGTACAAAAACCAACTCATCTTCTATAAAATCCTCGTGGAAAACGCCCGCGATTTGAGAAGCAAATTCACTGTGCGCCAGGGATTCCTCGAATTCCTCGAACCCGTCGACGGCAAGATCAACATCCTTTCTTTGGATATTACCGACGAAGAAACTGAGAGAATGAAGAAGCTGATTGTGGCTGTGTATAGCAGAATTATGGCACTGGATTTCCCGGATGTGAGCGGGTACGAGAGGAGCTTGGAGGGGGTGAGAGAGTTTGAGGAGGGACTATTGAAGAGCAGCTAACAGTACTTCTTATATTCCGGAAACGCACCCTTCACCTCCTCCAATATCCACTGTGTCTCAGACTGCTTTTTCGGGCAGTGAATTTTCCCGTACACCAGCAAAACCTCAATACGACCAGTCTTATTTGATAACGAAAAAATCGCCCTATTACCTGATAATTTCGGTGACTCCTTCGTCCCGGCTACCCGGAAATCAAGCTTAAAAATGCCGATTCCATCATCCTGAGAGAATTTTAGATTATCAATCAACGTGGTTTGCTGAGCGGCGAAGGAACGCTCTAGCGTATCCACAATTGTCTTTCTCGTCTCGACCCACTGCTTCGGTTTATACTTTTTCAGGAACTCCTTGCAGAAATACTTCTCCGCGTGCGAAGAAAACTCCACCTGAAATGTGAGGTCTTTAATAAACATTGTCCGGCTCTTCGTTGTTAATAAGGGAATACGGGATCACCTCTCGATCCTTGCACATAGCCCACGGGAGCTGCTTATGGGTGAAATCGACAATCTGCTTGGTATCGGCCTTTTTCCATTTTTCACAGATGGTGCGAACCAACTTTTGCTCTTCTTTGCTCAATACCGAATCATCCGGCTGCTCGTTCAGGGAAACCATCAATGCATTATTCTTCCTCTCTACTGAGATCGACTCATTGGACTCCAAAATATCAAAAAACTCAATCGCCACCGGACCCTGTGCGAGCTTGTGATACTCCAGCCCCGAGATAGGATGAAGCGACTTGTAATAGCTCGCAAAATCGCAAAGATACACCAGTTTCGCCAGTTTTGTTTTGGTGATCTTCCCATCAGCTCCCGCCCCATACTTGATACACTGCAGTATCAGATTATGAAACTTCTGAAATGCCTTTTCACTAAAATTCTGCAACTCCACCTTCTCCAAAACCCCCATATCCTCATCCAAAATCACCTCCACGGGTATATCAAAAATCTTCGATAATAGTTTCAGCTCACCAAGCGTAATATCCCGGGTTCCGTTCTCCACCGCCATCAGCGTAGGTCGCGACATCCCGAGCTTCTGCGCGAGCTCCTCCTGTGATAGTTTTGCCGCCTTTCTGAGCTTGATGATGAGGTTTTTCATGGGTTGGAGGTGAGGGATATAGCAAGATTACTGTACATGAGAGTTAGAAAAAGTCAACTATTTAAGCATTTTCTTCACTTTTTCCACTATTTCTTTGTTTTTGTGAATATAATTGACAATACTGCTTGGGAGGGTCAGCATATAGATGTATCATATTTTAACTCATTCTTCGTATGTCACAGCATCAAATTACCTGCATCAATAAAGAAATTCGCTATAACCCTTATGAACGCATTACTCATGTTGGCGGATTTTCTAATAATACTCGTTGGAAAATAACTCAGCAGGAAGCGATTCGATACATCAGGGCGGGAACATATCAATTCTACACTATTGATGTATATGGCAGACGAGCTGAAGTAATTGTAGCCACTAGCAGATTCGGCAATGCCTACATCAAGACTACCTCCGATGGGGATGAGCCAAATAATCTACTCTCATTATCAGAGTGTCCGCTCACCTAAACAGAGCGTGGACAATACGACGTATAAGAGTAAGATTATGCCAATATTAACAAAACAATCATGTCAGAAGATCAGAAAAGAATCCTTGAACGCCAGCTATGGGGTGTGGCGAATGTACTTCGGGGTAAAATGAATGCCGATGAGTATAAAAATTATATTCTTGGCTTTATCTTCTATAAATATCTATCTGAAAAGCTTGAGCGCTATGTAAATGAAAAAGTTATCGTTGGTGAAAAATTTACCTTCGCAGAGATTAATGAAGACTCCAAAGAAGGCAAAGAGGATCTAGATCACATCAAAACGGCATGTGTCGGCGAACTCGGCTTTTTCCTGAGGCCAACTGAGCTCTTTTCCTATCTTGTCAAAAAAGGGAAGGGCGAAATTAAGAATCAAAAGACCTTCATCCTAGAAGACCTCAAAAATATCCTTAACGATATCGAAAAAACTTCCGCCGGAACTGCCAGTGAAGATGATTTCAAAGGATTATTCGACGATATGGATCTCACCTCTTCTAAGCTTGGCTCACGGGAAAATGACAAAAATGAAGTCGTTGTTGAGGTACTTGCTTTACTCAGCGGCATCGATTTTAAGCTTGAAGACGCTAAAAGCGACCTTCTTGGTGATGCTTATGAATACTTGATCGGTGAATTTGCGGCTGGTGCAGGCAAAAAAGGTGGTGAATTTTATACTCCCGCCCAAGTATCACGTTTGCTTGCGCAGATCGTCTCCATGGACAAGAAACGTATCAAATCCGCCTATGACGCAACATGTGGTTCTGGCTCACTCTTACTCCGCCTCGGGGAGTTTACCGATGTAGTTAATTATTACGGACAAGAGCTCAATCCAACAACCTACAACCTTGCTCGAATGAACATGATCTTGCACGGAGTTCACTTCGACCGCTTCTCAATCCGCCAAGGCGACACACTCAAGGAAGATATGCACCCAGACCTCAAGGCCGAAGCAATTGTCGCTAATCCCCCATTTTCTGCTCAATGGAAAGGAGACACCGACCCGACACTTGCTCACGACGACCGCTTCTCTCAATACGGCCGACTTGCCCCAAAGAGCGCCGCCGATTATGCCTTTGTCACCCACATGCTCCATCACCTTGCCGAAAATGGCACGATGGCTATCGTCTTACCTCACGGAGCCCTCTTCCGATCTGGCGCCGAAGGTCATATCCGAAAATATATTATCGAAAAGTTAAATTATCTAGATACCGTTATTGGTCTACCAGCAAACCTCTTTTATGGGACCTCTATCCCCGCCACAGTCCTTGTCTTCAAAAAATGTCGCCGTGAAGATGAAAATATTTTGCTTATAGATGCATCGAAAGAATTTGAGAAAGTTGGCAATCAAAACAAACTCACTGATGAAAATATTAAAAAAATCTTTGATACCTACAAAACTCGAAAAGAAATAGAAAAATACTCTCATAGGGCAAACATCAGTGAGATAAAGGAAAATGACTACAATCTCAATATTCCTCGATACGTGGACACTTTTGAGGAAGAAAAGATTATAGATATCGAAGAAGTCGCAAAAATATTAAAAGAATTACACTCAAATGAGCTCAATCTACAAAATAGAATTGCTGAATTTTGCGATGAATTAAAAATTGATAAACCATTCTAGCCATGACAGTAACAGTCAAGCAAGCAAGTATAAAAAAAATACCAAAACTAAGGTTTCCAAAATTTTCAGGTGATTGGAATGAGGGCACCTTGGGAGATGTATGCATCATTTTAAAAGGCAAGGGTCTCGCAAAAGATGATATTACTGAAAATGGTAGCAACAAATGCATCCGCTATGGCGAGCTATACACTGAATATCGCGAGACCATTAATTACGTAAAATCCAGAACAAATATATCCAGGACAGAATCACTATTAAGTAAAAAGAATGATGTATTAATTCCATCATCAGGCGAAACGGCACTAGACATTGCAAGATCGAGCTGCGTAAAAGAAGACGATATTATACTGGGTGGGGACTTAAACGTTTTACGATTAATCGAAGGTCAAAATGGTGATTTTTTTGCCTATTATCTGTCTAATTTTCAAAATAAAAATATTGCCAAAATTGCACAAGGCCATTCTGTTGTGCATTTATACGCATCCCAATTAAAGAATCTTAAAATAAAAATTCCATCAGCGCAAGAACAGCAAGAGATTGCATCTTGCCTGATGCTTACGAGCGAATGGATCAAAAATCTTCAGACGCATAAGGAGCTTCTTGAATCTTATCAAAGAGGGATAATGCAAAAAATATTCACTCAAGAAATCCGCTTCAGGGACGACGATGGGAATAATTTCCCAATGTGGAATAATAGAATACTTGGCGAGGTTCTGAGAATTGGTAGCGGAAAAGACTACAAGCATCTAGAGCGTGGTAATATTCCGGTTTTTGGTACTGGCGGCTATATGTTTTCTGTTAATAAGAGCTTATATAGCGGTGAAACTGTCTTTATAGGAAGGAAGGGAACTATAGATAAACCATTTTATTACAATGGCGATTTCTGGACAGTTGATACTTTATTTTATACGCATAGCTTTAAAGGCATAACCCCCAAGTTTACCAGCTATATATTTCAAAAAATAAATTGGCAAAAATACAATGAAGCGTCAGGCGTACCTAGCCTTTCAAGGGCCACAATTGAGAAGATTAAAATTAATCTTCCATCACTTCATGAGCAACAAAAAATTACAAATTTTCTAGAATCAGCTGATAATTTAATAGAATTAAAATCTCAGCAAATTATCCATGCTGAACAATGGAAAAAGGGCCTCCTTCAGTCATTACTAATATGACCAAATAACGATGTCTAGTATCTTAAAAATCGAAGATTTTGTTACAATTGAAACGCATTTTGGAGTTGCTGAACATTATATACGCGCCAATACTCGCAATAAATGCTCTGATGATCTCGCCTCAATGATTAATGAGGTTGCTAGAATTTTGTTTCCAGATGACCGCTTTGATATTTATTTATTACCACCAGAGCCGGGCTCATATAGAGATATTGTAAAATTTGTTAGAACAAATAGAGTAGGCTCCTTGGTTGGATTGGCTATCACTGTTGGTGGTTTAGTATTAGGTTATTTGAATTATAAAGATTCACATGAAGCCCATTTAGAGGGCATGAAAATGGCAACCATCGATGAAACTACAAAATGCCTGCAGCTACAAATGACGATGGAAGACCTTAAAAATGACTATTCCATACAGAGTGTCCCTGGAGAAAAAATACAGGAGGTGTGTGAAAATTTAAATTTAAAAAAGAAAAAAAATAGTTTCTATAATACCCTAAGAGGAGATGGAATGATTAGTAATAACGAAACAATTCTAAAAGATTCAGCTAATCAATCTGTATTTTCAAAAACTATTCAGAGAATAGACTTTTCGAAGTATATCGAGCCAATTCTTGACCAAGAATACTCTCAAGAGAATAATGAAGGTATCGTCGAGCTCATATCGCCGGTTGTTAAACAGAAAAAGGATGGCAAGGGAATTGCATGGAGGGGTACATATTATGGTGAAGATATTTTATACAATAGTATTCCTATCTTAATCAACGGGGATGATATCGAATTCTATATGCAAGACCCTGATTTCAAAGGGCAAATTTCTAGTAAAGAGCGAACTTTTGCAGTCGGTGACAACATGAAGATAGTTTTCACTATTACGGGAGAGCTGAAAAATGGTGCGTTTCAGAATAGAAGTATTTATATTAAAGAAGTTAGAAGCTATAATGAGGATACAATCCCGCATAAAGCAAGACTCTCGAAGAGTGTGCCGAGCATTCCAAATAATCAAACCGAACTCTTCGGCAACATATGACCCACCAATCCGAACAACAACTAGAGAATACTTTGATTGAACAGCTTGGGAGGTTGGGGTTTGAGTCTGTTGTGCTGGAGAATACGGCGGCGATGATTAGTAATTTGAGGGAGCAGCTGGGGAAATTCAATCAGACTGTTTTTTCGTATGATGAGTTTACTCGTATATCGAACCATTTAGATAAGGGTGATCGGTTTCAGAAGGCTAAGACGTTGAGGGATCGTTTTGCGCTTACTCGTGATGATGGAAGCGTGTTTTATGTGCAGTTTTTTAATATGGATCAGTGGTGCAAGAATGAGTATCAGGTTGCGCAGCAGATTACTCAGGTTGGACGTTATGAGAATCGGTATGACGTGACCTTACTCGTGAATGGCTTGCCACTGGTGCAGGTTGAGCTTAAGCGACGGGGAATGGAGCTTAAAGAGGCCTTTAATCAAATTCAACGCTATCACAAGCACTCATATACGGGGACATTATTTGAATATATTCAGATATTTGTCATTTCAAATGGGGTGAATACGAAATACTTCTCGAATAATTCGAAACAGTCATTTGAGCAAACGTTCTATTGGACGGACATTGAGAATAGGAAAATCACCAAGTTGGATGAATTTGCTGATGCATTTTTGGAGAAATGCATGGTATCGAAGATGATCGCTGAATACATCGTATTGGCCGAGGCTACACAAATCCCCATGACACTTCGACCGTATCAGTACTATGCTGTGAGGGCTATTGAGGAGCGCGTGCGTACGTCGGATAAGAATGGCTATATCTGGCATACTACGGGTTCTGGAAAAACACTTACCTCATATAAGGCGAGTCAGATACTTTCACGAATGCCCGAAGTGAAGAAGGTGCTTTTCGTGGTAGATCGAAAAGATTTGGATATTCAGACAACAAAAGAGTTTAACTCTTTCTCTGAAGGTGCTGTAGATGGTACCAACAACACGCAAAGTCTTGTTACGCAGCTTAATGATAGAAATAGAAAGCTTATTGTCACAACGATTCAAAAGCTTGATATTGCCATTGGAAGAGAGACCTATCTCAAGCAATTTGAATATTTGGCGAATGAAAAAGTGGTGGTAATATTTGACGAATGTCACCGAAGTCAATTTGGACAGACGCACTCGAGAATAAAAGGATTCTTCAAGAAGGCACAACTTTTCGGGTTTACTGGAACACCAATTTTTGCTGACAATAACGTGGGAGGAGTGACAACCGTTGATGTATTCGGAGAGTGCCTACATAAGTACATTATCACCCATGCCATTGATGATAATAATGTGCTCGGTTTCGCTGTCGAGTATGTCGGAAAATACACAAAAAAAGCTCCAGATACGCTCGATGCAGACATTTTTGCCGATACCCTGGCTGAAGGCATTAATACCAAAGAAGTACTTGAAAGCCCTGATAGGCTAAATAAAATCGTCGATTATGTATTGGCTGACTGGAAACGAAAGACAAAACAAGGCAAGTTTAATGCCCTATTTGCCGTTTCTTCCGTTGAGGTATTAAAGAAGTATTATACTTTATTGAAGGATAAAAAAGCGGAAGATTTTTCTATTGCCACAATTTTCACCTATCAGGCGAATGAAGACGAAAGCTCAGATATGCTCGATACTGATATATTTGCCGGTGAGGGGGCGCCAATTAACCAGCATTCAAGGGACTTTTTAGAAGATTGCATAAAAGATTATAATGCACGATACTCGACAAATTTTTCCACAGATCGTTTCTATGATTATTACCGAGATTTACAGAAAAGAATAAAAAACAAGGAAGTTGATCTCGTACTTGTGGTAAATATGTTTTTAACGGGCTTTGATAGCCCAAGGCTCAATACGCTGTATGTTGATAAAAATTTGCGATATCACGGATTAATTCAGGCTTACTCACGCACGAATCGTCTCCTGAATTCCGATAAGCCACATGGAAATATCGTTTCATTCAGAAATCTAAAAGAGGCAACTGATAAAGCACTGGCACTTTTTGGTGATGAAAATGCTAAAGAAATTGTATTCAAGAAACCATATGATGTTCAGAAAAAAGATTTTGAGGATAAACTGGGAGAATTACGAGAAAAAGTACCTACTGCTGCTTCCGTAGATGACCTACAAGGCGAAGAAGAAAAGGCGGTGTTTGTAAAAACTTTCCGTGACTTGCTTCGTATAAAATCATCTCTCGAAACATTTGCTGATTTTTCATTTAAGGATCTTGGCATAACTGAGCAAGAGTTTTATGATTATCAGAGTAAATATTTAGATGTTTATGGAGATCGTAAAAATAATGATAGTGGCGCTGAATCTATCCTAGATCAGATTGATTTCGAAATTGAGCTTACCGTTCGAGATGTCATTGATTTTGACTATATCATTCAGCTCATTGCTGGGCTTAAAAACGTTACTTCTGACGTTGTACGGAAGAAAAAAACAGAAGAAATTTTGCGCTTGTTTGATAGAGATGCCCAGCTCCGCAAAAAGAAAGACTTAATCAAAAAATTCATTGAAGAGAATTTACCGAAAATTAGTAAGTCAGACGACGTCGAAAAGGCTTTTAGTAAGTTCTGGGCAAGTGAGCGTTCTGAAAGCCTGAAAAATGTCGCTACGGCTGAGAATATCCCCGTTGAAAAATTTGAGCATTTGATTGGAGAATATCTCTATACGCAAAAGCTGCCCAACGGACAAGAAATTGTAGATCTACTACCTGAAGTGCCTCAGTTTAGAAAACGCCAAGGAGTGATAGATCGCATTAAGAGTGCCATCGAGAATATCGTCGATATGTTTGAGTGGTAGACTTGATCTAAAAAAAATGGCCTATGCAAGCCATTAAACTATCAACTCATTAATTCTATTTTGTGTCTCATTCGCAAATATGCTGCTGCTTCCGTTGAGACGCTGTTGTGGCAGCAGCATATTTGCGAATGAGACAATAGTCAATATAAAAACTGTGGATAATGGTAGTAATAATAACTTCGATAGCCAGGATGTGGGAGATTTAGTAGATGCCATAAGAATTTTAATCAATGATATAATACCGAAAAAGCGCAGAAGAATCAATAAAAAGAGACGTACTACTCACTTAAAAAAGCTGCTATAATCTCTCCATGTCCCAATACTACAACTCCCAACGCACACGCAACCTTTATGATCCGTATTCGACGGTCCCCTTTCGGATTAGTCGGTCGAAGATTGATCTGTATTTGCAGTGTAAGAGGTGTTTTTATTATGATAGGAGGCTTGGGGTGGGAAGGCCACCGGGGTTTCCGTTTTCGTTGAATTCGGCGGTGGATACGTTGTTGAAGAGGGAGTTTGATCTTCATAGGGCGGAGGGTACGGCGCATCCATTGATGAAGGAGTATGGGATTGAGGCGGTGCCGTTTAAGCATGAGCGGATGGATGAGTGGAGGGATTCGCTGAGGAGGGGTGTGACATATGAAGTGCCGGGGACAAATTTAGTTGTCACGGGAGGAGTGGATGATGTGTGGGTGTGCCCTAGTGGCGAGCTGATTATTGTGGATTACAAGGCGACGGCGAAGGATGGCGAGGTGTCGCTCGATGCAGAGTGGCAGGACGGCTATAAGCGGCAGATGGAGGTGTATCAGTGGTTATTTCGGATGAATGGGTTTGCTGTGTCGAATACGGGGTATTTTGTGTATTGCAATGGGGATAGCGGGAGGGAGAGTTTTGACGGTCGATTGGAGTTTGATACGAAGCTCATTCCGTATACAGGGAATGGGGGGTGGATTTTGGGGACGGTGATGGAGATGAAGAAGTGTTTGGATGGGGGTGAGGTGCCGGAGGCGGGGGCGGAGTGTGATTACTGTGCGTATGTTTCGAGTTTGGGGAGGGCGGAGGTGAAGGGGAGGTTGTTTTAGAAAAGATATTATACTGATTTGCATGTCGCTCATGTGAGCGAAGTCCAAACATTTCTTGCATTGAGCCATACCTAGCATGTTCTATTTTGGAACATATTTATGTTGCGACCATTTTGTCATTGCCGACAATATGGTTTTCTTGACGGTGAGTAAATCTTCACCTATACTGGCACTAGTATTTTTTAATGGGCGTATATGAATGATCAAATATCAGAGATTATATTGTACCAGACACAGGATGGCAGTACTCGAATTGACGTGAAGACGGAGGGAGAGACCGTGTGGCTAACGCAAGATCAGATGGCGGAACTTTTTGAAAAAGGAAGATCTACTATTACTGAACATATTCTTAATATTTTTAAAGAACACGAGCTAGAGGAGAAATCAGTATGTCGGGATTTCCGACGTACTGGAAGTGATGGCAAAAATTATGACGTAAAACATTACAATCTTGATGTCATTATTTCCGTAGGGTATCGTGTGCACTCTATCCGAGGCACACAGTTCCGTATCTGGGCTACACAGCGACTTCGCGAGTACATTATCAAAGGCTTTACGATGGATGATGAGCGACTCAAGCAAGGAGGCGGAAGGGCGAGGTATTTTGAAGAGTTACTGCAGCGTATTCGTGATATTCGCACCAGTGAACGGAATTTTTACCAAAAAATTACTGATATTTACGCTACGAGCATTGATTATAATAAGGATTCCCGTCTTACAAAACAATTTTTCGCGACCGTCCAAAATAAGCTCCACTATGCAGTTCATGGACGTACCGCGGCAGAACTTATCGCAGAACGCGTTGATTCGGAAAAAATGTACATGGGCCTTACAAATTTTAAGGGCAATTATATTACACTCGCCGACGCCCACGTTGCAAAAAACTATCTCAATGAACCGGAATTGTCTCAACTCAATCTGATCGTCTCCCTCTTTCTCGACTTTGGTCAGCTCCAGGCTACCAATGGTCGACCCATGAAGATGCAAGAATGGATTGATAAACTCGATGGTTTTCTTCGTCTCACCGAAAAAGAAATACTCACTCATGCCGGAAGAATAAGCGCCGATATGGCGGAGAAGATGGCTGACGAAGCATATGGAGCCTATCGCACGGCTGAAAGAAAAACGTATATTAGCGATTTTGACTGCGAAATGAGCAAACTTGAAATCAACCAAGATGCGGAATAATGAGATAGATACCCGTTTTGAAACTCTCACATATATGCTAGCCTATGATCGCAGTGTGCATGTGCTCCCCAAATCTTAGCTTCTAAAATTCTCCTCCATGAATCCCCTTCTTATTATCATCGCCGTTCTCGCCGTCGCTGGTGCTGGTTTTCTTATGTATAAGCAGATGAGCGGGCAGCAGACGCAGCAGTCGGATGAGAAGATGAGTGAGTTGACGAGGCAGGTGTCGGACTTGTTGAAGATGTCGATGTCGCAGCAGAATGAGTCGATGAAGATGCAACAGGAGATGCGCAAACAGATGGATGATCGATTGAAAGACGTGACGCAGTCACTGGAGCGACAGCACAAGACCGTTGGAGAGCGGCTGGATAATGCGGCAAAGGCGGTTGGAGATGTACAAAAGTCTTTGGGCGAGATGTCGGTGTCGACGAAACAAATGATTGATATCGGAAAAGATATTTCGAGTTTGCAGGAGATCTTGCGGGCGCCGAAGTTGCGTGGAAATTTGGGTGAGTTGTTTTTGGATAATCTATTGAGTCAGATACTTCCGGGAAAAGATTTGTATGAGTTGCAGCACCGTTTCAAGAGTGGCGAGGTGGTGGATGCCGTTATCCGTCTCGTTGATAATATGCTCGTCTGTGTCGACTCGAAGTTTCCATTGGAAAATTTCCAGAAGATGATTGATGCGCAGAATGATAAAGATGAGAAGCGAGTTGGTCAGTATAGGAAAATGTTTTTTGGCGATGTGAAGAAGCATGTGGATGCAATTTCTTCGAAGTATATCTTGCCCGAGGAGGGCACGTTGAACTTTGCGCTCATGTACATCCCTGCGGAAAATGTCTACTACGAAACTATCACGAAGGACCTGGCCGACGAGGGTAATATCTCGCAGTACGCCCTGAGCAAGCGCATCATTCCGGTCTCACCGAATACCTTTTATTTGTACCTCCAGACTCTTTTGATTGGATTCAAGGGTATGCAGGTGCAGAAGAATGCGCAGCAAATCTTGATACAGTTGTCGCAGCTGAAGGGAGATTTTGGGAAGTTTTCCGAGTCGTACGAGCTTGTGGGGAACCATTTAGCTCATGCGCAGGCCAGTTTTGAGAAGTCCGAGAAGAAGCTGGAGAGCTTTGGCGGGAAGCTGGAACGCGTAGAGCAGTCGTCGGAAGAGATTACCCTGCTAGAGTAATCATGAGGTCAGCCCCAGATATTGTGTTGCGGCTTTACTTTTGGCTTTTTTTGCCTTACAGTAGGTTTCGCTATGGCAACAAAAATTACAGAATTGGCAGAAAAGCTTGGTTTGACCTCGAAAGATCTTCGGAAGAAGCTCGATGAACTTGGCTTCGGCGTGAAGTCGACGGCTCGAGTAATCGAGGATGATGTTGCCGCATTGGTGACCAAAGAGCTCACCACTACTCCCCTTGCGAAAGTTGAAGAGGTTGCCGAGGTTGTTGAATCACAGAAAGAAGAAGAAGAGGTTCCAGCGACACCAGCTGGTACGGTAGAGATTTATGAGAGTGCTATTGAACGAGAAATTGATCGTGAAATTTTGAAGTCCCAGCGTAAGAAAATGGCGGGAAAGGACTCCGGCCACAAGGACTCATCTTCGGGTAGTCGCCCGGGACCCGTGCAGGGAGTTATCGAGATTCCCGACTCCATCTCCGTCAAAGAGTTTGCCGAGAAGACGGGACTTGGAGCAGCGAGAATTATCGGTGTTCTCATGAAGAACGGCGTTCTTGCTAATATAAATCAACAAATCGATTTTGATACCGCCGCAATTATCGCCTCAGACCTCGGCATTGAGCTCAAGCGTAAGCGTACAGGAGCGGCATTAAGCGACCTCTACGAGGGGAACGTATCTGCTATTTTGAAAGAAGATGATGCAAGCGTTCTCAAACCAAGACCACCGGTCGTCGTTATCATGGGTCACGTCGATCATGGAAAGACGAAGTTGCTCGATTATATCCGAAGCTCACACGTGATTGATAGTGAGTCCGGCGGTATTACACAGCATATTGGAGCCTATCAGGTTGAAAAAAATGGAAGAAAAATTACATTCCTCGATACTCCGGGACATGAGGCGTTTACCGCTATGCGTGCCCGTGGAGCGAAGTTAACGGATATTGCGATCTTGGTGGTGGCCGCCGACGAGGGCGTCAAACCACAGACGATTGAGGCGCTGAACCATGCGAAGGAGGCGGGCGTGCCGATTATCGTTGCACTGAATAAAATGGATAAGCCGGGCGCACAGCCGGATCGAGTGAAGGGAGAGCTTGCTGAACATGGCTTACAGCCTGAGGAGTGGGGAGGTACGACCGTCATGGTTCCTATCTCGGCGCTTACAGGACTTGGCATTGATCAGCTCCTCGAGATGATTTTGCTCACCGCGGATATGTTGAACTTGAAGGCGAATCCGGATCGTGAGGGTGTTGCGACCGTTGTGGAAGCCCATTTGGATAAGAGTCTCGGACCGGTTGCGACGGTTGTCGTCAACGCAGGAACATTGCATTTGATGGATAACGTTGTTATCGGAACTACCCATGGAAGACTCAAGACGATGAAGGATCACCTCGGACGGAATATGAAAGAGGCTCCCCCATCGACTCCGGTTTTCTTGGCCGGCTTGTCATCTACACCGCAGAGTGGAGATATCTTGCACGTTGTTGCCGATGAAAAGATCGCACGTATGAAGGCGCTTCAGATCGGCGCGATGAAGGCGGAGGCAGCAAAAGAACAGGCTATGGGCCTTGATCAGATTTTAATTAAAATTAATGAGGGTAAGTTGAAACTTCTCAAGTTCGTCTTGAAGGCGGATACTCAGGGATCACTTGAGGCGATCAAGTACGCACTTTCCCAGGTAAAGGATGACAATGTTTCCTTTAAAATTATCCATGCCGGTGTTGGAAATATTACGGAGGGCGATGTGATTATGGCTGCAGCAAGCGGTGGACTGGTCATCGGTTTCCACGTCACTATTCAGCCTCAGGTTCAGAGGACCGCAGAAAAAGAGGGTGTAAAAGTCGCACTCTATGACATCATCTATAAACTTCTTGAAGATTTAAAAAATATTCTTTCGGGACTCTTGGAGCCGGAAATTATCGAAATCATCTTGGGACGTACTGAGGTTAAACAGATCTTCCTTACCAAGAAAAAAGAACAAATTATCGGTTGCCGTGTGTTATCCGGAAAGGTTGAGAATAAGTCAAAAATCCGCATCATGCGCAACGACGTGAAGGTTGGAGATGGTGAAGTAGCCACACTCCGATTTATCGACAAGGTTGTTGCCGAAATTGCCGAGGGTAATGAGTGCGGAATCTTGTATAGAGGCGATGTGGTCGTCCAGCCCGGAGATATCCTCGAGTGCTACAAAATCGAGAAGAAGAAGAGAACTTTGGCCTAAAAAACCTCTCCTTCGGAATTGTAAATTTCCCCTGCGAGCTGACGAAGCTCTGTATGTGATTCAACTTTTGTGTGCCCGAAGACTTTTCCAATGCCCATAAGTTTTACTCCTGCGACTTCGATTGCCCCAAATCGGCCAATAACCGATTCATTTCCGGTTCTGATAAAGTCCTCCATAGTAGGATATTTCGCCTTGATGGCGGATCTCCATTTTTCCACATCCGAACCAAGGGCCTTTCGCATCTCTTCATTCTTGATGTACGTATTCATTTCTTCCTGCAGCTCAGGGTTCTCTTCAGAGCCATACACCGCTTTTGCGAGCTGATAGAGACCTACTTTTATACTTATGTCCTTTACGCCAAATATGCGAGCAATTGTGTGCATCTTCTTACCATCAATTTCAATCTTCAGACGATCGAGATACGAAGCACACTTTTCAACAAATTGCTCAATCGTTGGAAATTGCTTTTTTATCTCCCCAATTAATTTATTCTTATCTTTTGCCAACTCCATGAATGATTCTTCTTTTTTTATATATGCTTCAACTTTTGCCTTTGTTTCCGGATCATCATTTCCATATATCTCAAGTGCCAATTGGTAAAGATTCAATTTTGTTCTTCTATCATATCCCACGCCCTCAAAAAATATCGACATGAGTCCCGGCATTTTCATTTCATTAATGCTCATTGCGTTTCTTCCTACAGAATCGAGCGCTATAAAATCTGCCATTTTTGGATACACCTTCTTGACGGATGCACGCCATTTTTCCTTATCTTCGCCGTTTTCTATACTCGCCATGTGTTTCTGTACCTCGCTATCATCTGCGCCATAAATTTTCTGACTGAGTATTACGCATGCTTTATTGTCCGTACCGCTAATACCAAACCTACCCATAATGGCTGTCATTTTTTTTCCGAGAATATCAACGTCTCTTCTTGCGTTTCCCAAAACTGCCTCGAAGAATGCCGTTGATGTTGGGTATTGCGTCAGAATTTCATCGCGCAATAACTCCTGATCAAATACCTTTACCTTCGCGCCAATTGGATTTTTCACATCGAGATTATTCATGTCGTAGAATAAAGCCATCGATATATCCGAGAGATACTGATTCTCGCTATGATATGGAACAGGTAACACCATGTTGGCAAATTTTTCCTGAAGTTCCGTTTTTGTAAGTTGCAGGAGCGCCTGCCTGTTCATAATTCCGTTGATCACAAATGTCTGTTCACCCACCTCATCGCATATCAACATCTGACGATTCAACCGAGGAATTTCCACGAGATAATAGCTCAGATGACGCATCTGGCCTGGATGAACCTCGCCCTGCGCCACGATAATATCGTCCATGAATATGCGCTCGCCCTGAAGGAGCGAGAGGACCTTGCTGAGCCGTGGTATGGTTTTGAATTCATTAAACGGACGGGAGCTATTTCCGTTTGGTTCGTTCTTTTTTGCCCTATCCGGCTGAAGAATTACCCCCTTAAGGCTTATGACCGTTATCCCCATTTTTTCAAGCGCTCTCTTGTTGTTCGTATCACCGAGAGCCGTCAAGCACTGTCGGAATGTCTGCGATGCCACCTCAAGAATATCGTCGGTCAGTGGCAAATCTATACCATTTGCCCGAAGCGTGGCCTTCATTTCTCTCTCTCGCGTGAGCACTAATGGCGAGTCTTCAGGAATACCTAGCTGACGCTTCACGGTCGCATCTACCTCTGTGCACGCGGCAACAACATCATTCAGCTGCTGTTCCTGTCCTCGAAAATCCCTGGCAAACTGCATGCCGAGCTTGCCCCACTCCTCCAGCTCTGCGAGGTGCTGCAAATGAACCCCATGCAAGGATTTACTATTATTTGGGGTTGGTACATTATTATTCATCTTGTGAATTATATCCTAATTTGCTTAATTAGTCAATGATTCAGCTTTGAAGGTATTTTGGATTTTGAAGCTGCCATGTGGTATGGTTCTGGCGATGCGAATACTCGAAAAACTCACTTTACCGACTCACGCCGATCCGCGAGGTAGCCTCACGGCTCTAGAGCTGAAAGATTATATCGACTGGCCGGTGGCTCGCGTTTATTACGTTACGGATACGCTGTTGCCACGTGGCGGACATGCCGTTCGGGGCGAGAAGAAGATTTATGTGGTGATGCAGGGCTCGTGTACGGGTCGGTTCCATGATGGCGAGAAGTGGACAGAGTTTGAGTTAAAAGGACCGAGCGATGCAGTAAAAATGGAAGGATTGTATTATCGCGAGTTTGTAGATTTTACCCCGGGAACGGTTTTGATGGCGATTTCTTCGGTGAACTATGATAAAAGTTTGTATATCTATGATTTTGAGGAGTATTTAAAAGAAGCAAAAATCTATGTCTAAAAAAATTCTCATTACCGGAGCGGCAGGATTTATCGGCTCGAACTATGCTCATTATTATTGCGAGCAGCATCCGGAAGATCAGGTGGTCGTCCTCGACGCGCTAACGTATGCGGGAAATCGGGAGAATATTGCCGTACTTGAGAACAGACCGAACTTCAAGTTTGTACAGGGAGATATCGCGGACCAGCCATTTATTGAGACGTTATTTGAGGCGGAAAAATTTGATGTGGTGGTGAATTTTGCGGCTGAGACGCACGTGGATCGATCGATTCACAATCCGGGAATTTTTGTGAAGACGAATATTAATGGAACACATACGTTGCTGGAGGCGTGCCGAACGATGGGGAATATTCGCTATCATCAGGTTTCAACGGATGAGGTGTATGGAGATTTGGGAAGTGGATCCACGAATTTTTTCGTGGAGACAACGCCATTGGCGCCGAACTGTCCGTACGCCGCCAGTAAGGCGGCGGCGGATTTATTGGTGAGGTCGTATTTCGAGACCTACAAGATGCCGATCACGATCTCCAGATGTTCCAATAACTATGGACCGTACCAGTTTCCCGAGAAGCTGATTCCCTACTTCTTCTACCTGATGACGAACGACAAGCCTGTGCCGGTGTATGGCGATGGGCTCAATGTGCGCGACTGGCTCTATGTATTAGACCACTGCCGTGCGATCGATCTGATTGTTTCGAATGGACGACTTGGCGAGGTCTATAACATTGGCGGACACGAGGAACGAACAAATTTGGATATTACCAAGACGCTTCTGAAATTTTTTGATAAAAATGATGATCTGATTTTCTACGTGGATGACCGTGTGGCGCACGACCGACGATATGCTATGGACCCGACCAAGATCGAGAAAGAGCTCGGCTGGAGCCCATCTGTAACGTTTGAGGAGGGTATCGCGAAGACCTTTGCCTGGTACGAGGCGAACCGCCAGTGGAGCGAGGCGCTGCGCAACAATATGATGGAGCGCAAACACAAGGTCTTGAGCAAGGAGCCACAGAAGGTGAGCCGATAGTGTGCTATCCTCGATTTTCAAAAAACTTCCTCCTCCAATCCTTGATCGTCAAACCTACTTTGGCAATTTTCGTATAATATACGAATTTCATATCTCTCACCCAGGAGAGAGCTGTACCAATTTCCTCGTAGCTATCGAGAATCCCTTTCGCAATACCTTTAAGATCTTTTATGAGGTCATTTTCCACATCATTCATTCCTAATATTCGTTTTTCCAACGCTTCGACCTCGCTCAAATCCCAACCTTCCTTGAAAAGATTTGCCGATTCTATGAGCCCTATTTGCAATTGGGAAGCGGCTCTTTTTACCTCTGGGCTCATATGTGGCACATGTTCTTTGAAAATTGCTGCGTGTTGACCTGTAATATATGTCTGAAGGCTCATTATATTTGCATCCATTCTGTGCTTCTGAACTTTCCGCCGGAATTGAGCCAACATCTCTCCTTCCTCTCCTGTTAGTATTCCCTCTTCAATCGCCTTCTCAATTTTTCCTTCTGATTTTTGATCTACCTGCCTGCAATGCAGCTCATGTGCGACATTAAACTGCGCCGTGAGTAATAACACCTCCCTCATGTCGCTCTCTTCCTCTGCTGTACCGGGAATCTTATATATTGATTGCATCTCATCTTTTGTAACGTCCTTCCACTCATCTTTTCCTTTTGCATACCTCATATCCGCTTCTCGAACCAATCTACAGAATCGCATCTCATCACCCACGAATATCATCATCTTGTTATAATATTCAATCACATCCTCATCTTCCCCTCCCAAGAGCATATCGGTTAGCATACTCGAACACTGCAATATCGGAATTAGTTCCCATTTTTTTTCCGATAGCCTGCTTATATATTTTTGCAAGAAGTGATTTTTGTCTACGGAAGCGAGCAGTGGTTCTTTGGCCTTTAACTCCCAGAGGTCTTGCAATTCTTCATCTGCCAAAGGAACATAGCCCATATTTCCTTCTGATGCGTAATTGCTTACCATTTCCTTCCACTGATTCTCGGGTAGATTTCGTAGATTCGCAGCATCTACCGTTCGTGCTAACATATATCCCATCACGCACGCTGCAGGATGCTTTACGGTGAAACTTTTCTGATTATCTCCGCACTGTTCGGCCCTTTTTATCATATACTGACCCATACTACATCCAGCTTCAGCGCGGTCAGACTCTCTCGCATCGGTAAAAATAGACAGACCCTTATCACTTCCTATTTTCTTACCCTGTCTCACGAGACTCAATCCTAGACTTGTGTCTTCCGCTCCGTTAATATGCGGGATACCACCGGAGGCGATGTATTCAGACCTCTTGATTGCCGTGTTGGATCCTGCGAGTCCCGGAACCCACTTTCTTTTCATGGTGTGCATTACATTCTTCTCTATCCATATATGCATAATAATGCCTATTATATTTTCTGCTTCTACTACAGCCTGCGTACGAATCTGGCGCAGAGGTTGGTCTAGGTACGCATAGAGCATTACCGGGCCGGTAACTGCTGAGTACTCACCCTTTGATAAGAGATCGTAGGCATTCCTGATATATTCACCTCCTAATATCGTATCAGCATCCGTAGAGACGAGAATTCCGTTTTCCTTTGTGCATGGAATCGCCTGCCTCATTCCGGTATCTCTCGCAAGCCCCACATTACATATTTCGGGAGCATGTCCCTCTGAGCTCAGGTCGATAAGCGTTATTTGGTGATTACTTATAATTACCTCCTCGGCACCAAAATGCTTACTTGGCAATAAACCTATGTCATTCCAAGAGTTTACCAGACGTAAAGCTCGGTTGCGCTTGGAAAGTCCTGCCGGTATCAGATCCGACTGTAGATGAAGAAGAAGCTCCATCGTCGCTTGATTGGAGGCTAATACTTCATCAACCGCATCACGGGCATTATTTACCACAACGAAAATCCCCACCTTTAAATCATCAATGTTTCTTTGGGTTGCTATGCTCGCGAGTGTTTCTACTACATCCTGCCCCTCATTATATGAGGGGATTACAATTGCTACATCGAGGGAGTTTTTCGGAGGTAATCCTATAGCTTTCATGTGGATTGCAGCTTTGAATGAGCTGCAGCCTTGGCATTATACTATTTTTTACTATTACGTCAATGTATGTATCCGCCCGCCCTAGTACTTCATATCTTTCGTATCCACCTTCCACCACTCGGTGGCCATGGCGTCTTTGTAGCCGTCGGCACGGTCTTTTTCACCGATGCGGCGAAGATACTCTGTTTGGTAGTTGAGGCATTTTTCTTCGGCGTCGTGGCCGGAATATACATCCTCAGGTACGTCTTTATTAGGATTTGCATCGTGATAATCCGTGTACTCATGGGAGTGGCAGGCCTCGTGGATGAGGTCGTCTGCAAACTGAACCGGATCATCGCGAGTAGGTCGGCCGGCCGTATGGCGACGTGGCGTCTCCCATACCCACATCACCGATCCCGTCTCTACGCACTCGATGAGATCAATGTAGTCTACGACGAAGTTGTAATACCATGGCTTATCTCTGAGCTGATTCAGCGCTCCGTCAACGTTGCTCTGGCACTCAGCGTCGCCTTTTACCTTCATCACTTTTGTCGTCAGTGATATTTTTTTCTCTTTTGCATCAGGAGCATATTGAATCGAATCAACACTGAATGATCCTGTTGCTGTCACATTCGCATCAACGAAATCCGTCCAATTCGTAGTATGGTAGGTAGAGATGTAAAGTTTAAGTGGCGTCGTAGGAACCGCCTCTACCTGCTCCGCAATCTTCTTCCCGTTCACGTACCAACGAATCATTCCCGGCAACCATTCGATCTTGTAGGTGTTCATTTTTTTATTCGATGCTGTCTTGACCATGTCGCTGCGATGATGATCGTTTTGTAACTGGGCGTTATCGCCGTTATCGCCGTGGGAATTTGAAATTGATACCATCTGGCTATTGAGCGTACTCATCTCCATATCGATATTTTCATACTCATCACTCGTCTCATTGTAGAGCGAAATTGAACTTACCATTCCGGGAACCTGATTCGCTTTTGCCTTTATGGTAAACGTTCCATAGAGGTAATATTTCTGTGTAACTACCTCGCCGGCCGTCACCATTCCATTACTGCTCAGCGAGTTCGATAGTTCGAGTTTTCCTTTTTGAATCGATGTATTCGATGCCTGATATGTTGTTTGAAAATTATCTTTGTCCTGAGATACCTCAAATAGCTTTTCGTTTATTTTTGATTTACTCAACCGATCCGTGAACGAACTTCCCATCGGCTGAGTTGGGTAACCAGGCAGCGGATCCATGCTTATCGAGGCGAATCCTCCGGTGCTTTCGACTGGAGTGAACTCATATGCCTGCGCAATAACCGCTCCCGAGTTGATACAGAGAGAAGCCGCGAGGAAGAGTGAAATTATTTTTTTCATACTTAAAAAGTGTAATGAGTGTTTGGAAGTATTGTAAACACTTATTACTCATTATCAAAACCGATCTTCCCCTAAAGATCGTCTACGTATTTCGGCTTTCTTCGAAGTTTTTCAGAAATGGCGACGCCGATTGCACTGGCTATAAGGCCGATTTTCATTCCCTCAAGCGCTAGAACAAATCCTGAATATCTTCTCGAGAGTATCATATCCAAGCCACCATTTTTCGCTTCTTCTGCAAAATCAAACATGCCATTTTTCGCTGCTAAAAGCCAATCGCTGAGATACTTGTCTGGAATTTGCCGCAAGATGTCGTTCAGATGTTCCGGACCAATTGCTACGCCGGCTGCTGCGAATAGCAGCGTAATGGCGAGAGCGCCCTGACCCATCGTTCCGGTAACTCTCATTATTTTATTTCTTGTTTTGAATGCCTGAGCCGCGACCAATGGAAAATCTCCGCTGCGTTCGATAGATTCAGGCGGTGGGTTCTTCAGCATTCTCTCCCCCTCATCCAGTGCGGGAAATAGACTGGCAAGTATCCTTTCCATCCCCATTCCCATCGTGTCATCTATGTTTACTTCAAGAGGATTTCTCGTATAGAGATATCCACCACTCATCGGATGAAATTTAACATTGGTGAATGTCTCCGATTCTTTTCCTGACATGGTAAGTCCTACATGGATCACTACTTTATCCTCCTTCGGAGTAACTCCAACGACCATGCAGTACCTTCCTATTTCTCGTTCTACTCCTTTTGAAAATCCCGGAACCGGCATAATACCGTCCACGGGATCTTTGAATCCCTCAATATTACGCAAGTATGCCAGTACTCTATCCGCAAGTCTGACGTGAGCCTCGAGGTTTTCAGTTTTTGGGGATGTTTCTCCTGTTAGTGGTGTTCTGTACATAGCATATGTTCTTAGAGGTGCTTATTTTATACTAAAATTAGTATTCGTCAAGTTTATAGCTTTGACGGCTTTGAATTCTACGACTGTGGACTTCATGAAAACTATTCGTCTGCATATAACCTATGTTCTATATCCGAATGTATAGCAAAAAGATAGCAAAACGGATAGAGGGCGCGCCAATAGCCCCCTGAATGTTCCCGAAAGTTTGAATTTTCTTGCTTCACATCGCATGTCGATTCTGGCATAATCGAGGCAACTTAAACCTTTTTGTTATGCGCTATTCTCGAATGTTTGGAAAGACGAGCTTTGAGGCTCCACATGATGCCGATTCCGTAAATGCGAAGATGCTCGCGCAGGGTGGATTTATTGATAAAGTTGCGGCGGGAATTTATACCCATTTGCCTTTGGGGCTACGAGTTTTGCAGAAAATTAATGCCATTATTCGTGAAGAAATGAACAAGGTGAGCGGTCAGGAGATTCTGATGCCAGCCCTTCATCCGATGGAGTTATGGAAGCAGACAGGACGAGATGCAACCATGATTGATATTTTATATAAGACCAAGGCGTCCGGTGATCGCGATTTTGTCTTTGGTCCAAGCCATGAAGAGGTAGTCACTCCCCTTGCGGCGAAATACGTACGATCCTATAAAGATCTGCCATTCGCGCTGTATCAGTTGCAGACGAAGTTCCGAGATGAGCCACGCGCGAAGTCGGGACTGCTCCGTGGTCGTGAGTTTGGCATGAAGGACATGTACTCTTTCCATACGACCGTTGAAGATTTGGACAAATATTATGAAGAGGTAAAGGCGGCATATTTGCGAGTGTATGAGCGATGTGGACTTCGTGCCTATGTCGTGAAGGCTGGCGGTGGCGCTTTCACTGATCAGTATACGCATGAGTTTTCTGTTATCACACCTGCCGGTGAAGATACGATCCTGGTCTGCGATTCGTGCAAGACGGCGGAAAATGTGGAGATCGTGAAAGATGCTTCGAAGTGTTCGACATGTGGTGGACCGGTCGTGAGTGAGAAAGCGGTCGAGGCGGGAAATATTTTCAAACTTGGAACAAAATATAGCGAGCCATGTAATTTGTATTTCACCGATAGCGACGGAAAACGGAAGCATGTCATTATGGGATGCTACGGTATTGGGAATACACGTATGGTAGGTACTATTGTCGAGGCAAGTCATGATGATAATGGCATAATCTGGCCATTATCCGTTGCTCCTTTCCGGGTACACTTGATTTCGCTGGGCAAAGATGAGGCGGTGAATGCTGCGGCGGAAAAAATGTATAACGAGATGCTTGCCGCGGGAGTTGAAGTTTTGTTTGATGATCGCGATGAGAGTGCCGGCAAAAAGTTCAAAGATAGTGACTTGATCGGCATTCCGGTTCGAGTAGTTTTGAGCGGAAGAACATTAGAGAAAAATGCTGTTGAGTGGAAGTTGCGTTCGGGTGGTGAGGCGGAAATTGTGGGAATCAGTGAGGTCTTAAAGAAGGTTGCCGATTTGTAAAAACTGTCGCCGTTGTCTCTTTTAATTTTTTCTACGAAAAAATCTATGAAAGTTTTGATTCTGGGAAGTAAGGGTATGTTGGGAGCAGACTTAATGAGTGTTTTTAGTGAATACGAACCAGTTGGAGTCGATAAAGACGAGGTGGATATTACTGATGAGCATGCGTTAAGGAGTGTACTGGAGCGAGTTGAGCCAACGGTGGTTATCAACGCTACGGGATATACTAATGTCGATGGGGCGGAGACAAAAGAAGGATTCGAGATGGCGACGAAAATTAATGGTCTCGCTGTAGGAGCGCTCGCTGATTTGTGTGAACAGAAGGGAATCACCATTGTGCACTTCAGCACGGATTATGTTTTTGATGGGAGGAAGAAGGGCGAGTACAAAGAGGCGGATGAGCCGGCGCCGATCAATCGCTATGGCGAGTCGAAGTTTATCGGCGAACAGTTACTTCAGCAAAAATCGACGAAATATTATCTCATCCGAACGTCATGGCTATTCGGAAAGTATGGAAAGAATTTTGTAACGACCATGCTTGAGCTGGCTAGCAAGGGTGAAACGTTACGTGTCGTGAATGATCAGGTTGGCAAGCCTACCTGGACGATGGATTTGGCCGAGAGCGTATTGAATTTACTCATTGAGTCGAGACCGTTTGGGATCTATCACATCGTCAATGAAGACGCGGTGAGCTGGTATGACTTTGCACATGAGATCTTTGAGATGACGGGAGTCAAAGCTGAAATTGCACCGATTGGGAGCGAGGAGGCACGACGAGCGGCACGACGACCGAGAAACTCTGTTCTCGCCTCCGCGAAGTTTCCACTCCTCCGTTCACACAAGGATGCCTTGCAAAATTACATTTCCACCCTGTAAACTCCCAGTGTTATGGCTATGAAAGGCATTATTCTCGCAGGAGGCAACGGACGACGGCTTGGATATCTCACCGAGGTTACCAACAAGCACTTGCTCGCCGTGTATGATAAACCGATGATCTTCTTTCCGCTTCAGACTCTTCTGGACTGCGGCATTCGAGATATCTTGATCGTATCGGGACGAGACCATGTGGAGGGCTTCTTGAGACTCTTGGGTTCGGGCGTGAAGTTCGGGGCTCGATTCACCTACAAGGTGCAGGATGAGGCTGGTGGCATCGCTCAGGCTTTGAGTTTGGCCGAGGATTTCGTAGGCAGCGACTCGTGCGCCGTTATCCTTGGAGATAATATTTTTGAAAATAATTTAGGAGAGCACGTACGAGCATTTGGAGAAAAGAGTGAGGCGGATGCAAAAAGAGGTGCACATATTTTCTTGAAGGAGGTCACTGACGCCGATCGATTTGGTGTCGCTGAGCTCGACGGTGATCGTGTTATTTCCATCGAAGAAAAACCATCTGTGCCAAAATCAAATTACGCCGTAAGCGGTTTTTACCTTTATGACAGTAATGTATTCACCATCATCAAAACACTGAAACCTTCAGGCAGGCAGGAGTTGGAAATTACTGATGTGAATAACGCCTATATTGAACGAAGAGCCATGACGGCCACGCACCTCAGCGGTGACTGGACCGATGCCGGAACATTTGAAAGTTTACATCATGCCAACGTGCTCGCTCGAAAAATCGAGCTCGCCCGCCAATCGACTACAAGTGTGCCCCAGACGGACAGTCTTGCTAGACCGCGCGCGCACACTTCGCTCACAAAAAAAGACGCCTCGCTCACTCCTGAGTCCGGCGTCTCTCATTTATAATTTTCTTATCGGCTCTCTCTATTTCTGAATCTGTTCTGTCCACTTTGCGATAGGCTGGACTGTTACGTATGAAACCAAGCATCCGACTGGACAGACCTGGCCATCAACATTTCCAGGAGTTCCCGGAGTTACGAGCTGAATTTCACACTGTGGAGCGTATGCTTTTCCAGCAGCACCGAATACGGCGTTAATGTTAGCCTGAAGATTAGCGAGATATGTCTCACGCATCTCCTCGAGATTGTGATTGAACTCCATCTTTCCTGTCATCGTCATCGCCTTGGTAAGAAGTGTCGCATCTTCAGGATTGTATTCTCCATCATCACAGAGGACCGGAAGAATTGCACCCTGATCATATAGCGGCGTAACTCCATCTTGAGCCTTCTTCCCTGTAAGCGTATTGACGTATGAACCAATCTTTGCGCCTGATGGATTGTTCGTTGTCACTACTCTGAAATTTTGCGTTCCAGCAACACTCTCATCCTGAGGAAAATCTACGGCCTTGATCGTATACACATCAGCTCCATTTACCGATCCTACGAAGTCGTTCACGAGAGGCTTGATCTCACTCTTGTGTCCAAAACCTTCAACGGCTGAATATGGCTTATTTGAAACGATAACCTGTTGAACCGGCAACTCCATTCCCTCGACATATCCCGACATAGCCTCGTCTGCTGGTGCAGATATCGTTGCTTTTGGTGGTACTGAGCTTATGTCCGGAGTTGATGGTTTTGCATCAACTGTTGGGGCGACATCGGCCTGTGACTGCGTGTCAGCCGCTGCGTCCACTGTCGATTCAGCATCTGTTCCAGCTGAAGCATCAGCTGTTGAGGTGTCGACTGTCGTTCCTGCGTCGACCGTAGCGCTGTCTGTAGAGCCAGCATCGACATCGGCGGACGTATCCGTCGCGTCTACTCCTGTGGCTCCACTATCAGCTGCTATGCCGGTAGTTGGCTGATTTCCGAGTGTTCGTGTTCCGTCACTATCGCTGCAAGCAGCCATAACGGCAAGTGCGCTTATAGCGCTCACTCTTACGAGTCGAGCGAGAAGTGGCGAGTTTCCGAGAAGTGGTCGCTTGGCCGGAGCATCTACTCTTGTTGTTGTTGTATCAATGGTATTCATAGTGTTTTGAGGAATGAGATAGTAAATATAAAATTAATTTCTGTCGGTCGTATTATTTTGTTGATACGCCAATATTGAACGTGCCTCCGACGGCCGTGTTTTTTGTATCGGAACCGAGTTGCTCAGGTCGACCAGCAAGGAAAGATAACGCTGCGCCAATCTTCAATCGAACTGCATCTGATAGTGTCTGATAATAATTAACTCCCAAATCAACACGTCCATACGTCTTTGCGACACCCTCAAGTCGTGTTCCGTCTGCACCCGTGGCTGCACCGTTCATCGACTCTCTCTGCATACCGGCTGCGCCCTCGAAGTTAAATCCACTTCCCTCTACCGTTCCAACCTGAACGGCTCCCTGAGCTGATATTGTTGTACTTGATCCTGGTACCGTCTGTGCATCTGAGACGCGTACTGAACGAGCATTTCCTTCAATATTACTCTTCACACCAAGTGCAACATGCTCTCCAATTCTTGCGAATGCGCCTAGTGCAGCTCCTCCATGAACGCTTCCCTCCTGACCTCCGAGCATTCCGAATGTTCCACCAACCTCACCAAAGAATGTCGGCGTGCTGCCATCGCGTACTACAACTGATGACTGTCGTGGAGCGCCATATGCATCGAGAAGACCCTTGGCTCTTGCCGCCTCAGCATCTGCTGCTGCTAACTTTCCGTTTGCTTGGTCTGATTCACGCTTAGCCTGATCGAGGTTCACCTGTGTTACCGATGCCTCGCCTGCTAATCCTACCGCTTTCTTATCTGCTGCATCTGCCTCTGCCTGTGCCTGGGCGAGTTTCGCTGCCTTGGCTAGTGCCTCCGCCTTGGCCGCGTCAGCAGCTGCTCGTGCTTTTTCTGCCTGAGCCTGAAGGACAGCAACCTTTGCTGCCTTAGCTGCGGCTTCTGTTCTCGCTGCATCAGCGGCTAATCGTGCTACCTGCGCTCTTTGCTCGATTACGGCCTTTGCATTTGCAATTTCGTCAGCGGTTGGAAGTCTTGGCTGTGCGTCTGCCCCTCCGGCATCTCTTCCATCTCTACCATCCCGTCCATCTTTTCCTCCTCGTCTTTCATCTCTGTCGTCCCTATCGTCTGAATCTGCTTCTGTCTTCGTACCTCCCTTTGGTAAGGCAGCAAATTTACCCTCAAGTTCAGCTAACTTTTTTTCAGCAATCGTTAATCTTGCCTGAGCGTCTCTTGCGGCGCTGTCTGCTGCTGTTGCCTTTGCGATAGCGTCAGCGAGCTTGCCTTCTGCGGCTGTCAATCTTGCCTGAGCATCTCTCGCTGATTCCGCTGCTGCTGTTGCTGATGCTCGAGCCTGTACATCTCTACCACCGCCACCGCCCTTCTTTGCTACGTTTCCAACACCAATCTGAATAACGTTATCTCCTGCACGTACCGAAGAAGCCGCCGTCATAGTCATGATTGCTGCAGCTGCCGTTGTAAGAAGTGGTGATACCCGTCTAGCTGGACGAGATGACTGAACTTCAGGTGCTCCATTTGAAGGCGTATTCATAGATCGTTGTGGTGAAATGAGTAAAAATAATCTTTTAGGTTCTCTACTTTAAAGAATTTATTATTTTTGTCAAGTATTTCCAAAATTCTTCCTTTGATTGGAATTTCTGGAAATCAACAACCGAAGCTGAGCTGAGAAGCGACTCAGCTTTGGGGATGAGTTGGTCAGCATTAGGGTCCACCAGAAGCTCCTCCAGACCAAGATCGTCTAAGAGGTTGCCTACCTTGTCGTCGTAATTCAGGAAGAGCGTTGGCCTCCTCATGATCAACCCCATGAGTCCCCCGTGGAGTCGCATGGAAACTATGAGCGAGGCGTTCTCGTAAAAAGTGGCAACGTCATTTACCGTGGACCACTGCGTAGGCAACGTATCGGAGCATGCTTCTATTTTTTCGTATAATTTTTTGGATACCTGATCATCTCCGCATCCCCCATTTTGCAGAACAAGTATTCGTGGTGAAAGTTGATATTTTTCAAAAAGGTATCTCGCTAGTGTCGCCATTTTATTCAGAAGATTGTTGGTGTCGACCGCCAACCATTCGCGTATCACTAATACCACATATTTATTTTTCTCTTCGGAATCACGCTCACTTGATATCTGAAAATCCTCTTTCTTCAGCCAAAGTGCCGAGTCGATGCACACATGTATTTCCTGGTTTGTATGCGCTGCGAGCAGCCTCCTAGAGGCCTTATCGCGAACAAAAATTCCGTCTACCCCGTTAACCACTTCTTTTATTTTTCGTATCGACTCCTGATTCGTAAATGACCCAAAGCTTTGACCAATAATAATTACTTTTTTTCCAAATAACCGGAACCACTGAAATTGACGATACCAGATCCGAATCGATGCGGGCTCCTTTTCATTGAAGAGGCAGCCACCTCCAAAGAGCACTACGTCCGACTGGAGCAGATAATATATTGAACGAAAAAGCCCCAATGTTACGATCGACTTAAGGAGCGAAAGAATAGAACTAGGAAAAAACCTTATCGCCGTAACGCCGTATGAGCAAGCTGTTTCTCGAGGGATTCCACTTGTCACAATAATCTCCTTGGGATGAAGATCTCTCGCTGCCTTCAGGATACCTGTGAGTATCAGCTCATCACCAAAATTTCCCGCTCCGTAGTTTCCACAGATGAGAATCGTTGGCTTCGTCATGTATTGAGAAGAATTTATTCTGCTGCAACTTCCTCAACTGCATTGTCCTCGACTACTACATCTTCGGACTTGTCAGCTCCCTTCGTAGGTTTTGCGGCAACTTCTTCCTTTACCATTGTCTCCTTGAGACGAGCGGCTTTTCCGATCGCTGTACGGAGGTAGTAAAGCTTTGCGCGTCGTACCTTTGCTGTTTTTTTGATAACAATTTTCTCGATCGTTGATCCGTATAATGGATATACCTTCTCAACACCGACTCCGTCGACAACCTTTCGAACGGTGAATGTCTTTCCAATGCCCGTTCCGCTTCCGACAGCCAATACAATTCCCTCGAACATCTGTGTTCGCTCCTTGTCGCCTTCCTTGATACGCTGATACACCTTAACCGTCATGCCTGGCTTGATTGTCGGCACTTTCTTGGTCATGAGCTCCTGGTGGATGATGTCTATAGCGTTCATTTCGTGGATTCGTTATTGTAATTAATGCTGCGTGATTATAGTGATACTTTTCGTTAATTGCAAGCGTAATTCAGGGGCCACCCGTCTGGATTTCAGCTTTGAATCATCTTACCTTACCTGCCTTAGGCCTCTGTAAGGGCCGGGATGGTGAGTTTGTTGATAGCGATGATGTTTTCCATATCCTTGAGGATGTCAGTCAAGAAGCGATCCTTGCACTCGAGGCGATAGATGAAGTCATCCTTTGTGAGGATACTGTAACGAACTGGACGCTTGGTGGCCACCTCGGAGTTGAGCGTGGACTCGAGCTTATCCCTATTAATATTGTTACCAACGATCAGAAGGTCGACGGTTGAGTTCTTATTCACAAAAATACCACTCAGCACCATGTAGTCGATGTCTCCACACTTCGAGAGCTTCTTGGCGATCGCCTCGTGATCGGCGAGTGTTTTGAGAATGATACTTCGGAGCTCCTGAAAGATGACAAAGTTTTTGTCGACGATGTAGAATTTTTTTCGATTCTTAAATTTGCTTTTTAGGATGCCAATTTTCTTCATATTATCCAGCTCGCGGCGTACAGAATTAATCTGCTCGCTTAACTTTCTCGTTAACTCACGAATGAAGTACTCCTCATCTGGATGAAGGAGAAAGAGCGTCAATAACTTGATTCTCGTGCTTGATGTGAACAATCTTTTTAACATGTATACATAAATTATACAGGACCCGATGGCACTGTATAATTTTTTGTATCAGAAATCAATCTTTTCTTTATGCGAAAAGGGAATGTTTATCCGAGCATCTTGTCGAAGAGCTTCTTCAACATGACACGGTTCTTGATTCTCATCATCATGTTGTGATTGCCTCTATACTCAGATTTGGCTTTCTCCTGGTCTGAAGGTGGGTAGCTCTGAGCGAGTATCGTAAGCTCTGCCTCTGTCTCATCATCGGTTACCTCGATCTTCTCCTCCGTGAAGAGGAACTGAAGGGCGAGACGAATCTTGATTCGCTTTTCAGCCTCTTTCTTGTGATCTTTCAAGAGATCTGCCTCTGATTTCTTTGAAACTTTAAGGTACTGCTCGTAGGTAAGACCCTTCTCTGCAAGGTCGGCCTTGATATCTTCTATAATATACTCAACCTCCTCGTCGATGAGCATGTCGGAGATCTCAACCTCGGTTCGTTCGAGAACGGCCTCGAGCATCTTGTCCTCCTGACGCATTCGCTCTTCATTCTTTTTTTGTTCCTCAAGATTCTTTCTAATCTCTTCCTTGAGCTGCGCGAGAGTCTTCTTCTCACCCGTTACCTTTTCGATGAACTCATCATTAAGCTCCGGCGCATCGGCCTGTTCAGCCTTTACGATCGTTGTCTCGAAATTCACTACCTTTCCGCGGAAGTTCTCAGCATGGTAGTCCATTGGGAAGGTGAGTGCGAAGGTCTTCGTCTCCCCTACCTTCATTCCCTCGAGATTTTTCTCGAAATCCGGGAGAAGTGTGTTCTCTCCGATAATTACCGGGTGATTCTTGCTCGCTGTTCCCTCTACCGGAACGCCTGACTCATCTGTTCCACTGAAATCGATCTCGAGTTTGTCGCCTTTCTTGGCAGGACGATCGATAGGAGTATAGGTAGCGTAGTACTTCTGAAGATTATCAATAACAGCATCAACATCCTTCTCCTCGACCGTAACGGGCTCTTTTGAAACCTTGATCTCCTTGTGCTCCTTCACCTTTACGTCCGGAAGGAGGGCGACGATCGCCTCGTAGACGAGTGGATCTTCCGTGATAATGTCAACCTGTGGTCGAGAAACAACGGGAATTTTTTCCTGTAAAACAGCTTTGGAGTAGGTCTCTGGAAGTGCCAAGTCGATAAGCTGTCTCGTAATAGCAGCTTCACCTACATTCAGCTTTATAACATCGTATGGAGCCGTTCCAGGTCTGAAACCGGGAATTTTGACCTGTTCGCTGAGTCTTTTAGCCGCTTTTTGTCGGTAACCTTCAACTTCCTCTGGGGAAAGTTCAATTCTTAGCTTTACTTGAGACTTTTTGAGGTCTTCTTTGGTGACTTTCATATAAAGTATGGTAATAAGAGTAGGCTTGCGTAGCCTACAAGGTATCAAAGCTCTAGGCAAGCCAAAGTTTTTGTGGTATAATGGAAAGAAGTTTAAAAAAAGATTTACATTCTTCACTGTCAATCATATGAGCTCAGCACCAGAACATCCACCGGAAGCAGCGGGCGCAGAGGCAGAGGCCCATGAGGCCGGCACTGAAAGCTTGCCAGCTATCAAAGAGGCACGAACAGGATTTTTCCGATGGGTGGGACTTACTCTGAAAAACTCCGCGATCAATGTAAAGAATGCTATCTCTGCGGTCACGGTGAAACCTACGGCTTATGTATTTCGTAAGGCCTATAACGTATTTACCTGGCCAGCGAATTATCTCGATAGTCAGTGGGAAATACTGAAAGGTAGCAGAATTGGAAAAGGAACCGCCTTCGCTCTCAACCCTGAAAATTATAAAATTTTTGGAGGTGGGCATGGACATGGCGGTGGACATGATGAGGGTGCAGAACATCACGGCTAGTCATTTCTCAAAACTTTCAGGCAAAACAAATATATATTTATGGAACAAACCTTACTTACATTACCGGAACTTCTCAAAAGCTGCGTGAGCGGCATCATGGCGACTGTGTCGCTTGAGGAGCTGAGCGCCGAGCAGCGCGAGGCGTTCGAGAAGAGCGTGAAGGACTGTGTAGATGAGGAGGTCATGAAAATTGTTATCGAACATCTCTCCGAAGAGGATTTCCAAAAACTTATCACGTCTATCGAGGGAGGTGCGCTGACCCCTGAAGAAGAGGCTCGCGTCATCGACGAGGCCGTTGCCAAGGTTCCTGACTTTGCAGAAAAATTATCATCAGCCCTTGCCGCAATTCATCATGAGTTTACACTATCAATAGCATCTGAACCAACCTCACTATGAAACTACCATCCATTTCTCATTCCTATCGTTCCTCCCATAATCTGCTCTTCTCTGCACGACAGGTGTTCATGGCGGGTCCATCGGGCTCTCCATCTCCAGCTCCATCGGGCGCTCCGGAACGAGCTGATGTGCAAGTTTTCCGAAAGGAGCTCATGAAACTCAAGAATGACCTGGATGTGAAGGGCGCAGGAGGAAGTTTACTGAAGTTCGCTGAGAATCATGGCGACAATATGAGTGATTGGCAGACCAACCCCCAGAATGCACTGAAATTTTTTGAAGATTACAGAACATCACTATCATCCGTTCCTGCCGGCTCACAGGCCGCAAAGGATGCAGAAATGAGAGCAAATCATCTCGCAGATATCGATAATCTTATTGCCGTTCTCAGGGATCCACCAGCCTCTCCTACTACACCTACCGGAACGGGAGATGCTCAAAAGTTTGAGGTTGCTAAAGAAATCGTTCTTTCAATTGCCGAGAGTGTGAATCAGCGAAAAGCTGAGATCTCAAAAGCAAAGGATGCACTCGGAAATCTCAATGAGAATGCCGTAAATGGTAAGGTAAAAAATGTTGTTGAAAATATCTATCACACCTACGAGCGTATGAGTATGCCAGAAAAGGCTGCTGCAATTGGTGCGGTGTTCCTCTTCTTCAAGATGGCGCTCAAGGATGACAAGGGCAATATGCTCTTCGGTCCACTCGTCAAATGGGGGGCTGGTATTCTCGGAGTTAACTTACTTGTACAGGGAGCCACTGGAAAATCCGGTATGGACTGGGTCGCAGAAAAAACAGGACTAGAACGCTTCCTTCCTGTCGCAGCCGATCAACTTCCTGACTTCATGAAGGCGCTCGCGCTGAAGACGAGCAAAGATAAGGGAGTAAGTATCAATATGCCAAGCGAGCTCGTAGCCATGGGTAAACTTGGATCGTTCAAGATGTCCGAAATTATGGCGGCGTACGATCCGACACGCGAGAGTATTGATCCGGAAATTTTTGGATTGCGACCCGCAAAAGACAATGATGCCGCTAGTGGCGAGATTAGCTCGAAGCATCTCTTCATGCTTGTAGATACGATGGTACGAAAACACAAGACACAAGGCATCGGACGAAGCGCACGAGGAGACAAGGACGCATTTATGCGTGAGTACTGCGCTACGGGAAGACATGATTTTACTTTCATGGAGGCGATCTCCGACCTCTTCCAGGCCGAGACTATGAGACTCGTTGCCGATAGTATGAGTCCTGAAGAGTGGGAGAAGTATGAAAAAGTTATCAAGAATGATACTCATGATATGTGGGAGAGTTCCACGAACGTCATCGACTGCAGACCTGAGGTACGTCGCTATGGCGTGAAGTTCTTTGGACTCACCTTCCTTACCAAACAAAATAAATCTTCTGACGGCAACAGGTATGTGTATCAGATCGGTGATGATATGAGTGTCACGGCCGGTGTAAAGGATAGTGTTAATTCACGCCGCGAGAGTGCAGGTCTCCTCAAAACCTATGCCGAAAAATATCTGAAGGATCAGATTTCGCAATTCGCCGGAGGAACGGCACTAGATGCCACTGGCCCTACGCTCAACTGGGTAGCAGGTAATGTCTGGGAGCTCCAGGGTGTTGCTAAAAATGCTCCGAGTGGAACCGCCCCTGCAACAGTCGATCTTAAACTTCTCGAGTACGGAGAAGGTGGAAAATTCAAGGTCGTTAATCCCGATAATGGTAAGGAGGCGAACCTCGATTCAACGTTTGCGACGGTTGGCAAAGCCATTTTAGACTAATTTCGCTTTGACTATATTTTATCTTGTGTTGCAAAATAATAGTGCTATTATTGGCTAGCTTTATTTTTTTAAAGCTGCCGAAGCTGAACACTTGACTTTTTAAGCAAAAAGTTATAAAGTAAGCCTCTGGCCCGTAGTTGGGATTTGATCTTTGACATTTACCGGGGTACGTCATGACTCGCAGCGAGTCCTCTGCCATTATGCCTATGTCGCTACCTCGTCGGTTTAATAGACTGACCACCGTAACTGATGTTGGCTAACGAACCCATAGGGGCACCATGGATTACTCACAAGGTAACCCCTCTGCTTCCCTTCCATATAGGTTCAATGGTAGGGTCTCTCGCTTCGCGGGATGGACCACCATTGTCTTCAGCAATCTCTGATTTTTTGCAACTACTACCGTGTGTATAGTTGCTCCGAATATCTTATTCAAACCTTGCTTTTTCCCTCCTTCTTTGACCTTTACGGTCTATCGAGGAGCCGTCTCCGGAGTAGCGCTTAGAGCTACAACGGAACAAAGCATTTTACGAGCTTGGCTCAGAAAAGGGTTTACTCTTCTCTGCGTCGACTCGCCTCCATTGAGGTGTCGTTCGTTTCTTCTTTTCGGCTCAGCCGAAAGAAGAGGTTCCGAGGATGCACCTACAAGCATTCTCAAAAGCGCACTTTGACTCACTTGCCCTTGGGCACTGAGTCATAACTTGTCGGAGAGTCTTCTCTGACATTGTGCTTTTCGCCATCACAAGATTACACTCTTGTTGGCGGGGGAAATGAATCAACCACACTGGTTCACTTTGATTTTGATATTCGTCCCTGCTGAACGTCATGGTATTCCTCCTTCGAGTGAAAAACCTATGTGTTTTTACCTTGGAGCTCACAAGCTCTCACGGTGAACCATGACTTGCAGGGATGGGGCATCGAGATCGAATGTGTATTTTACACTACGACTTGAGCCCCATTCCAACCCCCTTTTCTTAAACTACTCGAAAGGCCCACTAACCATGGGTCTTTTTTTGTGCCCACTTTTTATACTGAGCCTAATAGCCTGCAGTAGTTGTGGGCACGACTACTTGACATAATCGCCATATACTGTAGAATTGCAACCTTTGTACCTAATCCCCTTCATTTTGAGACAATATTCACGAGCTATTATCGGAACGTTTCTCATCCTGACCTCAATCCTTACCAATGGATCGTTGGTGGCCGCTGCTCAGCTTTCGACGGACATCATGCCCGGTAAGTCCCCTTTTACCTTTGAGCCCTTGAGTGATTTTGCCAATTACGGCGTATTGACGAGCTATAAGGTTGTTGGCGTGTATCCGAGCGAAGATGTGCTTTATCACCTCAAGTACTGCGAATCGAGAGTTTTTGATGCCTATACGAGAATTCCGAAGGAACAGAGGGACCAGCTGAAAAGCATCAAATTCCTCTGGTATTCGGACTCACAACGAGGACTTGGCGGAAATGGCTCTATGTACCTCAAGTGCAATGATATGTCCGATGATGTCCTTACCTCCGTATTCGTCCATGAAATGGGGCATATCGTCGATACAGGACTCTATGAGGGGAAGGCAGCGGCCGGTCTGAGCGCCTACAACGACCCACGCGCTACCGTCTTCAAAAATGATCCGAGTATCAACTTCTATTCTATTAGCTGGAAAGATACCGGTCATGTGAACCGTGGAAGTACGGCGTTTGATTTTGTCACCCAATACGCGATGTCAAATCCGTTCGAAGACTTCGCCGAGAGTTATAATTTTTATCTTCTTCACGGAAGTCAGTTCAAGTTTATGGCGAAGAGTAATGCACGTCTGAATCGTAAATATCTCTATTTACGTGACCGCGTGTTTCATGGCAAGGAGTTCAGCAATAACGATTACAAGCTGGATACGAAAAAAAGAACGTATGATGCGACCGTATTACCATTTTCTCTTGAAAAATTTCTGAATAACGTTTAAACTCTATTAGCTGATTGTGAATTTTAGGAATTCAAGGCTTTGTAGCTTTTCTAGGGCAAAAAGGCGTCGATCCTCCTAAAACACACAAGACCCCCGCCCAAGTGGTGGGGGTTTTTTGTAATACCATTTTCCACTCTACTGCGTCATCCACGTCGTCAGCTCAGTCGCAGTACTTCCCTGTACAGCTCCATCGCCTCCTCCTTGCTTCCTTGTATACTGAAAAATGTAGCGTTAGCCTCTTTTCTGCCCTTGCCATGAGCAGGGTTTGGCTCTAGAATATGCGGGCTTTATAGTTTGCATGTGGTGGTCGTAGCTCAATGGTGGAGCACTAGGTTGTGGTCCTAGGGGTTGTGGGTTCGAGCCCCATCGACCACCCCAGAAATATTCTATTCAATGCATGCCAGCCCCTGGCGATTAAACATCTTTGGCTTCGTTTTCTGGTGCTTGCGAAGTTTCCTTCGCTCTGTCTCGGGTAGGGCGAAGATCACCTGGCACTTCTCGCTGCAGCAGGTAGACATTTTTGTTTGGCAATTTT
>JAPLYO010000019.1 GCA_026395555.1 Candidatus Peregrinibacteria bacterium | reverse complement strand
GTACAAAACCGGCCAAGGAATAAGTCCTACACTACGGAGATTCTCACGAGAGAAGTTCCAGGGATTATTCCTCGTCGGTTGTTTTTTTATTTCTTTATTTTTATTCCATGGATCATATGCGAGGCTTGTCGGATAGGGAATTATTGGCACAATGTGTAAAGTTTGGAAGAGAGGCACTTCTGTGGAGAAATAAGTTTAGAGCATTGTTGCCTGAGGTAGAGAGAAGGAGGTTGTATCGTAAGAAAGGATATAAGAGTGTGTATGAATTTGGAGAACGATTGGCAGGATTAAGCATGGCGCAAGTAGCTGAGTCATTGAACGTTGCCGAGCGGTTGGAGGATAAGCCTGCGTTGAAGGATTTATTAGAGAGTGGTGAAGTCAGTGTAAATAAAATTGTGAGAGTGGTGAGTATCGCTACGATGGAGAATGATGGTGAGTTGGCGGAGAAGGTGCAAATACTTTCTTTGTCTGCTTTGAAAACCTATGTTCAAGATTTGAAGCTGGATTCTATGGTCGACCAGACCTCTCTTGTTCAGGAGGAGATAAATGAATACGGATTAAAGGGGGAAGTTATCCAACGGCTCAGGGAGCTCAAGGAAAAAGGGATTGATGTAAACGAAGCATTGTTGGAATTTTTGAATCAGAGAGAAGAGGAGATTATACAGGCAAAAGATCACATCGTAGAAGAACTTCCTGAATCCTCATCCAGATATATTCCAACAAGAGTGAAAAACATCCTCAAGCAGGAATATGGAACCTCATGTTCCGTCACCTATTGCCGGAAGCCATCAGGGAACATTCACCATACAAGAAGGTTTGGCCTCAATCCATCCCATAATCCAAACTTCATGGCACCCTTATGCAAGGAACATCATCAGATTGCGCATAGCCTTGATGTAAAAGTAACAGAAATAAGGATGAAAAAATAATCAGCCGATGCGAGGAAATTTCGTGGTTGCTCCTTATGGAACTACTCCTCGAGGACTATCTGCTGTGCCGCCCACTGCGCATGTTCCGCGATCATCTCGTCGTCTGATTGTGCCAGTTTTTTTAGTTGCGGAAGGAGTTCGGTGAGTTTTAGATTTCCGGCGACGACGCAGGCATTGCGGATGAGTCCGCGCCGTTTGGCGCGGGTGAGGGGCGTGCCGGCGAATATTTTTATGAACTCCTCGTCGGTTTCGATGGAGAGAATTTGGCTGAGAGATGTGGTTTGTAGATTTAGGGGAATATTCTGAAAATCTGTTACGCGTGTTGGTTGCGCGCGAACATTGTGAGGACAAATATCCTGACACATGTCGCAGCCGAAGAGCCAGTTGCCGATTTTTGGACGGAGTTCGATGGGAATTGCGCCGCGGTTTTCTATCGTGAGATAGGAGATACACAATCGAGCGTCAATCGTTTTGTCCGGCTTTATGGCTCCGGTAGGGCAAATATCAATACAGCGCGTGCAGCTCCCGCACTGCCCCTTCCACTTCGTCGGTTCGTCGGGAGTGAGTTCTAATGTCGTGATAATTTCTGAGAGAAAAATATAGGAACCATATTCGCGCGTAATGATGCAGGCATTTTTCCCGATGAATCCCATGTGTGATTTTGCGGCAAATGCGCGCTCCATGGTTGGACCGAAGTCCACGTATGATTTTTGCGTGGCGGACATTTTTTCTAAAAATGCTGCAAATTTTTTCAATTTCGATGTGATAACCTTGTGATAATCGCGGCCCATAGCGTATTTGGCGATGCGGAATTTTTCCTGAAACTGATAGTCTTTTTTATAATAATTTAATCCGAGTACGATGATCGATCGTGCTCCTGCGAGAATTTTTTCGGGAGTGTATCTTTTTTCTGTATTTTCTTGTAAATAATCCATATCGGCTGCATTGCCCTCCTTAAGCCATTTTTCATAGAATAATCCTGCATCGGATAATTTTTCTGCGGAGGTAATTTTCACCATATCAAATCCCAATTCGAGAGCGAATGCTTTTATCTGCTGCGTGTTATTTTTTTCTTCCGGTTTCATTATGTGCATGATAGAGTACCCCCCTATGCTTCAACAACTACAAGATATCGTCGACCGGGCGCAGCATATTGTCATATTTTCCCATCGTAGTCCAGATGGCGACACGATTGGCGGCAATTTGGCGCTACGAGATGCGCTGGAGTCATGGGGGAAGTCCGTGACCTCTGTGTGTGCCGATCCACTTCCGAACGTGTATGACGTGCTGGATGGCGTGGCATTAGACCTTTTCCATCAGCAGTGGGACAAGGCGTCTACCGATCTTTACATTAATGTCGATGGAAGCTCTACTACGCAGCTTGTATATCCCGAAAAAGACCCCACTATCCTTGATGGTACCGTTCCGTTTATCTCGATAGACCATCATGTATCGAACTCCTATTTCGGCACGCACAACCTCGTTGTGCCCGAGGCCTGTTCTACAACGTATGTTTTGTATCATCTCTTTTTGCAACTCAGATGGAGTATCACACCGCGAATTGCTACGTATTTATTGCTCGGAATTTATTATGATACGGGAAGCCTGATGCACTCAAATACGAGTGGCGATGTGATGCAGGTTTGCGGCGAGCTTATGCGGCTTGGCGCGAATCGAAACCAGATCATGAACGTGCTGTATCGACAGCGAACGCCTGGGCAGCTGCATGCATGGGGAAAGATACTTGAGTCCGTCACTCAAAATGACGATGGTGTGATTATGTCCGGAATAACCACCAAAGAAATCGAGTCCTGTGGGGCGAAAAAGGAAGAAATTGGAGGTGTGGTGGATTATTTAAATAGCGTAGAGGGGGCTAAATTTGCGATTCTTCTTTCTGAAGACCGAGAAAATGGCATCGTGAAGGGCTCAACCAGAACGCGCCGGGATGATGTTAACTTGTCGGAGTTCTGTAAAATGTTTGGGGGTGGGGGGCACAAAAAGGCCTCTGGTTTTGGAGTGGCAGGAAAGTTAAAAAAGGGCGAAAGCTTCTCATTAATTCATGAAAATCAAACCCGCTATCCCGACATTGGAATGCTCTAGAAATCGCTATCCCCAAGGGATGCTCTCGGATCGCTATCCCCAAGGGATGCTCTCGTATCGCTATGAATTTTGAAATGGTATGCTATAATCCCGCCATATTGTATCCGCCTAACCTAACGTGCCATGGCTAAGATATCTGCAGGACTGAATGTGCCTGACTTTACCCTTCCAAGTACCGACGGCAAAATGATTTCACCTTTGGACTTCCGAGGTAAGTGGACTATTTTGTATTTTTATCCAAAAGACGATACGTCAGGCTGCACAAAAGAAGCCTGCAATTTCCGCGATAAGATGTCGGAATACCGCAAGAGGCATGTGGAAATTTATGGCATTAGCGCCGATGATATGGAGTCCCACCTCAAATTTGTGAATAAAAACTCGCTTCCTTTCCCGCTTCTTTCCGATACGGAACATGAGGTCTTGGAGGATTTTGGCGTGTGGGTAGAGAAGAGCATGTATGGAAAGACCTATATGGGCGTATCTCGAACTACGGTTTTAGTTGATCCTGATGGGAGAATCGCCAAAATATTCGACGATGTAAAGCCAGATGAACACTCCCGGGAAATTCTATCCTATTTGGATATCGTTATCTCCAACTGGACGGTGTAATTCCGCCTTGCCTCTATCGTCATTTTTCAGTAGATTTGTTTCAACATGAAAGCAGCTACACACCACCACAAACTCAAAAAAGTTTTGGTCCTCGGATCGGGTGCTTTGAAGATTGGGGAAGCTGGAGAGTTCGATTATTCCGGTTCACAGGCGATTAAGGCCCTTAAAGAAGAGGGGATTTCGACGGTGCTGCTCAATCCAAACATTGCGACGATTCAGACGAGCGACGGGATGGCGGACAAGGTTTACTTCTTACCGGTAAATCCTTACTTTGCTGAACAGATAATTATCAAGGAAAAGCCCGATGGCATCCTGCTGAGCTTTGGGGGCCAGACGGCATTGAACTGTGGAGTCGATTTGTATCGACGCGGTATTTTGAAAAAATACGGAGTTGAGGTTCTGGGTACACCTGTGCGAGCCATTGAGATGACCGAGGATAGAGATTTATTTAAAAAAGAAATGGCGAAGGCCGGCCTCAAATGCGCCAAAAGTGCGGCGTGTAATACGCTCGACGAGGCGCAAAAGGCGGCAAAAGAAATTGGATTTCCGTTAATGGTACGCGCGGCGTTCACGCTTGGCGGAAAGGGAAGTGGATTTGCCTACAATCAAAAAGAGCTCGACGAGATGTTGGAGACGGCTTTTTCCTACAGTCCACAAGTGTTAATTGAGGAGAATTTGAAGGGATGGAAAGAGGTGGAATACGAGGTAGTTCGCGATAAATTCGATAACTGTATTACGGTCTGTAATATGGAAAATTTCGATCCACTTGGCATCCATACCGGAGAAAGTATCGTGATCGCTCCTTCGCAAACACTCTCAAGTACGGAGTATCACATGCTTCGAAAATTATCGATTCAGGCGATTCGTCATCTTGGGATTATTGGAGAGTGCAATATTCAGTTTGCGCTTGATCCGGTCAGTTTGGATTACTGCACTATCGAGGTGAATGCTCGTTTGAGCAGATCTTCTGCGCTCGCCTCGAAGGCAACCGGCTATCCACTGGCTCACGTAGCGGCAAAACTCGCTCTAGGATATAGCTTACCCGAATTAAAAAATTCCGTGACGCAGGCGACAACGGCTTGTTTTGAGCCGGCGCTTGATTATCTCGCGTTAAAAATTCCACGCTGGGATTTGGATAAGTTCCGAATGGTGTCACACGAAATTACCTCTGAGATGAAATCCGTCGGTGAAATTATGGCTCTTGGTCGTAGTTTTGAAGAGGTCGTTCAGAAGGGTCTGCGAATGCTTCAAATCGGGCTTCAGGGCTTGGTATCGAATGAAAATCTCGGTATAGAAATCAGCGAGAGTGAACTAGAAAGTGATCTCGTCCGTCCTACGCCAAAACGCATCTTGGCCGTCGCCCGCGCGCTACAAAGAGGGTGGAGTGTCGAAAAGATTGCGAATTTAACGAAGATTGATGCATGGTTTTTGGAAAAATTACACAATATCGTGAAGATGGAAAAAGAGCTAAAGAAAGCAGATAAAATCGATAAGGAGCTCCTGGCGAGTGCAAAAAAGTTTGGATTTTCGGATAAGCAGATCGGAAGCGCAATCAACAAGACCGAGATGGAGGTTCGTGAGATGCGAAAGAAGATGAAGGTCGTTCCATCGGTCAAACAGGTCGATACGTTAGCTGCCGAGTACCCAGCAAAAACGAATTATCTTTACGTCTCCTATCATGGAACAAAAGACGATGCTGAATATCAGTCGGGCCGCAGCAAGAAGAAGAAATATATCGTTCTTGGCGGTGGACCATACTGCATCGGATCGAGCGTTGAGTTCGATTGGTGCTGTGTGAATGCGGTTAAAACTCTTCAGAAACTGGGACATGAAACGATCATGGTGAACTACAATCCTGAGACCGTTTCTACGGATTATGATATGTGCGACAAGTTGTATTTTGATGAGCTGTCTCTCGAGCGCGTGCTGGATATTTACGAAAAAGAAAAAGCAGATGGCGTTTTAGTCTCCATGGGAGGCCAAATTCCGAATAACCTCGTGATGAAATTGGCTAAGGCCGGCGTGAAAATTCTTGGAACCGATGCGAAGGATATTGACCGCGCAGAGGATCGAAATAAGTTTTCCGCGATGTTGGATACACTTGGAATCGATCAACCCGAGTGGAAAGAGTTGGTCAATATTTCTGATATTGAAAAATTTGCCGACAAGGTTGGATACCCGGTTTTGGTCCGTCCTTCCTATGTTTTGTCTGGTGCCGCTATGAGCGTTGCGCAGAATGCCGAGTCGTTGAAGGTGTTATTGAGTAAGGCCGCGAGAGTGAACCGAGATGCTCCGGTAGTGGTCAGTAAATTTGAAACCGGCGCAAAAGAAGTTGAGGTTGATGCTGTGGCGTACAAGGGAGAAACGCTTATCTATGCGATTTCTGAGCATATTGAAAATGCAGGTGTTCACTCCGGCGATGCATCGATCGTCCTTCCTCCACAAAAATTATATTTAGAAACGACACGACGCGTGAAGATGATTGCGAAGGAAATTGCACGAGGACTAAATATTACCGGTCCCTTCAATATTCAGTTTTTGGCTAAGAATAACGATGTAAAAGTTATTGAGTGTAACCTCCGCGCGAGTAGGAGCTTCCCATTTGCCTCGAAAGTTACCGGCTATAACTTCATCGATATTGCTACACGCGCAATGCTTGGAGAAAAGAGTGTTCTCGATTTGCGAGTCAACAAGCCAAGAACTCTCGATTTAGATTATGTTGGCGTAAAAGTTTCACAGTTTTCTTTCCCTCGATTGAAGGGTGCTGATCCGGTGCTCGGCGTAGAAATGGCTTCTACGGGAGAGGTAGCATGTTTCGGAGATGATCTGCACGAAGCGTTCTTGAAGGCGATGATCTCCGTGGGATTCTCACTTCCAAAGAAAAATATCTTGGCGAGTATCGGACGCACAGAAGACAAGGCCGACTTTTTGCCTGCAGCAAGGCTCTTTATCAAGATGGGCTATACACTGTTTGGAACAGAGGGTACGGCTGCATTCCTTCGAGAAAATGGCGTTGAGGTTACGACACTTTACAAAATTCAGTCACAAAAATCTCCAAATATTCTTGAGGCGCTCACCTCTCATGGTATAGATCTCGTTATCAACATACCAAAAAATTATAGTCGCCAAGAGAGCACGGATGGCTACATGATCCGCAGAAAGTCTATCGATCTCAATATACCTCTCATCACCAACACGCAGGTTGCCAAGATTATGGCCGAGGCACTCTCGAAATATAAACTTGAAGATCTCAAAATAAAAAGTTGGAAGGAGTACGGAGAACGATAAACATCTATGTCACTCACTGTTATTTTTTTCGGCATAACCAGTCTTTTCGCTGATATAGCGGGGGAGATGTTATTCCCCATTCTTCCTCTTTTCTTTGTTATGGAAGTTGGGCTTTCCGCTGCGGTTCTTGGCGTTATCGAGGGCCTGGCCGAAGGAAGTTCAAATTTTTTTCAGGTATGGTTTGGATGGATTTCCGACAGAATCAAAAGAAGAAAACCTTTTGTGATTTTGGGTTATGGAACTGCTGCTGTTGGAAAATTTCTTCTCGCTATTTCCGGTAGTTGGCCTCTTATTCTTATCGCAAGATTATTTGATCGAGGGGGAAAGGGGATTCGTACTAGCCCGAGAGATGCACTTATCGCTGAGTCCATATCATCAGATCGCCAGGGCGCCGCTTTTGGACTTCACCGTATGCTCGATAGTACCGGAGCCGTTATTGGTAATACGCTCGCCATCGTACTTGTAAGCATCCATATGTCGTTACGCAATATTGTGTGGCTTTCGCTCATACCTGCATTCTTGGCCATTTTCTTTATTCTTCCTGTAAAGGAGCCAAAAAAAATCGTTGTTGCCGGCGATACCACTATGCCCAAAAAGGTGACTATGCCGTCCTGGAGCGATTTCACGAGCGATCGAAAAAAGTTCGGTTCGGAATTTTGGAGATTCGTGTGGGTAAGTATCATCTTCCATATGGGAAAGATTAGTTATGCGTTTCTTCTCCTGAGGCTTGCCAACTTGAATGTGCCAACAGAGCAGATTCCTTTTTACTATCTGGTCTTCAATATGATTCAGGTAATATTCGCCATTCCGGTCGGAAAGTTCTCGGATGCATTTGGAAAGGCCGTGCTTGTTTTTGCAAGCTTCCTTCTATTTTCTCTCTCGTCTGCCGGCTTCATCATGGGCGGAAGCGGACTATTTCTCCTCAGTCTTTTCCTCATTCAGGGTATCTCTTTTTCGCTTATGGAGGTCGGATTCCGCACCTTCCTGGTAGAGCTTTCTCCGCATGGACTGAAGGCAACGGGCTTAGGGATATACTTTACCGTTACGGGATTTGCCGTTATGTTCGCGAGCTGGATAGCCGGCCTTCTATGGCAATATAATATGGGAGAGCTGACATTTATCTATAGCGCGGCGATGACCGGTATGGCCGCACTCTTATTTTTCTTCCTCTTTTTCAAGAGAATCAAAGGCGCTATTTTGAGATTGAAACTTCGAATGTAATTAGCCGAGATTTCGACTGTCTTCGAATCTTTTTCGTGCCTGAGCATCGGCCACAGCTCCCACCTTCCCTTCGTGCTGAGCTATATACTCTGTGACGTATTGCCTGAAAATCTCTACGTTTTTCTTATTTGATTTGTAATAGATATCAAAAATATCTCCGACTCCTGGAATGGCACCGACTCCTGAATCGATCGCAATCTTGATGAGCATTTTTTTAATCTCTGAAAATGGAACTCCGGCGAGATGCGCTTCCGCAACGATATAAAGACTGGCCCCGGCACCTATAACATCACCTAAAACGGGAATTGCCCCCACTAAGCTCTCTACGGAAATACTTCTTACAATTGGAATGTGCTTGAGAATAGGAACATGTCTCACAATTCCCTCATCCAAAATACCTGCCACAAACTCACTTCTTCCCAGAGCAGCCTCTAATTTACCTCTTGTTGCAGCCATTATTTCTACATCCTGTGCTAAACATACAATCTGATCAGCCCCTTCTTCTGCCTGTCGTTCGATTTCCGGAGTGACCGCGAGGGCTGTACCCGTTTCTGCAGGAGTATTGGGAGTGTGCGTAGCCGTGGTATCAATAATATCATCTTCTTCTGCGCCGGTTGGGAGGGACATATGAGAATTGGTTAACGCTTATTGCTGTATACGAACTACGGTTCCATCATCATCGCCATCAAAATCAAAGGCATCAACTGGCTCATATTTTCCACGACTATTTTTCTTGAGCACTCCTTTCTTGACGCCATCTTCCGGCGACGCGAATGATACTTTTCCTCCAACGGGAATTTTTGAGAGGTCTACCTTCTTCACCTCACCAGACTCAGCTGCAGACTTCTCAGGAGCCTTTGGCGCCTCTTCTGCTGCCTTCTCCGGGGCTTTTAGTGGTTCTGCTGCCTCTGGAGCCTCAGGAGCCTTTGGTGCTGGCTTGGTGTCTACTGGAACCGGCTTTTTGTTTATTTGATGAGCTGCAACTGCACCACCTCCGACAACCGCAAGGGCCGTGAGAACTCCTGCTATTTTTCCACGTGTCTTTGAGAAGATTCCTGGAACTGATTTTTTTGTTGGCTTTCGACTTGGCGCTCCTCCTGCGGCATCTTCTTGCTCGACTCTTCTCAGCTCTCCTCGGAGGTAAGAGGCGATGAGATCCTCATCCAGGGGAGTATCGCAAGAAAGAATAATTCTATACTTACTATCCAAATAATCTTCTTTTTTCTGCCCTACCATGAGAATCAACATATCTGATCTGGACAACATTCCTGTCTCATCTTCATTCAGCATCATCATCGCGTTTTTTATTTTTTCTATACCATCGAGAGATCGCAAGAAGTTTGGGGATCCATGATCGTAATTTAATGTTAGTCCGTATACCTGTGTCCGTCTTTCTAAGTCCTCAATAGCCATTTCCGCCTTCCGCTGATTATCATATTTTTTTGCAGCCGTGATGAGATAATCAGTAATCTCATTATCATTCGCAGGTAATCGCAATGGATCTATTTCCACAAACGTATTTCCTTCGCCTGGATTTGTATCGATGGCTCTCCATGGCGTTACGCCTGTTGGCTTCTTCGCCAATAAACCCTTCAGCCCACCTGGCGCAGGAGGAGTTCTATCTTTAAATTTAATATGCAGCTCACCTATACGTCTCTGGTCTTCTTCAGACAATCGCATACATAAAGTTTCTATTCTCTCGATACCTCTGTCTGCCTCAGCTGCCTTGCTACGGGGAAATAAGCCAAATTCGGCGTTCTCTCGGATGCCCTTTATGCGCACATATGGTTCTGGTTCATCGTGGCTCTTGTCGTCGATATCTGCTGGATCAGTGGTAAAATTGGGCATAGGGCCAAAATCCACTACGCCATTTACTATTGTCCTTACGGATCCATCGTCTAAATATTTTATGGTACCATCCATAAGATTGCCGCTGCGTGGATCAAAATCTCCCTTAATAATTCGTATTCCCGGCTCAACTATCTCGCCACTCAATAATCTGCCACTCATCTTATCAAAAGTTCCTTCTAAAGTAGCTCCATCTCTTCTTGTTCGTTTTCCCTCGAAATGAACGCCATTCTCAAATAAACCCTCCCTGATTTCTCCATCATCTTGATATACTACTTTTCCATGGCCACTGAGGTTGGAATCAAAGACTCCTTCCCACTCATTACCATACGTATCGAGCATTGAAGCACTGGCCGGCGGCGCTGGTCTGGGGAATGGATTGGATCTTGGTACCGGGGCTGAAGGAGCTGGAGCAACTGGAGTTGAAACTGGGGCTGGAGCCGGAACTACTACCGGTACGACTGGAGGAGTGTACTCAAAAAACTGGGGGAATGGCATGAATCCTGATTTCTTCACCATATTCTTCGCTTGCATAGCCATAAGAATTTCCTCGGTGCGAGCTGCGGGAATATTTAATGCCAATCGGAGATTCGTCAATGAAGCTTGCCCCGTCTGTTGCTCAACCCAGTCTATTGCATTCTGGAAGAGAGGATCACGTTCTCCTGTTTCGATTGATGTATCTAGATTATTAGGTGCGTTCATGGGTGGGGGAGTAAAGGAATGAGGTGTTGGGGTATGTGAAACGAAAGAATGTTTAATGGGTGGCGTGACAATTGGTGCAGCTATATCTGACGCGCGAGGAGCAGATTCCACCAACCCAGCTAACTCGCCGCTTGAACGGGATGGCTGAACAGGCTCGCTAACCCTCTCTTGGCCCTCGCTTATCGTGATAGTGTCTGTTTTGCCAGTCTCACTATTTGTGACTAATTTATAACCACTCCACAATGTTCCATTTTTAAATGTACCTCTCAATAATACCCCGCTTTTTCTGTCATACATTTTTCCTGTACCGGTAAGACTTTCATCGAGTTCTCCCGTATAATCTTGACTACCTCGTCTTATTGTTTTTTCTCCATTATTACGAAGGATCGTTCCACTTACAAAACTACTATCTTCAAACGTACCGTCTTGTGTATATTCTTTTGCCGTACCTAGGTCATATGTTCTTTTTCCTCTGCCGTCGAGAATATTGAATTTAAAATTTCCCTCTTCTATGTTTCCATCCCTACTCGTATCCGGGGTTACCCCTTTTCTTGTTTTCTTCCCTTGGCCATTAAGTATTCCCTGATCAAAATTTCCCTCTATTGTCACCTCTGTCGGTGTACCAGCTCCATAAATAACTTTACCCATACCGTTGAGGTTTCCATCGGCATCAAATGAACCCTCAAAAATAGTTCCATCTTTGAAGATTTTCTTGCCTTCCACTAACCCATTAGCATTAAATTTACCCTCATAAATTACCCCATCGTTATATGTTTTTTTCCCTCTTCCCTTCATCCAATTTCCCTCAGACATATCAATATCTACAAAAGATCCATTCTCATTCGTAGAGCGGCCTCTAATGAAACCATTATTAAAAACTCCCACCAATACACTCTTTCCATTAAATGATTTCATCGCTCCTTGACCGGTGAAGTTTGCATCGTAGGGAAGAATGGACTCTGTTCCGATATTTGCGCTGGCGGATGAGGCGATGGAATTACTTTTTCCATCTTTTTTTTCCATTTCTCGTTTCTTTTCTTCGATTCTACTCCGTAGCTCCGGCCTACAGACGACCTTTGAGCGGCCGCTATTTTCTGCTACGGCGATATCCGCTACATCAGCATCGCTCAGCTGTGTTACTTTTCCAATATATACGGCCTTATATCTTTCGCAGAGTATACCTATCGCACCTTTCTCTGCCTCCTGAAGATTTGGGAATGCTATTTTGCTCTCCCGTAATTGTGGATTTTCTCCAATACTCTCTACCATTTTCATGGTGAGTTTCGGGAGATATGGCATCGATATTATGCCCTCGTAGTTAAAATCTATTGCATCAAAAAACACTCCATGATGCAGCTCATCAAGAGCGGGATTCTTGTTAAATGCCGGCAAATCTTGCACAACTCTACCATCATCGAGAGTGGTGATCCGAACTCTAGCGCTATAATAACTCCCATCTTCATTAAATACTCCTTCTACGGTTGCATCATCCTCTTTCACATATTTCCATCCATATCTTAGTTTATCATTTACGTAATATCCTTTTTCATAGATTTTGCCGTCTCTTTCTTTTTCCTGGTAGACCGGGGCTGGTACGTTTGTTACTCCTTCCGGAAAAAGTGATTCCGGGGCGAAAACTGAGGGCATACTATCAACAGATGGAAGCTCTTCTAATGGCTGTTGCCATTGGCCGCCAAAGTTTTTTGGAACTGTCTGTATGAGAACTCTACGTGGGACAAATGGTGCAATTGAAGGGCCTACGATGCCGTCCTTTTCCATGGCATCAATGATTTTCGTAGCACGGTCAGCTCCGATTCCAAGTTTTCGCTGGAGTAGGGCCACTGAAGCCTGCTGCTCTTTGACGACTACTGTAACAGCATCGGCTATCATGAAGTCGTCGAGTGCGTCTAGTGCCTGGTAGCCACCCCCTAAATTGTTTGTGTCATCTGGTCCACGTGATGCGGTCATGTGATCGAAATTATGGTGTTTAAATTATGCTGTAAATTTATAAATTGGTCAATTTTTGAAGCTGAAGCCCTTTATCATAACTCTCGCTTCTTACTGACGGTGATAGTTTTGTCTTGTATGCGAATGGCATATCCACTCTCCATCTTCGCCTTCATCGTTCCTGTTTTGTCGAGATATACGTATCCAATTGGTTTGTTATCTTCGGTTGATATCTTGAGGGCCATGACTTTTCCATCAGGAGTATTGATACGTTGCGAATCTGTATTTACCGTAATCTTATTATCAAGGATATATCTACCTATTTCATTTATTCCATTTATTTTTTGCTTTGTTTTAATAGTATGATCTACTAATTTAATACTATCCGTGTTTGCGGCCTCGTAAGGAACCTCGGGGGCAGGTTCTGGTTTAGGTTTAGGTTTAGGTTTTGGATTAGGTGCAGGTTCTGGATCCGGAGCCGGAGTAGGCACAATTGGCTCTTCGGGAATCTCGACCGTTGAGTAGTCGTAGATAAGTGTGCCGGCCCATTTACGGTTTCTGGCTGGTATCCATGCGTCTTTTTTGGCGTCATATCGTATGCCTTTTTCGCTGAAGGCCTCTCTTGCATTTTTGAATGTGTCGCCTGCGGTGGCTCGCTCCTGCGCCTCAAGAGGTGAGTCTTCTTTATATTTCTTTCCTTTTACGAATTTGTTTTTCTGCGAGATGACATCTTTTTTTACCCTCTCTTCACTCCTAGCAATATCGAACCATAGACGGTAACTTCCGTCGTCATTTCTTGAGATATTTTTTCCCGGATCCTTTCTGTCTTCATCTTCCTGATCGATAATAAGCTCTACAGACTTGAGAATATTTTTTGTGTTATCGCTCATGCTCTCAAATACTTTTCCAAATCTATCGATACCGTTGCTAAGACCCTCTAATCTTGCTGCATATTCATCAATATCGGCTGATTTGTATGGACCCTTATCTCTATCAAAAAATGCGTCAAGATGGCTCGTAAGCTTCAGTCCGTTTGCCTGGTTGAACGCCTCTCGCTTGACGTTATAGGCGTCCAGAGCTGTCCTGAACTTGCTCACATCTTCCGGATCGGCCTCTTTGTTGGCATCTTCTTCAATGGCTGTTTTTTTGGCTGCGGCTTCATCGGCAGCTGCTTTTTTCGCCTCATCATCGGATCTTCTCTTCACCTCTTCCTCCTTGGTATTCTTCTTGATTCTGTCGGTAGTTTCCGCAGGTGTCTCTACAGCATAGTTGAACCATTCGCTATCTTTTTGATCTTTCTCCACCCACTCATATGGAGCCACTGGATCTCCCGCTGGTCCGTTCCAATTAATTTTTGGTTTATTTTTTAAATCTTCAACATATGCCTGTCGTATATTCTTAAATGGCATTCCTTTTTCTCGTGCATGGTCTGCCGCCTTATCTTCTTGCGGAGTATTATACAAAAATCTACCCTCCTCAATAATCATCTTCGCTGCATTCTCGAGATTCTTTTTGATATCCTGTGGCGTATTACGTATGTCGATATATACAAAATAACGACCATTGCTATCCGCCTTTGGTTGCAACGAGTTCATCAATGAAAAAACCGGCGGAGTCAGATGTGTGAGTATTTTTTTCGTTTCTATATCGAGACCTTTGAGGACTTCTGTCGCATCTTTAAGCTGCTGTTCATATTTCTTCTCGTCAATTCCCGTGTCATTAAAATGCTTTGCCTCGGGCATGGCAGGGGCTGGGGCTCTTTCAAAATGTCCTGTTGCCACTGATGTTGATTTTACTACCTCGATAATGAAAGTTCCTTTCGATTTTTCGTTTGGCACTACCTTGAATTCCGGCGGTTTTTCGTCCTGAGGTTTGAGATTTTTATCTGGTGGATTGTTTACTACCACGAGTTCTGCGTGGCCGCTTTGATCAACCGTTACATACGTTCTGAAATATAATCTTCCCGGTCCGCTTGGAGTTTTTTCATGCACTTCTACGGTCTTATGGCCATTTTCCGGCTTCCCTGGGGCGATATCGAGCTGCGGATTTCCAGGAATATTCGGAGTAGCAATGACCTCATAGGTCGTGGGCTTGCCTTCCGCTGGTGTCATCGGCTCCACCGTGAGAATAAGTCTTCCTGTTTGGTCGATTTTTCCCGTGAAGTTCTTCTCAAAAGTAACTGGGGCTGGGGGAAGTTGCTCCGGATGATCTTCGGGGAGATCGTTTGGGCCTTTTACCGGTAGCGGAGTTGGTATCACCTCACCTTTTCCCTGAGCCGGCTTCTGCGGCTGAACTTCTCCTGTGGCCCCCTCTAGCATCGTGAACTCGAGTTTTGATCTGCAGTTCTCGAGATCTTCCGACCCCGCACCTGTTCGGAGATCGAGTGTCACTACATCTTTTAATGGATCTATTTTCTTACCTTCATTCATCACACCATACAAATCATCTGCACGTTGGTAGGCGAGCGCGAGATCAAAAAGACCGCCCGCATCGCAAAATTCCGCATTGTTTGTCGCGAGAAAAGTCTTGAGCGCTGCAGCATTACCGGCTCCTACCTTTGCCTGATACTCCTTGATCAGACCCTCATTCGCTGCGATAAATGTCCGTAATTCTACCGGCTGAATCGTATTTTTTCCCTTTAAAATATTCCTGAAGGCCTCTGATTTTTTTTCGTGCCACTGCTTAATCTCAGATGCCATTCTCTTCTCGAGCTTATTGAGGTCATGTCGTTGACCGTTTGTACCACCCAGATACAAGAACGTAATGCCCTTGAGTTTCCCTTCCTTTTTTGCCGCGATTATTTTGTCTATGATTCTTTGTGCCTCCAATTTTGGAGTTCTATTCGCCTCATCGTGCTCGGCAAGATTGTAATTATAAAAAGCCTTCTCAATATTCTCCGGAGATTCTGTAATAATATTCGCCACCTTCTCGAGAGCGCTTCTCTTAGTCTCTATATCACTTAAATGTTCTGCTCGTCCTTCTGCCGCATCACCACTTACTTTCTCCTTTTTTTTGTCCCTTTCTCCGGCTTTTTCAGCGCCAGCTTCTGGAGCTTTTCCTTCATTATCACTCCTTTCCATGCGCTCCGCTGTTGCGGCCTCCTGAGCATGTGCACCCATTTCCTCAAACGCTATTCTGCTCGATACGAAGTATGAGAATGTTCCCTGGAAACTATGCGTTGATCGTTTTATAAACATTTTGGTGTTTTTTGATATTTTTATTTCTTTTTATTATATCATTTTTAGCTTTATAAGTCAATCAGGGTACTCTTTCATCGATGTTTGGCTTGATCTGAAGCTGGGGTTCTCGTAGAATACTGTTCCCATGGATACAAAAACTATAGAACGGCTCACGAGCGAACTCCTGCAAGCGATGGGGGAGGATGGACAGCGTGAGGGGCTGAGGGAGACGCCGAGGCGAGTAGCCGAGGCGTACAAAACGCTTTTTTCCGGGTACGACAAGAAGCCTGAAGACGTCCTCACTATTTTCGACGGTGAGTCTTATGATGAGATGATCGTCTCCAAAAATATAGAATTTTATTCTATGTGCGAGCACCACATGTTGGCTTTCTTTGGAAAAGCTCACATTGGATACATCCCTGACGGAAAGCTTATTGGACTCTCAAAACTACCTCGACTTGTTGAAATCTTCGCTCGTAGACTGCAAAATCAAGAACGTCTTACCTCTCAGGTTGCAGAGGCGCTCATGAAGCTTGTCGGAGCAAAAGGAGTTGGTGTCGTCATGGAGGCGCAACATTTGTGTGTCATGTCCCGTGGCGTCGAAAAGCAAAACAGCGTCGTTGTCACCTCATCTCTTCTTGGCTCATTCAAAAAAAATGACACCACTCGAGCGGAGTTTTTGAGGTTGATAGGAAGATAGTGCGTGCTATACTTTTTTCGATATGAGCTCTTTCCTACCACGATCCATTCAGAATCTTATTGATGAGTTTTCTCGGCTACCCGGCATAGGGCCGAAAAGCGCTGAGCGACTGGCTATTCACTTGCTACACTCTCCTCATTCCCGCATCAAAGATCTCGGCGATTCTGTTCTTAATATGAAAGATGGCGTCGAATTTTGCTCTGTCTGCTGGCACTTATCCGACTCGAGCATTTGCCGTATCTGTAGTGATGATGCTCGCGTTCAGGATATTGTCTGTGTAGTAGAACAAGTATTGGATGTTGTCGCCATTGAGAAGTCTGGCGCATTCCATGGGGTTTATCATGTGCTTCATGGCGTTCTCTCGCCGATTGATGGCGTTGGTCCCGAAAACCTCAAACTCTATGAATTAGAAAAACGCGTACGCAATGGTGGCATAAAAGAGGTTATCCTTGCAGTGAATCCAAGCGTCGAGGGCGAGACGACAGCGATGTATATCACCAAAATGCTCCAAGGCCTCGACGTGCATGTAACACGAATTGCTCGCGGACTTCCCGTTGGGGGAGAGCTTGGCTATGCTGATGAAAGTACCATTTCCCGCGCCATGATGGGAAGAATGGGGATGTAAAAAGATGACAGAAAAAATTCAATAAAATGTTATTGATCCTTCATCATTTTGTTACATTAGCGTGATAAAGTATGGGATATTATATCTCTTACACTTTATTTGATATGAAATTACAAAAAAATATCATTACTATTGATGAAGATTATATTGCTCGAAAAATTTATATAATTCGTGGAGAAAAAATTATGATGGATAGAGATTTAGCCCAATTATATGGCGTTGAAACGAAGGTTCTGAACCAGGCGGTTAGGCGAAACGTGAATCGTTTTCCCAAAGATTTCATGTTTCAGCTTAATGGTAAAGAAATGGATTATTGGAAGTCACAGATTGTGACTTCCAATTCTACGGCTATGGGACTGAGAAAATTGCCACTCGCCTTTACTGAACAGGGAGTTGCTATGCTATCAAGCGTCTTGAGCAGCGATCGCGCTATACAGGTTAACATACAGATTATGCGCATGTTCACTCACTTAAGAAAGATGCTTGCTACCCATAAAGAGCTACGTGAAAAAATTGAAATGCTTGAGAAAAAATACGATCAGAATTTTTCTATTGTATTTCAGGCGATTAAGCAGCTTTTGGATACAGGAAAAGAAAAATCGTCCAAGAGAAAAATGGGATTTAATCTTACTCGCGAATCATAAACCGCATTGGTCCTGCACCGGTCAGGTGGGTTTTTTCCGTTTTTTGGTTGGTTGACGTCGACAAATAAAGCTGTTCAAAGTCGTTATGCAGGAGAGCGTTCCAGCCACTATCCCAGGCCTTTGGTGATTTTTTTAGAAAATTCAGGAGTCTTTTCGTACTCTCCTTTTTCTTATTACAAAGCGATAAATCCAAACTGCTGTAGGCAAAGGTTGTCGATTTTTTCTTTCCTTTTTGTGGAAATAGCAGCACCCGAGGAAGAGCGCTATTTTTTCTTACAATTGGCGTGATTTTTTCTCCAAAATGAGTAGCCAGGGCGAGTGTCGGATTCAGGAAAAATGGCGTATCCATGCCAATTTTCTTCGCTAATTGCAAAAGTTTCTTCGCCGAAAGGGGACTGCCGTAAAGCTCATTCAAACCAACCAATACGGTCGCTGCATTGCTAGAGCCACCTCCAAGCCCAGAGGCTAACGGAATGCGCTTATTAAGGGTAATTGTCACGGCTGGTCGAATTTTTGCGGCTCCATAGAAGAGCTCTGCAGCTTTGTAGGCAGAATTTTCGCATCCCTGTGGGCAAACGAGGCCTTTTGTGCGTAACGCTATTCCTTTGTTATTATTTTCCCTTATCAAAATCGTATCATGAAGCTGAATTGGCATCATGATGGACTGCATTCTGTGATACCCGCTAGTCGATTTATCCGCAATATCAAGCGTTAAATTAACTTTTGCCGGTGATGATAATCTTATCTGGTTCATAGAGCGTGGGCCTACTCGACATTATTCCCGTTTTATATTATACCGTTTGCGCCCCTACAATGTTATCCGAAATAGATGTCTGAATCCCCAAAAGACCGAGCTGACGGTGCTGATGAGCCTATTGCTCCTCGGTCCCTAGAGCTTACTCTCGCTCAAATAGAGCTGCAGAGAAGGGCACATCGCCTATTAGAACATGGCACTCGGCCACGCATGTCCATCGCAGACATCCAGAAAATTACCTCTGTTTTCCACCCTCAATCCCCACAGACTGAGCCGGACTGGCTGTTACCTCCTGATCTTACACTATTCTACGCGAGGGGAGATGCTCCACTTCTCGCTACCGACAATATGAAGCGTTATATTCTTGAGTCTTTACGCGCACACGATGCGGTTTTTATTCTTGGAATGCATAAGAATATCCCCATACCTCAAGGGTGGATTACGGCCCTAGAATCGCTAAAATTAAAACTTGCACCCGATATAGATTTTGATTTCGTATTTGTTCCAAGCAGTACTAATGAAACTTTTGGACGACTCTATGTGGACGAGCACAGCCTTGCTATTCCGCTTGTACACGATAAAAACATGTGTACCACGGATGATGCACTCATTCATGAAGTCGAAAAATGCATTGCGACTAATGCCTCCCCTATACACAAAAGGCGTCGAGCTATTCAAAAAGAAGCAGAAAGAGTGTCTGCTATAAGCCAAGAACCCGAACTATCTCCGATACACGAACCAGAGCCTACGCCGCCATGTATCGTTTCTTCGACAACTCGATCACTCGATCCTGTCGAAGGCATTCTGCAAAAGTGGGATGCGCAGTATAGAGCGGAGGTGCAAGAAACAAGAAAAATACATCAACGCATCATTACCTCATCGTCACGATAACTGTACAGCGAATACCATTCTTAATGAGTGGCTGTGTGGTTGCCGTAATGTTAATTTGTGGCTCATCTATGCCTATAATTTTTGATAGCGTTTTTTTCATTTGCGGAACGAGAGGATCAATTTTTGGAGCATCACACTCAAAATGCATACCAATGTGAGCAATGTCTGTGTTATTTTTTTTTGCTTTTTCGAGAATATATTTTAGATATTCCTTACTATCTTTCACCCCCTTCTTGCAAAGCTTTGTCGCAAACGTGCCAAGTGATCCACGGCCTATCCCCTGAGAAATGGCCGTAGCAAGGGCGTGAATCCCAACATCACCATCCGATTCCGCCTCAAGTTTTGAAAATGGACGTAATTTTATTCCACAAAGAGTAAGCGCACCTTTCTTATTCTTTTCAAAAAAATGCGTATCTGTTCCTAGTGCATAATATGTTTTTTTATTATTATTTTCTTTTTCAAGAATCATTTTTGTCATAGCAATATCGTGCTGTGTCGTAATTTTTCTGTTAAATGTTGAGGCCGGCGTCCAGCACACCTTATGTCCGGATCGCTCAACGAGAGAGGATTCATCAGTAGTCTCTATTGGCTGCATGTAGGCATTTTTCAAGATGTCTACACGAAATGTCTGCGGTGTTTCCGCATAGAGTATTTCTTTGCGATCTACAGTTTCGATAATCTTATTTTTAGTTGTTATTTTTTTCAATGTATCAGATGCGGGTCGGGCAACAATACAGGCGCCGTACTTTTTTGCACTTTTAATGGTATCCTCAATCTCTTTTTTTGTAGCAAGTACGTTCCCGCAATTATGGAAAATAATCGTGGAGCTTCCGGAGAGTTTGTATTTTTTTTCCGAATAGGCAAATGCGTTTTTTGCCGATTGGAAGCGCGTTTCTCCGCCTAAAGCGAAATGAATATTCTTATATGCATTTGCGGGGAATATCTTTTTAAGTGCAGAAATATTTTCATTATTACATGCAATAACAACTCCATCGACAAATTTCGACTCCAAAAATGGCGCAATAGTATATGCAATTAATGGCTTTCCGCCTACAATTGTTTCAATTTTATCCACGCCCTGCATCCGAAGACTTTTTCCGGCAGCAAGAATAATGGCGATATTTTTTTGCATAGTAATTTATAAATGGCACCGCTGTAATTCAATAAGCTCCTCGAGATTCGGCTCATCTTGGAAATCGTGTTTTGCTATATGTTCGCGTATATATGGACCTATTTCTACAAATGATATTTCATCTTTGAGAAATTTTTCCACCGCCTCATCATTGGCGTGATTGAGAATTGCCGGCATATTTCCTTGTATTTGTGCGGCTCCACGGGCGAGCGTGAGAGATTCATAGATAGACTCATCGGGCTTCTGAAATGTAAGTTTTGACATCTTCCCAAAATCCAATCGCGGGAATTTCGTCTCTTCTCTCTCAGGGAAAAAGAGCGCGTACTGGATAGCAAACCTCATGTCAGGCGGGGACATGGTTGCGGTAATATTTCCGTCCTTCCACTGAATCATTCCGTGAATAATCGACTCCGGATGAATCACAATTTCTATCTGCGAGACGGGAACTTTGAAAAAGGCATTCGCCACGATAAGCTCAAAGCCCTTATTCATGAGCGTTGCAGAATCGATACTTATTTTTTCTCCCATTTTCCAAACGGGATGTTTGAGCGCATCCTTCTTTGCGACTTTTGCTAGCTCTTTTTTTGACATCCCATAAAATGGCCCACCGGTACAAGGAAGTATTATTTTTTCTATATTTTGCTCGCTTCTCCCCTCGAGACACTGAATAATTCCGGTAATTTCTGAATCGATAGGGACGATGAGCGTCTGATGTTTGATCGCAAGTTCTAATATGAGAGAGCCTGCACTCACGAGACTCTCCTTGTTCGCAATGAGCACAGTCTTCTTCTGCTGTATGGCGGTAATTGTATGAATAATACCCTCCATTCCGCTGATGGCATTTACTACCATCTCCACGTTTGGATCGCGAATCATCTCGCTGATACCCTCTTCTCCAGGAAGAAGTTCTGGGAATTTTTTCGAGATAGGATAACGATCGATTTTGAGTTTCAATAACTTCTCTGCATCGGTGAGGCATATCCTCTCCGGCTCAAACTCCTGGACAAGCTTTGAAAATAGCTCGACATTATGGCCTGATGCGGCCATCCCGATGATGTGAAATTTATCGGGGTTCTGCCTAATAACATCGAGAACCTGCGTCCCGATCGAACCCGTCGCGCCCAAGATAACGATATTTTTCATAGATTATCGGCGTCAATAATTGCGAGCAATTCTTTTAACAACATTTTTTCCGGAACCGTTTTTATAATTTTTCCATGTTTATATATGATCCCACATCCACGTCCGGCCGCCACCCCATAGTCGGCCTCTCGTGATTCTCCGGGCCCGTTTACTACGCACCCCATAACCGCTATCTTGATTGGCTTTTTGATGTGCGCCGTCTTCTCCTCAACCTGATGCGCTAACTTAATGAGATCTACCTCAACACGTCCGCACGTAGGACAGGCGATCACCGTCCTTTCTTTTTGGTAGAGATTGAGTGATTTGAGAATTTCTTTTGCTACTTTTATCTCCTCTAATGGATCTTCCGTCAGGGACACTCGAAGCGTGTCTCCAATCCCCTGATAGAGGAGCGTTCCAATACCTACCGCACTTTTTATGCCACCTGTTACAAATGTTCCAGCCTCGGTAACGCCTAGATGCAGCGGATAATCGCACTTCGTTGCTATTCGCTCATATGCCTCAATCATCTCGGGAACGTTACTGCTCTTGAGGGCTATCACGAGGTCTTTATAGTTATGCTTTTCAAAAAACTGAATCCATCGAAGAGCGGATTCTACGAGAGCCTCGGGGGATGGGCGTCCATATTTTTCCCATAAATCTTTCTCGAGCGATCCGGCGTTTACCCCTATACGCATTGGTTTTTTCAGCTTCTTTGCGACGTCAATAATTTCCTCAACCCATTCTTTTTTTCCTATATTTCCCGGATTGATTCGAATTTTTGCGACGCCATTTTGCAGAGAAGCGATCGCCATTCTATAATCGAAATGAATATCGGCTACTAATGGAATATGAATTTTTTTTATAATTTCCGGAAGGGCCTCTGCGTCTTTCGGGAATGGCACGGTGACTCGAATAATTTCACACCCGACTTTCTCGAGCGCGAGAATTTGCTTAATGGTCGCCTTCGCGTCATGCGTTTTGGTCGTGCACATTGATTGAATGGCTATAGGGCTACGGCCTCCTATAGCGACATTCCCTATATTGACTACCCGAGATGATCTTCGTGGATGCATAGTGAGGATATTGTAGTGGGAAGGGGGAGAGAGCGCAATCCAACCGCTTCATTCCATTATTTTAGGAGGTTCTTCTCTCCGATGCCTCATTTCGAAATGCTAAGAAATTGCTAGCACCGCGAGGCACCACACGCTAAGGAGATGCTAAGGTTTCAAAATCCCTATAAAAGAGGTAGGCCTTCCGCCCTCCATATTACGCTCTACTTGACCAAATACGGCCTTTCCCATACAATCCGGCTACATGAGTAAACATATACGAATTAATGATCAGATCCGATCGCCAAGCGTGCGATTGATTGGAGAAGAAGGCGAGCCTATGGGAGTTTTCCTCATTGAGCGCGCAAAAGAAATGGCTCGAGAGCAGGAACTTGACCTGGTTGAGGTGGCGCCGAACGCCAATCCGCCGGTTTGTAAGATTATGGATTACGGCAAATACGTCTACCGACAGCAGAAAATGGAGCGTAAGCACAAGGCTCAACAGAAACAAACTGAGGTAAAGGGGATTCGAATCTCCCTCCGCACTGATACGCATGACCTCGAGGTGAGAGCCAAACAGGCTAAAAAGTTCCTCTTGGCACGTAATTTAGTGAAGGTAACCCTCATGTTTCGTGGTCGTGAGGCCGCCCATCTCCATTTAGGCCATGAGAAGCTGAACGAGCTTTACAAAATGCTTGAAGGTGTTGCCAAAATTGAGGACAGCGCCAAGAGACAGGGGAATCAATTGATAATGATGCTTGCGCCGGCAGCCACTTCTGTGGCACAATCGAGTCCCATCACTTCCGGGACGACCGGTAAAGCTGATGCGGACAATGTAACACCGTAATTCTCTTTTTTATGAAGTCAAAAACACACAGTGGGGCCAAGAAGCGATTCAAGGTTACTGCCAACGGCAAGATTAAGTTCGCCAAGGCCGCACACCGTCACTTACTCGTCAACAAGTCCAAAAGACAGAAGCGAAGCTTCCGAAAGGGTGTTATCCAGGAGCACACCGGTGAAATTCACCGAATCAAGGGTATGTTACGTATGAATTAATATTTCTAATCTTTATATATGCCACGCGTCAAACGAGGTGTCACCACCAAAGCCCGCCACAAGAAACTTCTCAAGGCCACTAAAGGCTACCGAGGACTTCGAAGTCGTACCTTTAAACAAGCCAAGACTGCTTGGATGAAGGCCGGCGAACATTCTTACGTAGATCGAAAGATTAAGAAGAGACTCATGAGAGCTCTTTGGATTACCCGTTTGAACGG
>JAPLYO010000003.1 GCA_026395555.1 Candidatus Peregrinibacteria bacterium | reverse complement strand
CTTATCCGAGCCGGAAAGTTCAAGATCGACACTCGCTCTATGCTCGCCATCTCGCTCAAGAGGAGAGGAACGACGACAGTCATGACCGAAGATTGCAATCTGCTAGCCCTAAACGATGTAGTGATTAATCAGGGTTCTTTTGCGCGTTTGATCAAGATGAGTATTAAGATCAATGATCTGGAGGCAGCGTTGTTCAAGGCCGACGGCCTGATCATCGCCTCCCCTACCGGCTCGACCGGTCACTCACTCTCCGCCGGCGGCCCTATCGTACATCCGAAAGTTGATGGCATTGTGATAACCCCTATCTGTCCGGTACTTCTCTCCATGCGTTCAATTATCATTCCGGACAAGAGAACCATTCACATCAAAATTGAAACCGAACGCAAAGAACAGCAGACAAAAATCGGCCTCACCATCGACGGCCAGCAAACCTACGACCTCGACTTCGAAGACGAAATCTCCATCACCCGCGCCCCTCAGCAACTCAACCTCATCCGCACCGAGGGCCGTAACTACTACAAAACCCTCAACGAGAAGCTCGGCTGGGGGCGAGAAAAATAGTATTTTACATTACGTTATGAAACTTAATTTAGCACGAGCCATCACTGTTGCTGCGATTACTCTGGCTGACTGCCAGGGCCAAAACCAAAATCAAGAGGCATTGCAAAAACGAGAAAGTCCCGGGGCATCAAGCGTAGTAGCACCTCGGCAAAATATTCAAGGTATCGGAGTATCAATTCGCGCCCAATGTATAGAGCTTGGACAGTTGAACGGACCTGAGTTTAAGCAATTTCAGCGCGATGGAAGGGTAAATGAAAACATGATTGAGGTGGCACATAGATCTTATCAGGAATGTCTCATCAATAATGGTTTGATGAATGAGGATTCTCAAGATGCTTCTAGCGGAGATATCGATGACCGTTCAAGTCACGCTACTTCGAGGTAAAGAAAATTCAAATTCGGAATAAGATACAATTTGACTTTCGTACATTTTCTGTCATATGCAGAAATTTCGGCGCCGAAATTTTTAGCTTTAAAAATAGCAATTTTTCAATAGTAATATTATTATAACATGTTTTACTGAGATAATCTACCGTCGTATTATGCTTATGGCATACATTGATATTCATAAAAAAAACTTATATCATAAATATAGATAATCTATAACAAGTATTATATATGGCGTATCTAGACGAGAAACGCGCAGAGGGTGATGTGATGCTGAGCAGAGGAACTCGGCAAAGACAACCAGGTCCCGTAATCAACCCCGGCCTAGAGGTGAGTAATTGGGGCCCTTTTGAGTCACAAGATAGTGATTTTCCGACCGGAGCGAATAGTAAATTGAGGGCAACACGTAGCCCTGACGAAATTAGGATAGCGCTACAGAAGCTCATTCAAGAAGCCTGTGGGTAAAAGTTCGCGACACGACCCGGGGATTCGAACGGCCTACTCGACAAGATAGAATATATTTATTGTATACGTATTATAATTGCCAGATGCTTGGTGCGGGTACGGGAAATTATGCCCGCTATGGTAACAGGGAGCCCTTTATTTTGGTATTCTGGTACTACAATATCAAGGTATCCCGGCATGATAATTCCATCGGGGATGTCGTCGAGAGTATATGGAGAAGACTCGCACCCGGTATGGCGCACGACAGCTTCTTCGACATTTGAGTCCTTCTGAAAAAATCGAGAGATAAGCCATCCCGCAAAAGCGTTGAACTCAGCAATAGCTTTCTGGTGATCCTCAAGAGTCAAAATTTGAGCTGACCCAGGTGATGGAGCGCATATTATTCTGTCGTCCTGAATTGTTAGCGAGAAATTACCAAGAGATTTTTCACGATCATACTCATGAAGAAGGCTAGAGAGGGCTTCAAGAGGCGGAACCGTAAGTCGTGATTTCCCTAAAATAGTATCGGTAGGTCTATATCGATTGTCTACGGCGATGTTAATATAGGGCATGCTTATTGGGAGATTGTCTCTCCTTCCCCACGCAGTATTTCTATGGAGAGGATTGAAACCTTCGCAAGAATAATCAGTGCGTATACCCAGAGCATTTAATACAGCGGCGAGTCGAAATACGCCACCATCAAGCCAAAAATCAATTCTAGAAAACAGAAGCGCATCGACACTGCGAGAGAGATCTTCCGAAGGAACACTTTCGCGCGGGAATGAGCGTGGCATAAGAAATACAATATAAAAATATTAATTCACTATTGTCCTTTTTTTATTTGCCGTACAAGATAGCCCGCATCATTACTTGCATTTATTCCATGTCCATACTGGGGTTTTGTTCCCGGAAGAGCTCGATCGACTTGATCATAATATGATCCTCCTTGTCTATCGGGGGTAATAGGAAAGGGACTTACGGGAACTCCAAGTATCTTGTAAACTTCACGAGCTGTCGCGCTGCGATCCAATCCTAGTTGTGCTAAAATATCTGCGGCTATACCATCATTTGCAGCCAAAACCACAGGATCAGTCTCGGGACCTTTCCATCCAGATTCAGTGTCAGAAATTGCGCTCATGATTGAAAGATTACAAAGTAAGAAACAAGCATATCACGCCCAAAATTTCTCCGCAAAGAAATATTACTTCCCCTCCCTCACCACCGCCTGTGCCGCAGCCAACCTAGCGATCGGTACGCGGAATGGTGAGCAGCTGACATAGTCGAGTCCAATTCGGTGACAGAACTCAACCGAGGCAGGTTCTCCGCCATGCTCTCCGCAGATACCGAACTCAACCTCATTTTTAACGCTGCGAGCCTTCGTAACGGCAAGTTTCATCAGCTCACCGACGCCATTCAAGTCGATTGAATCCGATGGATCTCGTTCCAAAACGCCCTTATCCAAATAGTCTCCCATAAACTTTCCTACGTCATCACGAGAGATTCCCCATGTGGTTTGCGTAAGGTCGTTTGTTCCAAATGAGAAGAAGTCTGAGTGTGGAGCGAGCTGATCTGCTACTAAACAGGCACGTGGTAACTCAATCATCGAACCGATTTTATAGATAACATCGCTCGCCTTTCCTCGTACGCCGACATCGCACATCTCATATCCTCCTTCGCATACATCGATAATTCGCAGCGCCAATTCTCGTAATGTTTTGAGCTCTGCAGCGCAGGCGATCAATGGCATTTCGATCTCCGGCAATACGACAGTCCCCTCTCGCTTAGCGATGATACATGCCTCAACAATGGCTTGTACCTGCATTTCATAGATCTCAGGGAAGGTGATGGCCAATCGGCAACCGCGATGACCAAGCATCGGGTTTACCTCGTGCAACTGTTCAGTAACCAATTTTAACTCCTCGAATGTCACACCCAGCTCAATAGCGAGTTCCATAATTTTCTCATCTTTCTGTGGTAAGAACTCATGAAGTGGTGGATCGAGTAATCGAATCGTTACCGGGAAACCACTCATCGCCTTGAATAAGCCGGTGAAGTCTTCTCTCTGGAATGGTAATAATTTAGCCAAAGCTTTTTTACGAGCCTCTACGTTCTTTGCGAGAATCATCTCGCGAACACTATCAATACGTGACTCATCGAAGAACATGTGCTCCGTGCGACATAGTCCGATTCCCTCAGCCCCATACTCACGGGCAACCGTAGCATCATGTGGTGTATCGGCGTTGGCACGAACACGCATCTTGCGAACCTTATCAGCCCATCCGATTACCTCTTCGAAATCTCCGGAAATTTCCGGCTCCAACATCTCAACCTCACCGAGCATTACTTCTCCTGTTGAGCCATTCAATGTGATGGTATCCCCTTCCCAAATTTCTAGATCTCCTACCATAAACTTTCGCTTCTTGCGATCAACGCTAATCGATGCACAGCCCGCTACGCAGCACTTGCCCATACCTCGGCATACGACCGCCGCATGAGACGTCATGCCTCCCTGGGCCGTTAGAATGCCCTCACTAACATGCATACCTGCCAGATCCTCAGGAGTCGTTTCTCTTCGTACGAGAATAACTTTTTCCCCTTTTTCTTTTACCCAAATCACCGCATCTTCAGCGCTAAATACTACCTTGCCGCTGGCAGCTCCAGGTGATGCAGGCAGACCCTTTGCGACGACGTTCTTCGGAGCCTTTGGATTAATTCGTGGGTGTAATAACTGATTCAATGAGTTCGGCTCAACCTTCATGAGCGCCTGTTCTTTTGTTAATAATCCTTCCGCTACCAAATCCACCGCAATCTTCACGGCAGCATGTGCCGTACGCTTACCATTTCGGGTCTGGAGCATAAATAATCTTCCGGTTTCAATCGTAAACTCAATATCTTGCATATCATGGTAGTGTTGCTCTAACTTCTCTTTCGCGGCGAGCAACTGTGCGTAAGCCTCCGGCATAATTTTCCCCAACTCTTCGATATTTTGCGGTGTACGAATACCGGCAACCACATCCTCACCCTGGGCATTCATTAAAAATTCACCATAAAACATTCTCTCACCTGTCGATGGATTTCTCGTAAATGCTACGCCTGTTCCGGAGGTATCTCCCATATTTCCAAATACCATAGACTGTACATTGACCGCCGTTCCTCGAATGGATGATGGAACGTGATGAATGCGTCTATACAAAATCGCACGATCATTTGTCCAACTCTTGAACACCGCTTCCGTGGCTAGTCTTAGCTGTTCTTTTGGATCCTCAGGAAAAGGAACTCCGGCATGTACTTTTACAACTTCTTTATATTGTTTTACTAACTCCTTCAAATCGGCTGCATCCAAATCCGTATCATTCTTAACTCCTTTTGCCGCCTTCATGGCATCCATCTTGTCCTCAAAATGCTCATGATCGACACCCAGTACTACATCTCCAAACATATTTACGAATCTTCGGTAAGCATCATAGGCAAATCGCTCATTGCCCGTCTTTGCGCATAATCCAACTACCGTCTGATCGTTCAAACCCAAATTCAAGATAGTATCCATCATTCCCGGCATCGAGATAGCTGCACCGGATCGAACTGATACCAAGAGCGGATCACTCGCATCGCCAAGTTTTTTCCCCATCTTCTTTTCGAGCTCATCGAGTCTGGCCTCCACCTGCTCCTCATACCCTTCAGGATACGAACCCTTAGAAACGAAATAATTACAAACATCAGTGGTAATCGTGAAACCAGGAGGTACCGGCAGTCCAAGATTTGTCATCTCGGCAAGATTTGCTCCCTTACCACCCAATAAATCGCGTAAGTCTTTATTGCCTTCCTCAAATGAAAAAACGTGCTGAGTCATAGCCATGGGGTGAACATGTGAAGTAATAGGATTGGAAGAGGTCTTGTGTGATATTTGAGTCATAAAAATGAATCGTTAATCGGAGACCAGTATAGCAACGCTCGCCTACTTTGCAATGGAGGCTTTTTGAATCAGCTCAAAAATTTCATCAAACTCCGGATTCAGCTTATAAAACACCTGATATTGCTGTTTATTCCACCCCGTTAACTCCCCTTTTTTGTCTAAATCCTTCATCTTCCAGTAGGGCGGCGCCAGGTTGAGATATTGAGTGAACTGGGCCAATGCTCCCTTAGAATCACCACTTTGAAGCAGAATTATTCCATACGCCTTATAGAGCGGAGGAAAAATGGGTGACCTTTTGATGGCTTCCTCAAAAGACGAAAAGCTTTTTGGGTAATCAGATGAGGTGCTCCACATCGTTCCCTCGTAATAGTATGGTCGGTAGTCCAGATCCCCGGAAAAATTTCGAGCGGAACGAAGGAGGTTGAGGATGTGTCTCTGGTCGCCATTTTGGCTGATGAGATTTCTAGCCTCTTCCAGTACGTATTCATTTCGATGCGGCGCAATAAAGATTGCTTTTGCAAAGTCACCCTCACGTGCTAATCGGTCTGCGAGGAAGGTAGGAAAAATATAGAAGAAAAATATTCCTATCATAAGAATGGTGACAAGTTTACTTAGAGTTGCTTTTACGAGTGGTAGGGATGAGAGACGTTCGTGTATTGAGATCCATCCCCTCTCGCCAAACCTCCAAATTACTCCCATATATATCCAGAAAAATATCAGGTGAACTGTGAGGGAAAACTCAAACTGTTGAGAGATGATATGCCCAAAAAGTGCGCTTCCTAATGCCAAAAGAAGATGGTCGCCTGATCGGATGACTACTCGAATGGTTAGCCAGAGAAGGAGGAGTAAAAATGCCGTTCCAACCACCCCGACATTCACAAGCGAGTCGAGGAAAAAATTATGCGCCCGATCCGCATAGGCGTTGAAATTTTCCGACTGCAAAAGCTCCTTCGGCGCCATCTTTGCATAACTCAGGGCGAAGGTATCAGGACCATATCCGAACAAGGGTCGTTGCGAGATCTCTTTCACGGTCGATGGCCACAGAACGAATCTCGTAGAAATTGATCGGAGGTTTTCTTCATTGAGCACGAGGCGATTCAGAAGGGGGACTCTGGCTATACTGTTAGATGGTAGCAAGTTGACCCCTACAATAACGGTCACAATGAGGAGGGGAGTGATGATAGCGCTCAATAGAAGCCCTCTTCGTTTATGCCAGTACCCATAGACGCCGACAAACAGGAGCAAGCTACCTGCGAGCCCCAGCAGGGCGCCTCGACTTGATGTTAGAAGAAGGGCGATACATACAACGACTCCTAGCATGCTCCAGTCCAGCCAACGCCGGCTAGATACCCACTTCCAATAGAAAAGGGGGGTAACGAGAAGAAGGTAGTCGGCAAGATAGCTCGGGTGCCCCATAGTGGAGAAGATTCTTCCAAGAAAATTATCAACATTCCACCATTGTGTCAGTGCAGGGATGAATCCCTGCAAAATACCAAATATACTAACGATAGCGCCTCCGATGATGGCAATACCGAGCAGCTTCTCAATGTCTCTCCGATTCAATCTCGATACTCCCATGCTGGCGAGAAAAATTGAGGCATACATTATTAGGCCCTGATATCTCGGAGCGAATCCAAAGAGACTCACCCACGGAGCTACAGAGAATATGGTCGCCACCAGAAGACTGATCCAGTATCCATAGAAGCATATTGAGGCCAGACGCGTTTCCCAATTTTGTTTCACGACGGTCTTCTTATGTTCGATTTTCTCGATTGAAAATAGTCCCCACCATCCTATAAGGGTTCCAATTCCTACAGTCGCGAGAACCTTGATGGGTTCAAATGTTGAGAACGCTCTGATGTCTACTGCCAAAGCAGGCAGAGTTAATAAAGCTGCATAAAGCAGGAAATAGAGATAATGCGAGGAGGGGGTGTTTAGCTTCATATATGATATTTGTATCCTTCTATTGCTTCTTCGTCAATTCTGAGTACAATTGTTCTCAGAATTGAGTACGAACGTTCTCAATTCGTTCTCAGGACTGAGTATGATTGTTCTCAAAGCTGAAAACAAGCGTTCTCAAAACGGAGTACAGATGTTCTCAAAACGTTCTCAAAACTGAAAACGAATGTTCTCAAAACTCATCAAATCTGAAGCTAGAAAGGCAATACTACAACTATTCACTCAAAACGGTAGACAAAAGTATTACCTACGCGAGCTCGCGAGCAAAATTAATTACTCCCCAGGGTCATTACAAAGAGAGCTGAACTCCCTCGTAGAGTCAGGCCTCGTACTTTCTGAGAAAATGGGCAACCTACGATTCTTTTTTTTGAATCAAAAATGTCCACTCCTTAAAGAGCTGAAGCTCTATCTTTCGCAGCATACTGCGACAAAGCAAGACATGGAGTCACCAAAAATGCCTCAAAAGATAACCAAATCACCATCGCAACCCAAGAAAGCCCGTCCGGTACTTGAACAAAATATTCTCAAAAATCCGCCGCCTATACATGCAGAAAAACATGAAAGAATAGAGGATATCGCAGATATGCCTATTCAGCCGAATACCCAGGCGACTACTCATGTGGATACCCACATACCTACCCAGACCCCGGCTTCAGCCGAGCTACCATCTATTGAGCTACCACCCCAAGAGGCCTTGAGGCCCGTCACGCCATATTCCCACATCGAACCTCCGACTTTTTCTAAGCCGGTCCTTCATAAGCCATATTTTGAAAAACCCAGAATAGCTCCGCTCACTTCGGAGCCTACGTATACGTTCACGACTTTTCAGCCAATAGAGCCCGAGGTGGTATTCGAGCAGCCCCCTACTCGAAATTTTGACATCATTATTAATTCACCTGTGCCAGACGGCAAAGGAGAACCGCCGGTGTCAGGCAGTACGGATATCGAGATCCACATCGAATAGGAATTAGATCCCTATTACCGCCAGAAGGGATGTAATCAAAAAACCCACAAAACCGGCAAAAAGAGGCACGGTAAAGTTATCGTCGAGTTTTGTAGTGAAAGTCTCCACAATGCTCGCTGTAAGTGCCATAGGGACGTATACAAGGGGAGTATTGGGCATGAGAATTGCTCCGCATGCCAGGTTGGCGGCCAATCCGCCCAGGAATCCCGCCCAGGACTTCTTGCGATAGAGCTTCCGTTTACCGAAGGTGATACCGATAAGAGAGGCAAATGTATCTCCAAAGATAACGAAAAAGAAGGCAAGAACGGCTATAGAATAGTCGTACACGGCAAAGCTAATAATCGAGCCGGCCGTCAGCCATACTGCGCCGGTAACCCTATCCCGTTCGTGTTTTCTCATAAGCGAAGCAATGCGACCCGGAAGACTCAAGGAGTGCTCGAGGCGAACGTATTCAATTTCCATGAGAACGAGGAGAAGGGCCGTCAGGGACAACAGAGCTATTTGCTTGCCAAAAAATAAGTCCACAATGCTGTAGCCAAACACAAGAACAAGCCCAAATAAATGAAATAATTTGCGAGGCAACTCACGCTGTAACTTGCTTAAATTTGCCATGAAAATGTCTCCAAAATGAATACGGAATTTCCGTTAATACTACTTCCAGAATTGGAACCAAGTTTTCTTGGGAGCCTGAAGCATCCGGACCTGATTTTCGAGGATCAAAACGCGATCCTTGAAGTCTTTCATGACCTGAGTGACCTGCTCTCGCTCATGTGAGTATCGGAGGACAACCTCGTTCACTTTTTCATCAAGAATTTGTACACTTCGTTCGGTTCTTTCGATCGCCTCTTGGTCAACGAGCGACACGCTCTCCGATGGTATTGTTTCTTGGATATCCAGATTCGCAATTGTCTCATCGGTATGCTTTTCAATCGGTATCTCACGTAATTCTTGTCTCTCGCCGATCTGATAGCACTCGAGGAGCGTATCTTTTACGATCAAGTAATTAAACCCCTGTGGAGTTTTTTGCTTCTTCACTTTTATCTTCTTCGCCTTGATGGCGCGACGAATCGTTTGGATTGATTTTCCGCTTAAGGATGCGGCATCCGTGATGGTGATAAGTGTCTCGTTCATGGTAGGTGATAAATGATGTAGAGTGAAGTGACTATCCAATAATTCATATTATGGATAGTCGAACTACAAAGCAAGAAAAAGAATAAATATTGAAAATCACCCTATAAAAAAAATCGATGTCAACATTTATTTAGATATTTTTTCTGTCGAATCTCCTGGCGACGATCCTTTTCGAAAAAAATCTCGAGCCTTTCTCTGGGGCAAAAAAGAGTTGTAGAAAATTTCGACATGTCGAAATAAGACCTTAAAAAAGCCATTGAATGATAGGTATCACTCGGATATACCCTTTCATGTTCCTTTTATTTCTTTACACGTATTCTTATGCCGACAGTATCACCGGTTACAGAGGTAGTTTCGAAGAAAAGTGTTTCACCGGCCCCCCACTCTCATCCGACGTCACGTAGACAGGGGAGTATGGAAGGTATCAATATCGAAGCGATAGAAAATGTCTACTCCATGATGGAGAGGAATAATGTTGAGATTATCGATATGCGTTTTGTTGATTTATTTGGCTTGTGGCAGCACATATCTATTACACGCTCCCAGATGGAGTACAAGGATCTCGCACTCTCACTTTGGGTAGATGGCCTTGGTTTTGATGGCTCATCCATACGAGGTTTTCAGAAAATTCATGAGAGCGATATGGTAATTATTCCTGATCCGACAACAGCGTTCATCGATCCAATTTCGAACATTTCGACGGTGGTATTGAACTGTGATATTTTTGATCCTTCGACAAAAATGCCCTACTCAAAAGATTCTCGTTTTGTGGCAAAAAAAGCAGAGGAGTATCTCAAATCAACAGGTATAGCGACTACTTCGTATTGGGGTCCTGAAGCGGAATTTTTTATATTTGATCATGCAAGTTTTGATCAGAATATTCACGAGGGATATTACCATCTTGATTCCGAGGAAGGCGCCTGGAATGCAGGTGACAATACGAAACAAAATCTCGCATACAAGACTCATGGAAAGGCGGGATATTTTCCTTGCGCTCCGCACGATACCCTTCAAGATCTTCGTGGAGAAATCGTACTTACGCTTCAGAAGTGTGGCATCAATGTTGAGGTGCATCACCATGAGGTTGCAACTGCCGGTCAGTGTGAGATTGATATGAAATTCACGACACTTACGAGCATGGCTGACAAGTTATTGATCTATAAATACATTGTGAAAAATGTTGCCCGTAAGAATGGAAAAGTGGCTACATTCATGCCAAAACCGCTCTATGGAGATAATGGTTCTGGAATGCATATTCATCAGAGTCTCTGGAATGATGTGAAGAATCTTTTTCATGATGCGGATGGGTATGCTGGACTTTCACAGATGGCAAAATGGTATATCGGCGGACTTCTCAAGCATGCTCATGCACTCATGGCCTTCTGCGCTCCGACGACCAACTCGTATCGACGTCTCACACCCGGATATGAAGCGCCGGTAAACCTGGTATATGGTATGCGAAATCGTTCGGCTGCCTGCCGAATTCCAATGATTTCGGAAAATCCAAAAGCGAAACGAATTGAGTTTCGACCGCCTGATCCGATGTGTAATCCTTACCTCGCATTTTCCGCACTTCTTATGGCGGGGCTTGATGGTATTATCAATAAAATCGAACCGGGTGATCCGATTGAAATCAATACCTACATCGACAACGAGCTCTCACTTCCAACCGTTCCAAGTTCTCTCGACCAGTCACTTGCCGCACTCAAAGCGGACTACAAGTTCCTGCTTCAGGGTGATGTCTTTACGGAAGATCTTCTCGTCTCCTATATGGAAAAACTCGAGGATGATATTAATAACGTCCGTCTTCGTCCGCATCCAGCCGAGTTTATGATGTATTTTGATATGTAATTTTTGGCTTCGAAAAAGTTGCATCCACGATTGCGAGCTTCAAGGGAGACCTTCATTTCAAGAGGGTCTCCTTTTGTATACCATGGGTTGATTTTTGAAAATAAATGGCTATAATAGGCCACCCATGACAAATACTTCTACGCAATTATCGGCTGTTTCTGCCGCAGATACTGTACGCGAGATCACTGAAGTTCCGCGAAACTGGTCAAGCTGCGTCGTTACATTTCCAGACAATACGGCTCAGGACGTAGTTCATACTGCCCTGCGCGGCATTGGACACGTGGTTATAAGAAATGCAGCAAAGCCACATGGTTATATGATATCAAGAGATCCGAACGTCGAAAGTCAGCGGTTTTTCAGGGACACGATGAGATCTATACAGATACATCATGGCGCTACCGTGCAGGTACTTCTGCGGGAGCCCCCAGTAGAGCCAAAATCCCGTCTCGATGCACTATCAAGTATCTCCCGAGGTTTTACGGGAAGAGTGCGGCAGGCTTTGAGGATATTTGAACGAAATTAAATTGGTACCGCGTAGGAGAATCGAACTCCTATTACTACCTTGAGAAGGTGGTGTCCTAACCGTTAGACGAACGCGGCACGAGCAAATGAGAAAAGAACAAGAAAGGCTGAGTCTTTGTACCATAATCCTACACGCTGGACAAGCCCAGATTCTTAACGGATAATGCACAAGCTATGGCAAATCAAAAAAATCCCTACGAAATACTTGGTGTTCCCAAAAACGCTTCCGAGCAGGACATCAAACGAGCATATCGAAAATTAGCTCTCGAGCATCACCCGGACAAAAATAAAGGCAACAAAGAGTCCGAGGCAAAGTTTAAAGAGATTAACGAGGCAAACGAAGTTCTTTCTGACTCCAAGAAGCGCGCGTACTATGACCAGACAGGCGCAATGCCCGGCGATCACGGCGGACACGGTGGAGGAAATCCATTCGCAGGTGGCGGCAATCCGTTTGGTGGCGGAGGGTTTGATGTAGATTTTGGCGGTGGTGGATTTGGCGATCTCGGCGATGTATTTGAGTCATTTTTCAACGGTGGTCAGCGAGCATCTTCCAAGCGAAAAAAAGCAGGGCCGTATCGAGGTAATGATATGGAGACGACGATAAAACTTAAATTTGATGAAGCGGTATTCGGAACGGAAAAAGAATTGGTAATTACCAAACTGGATCGTTGTGAGAAGTGTAATGGAAATGGTGCCGAGCCGGAGAGTAAAATTATCACCTGCAAGACATGTAATGGAACAGGAGAGCTCCGTGCGATCCGTCAGACGATGTTTGGACAGGTTGCCACACAGCGTCCTTGCGATATGTGCGAGGGACGAGGAAAAGTTCCAGAGCGAACATGTACGCACTGCCAGGGGACTGGTCGTCACAAGAAGACGGACTCGGTGAAAATAAAAATCCCAACAGGAGTTGATACCGGATCAACGTTAAAAGTTACTGGCAGGGGGGAGGCGGGTCCACTCGGAGGAGAGAATGGAGACCTATATGTACAAATTATTGTCGAGAAGTCGAAAGAGTTTTTGCGAGACGGATACGACATATATACCGAAAAAGAAATATCAGTCCCTCAGGCCGTTTTGGGCTGTGAGATTCCAATTAAGACACTTTATGGTGAAATAAAGTTACGTATTCCATCAGGAACGCCATCAGGAAAAATGTTTAAATTGAAAGACTATGGAGTGCAGAAAATTAATAGCTCCGATCGCGGCGATCATATGGTAAAAGTTACGGTCGCAATTCCCTCGAAGCTTTCAAGGAAAGAGCAGGAACTCTACGAAGCATTATTGAAAGAAAAGAAGTAGAAAATCTATTTCTCGCGCCTAGTTTCTTGCGAAAAGACAATCATTGTATTACGATACTCTTAAGGACTTTCACTCAACCTCAACCTCACCTCACAATGGATTTACGACTGACTTGGGACCTCTTCATGCTTGTGTTCTTTGGCATTATCATCGCCTATAGTTTTATCTTAGGAAAAGACGCGACATTGAAAATTATTTTGGGAACATATGCTTCCGCTCTTGCTGCCGATGCAGCAGGAAATCTTTTTGGAAAATATTTTGCATCATCAAAATCATTCCTTTCTGCGATGTCTAACCTTGGTCTTGGCGGAGAAAAAGACGCCGCTATTATCGCCAAGGTAGTGATATTTATCGTCTTCGTCATTCTTCTCACGATAAAGGGTTCCTTCACGGTAGAAGCACATGGCGGACGCACGAGTGCGATGCGAGTACTTCTCACGGGAGTGTATGGATTCCTCAGTGCCGCACTGATCGTTTCTACGGTTCTCATGTATGTCTCGGGTATATCGTTCATCACCGGAAGTTTTTCACCTGGTCCTGCATCAATCATGGCATTTTCCGGACAGTCACCGTTTATTCAGAAGATGCTCGACTACTATAACGTTTGGTTCCTCGCTCCAGTCATCGCTATGCTCATAGGTAGTTTTTTTGCTCACCGCGACGAGTAGCGTATGAAATATGCACACTGAGAATATACCCTTGCGTTCCATGGGTAGTTTTTCTACAATACACGGGCATTCCATTCCAATAGGGGTGCCACAGAGGTACATTTACATTGCGGGCTATTAGCTCAGTCGGTAGAGCGGCTCCCTTTTAAGGAGAAGGTCGTTGGTTCGATCCCAACATAGCCCACCATTTTTTTATAGCGAACTATAAACACGACCCCTCACTCGCGGTTTTTTATTGTGACGGTAGAGTTCCCTCTAGATGAATAATTCGCGCTTCATGATTACTCAAAGTTGCGAGAGTCCTGTCGACACGAATTGTTAATTTTCTCAGATCATCTTTTGTAGCGCGCTCATCCAGCATATCAATGATCGCGTGAAACGATGAAGCCATCTCGTCTTTTCTGGCAAGTAACGATATCTCCGTCCGCATCTCCTCTTTTGTCGCAAGAAGCGCCATCGCCCTCTCCATTGCCGGAGCGAACCATATCGGCACGGCATGATCAATCTTGTGCTTGATCCTTTCCATCGCCTTCTCCATCGCCGGAGCAAACCATGCCGGAGCACTCTTCGCCTTCTTCGCTGAAACTTTCTGGATCTTTTTCATAAAAAAAATGTGTAGGAAGTAAATCATACCCGAAAAAACAAATGACCTTCAAATCAAACATCTTGTCTTTCCGCGTATTTATTTTCACTCTAGCATCTCGATCTAACAAAAATCTGACACCCGAAAAGAAAATTCACATCAAAAAGGGTCTGTTGTCGCCCCACGAGAGGATATTCATCATCAAAAATACTTTCCCTGACAGATCTATTTTTTGTCATCAAAAGATTGCTTTTCATCGCATAATGCCATGACATAAAGTCTTGTCTACCCAACGCCTACTCACTACACCGAAAAACATAGAAATAAGCCAAAAGTCGCCTTTCGCCTCCCCATAGAATGTATATCACGTAACATTTACACGAAAAGTCACCACGAAAAATGAAACAATTTGCAGCTTTTCGAGTTCTAACTGTCGAGGCGCGAAAGAGAATTTCAAAGCAGAAAGCCACAATCTCCGGGACTACCTCAAAGCACACTGACTAGTCGAGAAAATTTGACTCGACTCCAAAGCTCAGGTAAAGTACACGCGATTATATTCCAAAAACCCGACAAAGCAGACTTAGTTCCAGCATCACGATACGAGATTCACGATTTTTTCGACTACACGTTCATTGAAATCTAGGAGCACACCGTCCAAAAGACTATATCTCTTTCCGCAAGGAAGAATGAAGAGAGATGAAGTGAACAATCTTCCACATAAATGTTTGTAAACTATCAAAACGTTTCTCTGTACTACAGTGAAGCATGAGTTGGGCGAAAGGCTCTAAGCCTCTATACAACCCCAATCTCAACAACCAAGTCCAACCATCAGATTACCATCTCGGTTGGCAGCCATTAATTTCATTTATTTTTAACACTATTTCGCTATGGATCTCACTACTATGTTGCGAAAACTCCGAAGGAGCGTTGCTTCTTTCGCAGTTGTAGCAATCATTGCCAGTCTCTCCGTCGCGTCAGCAGTTTCTGCATTCTCCGATGTTAAGGAGAGTGATTGGTATTTTTCCAATGTGCAGACTTTGGTTGATGCAGGAGTACTCGACGGCACAAAAGATATGTTTCACCCAGCTGATAACCTCAACCGTGCTGAGGCAGCAAAAATTGCTGTTCTTGCAGCAGGAGTAGCTGATGCTGACCTGGTCAACCCAGAGACGCCAAGCTTCTCAGATGTACCTAAGTCTCTTTGGGCTTACAAATACATCGAAACAGCTAAGTCACTTGGATACGTTTCAGGTGATGCTGGAAAGAAGACCTTCCGCCCAGGCGACAACGTCAACCGCGCAGAATATGCAAAGATGATGTCACTCGCTCTTGAGCTCGAAGAGAATCTTGTAGGTGGCCCACACTTTTCAGATGTGAGCTCATCAGCTTGGTATTACAACGTTGTCGAAACTGCCTACAACTGGTCAGTCGTCAGCGGATACGAAGGTGGTATCTACAAGCCTTCTGCAGCAATCAACCGCGCTGAAATGTCCAAAATGACAGTTGCCGCTATGGACCCTACAGAACGTGTTGCTCCAACTCCAGCTCCTGGCGTTGACTGTACAAAGACTCCAACAGCAGCAGGTTGTGTAGTTACTCCAGTTCTTGGAGGTCAGCTCACACTTAGCCTTTCTGCTAGCAACCCAGCTGGAACTTCAATTATCGCTGGTCAGGCTATTGCAGATCTTGCACACTTCACATTCGCAAACGGCGATTCGAAGGCTGCTAAGGTTACAAACCTCAAACTTCACCGTCTTGGTGTAAGTGCTGATACAACACTTACAAAGGTTTACCTCTACAATGGAAACACACGTCTCAGCGATGAGGCTACGGTTTCATCCGGAGTTATCACCTTCAACAACCCAACTGGAGTATTCACCGTTCCTGCTAATAGCTCACTCACTGTTATGGTGAAGGCTAACATCAAGGACACAAGTGGAACAAGCCCAGTAGGACAGTTGGTAGGAGTTGGTCTTACAGCTGCTACAGACGTAGTATCTTCAGGCACAGTCAATGGCGCTTTCCCACTTAACGGAAACACATTCACGGTTGCATCTGCAGATCTTGCTACAGTTTCATTCCAGAACTCAGCAGCTACAACACCTAGCGCAAACACAGCACTCGACCCTCAGTTGGAGTACACGGTATGGCAGAACACTGTTTCTGTTGGTAACCGAGCTGTAAATCTCAATGCTATTACTTTCCGAGATATCGGATCAGTTGCAGCTACAGATCTTACAAACTTCAAGCTTTATGTTGATGGCGTACAGGTTGGTACAACCGTCGCTCAGGCTGATGCTACAGGTTATGTAACATTTGATATGTCAGCAGCTCCTAAGAAGCTCGAGACAGGATCTCGTCTCTTCCGAGTACAGGCTGATGTCATCGGTGGTTCAAGCAAGGACTTCACAATCTCCCTCCGTCAGGCAGCAGATGTGAACGTTTTTGACTCTCAGTACAACGTACCAGTTTTGGTACAGACAGCTGCAGCAACATTTGCTGCTGTTGAGGCCGGAAAGCAGACCGTTTCTAGCGGTAGCTTGACGATCGCTAAGAGCACAACTTCACCAACAGGAACTGTTGTGAAGGGTGGAACAAACATCACACTCGCTAAGTATGACCTCAAGGCATTTGGTGAACCAATGAAAGTTGAGTCACTCCGTGTTCAGGTTGATACAACTGGTCCAGTTGATGGTGTCACAACAGCAAGCCAGATCGGAAAACTCCGAAATGGTTCATTGTATGTTGATGGCGTACAGGTAGGTTCAACAGCAGACATCTATGGTGTCTCTGGAACAGCCGCTTATACGGAATATACACTTGGCTCAGCCGTAGTAGTTACTCCGGGCAAGACAAGCGTACTCGAGATCAAATCTGACATCTACGATAACGACGGTACAGACAACGTCATCGCAGGTACAACGATTCATCCTATGATCGCAGCTGGTTCATCCAACCTTCAGCGTATGGTATCTGGTGGCTACATCGCTAACAGCGCAGTCACAGATGCTAGCACGCTTACAGTAGCAAGCGGATCTATGTCCGCAAGCAAGGACCAGGCATATGGTAACCAGACAGTTGTCGTTCCAGTAACGGCTAAATTGCTTGGTAAGTTCACTCTCGTTGGTGGAAATACAGAGGATGTTAACCTCAATACTGTTAAGGCTTCATTCACATTCGGCAACAGCGATTTCGCTTCAGTCGATTTGACAAATGTTTACCTTAAGTATGGAACGAAGACATCTTCAATCAAATCAACAGTTACAGCTGCTGCTGCTACAGAGACATCTGCAAACACATGGTCTATCAGTGAGCTTCTCGCGAAGAACACAAGCATGACCTTCGAGGTTTACGGAGATATCGCATCTTCAGCCGTCGTAACAGCCGATTCAGAAGACAAGGTAACGACATCTTTTGAGGCTACAGGTACAACCGTCAACTCAGGCACAACCGTATATAGCGGTGCAGCTGGAGCAGACGCTACAGTAACTGGTCAGGTTGTCACAGCTACAACTTCTGGAAATCTTACCGTAACACTCGATAACGGAACTCCGGTTTCATCTATCGTTGTTGCTGGTTCAGCATCTACAGATGGTCTCCTTAAGATCAAACTTACAGGAACAAATGAGGATCTTTATGTTAAGGATCTTACATTCCGTGCAAACTCAGTAGCTGACAGTGCAGTTATTGCTTCTATCAGCCTCTGGAAGGCTGAAGGATCAAGCGCATTCGTTCAGGTTCTTACTGACAAGGTATGGAGTGCCGACGGTACTACAAACCCTGGTTACACGAAATGGACACTTACGGGCACAGACAGAATTAAGGTTCCAAAGAACGGTTCTAGCTACTTGCTCGTCAAGCCTACATTCGTAGGTTCTGCTGATGCTACGATCACTGGACAGGTTCCACGAATCGCACTCACAGACCTTCAGGCTGAAGGAACAAGTGTAATGTCAGCAACTGCAACAGCTACAGCTCTCATCAATGATTCCGGTATTATCATTTCAGCTAACGGATCAACATCATATGTTACTTCCGGAGCTTCTCATACAGCAGCAACTATTGATGCAGTTCAGACAACAATCCACACGAACGACGGTACGAAGTTCGCAGTTGGTGATGTCATCTTCATCGATGGAAATGCTAGCTCAACATGGAATACTGCTTCAGAAGAATTGATGACAGTCACTGGTGTTTCTACGAACGACATCAACGTCCTTCGTGGCGCATTCGGTACTACAGCATTTGCATATGATGTAGACACAGATCCTATCTACCGTTTGAGTGGAAATTCTACTTCATTCCCTAAGGCTAGCGTAATCAGCAATGCCGCTACGGTTTTGAAGACAAAGCTTTCACTTGCTATGGCAGGCGATAGCCCACAGGGAGCTACAACAGGTGGAACACAGAGAGTTATCTACAAGTTCAACGCATCCGCAGCAAACAATGCTATGGACCCAGCAGAGAACAAAGTAGTACTCACGTCTGTCGCTCTCACAACTACAAAGAGTGGATTGACCGTTCAAAACGTCGCAGTCTACCCAAGTGAGTTCGATCAGAACGCAACATACAAGACAACTTGTACAGCTCTTAGCCAGACTAAGTGGTCATGTACTCTTGCCACAACTGGCGCTACAAACGAAATCGTCGAGAATACTACTCGATCATATGTCGTTCGTGCTGACGTCGGATCTGGTGCAGGTACAAATAACACTTTGGACGTAGCTATTGCATCTCTTGGAAGCGCAAGCGCAGCCGGAGTTGTAACAGACGGCGATGTTGTCTGGACAGACGGAACTACATCTAAGTCATGGGTCAACCAGGCTGGTGCTAGTTACGTACAGGCTTCAAGCCCTATGACACTTGGCGCTAGCTCAGGTACAGCAGACGCTACTCGACCAGTAATCTCATCTATCGTTACGACAAACGTAGCGGCAGCCGGAGATTTGGCCGCTACAGATACTATTGCAATTACCTTCAGTGAAAGAATGGATCCTACAACGATCAATGCTTCATTGACTCCAGGTGGTTCAGTAACAAGCGTTGCTGCAACCTCGACTGGCGGTGTTGTAACAGCAATCCCAGGTGGTGCAGGTGGTGGTGACGATACAGTCACAATCACTAACATTGCTACTATCACGTTAGCGAATGCTGCAGGTGCTACTTCATTTGCAAATAATGCGCTCGCACTTAATGCCGCAGGTACTGTATTAACAGTTACTGTAGGTACAGGTACGGCACGTACTATTGATGCATCTGGTGCAGCCGCAGCAGGTATTGCAACAACCCTATATGACGTCAACGGTAACCTGTTGAATACAACAGCAGTAGGAACAGTTACAATGACAAGTATATAAAAATTCAGTTTGCTTAATTGATAAGCTGAGTTTAAGGCCCCCTCCGAAAGGAGGGGGCCTTTTTATGTATTATTTTTTGTATAAAAAATGTAAAATGTACCAGCAATATGAAAAATATTTTACCTAATATATGTATGAAGAAAATCGCACTGTTTCTGTTGGTAGCTACTATACTTACGGGCTGCAGTAGTGCAAAAAACACCTCGACAAATGGAAGTGCCACAGGCACAAATCAGAATCCTAGCGCAAAAGAGGCTCAGCTTCCCGCAATAGGTGCGACATCTGATCTTGCAACGACGGCCAAGGAGATGATTGCAAGAAAAGAAGATCCGTTTAAGGTTCTTGAAGTCTATAAGAAAATGATTCTTGTATATCCAGTTAACAGCAAGGAAAGAGAAAGTACCCTACGCTATATTCTCGACACGAGCTTGGCGATGGTGAATGATAAAAAGGGGCAGGAGGCCTTAAAATTGAGCCTAGAGCTCGATAAGGTCATTCCAAAGGACTTCTATATACAGAATAGAATCATTGGGGCCTATCGAGTCTTGGCAGAGGAGCAGATTGCGAAGAGGAATTATACAGGAGCTATGGATTTGATAACCAAGGGACTTCAGGTTCGTTTCGATATAGATATTATGCACACCAAGCTTAATTTACTGATTCTCATGGCGCAGGATGATATAAAAAACAAGAAAATTGACAGCGCAAAAAAAGAATTAAATGAAGTATTATATACTATAGATGCCCAGGATTCTCAGTCAGAAAAAGATATATTTGCAAAAGAAAAGACAGAAGCATCGAAGATATTAGCTACATTACAATAAGAAATACTACATATTATTATTTACCAGAAAATATATGCCAAAAAAGCAGTTACAAAAAGTTATTGGATTAGGTATCGCCGGTGTAGTAGTTTTTATGGCACTGTTTTTGGTGCTCAAGGGTCCGGGTCCCGGGGCGGAATTGAAGCGTACTGATCCCACAAAGTACGCGACGGCTATACAACATTTCGATAAGGCAAGAGAGTTATTGAGTAAGGATAGTAAAAGTCAGGACGCCATAATACGGTTGGGAACCGCCTATGAAGAACTCGGTGAAGATGACAGTGCAATGGATGAGTATAAGAAGGCTATAGCTATAGATAAAAATACTATTATTTCCTGGACCAATCTTGCCGCCATTTACAGAAAAAGAGGAAAATACGAAGATGCGAAGAATGCCTACATGCAGGCGATCGAACTTTTCCCAAAAGACACGCAGTCATATACTAATTTGGCAGATCTGTATATGAATTATAACGGCGGAGAAATTGATAAGGTGTTGAGTATTTTAGAGCAAGGGATAAAGGAAACGGGGGATGCGGCGCTCAAGGGAGTGCGTGATGAATTGAAGAAAAAATGGAATAAATAATTTGAAATTATTGCTCTAGGTGAAGTGGGTGAGTAGAATAGTGCAGACGTATTACCTCACCCTCCTCAATATGACTCACGCATCGCTTTTGCAGAAAAGCAAATCAATGATCGCTTTCGCGCTCATGACTTCTTTAGTTGGTGCCAATATGGCTGCCGCCGCAGCACTGACATATTCAGTCAACACGACGCTTACAGTAAATAGTCTGAATATAACAGTACAGGCTGGATCCGTAGCAACGCAGATCGTGGTAGGAGCAACGACACTTACGGTTACAACAGGAGGCAGCGAGGAGTTCACAATCACTTCATCGGATAAGTATACCTTTTCAGCAAGCCCATCGCTTACGTTCACTTGCTCGGCAAATGAGTCGAGAATGGTAGTTCCGTCTAATACGACGAACGTAGTAATCTCGCCTACATCTACCGTCTGTACTACACCATCTCTGGGTGGAACTCCTAGTTCTTCAGGTCCTGCGGCATCCCCTGCTACCCCGGCAACTCCAGCGACACCGGCCGTGTCTACAGTCACACCTGCAGTTCCAGCCACGCCTGCGACACCTGCAACTCCTGCAGCAAAAGTGCTCCCTGTATTCAAGGGTGCGCTTGAGGTGAAAGAGGTTATAGTACCTACAAATGGAAAAGTAGCTACAAAGACGAATGTAGTGAATGACGCTAAGGACGCATCAATTGAGTTGGATAAAAATGTTAAATTGACGGGCTTAAAGGCTGGTCAGACTCTTCAGGCTCCATCGGCGACAGACGCTCACATGGTTGACGCCTCAAAGGCATCAGTATTGAAAAAGAAAACCGTCGATGCGGCTTTTGATCTCGACGCCGATATGGTAAAGGCAAATAGGACAGTAAAAATGCAGTTAGTAATTGGGGCGCTAGAAACAAAAGGTCTCAAGGTATATCTCCTTGATGAGAAAACAGGAAAGACAAAGACGGTGCTTGGAAGCATGAACAAGAAGACAGGCGTCTTCACTGCTCGTACGCAGTACCTTGGTGGCTATACGCTCATTTTCACTCACCCAGCACCTACGGTAAAGAAGTAGAGCATAGAGAGATTTTCCCATACTAATTATTTATTACCCCCTAATCCCTCACCCCATGTTTCACTCCAAAAGGAAACTCGCAGTGTCTATCTTGGCACTGACAACCATGTTGGCCTCCACACAGAGCGACAGAGCGCCTTCGCCGCCCTCACTATCGGCGCAACATCCATCACAACAGATGGTGCTTACACGCTTAACGGCGTCGCCGGATCCGTCTACGCCATTGGCGCATCCACCACAACGGGCACGATCACCATCGGTGGTACAGCTCAGACGGGTGCTATCACGCTCGGTTCAAGCACAGGACTTGGCCAGACAGTAAATATTGGCTCAGGTGCTACTACAGGTTCTGATGTTGTTAACATTGGTACTGGAGCTGCTACAACTCTGAAAACAGTCAATGTTGGTACGGTGGGATCTGTCGTATCGGCATCCACAGTGAATATCTCAAACACTTCAGACGCTACAGGTACTCAGACAGTCTCAATCGGTTCAGCAGCTAAGGGTGCTAACGTATTAACACTCGAAGGTGGAACAGCCGCAGCCGCTATTCAAATTGGTAACGGAGTTACAGCCCATGGTATTCAGATTGGAAGCGATGCAACAGCCGCTAATGCCGTTAAATTAGGTGGCGCTAACGCAAGCTCAGTCACAACGATTGAAGGTGGAACAGCCGCAGGTGCAATTTTGATTGGTAACGGGGCAACAGCACATGGCATTCAGATTGGTGCCGGTAATGCTACTCAGACAATAAAGATTGGTGACCATGCTTCAGCATCCAATGTTATTACTATCGGTGGTGCGCTTTCTACGACAACTATCACAGGAAAGACGATTCTTGCTGGAAGCGAGACGATTGTAGCCGGTGGAACTTCTACGGCTCTTAGCCTTTTCAAGACTATGCATTATATTGATGCTGATGCAGGTGGAGATATATTTACTCTTGCTGATGGTGCACAGGGACAGATTACAACTATCTTGATGGCATCATCTACTGGCACAGCGACAATCACTCCTGCAAACCTAGCGGGTGGCACAAGTGTCACATTTAACGCTGCTGGAGACACGGTTGTACTACAATTCAACGGTACAAAATGGTGGATCCTTGGTGGAAACAGCTACGCAGTAATCTAATAGATTGCTTGAATTTCTCTAGAGTAATTAAAAGCCCCGCTATCAAGCGGGGCTTTTTCGTATATCCGAATACAATTGAGTAGTAATCTCTCTACTTCTTCTCCTCGACCTTCGTTGGATTAATATTCAGTCCAGCTAATTTCCACTCCCACATATACTCGTAGGTAAGATTAAATTGAACATTATTTGAGTCGTTGAGATAGTGGCCTTTTACAGAAACAGTGCCGTTTGAATTGATCATTGGGTAGCCATCATCGAGCACAAAAGCGCCATCCTTCGATGCGGTAATATCATGGTTCTCCTTGCGGAAATCAGTGAGAGACTTCTTGAAATCCTTGAATTTCACGGTAGCACGAACACTCTTGGCCATCGCGTTGTAGAGTCGTATATAGGATCGATTTTTGACCGTCTTGCGAATGAGTGCGAGGTCAGATTTGATGAGTGTTGTTTGAGCAGTATCTTTCGGAAAAAGCTTAAAGAGAAGTTCAGGGGTAAATGCCTCGGTAATGGCATCGATAGTATAGGAAGAGTCTTTCTTGATAAGCGCAAAGGTGACCGTACGCACAGTGCCATCAGCGCCGGTAAACTCTCCAGTTATCAGGTCAAGTCCAGGCGTTTTTGTCTCATCTCCGGTCCACTTCTTGCTAGTATAGTCGCCGAGATGGGTGACGGAAGCCATTTTTTTAAACTGCGACAAAGACATATTTTTCTTGAAGTACGCGGTAGTATTTTTATAAGCCTCATCGAAATATCCCACCTTGAGGTTCACCAGGAATACCTCCATATATTTTTGAATGTTTTCGGGAACGGAAACGACAGTTGATGGGGCAGGTTGGGTAGTCGTCTGGGTGGGTGCCGGAGTGGTAGCATCCGGAGAGACCTCTGCGAGCGCGAGCGTCGGAACTACGCACATACTTGCGCCAACTACGGCTGAAAAAAGTGAGCGTCTATTCATGAGAATAATGTTAAGAAGTAAAAGAAAACGCTTCAATAGGCTATCACGGAAC
>JAPLYO010000018.1 GCA_026395555.1 Candidatus Peregrinibacteria bacterium | reverse complement strand
CAAGAGTTCAAGCCCGGTATAGCCGGTAATGCCAATAATCGATACGGTAATTTTTGTAGACATACGTTATTTTTTCAAGCAGTTAGTAGAAAGATATTCAAATAGCTCTTCACTTCGCTGGAAGGCGTTGAAGCCAGGAAGGTTCAATTTTTCTTTTACGAAATTTACGCCGACGATATTGTCCGTGACCGGTCCGGAAAGTACATCGAGCGGTGCACCAATTTCAGCGCACACCTCAGCCAATTTTACAGCACCAGCGGGATCATAGGCGCATCCGATATGGGCAACGATATTTTTTTGAATCTCGGGATCTTTTAAGCATGACATCACGCCATACTCTCCGAAAATTCCATCACCAAATTCGATAACGATGAAGTCCGGCGAACCCTTGGTAAGATAATCGATCGCGCCTTTTGCCACCTCGACGGCATCTTTCTGGTGAACGGTCGAAGGAAAACCCGCATCCAAGAAAGAAACAACCGTAGAAGCTCCGTAATCTCGCATACTCTCAGTATCTCTCATGGCAGCCACTCCCGCGAGCTTCGCACCAAACATCTTGAGTCGTGCACGTTTGGCATGCTTGATAATCTCGCCGGCAACAGAAGTTTTCCCCACATTCATACATGTTCCGCTCACCACAATCAGCGGCGCAGAGATGTTGAGGTGGTCCATTGGAGAGAAGAGTGTGTAGTCTTTAATATTTACCACCTTCCCATCTTTCACAACCGCACCGAGAACTTTTACCTTCAGTGCATCGCCCACCTCTTTGATATTGGCGCTCATACAAAGTCCTGAAACTCCGCCCAAATTCAGTACATTAATAGTATCACCCACGGAAACGCTCGCAGGCACCTGACCTACGAAACCTCGAAGAGCCTGTCTATTTCCGAGTGCTACAGCCAAAATATCGCCCTTGTGCATGGTAGACAATCTTCCCGAAACCAGCTCGAGCTGATTGTAAACTTTTTTATCCTCCATGACCTCCACGGCGAGAACAGCACCCTCACGGCAGTCGATTTGAGGAGAGATTTCTACGTCAAAACCGATATTGGCGTTTTTAACGACGGAAGCAATTTTATCAAGAATAATATTCATAGGAGTGTGTGTAAAATAATAACGAAAAATAAGATAAGAGAATTATGATAAAATATGCCGCAAGAGAGCCATTTGAGCCCACATACGGTTTTCCGCTTCTTGAATAATAAGTGAATTGGTAGAATCCAAAACACCATCGCTTACCTCAACATTTCTTCGAACCGGAAGGCAGTGCATAAATTTTCCATTATTCGTTACCGCCATTCTTTCGCTCGTTACCTGCCAATCGGCATACTGATTTCTGACTTCTTTTTCCTTGGCCCAATCGCCAAAATGCTCTAAGGAAAGCCAACTCTTCTCGCATACAATATCCGCTCCGGAGAGCGCCTCCATCTGATCGTGCATCACCTGAAATGATCCACCTCCGGCGACTGCCAATTTTTCAGCCCGTTTCATTATGTTTGCATCTAGCACAAATTCTTTTGGGCAAGCCAATATAACGTCCATGCCAAACAGCGCAGGCATAATCATCTGTGAGTGCGGCGTGGCAAGTGGCAACGGTTTTGGATGCGGCGCCCACGTCAAAACGTATTTTTTCTTCGATACATTTCCTAGCACTTCTTTCATCGTCATCGCGTCAGCGAGCCCTTGGCAAGGATGGAACATATTCGACTCCATATTGATAATCGGCTTATTCGCATATCGCAAAACCTGTTCAAAGAAGCTATCGCTCAGCATCTCCTCTTTGCTCATGCCGAGTGTCTGCGAGTTATCGCTCGCTGGGATGAAGTCGCTCTTTCTGATAGCGACGGCATCACTATAACTGCATACCACCCTGATGAACTCGCTGATATGTTCGCTCGCGCTGCCATCCATCACCGCCCCCTCTGTATACTCTAGCCTTCTACTTTGGCTCATATCCAACACATTCGCGATGCCCGACAACTTCTGCATTCCTGTCTGGAATGATAATAATGTCCTCAATGATGGATTGTAAAAAATGGTCGTCAGAACTTTTCCCCTCTCGGGACTACCTGCTGGATCGCCTTTCAATGCATCCGACCCTCCAGCGGCTTTCAACTGAATACCGCTCTCCAGAATGCTTTCCATCGTCTCCTTGGAGAACTCCATACCGGTAATAAAGTTTTTCAAATGGTTCATAATTGGTGTTTTTTATGAGCGATTATTCCTTCAAGTCCATAAATTTTAGAAAATCCTTGCGCGTCTCTTCCGTTCCAGAAACTATTTTCTTCTCCATAGCTCGCAAATGCCGAGTCCATGAGTGAGTACTCGCTCTTCGAGCCGACAACGATAATATTTCCTTTATGTAATCGTACCGTTACGACACCTGTTACTGTTTTTTGGCTTGATGCTATCATCGCCTCAATATCAGCAACCACCGGATCGAAATACAGCCCCTCATGAACGCTATCACCCCACACGACGCCGAGATGATCTTTCCAGAAAATCTGCTTCGAAGTTAGAACGGATTTTTCTAATTCTTTATGTGCCTCAATTAATACACGTAGTGCCGCAGCCTCGAAAACAACTCTTCCTTTGATGCCTAAAATGGTTGTTCCCAAGTGTGCACCTCTTCCAACTCCATGTTTTTGTGCTACAGATTTAACCGCATCTATAAGGGCTAAATCGTCCATAGCCACACCATTTATAGAAACGGCCACGCCCTGTTTGAATCCAATCTCTATCTCCTCTCCCGCCTCAGGTGCACTGACGATGGTTGCTACATGTGGATAAATTTCATCGGGCACGAGTCCAAGCGGCGTTTTGGTTTCTTTTCCTCCGATCGTCGTTCCAAGCACGCCAACATTGATGGAATAATCTAAATTTTTCTGCGGAATCACGACGCCTTTCGTCTTGAGATATTCAACCTCTTGCGCTCTCGTAAATCCCTCATCGCGAATCGGAGCCAAGATCTCAACTGAACTCATCATCGCCCTTAACGCCAAATCAAACCTCACCTGGTCATTTCCCGCGCCGGTCGAACCGTGCGCCACAACAGAAATCCCCATCATCGACGCCAGCTCTGCAATTTTCTTCGCCGCAATAATTCTCTCAGGTCCGACACATGCCGGATACACCCCGCCTCTCAAATAATTCGCCTGAATAATCTTTACGACAAAGTCATTATAGAGCTCGGGTACGGCATTGATCGCCGTATGACCATAGGCCCCAAGATCTTTACTTTTTTGGGCGATTGCTGTCATCTCCTCGGGAGTGAAGCCACCCGTATTGACCGTCGCGGTATAGACGCTGTAGCCTTTTTCCATGAGATATGGAACGAGGAAGCTCGTATCTAGTCCACCTGAGAAAGCGAGAATAACCTTTGTAGCGCTAGGAGAAATTTCAGACATAGAGAGATAAAAAAAGAATACAAAAAAGCTCATCACTAAACCCGTCATGTGACGGATCCAGGGACGAGAAGCTATGCTTTCGTGGTACCACCCTAGTTTATCTCTAAGAAAATCTCAGAGACCTCTGATTCAGTTCTCCACCCTTATGGGCGACAAACTGTGAGCGCTTACGTGCTCTTACGGCCTAAACCTACTTGCATAGAATATGCTTTCTTCGGTCGGCTCCCTGATTGATAGGGCGCGTTCTGTCTGATCCTGACTACCCGGCTTCCACCGTCCCGAGCTCTCTCTAAATCGGAAAAGACATACTATTCCCCAAGGGATTTCCTCAAACTATTAAACAACAGACTAACGTCATCAATACTACGCAAACATTTATCAAAGTCAAGAAACTCTCCGCGGAGTCATAACTTCAAAGCAAGATCAGTCAACGTACACTGTTTGCCTGAGGAAAATACCTATGCGTAAGATAACTCCTTACATATATAACTCACCATATATGGCACATGACGTTCCGGGACTCCGACATGAAGCAGATCGGTCGGCACAGCAAGAGCCGCAAAGACTACGTTCATCGAGCAAAAAGGGCAATAAGGATCCGCAGACTACCTCTACGATCGTCATGGTAGAGCCAGCTTTTTTTCATCTAAATTTTCAGACAGCGGGAGACAATAATTATCAACTGAAGCCGGATACTATGTCGGTCGAGGAGTTCCAGGCACTCACGAAACTTCCACAGGAGGAGGCGTTTGCTCGTCATCCCGGACTACAAGAACGAAAAGAGGCATTTGATAAAGAAACACACGAGAAGGCGAGCCAAGAATTCGCAGCCATGGTGGCGGTTCTGAGGAGTAAGATGATAGAGGTAATCGCTATTCCAGATGTACTTGCACACGATACTCCCGATTCCATTTTTCCAAATAATCCCATTTCTACGCACCATGAGGGTGAGGGCATCATGGTGAAATATCCAATGAGAAATGAAAATCGCCGTCCGGAGAAGCAGCTTCCTATTGCGCAAACACTGGCGAGTCTCGGATTCAAAGTAGGCCAGGTAATCGATTTTTCGGGACTGGAGGCGAGTGACGCCTTCAACGAAGGCACGGGAAGTATGGTGTTAGATCGTACGAACCGGATTACCTATGCATCGCTCTCTCAGAGAACCACGTCACAGGGCGTAGCTGCCTTTGCGGAGACGATGGAGTACAAAGCGATCACATTCACCAGCGTTGATAGAACGCACGACAATGGAAGCGTATACCATGCAAACGTCGTGATGTCTGTCGGTGAAAAATTCGCCGTTATCTGCTCAGAGGCGATCATGGACGAGACGGAAAGAGAGACGGTACTAACATCCCTTCGAGAAACCGGAAAAGATATTATCGAAATTACAGCCGAGCAGATGAACGGTTTCGCGGGAAATATACTCGAGGTCAGAAACACGGAAGGAAGCCCGATTATAGTAATGTCTGAAACTGCTCATGATACCTTCACGGAGGGCCAGCTCGAAAAATTAGGCCGGTATGGAGAGGTTGTTTCCGTCCCAATTCCAACCATCGAAAAATTCGGCGGTGGAAGCGCGCGATGCATGATGCTTGAGGTGCATAATCCGAAGGAGGAGAGGCACTAAGAATGGCACCACGAAAATCTATGGCAATAACTTCAGCACCTCTCTTTTGAAGCTCTCAAGATCTTTGAACTGTTTGTAGACTGAGGCGAATCGGATGTAGGCAACTTCATCGAGTTTTTTTAATTTCTCCATGACACTCTCGCCGATCATCTTACTCGGAACCTCGCGACCATAGGCGGTCCACTCTTCCTCGAGCTCATTAAGCATAGTATCGACCTGTGCCTGGGTAATATTGCGCTTTTCGCAGGCTCTCCATATACCCTTCTCAATTTTTTCACGCCCATACGGTTCTCTTGATGAATCTCGTTTCACTACGACAAAACTACTCATCTCTACTTTTTCAAACGTCGTAAATCGATACTTGCAGGCATCGCACTCGCGTCGTCGTCGAACCGACTTCCCCTCTTGAGTAAGTCTGGAGTCCAGAACGCTCGTATCGCTTTTTTTACATTTTGGGCAGTGCATGTTGATCGTATTATGCCTGAAAATAAAAATGTACCATAGTTATTTGCTATTTTTATATTGCGTGATGTGGTTATCTTATTTCCCGAAAATAGGCACTTTTAAAGCTAGAAATTTCGGCGCCGAGCTCCGCAAGAGTTTCCTTGGGAAAATTACAGACCAAAACAGAGAAAATATAAAAGTCAAAAGCTTTAGAAATTTTTCGCCTCTCTCTCCGCGAATGAATCCGTCATACCGGCAATATAGTCCTTTATGACCACCTCCACCTTCACATCACCCGCGAGCATTTTCTGAAAATGTTCTGGAAGTTTTTCAGGATGTTCTACGTATGCATGAAATAATTTGGTAATAACTTCTTGGCCATATTTACTCTGGGCCAAAACTTTTTCGCTAAAATAATAGTGGGTGCTTAGGTACTCCCGCAGCACATCAAGATCACTCCGCATAGTATCAGAAAACTGCACTAATATACCATCGTACGCCCGTACATCCGCGAGACTATGAATAGAATATTGCACTAAATTTTTCTCCGTTTGCATCAAGACATCTTCGACCATCGTATGCATCAGCGCGCTCGAAAGTCGTACGCGAACAATATCCCCATGAATATCATCTCCATATTTTGCTCGCATTCGCACATCAGCTCTCGCGATTAATGGAATCTTTACAATCTCTTCATAGGTAAACATATTCGCGCGCAGTCCATCATCTAAATCATGGCTCATGTAAGCGATTTCATCTCCAAGGTCTACTACCTGCGCCTCCAGATGTGCTGACTGTTTGAAAACCATCTTTGGCCGATCAAATGGCGATCGGTGCTTCAGCAGTCCATCTAGAACTTCTTTCGTTAAATTTAATCCATCAAATTTCGGATACATGCGCTCCAAAGATTCCACAATTCGGAGGCTCTGTTCATTGTGCTCGAAATACGATCCAAACTCTTTCATACACTCGCTCAATGCCGCCTCTCCGGCGTGTCCAAAAGGCGTATGACCCAAATCATGCGCCAACGCAATGGCCTCGCACAGGTCTTCATTCAGGCCCAAGCCACGCGCAATCCCCTTACTCACCTGACTGCACTCCACCGAGTGTGACATTCTATTTCTATAATGATCCCCCTCATACGCCACAAAAACCTGCGTCTTCTCCATCAATCTTCGAAACGCCTTGCTATGAATAATCCTATCCCGATCCCTCTGAAAACACGTCCGAAAATCATTCTCGCTATCTTCGAAAACTCTCCCCGCACTCTCCCCACTTTTCACCGCATACGGCGCAAGCGTCTCGATCTCCCTCTTCTGAATCATCTCACGGGTGAATAACATGGATAGAGTCTAGCACAGGTGGCCGGCACACCAAAAAGCTATTTAACTCTCTCTATAATCGTAACCCTGGGCTTTTGAGGATCAACAAATCGAGCAGGAGGCACATGTTCCAAGAGACGTGGCCTAAAAAATTCCAATTCATGGCTATAAAGAGGATAGGTAATCATAATTTTTCCATCAGAATTCAGGGCACGCACAGCAGAGGATAGGGATGTGTACATAGAAAAGCTTTGACGAAAAGGTTCATCTCCCTTTCTATAAAAGTCTTTAGGAATAGATGCTTCTTCGGTGATTGTATCCGCTTGTGATTTGTAGTTGAGACCGAATGACTCGGGAAAAATGATATAATCAAAATTTCTTTCAAATTGAGGCCAAGGTTTTGTCATATCGAATTGATGGCATGGTAGTCCGGATTTTAACGCTCGTGGATGAAGATAAATATCACTGAGTGTAATATTTTGTACTCCAAGTCCACGATGAAGAACGCGCTCAAGGTGCGCCGGCCCGGAGCCAACGCTGAGGAGACTTGCTCCAGATTGCAGATTGGCAATCATAGGTGCCGTCACGAGGCCGCATTTTCCATGCCATCCCGCAGGAAAATAAAAATATTTTTTTTCACTGCCATCATCGCCATCGCAACTATAAGTTTCATCATGCCCGGTATCGTCCTTTTTGATCGTCTCCCCAGCCTCCAATAGTGCACGCGAACATTCCTCTAGAATACGAACCAAGACCTCCTGTGGGGTATCAGGAGACACTTGGGAAGGTGTGATCATCCGAGGGGCTTCGCTCGCAGCTTGAAGTATGGATATATTTTTCATAGAGAAAGAAAGTATACAATAATTAAATAAAATGTAAACAGATGAAGCTACGCGAAGCAGAAATAGAGAAAGGAAAAAGACTATTTTTTGTAAAAAGTTCAAACTTCTGATACAATTATTATACAAACTTCTATACAAACTTTGTATGACCAAAACCATCTCCAAAAAAGAGCTCTACCGCAATCTCAAGGATGTGAGTGACGATGTTATCCAAAACGGCACAACCTATACTGTCGTGCAATATTCCAAGCCGGCATTTCAGATTACGCCCCTGGATGTAATGCCAAAGAAAAAATATCAAAAAGCTGATATCGAAAAATTTATTATTCACGAAAAATGCTCCAAAAAAACGAATCTTTCTACGACGTATAAACAATATCTTTATTCCTAATGGTTATCCTTGATAGTTCGGTTGTAATTGCCATTTTCAAAGATAGTGATGTTCATCATGAAAAGGCTAAAGAGATTTTTTACAGAGAAGATGATCTGGTGATTCCCACCTGCGCATTAATAGAAATATTAAGCATATTGAAAATGAAAAAAGGCTTGGACGCAGTACAAAAATGCACAGAATTCATCTATAATGCAGAAAATATTGATATATATGAGATAAGCAACCAGCTTGTCGATGAGGCGATTCAGTTTTACATAAAGCATAAAAATAATCTATCGTTCACCGACACTCTCCTTCTCGCGCTGAGTAACAAAACGAAAATTCCCCTCATTACATTCGATCAGGAACTCGCAAAAATAGCAGCTAAGAACAGTTAAGGACGTATATTTATTTCCCAGCCCTATTCCTCAGCGACACCCTCATCGCCTCCTGGAGTAACTCAGCCATAGCGAGAACTTTTCGTTCGCTTACGACGGCTTTTGTTGTATCAAACGACCGATCTTCTCCGGAACCCTCTGCGAGGTCGGTCTTCAGTAAATCAACGGCAAACACGCGATCAGGGAAGCGAATCATATGATCATAATCAGGATAGTCCGCATCAGTATCGTATGCCCCATTGAAGTCCACAGGAAATCCATTTTCAAGCAATAGGTCATAAAATATCTGGCTCATTACCATATCAGCGACAGGATCTTTTCCATTATCAAAGCTAGAATCCAATATGAAAGCTGAATAATGTGGCAAAATGATCTACCTTCTATTTTGAATACGCCCGTACCAAATCCCAATAATCAAAAAGTACCAATGAGATATAAAAAAGTACCATTAATATGCCCATGATGCTGAAAGTGCTATGAAGCTCGGCGTTGACGGTGATGTAGGAGATCTCAAGAAGCAGTCCACAGCCATATATCATAATGCCCGTATTGAAATAGTCGAACAGGCGCGCAATGGGCTTATCTAATTTTGAATCCTTAAAAGTGAAGGTATAGCTTGCAAAAAGAAAGGCCATGATCAGGAGCGACGAGAGGACGATAATAGTCTGATAACCAATCGCGTCCGTCGCGAGAGAAGTTATGTAAGACGTAACATTGCCATAAGAAAATAGAAGAAGTGCGAACACGATCACATTCTTAACAGTATTTTCTATCAGCAGGCGTGAAGGAGAAATTTTCATAGTGATATAAGTCTATCGCAGTCACAGGAAAAAATCCAACAGTGAGATTGAAAAGTGTTATAATAAAAACATGAAACCGCACACTCTCTCTACGCTGATTCAGAACTTCCTCGATCACTGCGAGGTGGGGAAAAATCAGTCACCGCGAACACTGCAAAATTATCACCACTATCTCTCGCGTTTTCAGAAGTGGGCGGGAGACATCTCACCGAAGGAAATTACGCTCGACACGATCCAAAAATATCGACTGTATCTTAATCGTCTCGAAGACGAAAAAGGCGGCACGCTCGGCATAAAAACGCAGAACTATCACATAATCGCCCTGCGAGCATTCTTAAAATATCTGGCAAAAAACGACATAGAGTCACTCTCGGCGGAGAAAATTGAACTCTCGAAAATTCCCGCCCGTACGGTCGAATATCTCACTCGCGAGGAACTGGAAAGAATGTTCGAACAGCCTGACACGTCAAATATCAAAGGCCTACGCGATCTCGCCATCATGGAGACACTGTACTCTACCGGACTTCGTGTTTCTGAACTTGCAAATCTCAATCGCGCGCAAGTCGACCTCGATCGACGTGAATTTATGGTCAGAGGAAAGGGAAGAAAACCACGTATTGTTTTTCTCTCAACTCGCGCTGTCGAACGCCTCCGTGAATATTTTTCCGCACGTACTGATAATTTCGAACCCGTATTTTTGAATCATGGTCGGGGAAAAGCGGGGTCGATTGACGACATTACGCTTAGTGAAAAGCATCGTCTCACGACCGTCTCCATCGAAAACATTGTCCGTACGACCGCACTTCGCGCCGGCATAATCAAACGCGTCACCCCGCATATACTTCGCCACTCATTCGCTACTGAGCTTCTCATTAACGGCGCAGACATCCGATCAGTCCAAGAGATGCTCGGCCACGCCTCTATCACCACTACGCAGATTTATACCCACATCACGAACCAGAGGCTCCACGAGGTGCACGAAAAGTTTCATAAATAAAGCTGAACGGATAGTTGAATTGACAAAATGAATATAGCATGTAAAATATGCACTTCATAAGATAATCCAACGAAAAATGACCTCCGCTACTCCAGTATTACATGACGATACACTTTTAGATGGAATACATTCCGTCACCTTTGCATCGGATATCAAAATGCCGGATGGCTTTGAATGGACGGGTTTTTTGAGATCCGAAGCATATTCTCCGGGTACGGTCGCAAGAACGATTACAGAGGCCCTGAGTCGTGACAACAGTAGGCTCCTGAAATCGTCCATCTATCGAGCCTCAGGGGTTGAAGATGCTCAGGTGGTAAAAGTAGATTTCTCTGCCATCACCTATGGAATACACAATGTTATTATCAAGATTGATTGCGAAGTCCAGATGCCAGGAGGAAATAAAAATGTGCCCCTTGTTGCTATCGTTTCACGATGTAGAGAGGCGGATTGCCCAACGAGGGACGATGCGGAAAAAATTACCTTAATTCGACAGCGAGAATCAGCACTACTGAGATTGTCCGAGAAGAGTAGGGAGTATGATGCAAAGTCTACATTTTCTCCAGTATATGGGACATTCAAGGGCGAGCATGGACCGCAAATTGCACTTACAAAATATCAAGAAAACTCTGGCGGCTTATATGTATCTGCTACCTACAAAGGGAGAAGTGATGAGCTAGGAAAGGAGGTAGATAGAGTGAACAGCGTCGCAACGATAGATTGCAATGTTGAAGTTCCAAATAGCGTAATACTATCAATTATTCAACATCAGCTCGTTACAGCAGCAAAATGCCATGTGGTGCTAGCTCCTTCGTTAGAGGCCGGAGACTACATTGTTAACTTTAAGACGGGAAGATATATGCTCACAACAACGAGAAATAACAATTATATGCAGAACGATTATTGGGCTTTAGCAGCTGAGGAGATTAACGAGAAGGACGGTGATATTACGTCACTAATGGTGGCATATCAGCTTCTTCAAATAACTACGGCCTTTAGTGAAAATGCAGATAATGAGGATGAAAAAAATAGACCAACACGACATCCATTCTTTGCGTACAATATGGAGGAGCTTGGATGGATGATACAGGAATTAATGAATATGAAAGGGTTTCTCGATCCCCAGCAATGGGGAAATATAGTACGTTTCGTCGATATGACAAAAGGGCGCATGCATAAGGAAATTGCGGATCACTCAAAGGATCCAAGCGATGTTCTACGTGCGGCTGAGTACAAGCGAGTGGTTATATTGCAAACCATGATTAGTTTTTTCTTAGCAGGTCGTCGCTTGAGATAGCTTGAATTTGTGAAATATTTTGTTATGCGTTACACTGCGTACGCATGATTAAATTTGTAAAAGTTGGTAAAACAATCGGCGATAATGTGATTCTGGACAACATCTCTCTTGAGATTGAGGGCCAGGAGTTCGTATCGATTATTGGGCCTTCTGGAGCGGGAAAATCAACGCTGCTGCATTTAATGATTGGAGCGGATCGTATAAGCTCTGGATTATTGTATGTAGATAATTATGACCTCTCGAATATGAGTGAGAAGGAGCTCGCTCTCCTACGAAGGAAGATTGGAATGGTATTTCAGGATTATAAATTATTGGCCGGGAAGACGGTGTATGAGAATGTGGCGTTCGCGCTCGAGGTCTGTGGGTATGATGAAAAGTTCACACAAGCGCGAACAAACGAAGTGCTCAAATTGGTAGGAATGTATGGCCTGCGCGCGAATTTTCCACGTGAGCTCTCCGGAGGAGAGAAGCAAAAAGTCGCCCTCGCGCGCGCCCTCGCCGGCAATCCCCCACTCCTCATTGCAGACGAACCAACCGGCAATCTCGACCCAGCGGCCACCGAGGAGCTACCCACAACGAAAAAATCGTCAACACCGTCAAACGTCGTGTCATCGAACTTCGCGCCGGCAAAATAATTCGCGACAAGATGGTCTCGAGCTACAAGGAGGAGTAATAAGAAAACCTACAGCGTGAACTCTTCATCGCTCAGCGTAACGCTCAGAGGTCCAGCAACTACCTCTCTTTTTCCTGCGCCATCTTCGACTTTTCCCGCAACGCACGCCTTCAAACCATTTTTTTTCGCAATTTCTACCACTCGTGCGCCATCTTCCGCGCTCTTCACGAATACTGCCAATCCAACACCATAATTAAAGACGGAAATCATATCTTTTTTCGACATACCCATCTGAGTTTCAACAAAATCAAACACGCTTGGTACTGGCAACATCGTGTCGATAATATATCGCAATGACTTCTTCGATCGCATTAATTTTTGCCATCCGTGACCCGAAATCGGCTCTAAGTTCGTCACGTTCACACCCTCCTCCATCAAATCCTGTACGAGTTTTGTATACAAAACGGTTGGCGCATTAATCGCATCGAAATACTGACGACCATCCGGCAGTTGAGTTCTATATCCATCAGGTAGTTTTCCCGCCAACTGTCTCAGTGTCGTAAATCCGTTATCATGCGGTCCTGAACTTTCCACGAAAACAATGGTATCACCCGCTGCAAGCTCCATTCCATCGATAGGCTTTTTGCCGGCAGGAACAAGCCCAAAGAGAGCCCCGGCAATATCCAGCTTTCCCTCAATAATTTTTCCCTTCAACTGCGGCGTCTCTCCGGAGAAATAGACGCATCCAACCTGTCTGCATCCCTCCACGAAACCATCCAAAAACCCTTTCATAAATATTTCATTAAACACAAGTTCAGGTGTGCTTGACGGAAGATAGAGCGAAATTAATACCGTCTGCATACCCGTCGCAGCTGCATCATTTGTCATAACGGCAACCGTTTTGATTCCAATATTGTACCAAAATTTCTCCGCCTCTTCATTGCTCAAATCCTCCGGTCTCGCATCATCGCTCGTTCCCAGTCCTTCCGGCAAAAGCGTAATCTGTAATTCTTGTGCGCCACTCGCAATAAACGGTTTTAAATCTAACGAAAAAACATTTGCGCTCGCACCAAATCCAGAAGGTGGAATAAACCCATACTTTCCGGCAAACTTCGCCGTCTTCTTGCCCGCCTCGATGAAAGCTCTCTTCGCGCTGTCCAGCGCACTGTAATTTACATGGTCAAACATGGCCCTATTTTACCATAAAAACGTATATTATAATACAAAAGTATCATACGCGATTATTTAGCTTCAAACTTTGTAACTCGAGCTTTGAGTTATAGTATTGCCTGGAAAGCCTTCCTAGAGTGTACTTTTAATATGATATCAATTTAATAGCATTTTAATATCAAGTTGCTATGGCTGTATATCGTAGGATAGCTTCCCCCAAGAAACAACTCTGCTGGTGCGCAGGTGATATTGTTTCGACAGATGTTATGTCATAAACATGTCAGAAAAATAGCAATAAAATGACAATAAAATTTCAGAAAAATGTTAAATCCGGATGTTAGGATTGTCGCATGACATCTAAACTTCTAATAGAATCTATCTATTATCACGCATGGGCAACGGCTTCGAAATCCAACTTGAGCTTGCTGCATAATCTTCACGCACGCTTCACTTCATTCGAATATGCATGGAAAAACGCTACAAATCAGCTCCTTAGTACGCTTTCTCCTGAGACGGACATTATTACGCAAAAAACAAAAACTGACCCGAGAAAAGAATGGGAAAAGCTAGAGAAATCGGCTATACATCTGATTTTGCAAGAAAATCCCGACTATCCTGAGGCTCTAAAACAGCTGCCACATCCGCCAATGGGCATTTATGTGCAGGGAAATTTGTACAAAAATACATCATCAATAAACCCTCTAACGCAAACCCTCGCGCAGTACATTCCCCTCAGTGTCGT
>JAPLYO010000014.1 GCA_026395555.1 Candidatus Peregrinibacteria bacterium | reverse complement strand
CCTTTTGGTACATTTCCTGTTGTCATACTAGTTTTGGTTACGAAATTATCTTGAAGGTTGTATTTTACCCTTTCATTCTCTTTTGTCAATGCATGTTCCCCATATTTAGCTTTAATTAGCCTCCCATTTATTTCACAAATTGGACTATCTAAGCTAGAATATTTTCGTTCGTATTTCTTTGTTTTCCATTTATGGTTACATCCCATCTCAGGCGTGCTTTGACGGCACTGTTGGCTTTTTCTCTTTTACTTCCAAGCACTGGATTTGCTGCTACGGCTTCTATTCCAGATGTCATGCCGGATAATATCACGACCTATTCACAGGTTGACCTTACGCAATTTACGCCAAAGAGTCTTCTGGATACTTTGGTTAATCTTGTCATGAAGTCTTTTGATACAACTCCATCAACATCGTCTGATGACGCTGCTACGTTAAAAAAAGCTACGACTCTCGCCAAAGATATGTTTACCAGCGGACCAATTGCTACTGGCTCACGTACGGGATCATCCCTCGATGAACTTCAGGATTATTTCGTATCCACTATTAGTGATGTGCAGTGGACGACCTATACGGATCTATTCGGAAAAGATCTTACGAAAAAAACCTATTCCGGCCATGAATATTATTTGGAAAAAATCTCTTCGGATAACTATAAATCCGTTGCACGAATTAACCAGTTCTTCGTTGGTGCCAATTCAGAGGCAAGCATGAAAACCCTCTTTGACAAGATTGATCGAGGAGAAGTACTCAGCAACAACAAAAACTATCAGTCGGCTGTAGGAGTCGCTGGATCTGGTGCACTCGTTACCGCCTATGTAGACCTGACTTCTGCTCTCCAGAACGTAAAAAGCGAGATGGATAATGGAAAATCTGTAAAACAATCCATCTTTGACGTCGCACAATATATGGGAGTTTCTCTTTCCCAGTTTCAGGGAGGTGTATCGATGAGCAGTACTATCGTCCATGATGCAAATTCTACTAGCGGTTTCACTCCGTCGCCATTTGCTCCATCACTTTATAAATACGCTACCGCACAGCACCCTCTTCTGTATGTCGAAGGGTCAAATCTTGCACAACTATTAAAACAAGGAGACGCTGATCCTGAATTGCAGGATTTCTCAAATCTCATGACGAAGGGATACTCCTTCACCCTCGAGAAGGGAAATGGAACGTTCCTCCCATCATTCACCTTTATGGTTGATATGAGCGGCAATGAGGCTGCAATGACTTCTACTCTTACAAAAGCATACAACTCTCTCGTCTCTAGCAATCCTCCGGAGGGTGTATCTATTTCTGGCCCAACACTTGGCGGACTCTATGATTTCTCTGTTACCTTTTCTCCTGACAGCAAGTTCTGGAATGAGTTCGAGGGCGTCTTCCCTCGTATGTCTACCATGCTCTCTGTCGTTGTAAACCTTACAAAAGATGGAGTTCTCGTCATCTCATCGAAGCCAAATGTTATGGCAAGTTACAAGACCGGCATGGATACTACTGAGTTCGGAGCAGTTATGAACCGAACTGATGTCAGCATGCTCTACTCTCTCAATCTCAGCGAGATCACTAATATCGCTAAAGAAGTTGTTCAGCAATATTACGCCAGCCTCGATGAGGCGAGTAAGCCATATGTTAACGTAAGCACTACTCTCAATGCCATCGATCAGATCTTCTCACCTTGGCAGCGTCTTAGTGGTTCTGGTACAGCTTCTTCCACTGTTAGCTCAGGTACCGTAAAACTTTATTTCGATCCAAGAGTATACGAAAGTGCTTATTGGGAGGGTGTCGCAAAATCTGCGGCCGCACTCGATACCTCATCGACCCAGTACGAGCGTGTTGCCTTGAAGTTTTCCGATGTTCCACAGGATCAGTGGTACGCTCCGGATATTAAAAATCTTAAGGCACGAGGTGTTATCAAAGGATATGCGGATAACTCCTTTAAACCAAACAAGCCTGTTACTCGTATAGAGTTCCTCGCGATGCTTTATCGTGGCGTCTATGGAGATGCTCCATCAAGCTTTGGTATGGACGGAAGCATGGAGGGCAATGCCGTATTCAAAGATGTTCAACCGTTTGAATGGTACTACGATATACTTGCTGATAGCTCAAAGAAGGGCTTGGTAAAGGGATATTCCGATAATACATTCAGACCGGGTGCACTTATTTCTCGCTCGGAGGCGGTTGCTATGATTGCACGATTCTACCAGTACAATAACGAAGCAGAATTCTTTGTGGATATTCCTTGGAGAGATGACCGATCATTCAGTGACGTTCCGGGCAATGCTTGGTTTGGAGAGGCGGTACACAACGCCTACAAGCTCGGTGTCGTTGATGGAACTCCTAATGGTACGTTCGAGCCAGGGAGAAACCTCAACAGAGCTGAGGCGGCAAAATTGATAAGCAAGCTCCTTCGAAAGAAGGTAGGCTAATCTTGCGGAGTAGTTCTTGATATCACTTTAACTACATTAGAAACGGGATCTGACACCTTCGGTGTCTAGGGGGCGCGAGAGACGAAAGTCTCGAAGCGCCCTTTGAATTTTTAAGGCTAGCTTTATATCTCCTAACTCCTTTGCGAGCGCTGCGCCGTCCTGTACGTTCGATGTCTGCGCCGTGTAGTGAATGTTTGCCTTTACCTTTGCGGGATAGGCGAGCAGTAGCCCTATCGCTCTATTTTTCACATCAGCATACGCCTCTGTACCCGTTACATTCATTACCTTTGCCATTCTGAAATAATCCCTATAGAAGTTAAAGAAGTTTGCCGGATCGGCTTTTATGGCTTTTTCATACGCCATTAACGCCTCCGCATTTTTCATATTTTTTTCATAAACCTGCCCAAGCATATTCCATGCAAATGCATCGTAGGGGTTTTTCAGGGTCTGCGTGATCGCATATTTCTGCGCCAATGGAAGATTATTTTTCTTCATGGCATCGCCAGACATCTCTAGAAAATAATTACGCGAAAACTGCATTCGTTCAAAATTTTTCGTGAGAGAAAGATACATTTCGTATCCGATTGATGCTGTAGTCGCACATATCATAACCGCTACAATCCCGGAGAATAGCGTGATTCCATGTTTGTCGTGATTTTTTTGTGGCCATTTTTTTATATATATTTTACTTGCCGCTATTCCAAAAACAGTCCAAAAAACTATCTGATTCGTCATGAAATTCATATTGTAATCCGCGAGCGCATGCAAAAGTGGGCCGGAAATTGAGAGCAAAAGTACCGCCTCCATAGCGTTTCCGTTTTTTTCCTTATATTGCTCCTGTATAAGTTTTCCGGACACGCCCCCAATGAGTAACAGAAAAAATATAAGTGCTGGAATGCCTTCCTCAAGCCCAATCTTCAGATACCAATTATGAGGATGATCAGCAATGGCCAGAAAATCCTTTTGTATCGTTGGATATATAAAACGGAATGAAAATGGTCCGCTCCCCGTGAGCGGGTGCTTACGAATGAGCATTATTGCTCCTTTCATAAAATCAAATCGTTCCTGAAACGATGTCTGCTGCTCCGTTCCCGCGAAGGTCGCTTTTTTCAAAAAAGAATTTGTCTCGTGGCTGTTTATCATCGGCCGAAGTGTGTGCAGACCTCCCGTTACTACAAACGTGCACGCCACAATTACCATTAATGTTTTTATTTCTGGGGTAAAAATTTTTCTGATCCTCAACGCGAGCAGTATTTTTCGATGTACAAAAGCCAACATTACCAGCTGTACACACATCACCAGGAAAGCAGCCCTTGAAAACGTCAGAAGAAGTGCTGAGTAAAATATCGTGAGCGCTACAATTCTCAAGACTCTTTTTTGGATCAAAAATGACAGTGGCCACATCGCGAGAAGAAAGGTGGCAAATGCATTCGGCCAGTAGTTTGATGCAAATTCTGAGACAAAAAATGGACCAGCAATGCGACTCTCAGGGCGATAGAGATACTGCGCGAGTCCGAAAAGCGCGCTTATACATCCGAATGCGAGCATCACTTTCAGGAGCTTTATTTGCTCATCTTCTTTCCATGTCTGCACGATGAAAAATATTCCAATTCCGGAAATCATCATCACTACCTCGCTCCACCCAAAATTCTGAATTGGTGAAGATATTTCAGCAATTACAAACCAAAGTGCGAGTAATATGGCACTTATCCTCACTCCATTTGCTAAGGAAAACTTCTTTCTCCAGTCGAACTCACATGCCGAAAGCTCTTTCCAGCTTAAAAAAAGAAGAGTCACTATAAGTGCGCCCAGACCATAAATCATGGTTCCATGCAAGGCGGTATCAACCTTGTTCCAGCCTTGCGGCAAGAGGGTTAACCCCAAAAATAAAGCTAAAATAATACTTCGCAGCGACATACTGGACTTATAGTACCATAGTGTATAATGCGCTCATATGGATAAGATTGCTGTGTTAGATTTCGGAGGTCAGTACGCACATTTAATCGCGAACAGAATTCGTCGACTCGGCGTGTATAGTGAGATTTTCGATGCTAATACCCCGGCTTTGAAGCTGAGATTTCACAAAGGTATCATCTTTTCCGGTGGTCCAAATAGTGTCTACGAGAAGGGCGCCCCAACCTGCGATCCTGAGATTTTTAAGCTGAATATTCCCGTACTTGGCATCTGCTATGGTCACCAGCTGATGGCTCATATCCTCGGTGGTAAAGTCAAATCCGGCGGGGTCAAAGAGTATGGCCGAGCAAAAATAGATATTTCTCGCAATGTAGGTGTTTTAAAGTTCATGGGTGACGAGCAGGAGGTCTGGATGAGCCATGGTGACGAGGTTACCGAGCTTCCGGTCGGCATGGAGGCGATCGCCTCTACAGAGGGCTGCAAAACCGCAGCTATCGCTGACGAATATAGAAAATTCTTTGGCGTGCAGTTTCACCTGGAGGTTACCCATACTCCGAATGGTCAGAAGATGTTGGAAAATTTCGTGGATGTCTGTAATGCGGAAAAAGAGTGGAATTTGAAAGAGTATATCGAGCAGTTAAAAATGAATATCCAGAAAGAGGTACGAAATCGAAATGTCTTCATGCTTGTAAGTGGCGGCGTTGATTCATCTGTAGCATTCGCATTGTTAGAAAAAACATTGGGTGCCAATAACGTTTATGGATTATTCGTAGACACCGGTTTAATGAGAGAAAATGAGGCGAAAGAGGTAAGTGAGTCTATGGAAAAAGCTGGATTCAAAAATCTCCATATCGAAGATGCGAGCGCAGACTTCTTCAAGGCGCTGAAAGGTGTTACCTCACCAGAAAAGAAACGCACTATTATTGGCGATACGTTCCTGGAGGTTCAGAAGCGTGTTTTAAAGAAGATGAAACTCAACTCCAAAGATTGGATGCTCGGACAGGGAACAATCTATCCCGACACGATTGAAACGGGTGGCACCAAGCATTCTGCTAAGATCAAAACACATCACAACCGCGTTCCTCAGATCGAAGAAATGATCAAAAAAGGGCTTGTTATTGAGCCTTTGAAAGAGTTCTACAAAGACGAAGTTCGTTCGATTGGTGAAAAAATTGGCATGGATAAAAGCATGATTATGAGACATCCATTCCCTGGTCCGGGCTTGGGTGTGCGCGTGTTGTGTGCGAAAAAAGCTGAGCTGCCTACCACATGGAAAGCTACTGAGAAAAAAATGAATGAGGTATTAAAAAAAGATAAACTGAAGGCGTACATGTTGCCGGTGCAAAGTGTCGGCGTACAGGGCGATAGTCGTTCGTACAAAAATCCTGTCGTACTTACCGGTGAGGCGGATTGGGAACGACTTGCCAATATCTCCACTCGACTGACGAATCAATTTTCTGCCGTGAATCGAGTCGTACTATCCGTTGCCCCTGAAGAGATTTCTAAAGTGGAATTTTCCGGAGCCTGCTATATGGTTCCAGAACGCGTGAAGTTATTACAACGTGCCGACGCCGTGGTGAAAGATTTCTGTGTAAAAAAGGGGATTCATAGCGCTATTTGGCAGTTTCCCGTTATTCTCATTCCCGTGAAACTAAATGGCCGTGCAGGTGAAACTATTGTTTTGCGCCCTGTCTGTTCCGAAGAGGCGATGACTGCGAATTTCTACGAAATGGATTTCGCACTGTTGCGAAAATTGAGTGATCAGCTGATGGCGATTAAGGGCGTCAGCGCGGTCTTATATGATATTACGCATAAGCCACCGGGAACGATTGAGTGGGAGTAGAAACTTATTATATTCATGTCTAAGATTCATTTTATTATCACAGGAGGTACCATTGATTCGTATTACGACGGAACAAAAGATACCGCTGTACCGCGCGAAACATCCATTGTTCCCGATTTCATACAAAGTTTGAAGTTATATGGGGGGGGGTTTTGAGTTTACTCAGATCTGCATGAAGGATAGTCGCAGCCTGACCCGAGAAGACGTCAATAATGTTTTACAGACAGCTGAAAATAGCCCTCACGAGAAAATTATTATCACCCATGGTACCTATACCATGCCCGATACGGCTCGTTTCCTGAGTGCGAATCTTAAACGTAAAGATCAAACTATTATTCTTACCGGATCGATGATTCCCATTCAGGGCTTTGCTCCTTCCGATGGACCCTTCCACCTGGGATATGCCATTGCTCAATTGGAATATCTCAAACCTGGAATCTACGTCGCTATGAATGGAAAGGTCTTTTCTCCCGACGAGGTGGTTAAGATTATTAGTGAGGGTAGGTTCACTTCTATTTTCGAGAAGGGGGTTTGAATGTTCTTAAGTCATATTTTTTGACTTTCGCGCGTTCTCTGTTCTAGTCTGTAATTTCGGCGCCGAAATTTCCAGCTTTAAAAATGCCTGTTTTAGGGAAATAAGATGACTATGTCATACTATTCAAAAATGACAATAGTGCGTTTATGAAAATATTATAATTTCACTATCTCTGCCGTAATCTTCTCCCCGCCCATAAACTTCTGCGCGAACTCGCTAAATCGCTCGGGGGCGTCGGTGCAGGTGAAAGTGACAGTGCCAGACTTGGAAGAGTCAGAGTTTTTGGTAAGTTGGGATTCGATCTCGGGATGACGATTGAGGTAATCGGCGAGGGAGTCGGCGACGGCGGTGGAGGAGTCTAATACGTGAACGCGGGTGCCCATAATGTCTTCGAAGACGTCGTGCATGATGGGGTAGTGCGTGCAGCCGAGGATGAGTGTGTCGGGGGCGAAGTCCTTGATGGGGGCGAGGTATTTCTTCAGTATGGAACGGGCCTCGGGTTTGTGGTGCCAACCTTCCTCGATGAGTGGAACGAGTAGTGGGCAGGCTTGGCCGATGGTTTTGATATTGGGGTCGAGCTTGTGAAGTTCTTTTTCGTAGGCTTTTGAGTTGATCGTAGCACGAGTTCCGACGATAGCGATGCGTTTATTTTTGGTTATTTTGATCGCTTTTTCGGCGACGGGGATTATAACGCCCAGGACTTTCCTATCAGTGACCCCAGGAGTTCTAAGATACTTTTCCTGTAAAAATGGAAGTGCAACGGCCGAGGCGGTATTACAGGCAAAGACGGTAAGGGGAATATTTTTTTTGAAGAAAAACTGGAGCGCTTCTTCGGAAAATTCACGGATCGTTTCCGATGAACGGGATCCGTAGGGTACGCGAAGATTGTCTCCTAGATAAAGATAATTATATTGCGGAAGTCTTTTGCGCAGCGCTTTCAGTACGGTAAGTCCGCCATAGCCGGAGTCGAAAATTCCAATCATATGTCCGAATAATGGCATATGGAAGAGGATAAAGCAAATTGGATCGCAAACGGTGGCAAATACACTCGCCCAAAGGCGAGCGTATAGGCTATAATTACCTCATGAGCGTTCGGCTTTCTACTATATTCGTCGTATTGGGAGTTTTGATCGGTTTATTTTTTGCCGCACAGTTTCGAACCGGCATTCCGCTCGATGGAACCTATCCCGCTGATCAGTACCAGGCGAGACAGAATCTTATCAAAGACTTTTTGGATGAACAGGGGGTTCTTCGCAATCAGATTGCTAACCTCAACAGCCAGATTGATGAACAACAAAAGAAAAATCAGGCACTTCTCTCAAAAACAAAATTATCCTATCTCGATGAGCTCAAGGCTGCGGCGGGATTAACTTCTGTTAAAGGCAGAGGTATCGAGATTCAATTGAGTGATAGTCCCGGCGCTAACCGTGAGTCCACCGGAGTAGTACCTGAGGCACTCGTACAGGCCGCTGATCTGCGTGATATTATCAATCTCCTTCGTACGGGCAACGCCTCGGCGATCGCTATCAACAATCAACGTATACTTCCGACTACCCATATTAGTGCCGTGGGAAATAGTATTTTAGTGAATAATTTTTATGTAGCCCCTCCTTTTATTATTACTGCCGTTTCCGACGAAGACTTCCTCTACGCCAGACTTAATGACACCACTACGTTGATGGACTTAAAAAAAAGAGCTACTCAGTTTGGCATGCCATTTACACTCACCTTGAGAAGTCACGTATCTTTATCACCTTATAATGGCGATTTCCGCCTCAAATATGTTACTGCACGACCTTAATACCGGCAGAAAAAAGATGATTCTTTTTACCAGCATACTGCTCGGAGTCTTCCTCGTGATTCAGTCGCGATCGTTTATTGGCGTCACTATCGCTAATACTCGCGATTCCGCCTCCAATATGTTCCGTGAACTTCAGGTTCTGCGTGATACCAACAAGAGTCTTACCGACGAAACCGGCTCACTTGAAGAGGTATTGGCCAAGTCAAAAGATAGCTCCCTCAGCCTCAAAGCTCTTGAAGATGAAATACATAGATTTAAGGTTATTACCGGTGGACTACCTGTTTATGGACCCGGCATTCGAGTAAGTGCGCCTGTCGGCACTGAAGTTACCTCGCTTGTAGATCTGATTAATGAACTCTTTAATTCCGGAGCAGAAGCGGTAAGCCTGAACGGTATCCGATTAACAGGCAATAGTTTCGGTCTTGATGGCATCCCTAGCGGTCAAATTCTTCTCAAGGGCAATATTCTTCAGCCACCATACGTACTAACCGCCATTGGCGATTCTCTCACCATGGAAAATACTCTACGACAGGTCGGTGGCTTCCTCAGAAGATATGAGAAAAAACATCCGGGAAAAACGCTCAAGATTGAGAAAAAAGATCGGCTAGATATGGATAAAGTAGACTAATCGAAATCGAAGTGGATTACTCTTGGGATTATCATTATTTCAGAAGGAGCCATAACGGCTGCAAAAGGAGAAGCGTTACGACTATTGCGAGGTATATACGCTTATTGAGCTTTTCGTAATAGAGTGCCTCTCTGATCTTCTTGAGGCGCAGGAGTTTTTCGGCGACCTCCTCTTCGAGCTGCTTACCCGAGGTGAGAAGACGTTGCATCTCATTCTTGTGCTCGGGAAGGGGCACACTGTACTTAATCTGCCCTTCGAGCTGACCAATACGGTAATGAGCACCTTCCAGCTCCTCCTGACGCATCTTCAGCTCAGCAGCAAGTTGCTCATACATTTTTTTGTAGGTCTCGATGAGTTCATAGTCCCGGGCGCGAGGTTCGGCGATATTTTCACTATTCTTCTCCTTTTTCGACTGCCCCTGGGTCGAGGTTCTCGTCTCTACAAAAATTGGCTCGTCATCATTTTCATTTCTATCGGATTTTTCTTCCTTTTTATTCCCACTGTCTACTCCCGTGTCTCTAGACATATCTTGATATTTTTCATGTCTAGCATGACTAGTTATTCTACTCCTCTGGCTAGCCATAAACTCAATTATCTCGCTTCTACTCAGTAATATCTTATTGTCTATAATTTTTGTCGTAAGCTGTCCAGCATGTCTATATCTATCAAGCGTACGCATGGAAACTTTTAACAGTCTACTTGCTGCTTTTCTATCGATTACATCTTTATTTTCTACTATTGTCGACATATTTATCTGTCTATTATGTGTCTACCATGTATGGACGCCTCGGAGAGACATATATTTGTGCTGTCTACTCACGTCTTGTCTACTGTCCATTATAGGGAGAGATCCCGTAATGTCTAAGCAAAAATTATTGCTCTATTCGTCAAGCCTTGCCTAGCTTTACTTTTTGGCCCTGAATCTCCATAATACAACTACTCTTTTTCTGCTTTATGCTCCTTCGTCACCCCTACAATCGATCGTTTTTGGCCACTGCTATGATTGGAGCTCTATGCACCTCCATATTGCCATATCCATCGGCTGCGCTTGCTGACTCAAAACCCTTCTATACCTACTCTCTTGCTACCCAGTCACCTAATACTAGCCAGCCTTCGATGCAGCGTCTTAGTCCAGACTCTCCTAATGCACAATTTGGTGCTGTGCTGGCGAAGGGCGATTTTAATGGTGATGGTATCGACGACCTCGTTGTTACAGCCCCCTATTTCTCAACCGAAAAGGGGAAAAATGTAGGAAAGATTGACATCTATTTTGGAAAAAAAGACTTTCCTCGGCTCTTCTCTGATCCTACAAATAAGCCTGACATAACCTACCTCGGCGTAACGAGCGGCGGGGAGCTGGGAACCTCTTTCGCGACCGGAGACGTTAATGGTGACCATATCGATGATCTCATTATGGGAGCCCCGGGTGAGCGAGCTGTCTATATTGTCTATGGTAGACAGTCATTTTCTCCCTTAGAAGAGCCAATAGATCTTACTGCCTTTCGCGCCGACTGGACCATTCGTGGTCGTACCGAGGATACGCAGTTCGGCTTTGCCCTCGATAGTGCCGATATTAATGGAGACAAAGTTGATGACCTCATTATCGGAGCACCATTTGCCCCTCAGGATGGCATGAAACGCGTAGGAAAGGTCCATGTCATTTTTGGAAAAAATGATGTAGCCCATGGCACAACCTCTCCACTCGACTCCATATCTTCAGACCTTATATTTACAGGCAATGCCCTTGATGATCGTTTCGGTATTACCTTGGCCCATGGCGATTTTGATGCGGATAAAAAAATTGATTTGGCGATCGGCTCCTATATGGCGACAAATGATACCTCCAAGCAAGCCGGCACGGTAACCATCCTTTTAGGTAAAAAACTCGATGCAAAAGGTATGGTGAGGGTGAGCTCTGAGAGCGTCCGTGTTGATAATCTTGATATTCACGCCCTACCCTCCGCCCCGGATCAAAATGCCGATATTACTGATACCGATGCACTTTTTACGGCTGATCATGCATTTGACTGGTTTGGATACTCTCTTGCCGTAGGTGATCTGAATAGTGATGGCATTAGTGATCTCGTCATCGGATCGTTTCCCTATCTGAAGAATAAGAGTCAGGGCGAGGTGTACGTCCTCTGGGGAGAAAAAGATGGCACGTTTCAAGATACCAAACTTTCAAGAGTCTATGCCCCTCGCGAGGAGTCTCTCATTGGTGGATCCGTCGTCGTCTCCGACCTGAACCATGATGGAACTCAAGATTTGATAATAGGCTCTCCTACGGGCGCTCCAGGCAGTACTACGAAGACCGGAAGGGTATATGCCTTAAGCTTTTTCCCCCGTAATAACCAGGCCTGGGACTTTTCTAAAATTCCTGCTGATTTAACTATTCAGGGCAGAAACTCTAACGACTGGTTTGGAAACAGTATCGTTGTGGGCGATTTTGATAATGATGGAAATCGCGATATGGTAATCGGCGCTCCTAATAGCCAAAAAGAGCTTGTCCCATCTGGTTCTGTTGAATATATTTCCGGCCCACTATTTCCCCATGGAGATGTTTCCTATACCGTAGCACCCCCTTCGGGCTTTGTGCGTCGAGGCTCTTTCATGGTTCAGATCATGAAAGCCTTCCATTTTGATCTTAAAAATAAAGACTTCATCGACTCATGCATGGCTCAGCTTGAGTTTTGCTTCTATCAGTTCTCTTCGCAAACGAGCTTCTCGGGTCTCACCCTCTCGCCGGTGCTGCAGCTCTATCCTGATGTAAAACCGTCGGACCCATACTATGCAGCCATAACAATCGGCACTATTCTTGGCATTGTTCGTGGCTTCACGGACGAATCTCAAACGCCATTCCATCCTCAGCAGCCAATTACTCGCATACAGGCACTTAAAATTATGCTGACGTCTACCGGCATACTTCCATGGAAAGATTACTACGAACTCCAGAAAGAGCTTACTGATACAGGTAGCGGCGATTCCAGTAAGAATCTTATCTCTACGCAAAAAACACCTTATCAGGATATCTCTGCTCGTATTCCTCATATGTGGTGGTATCCACGGTATGTGAATTTCGCTTACTTAAGCGGCCTTATCGATGATACGATCTTTTTCCAGCCTGACATGCCTCTCACTCAAAAAGATTTTGATACCTGGACGGCGAATATCCAAACCTACCTTGCTCGTCATGAAACATCGCCTTAAGGCATACGCCCAAACTATCTCCTCGAAGGGCACAAAAACGAGCGCTGACCATAATGTTCCGCCCATTTCTCAACTTTTGAAGTATCTCGCTTTTGCTCTTATTGCAGCCATTTTTTTCGGATGGTATATCGTTTTTGGTCCTAGCTCGAGCTACACAAAAGGACAGTTCGATCTAAGGCAGAATGCCGTGTGGGCACAGCACGCATGGAGTGAACAGAAGCACACCCCTGAAGAAATTCGTGATTTCGTGGAGACTCTTGGACGGAATCATATTCGTTATGTCTATTTGCATGTTGGACCACTTGAGGCTGATGGACGCATTTCGCCTGAGCGCTATGCGCAACTGAGTGAGTTTCTGAAGGTAGCCCGTGTGTACAGTGATCGTATTGTGTATATTCCATGGCTGGGACAGATCCGAAACAAACTCCCTCTCGACTCATTGGCCGTTCGCACCAATATCGTCAACATGGCAAAAATATTCGTACACGATCTCGATATGGGCGGGGTTCATTTTGATATCGAGCCAATTGTTGATAACGATAGCGACTTTCTCTTTTTGCTAGAGGACGTTAGAAAGGCTATAGGAAGCGATAAAATCATATCTGTTGCCCTGTCTGAATACTTCCCAAGTTCTGTTATCTTCGTGGCACAAAAGTTTATGCATGTGGGTGACTCGCTCTCTGAAGAGTATCTCCGAAAAATCGACGCGCGCGTGAATCAACTTGTCATTATGACCTACGAAAATAGCATTCGTGATGGGCGATTCTATCGTTATTTTTTGAAAAATGAGATTATCTGGCTTACGAATATTCTTGAACAGTCGAAGTTGATTATAGGGCTTCCTACCTACGATACCGAGAGTGATACATTCCATCCAAAGGCTGAAAATATTGATTTTGGATTGCGCGGAGTCATCGATGGATTAAGCAGCTGGCGCAGTAGGCGTGATGTATTTGAGGGGGTTGCTCTCTATGGATACTGGACGACTGAAAAAAAGGAGTGGGACACTATGAATACACTCTTTCTCAATTAATTTTATCAATTTTTCTACACCCTATGCATATTACTTTTGAAAATAAAACTCGGAGAAACGTCGATATTCAGCCACTTAAGCGGTATATCGGGATTGCCGAAAAAACGCTCCTATCGCGACTACAATCGTACTGCCCGAAAGGTTCACACACAAAAGACCTCGCTCTTAATGTATATTTCGTAACCGATAGTGAGATTCGGGCTATCAATCGTGAGCATCGAGGAAAAGACTCTGCAACGGATGTTATCTCATTTTCCTACGTAGAGGATCGCGATTTTATGCCTCATATAGCAGGGGAGCCGGTGGTCGCGGGTGAGATCTTCCTCTCTCTTCAAACTATCACGCGACAGGCAAAAGAAAAGGCCTTGGAGCCGGCCAATGAACTCATATACATGCTGATTCATGGATTTCTCCATGTGTTTGGGTATGATCACAACACAAATAAAGAGGAGCACGAGATGGAAAGCGCTTCATACTCCATTCTTGGAAAAAAATATCCCCGAAAAGAGGAGTTTGAATTCTAAGGTATATGCACTATTGAAGAAGCGCCATAGACTGCGCCATCTTTTCGTATGTCGCAAATTGCTTATCAAAGTCCGTAGGATCTTCATCGAGAATAATCGAGTAGGCCTTGTTATTCTTTACCGTAAGCGTAATAGCGACCTTTTCACTAATGCTCTTATCCTCGCTATTGCGGAACTGAAGCGTGACTCTTTTTGCCTTCTCGCCGAGGAGCTGAACCTCTTTATTTTCTATCTCCTTCATTTCTGTAACGTTGGCACCAATGTATTTCTCTAATCCACTGAGCTCATCCTCGAGATTAATAACCTTATCGCCCAACGGCTTCACGACACTAATAGCGATATGTCCTTCTACATTCGATTTGTCAGTCGTCGTTTGAGGAATACTTACAACATAATCAATATATTGGTCATCATTTTGAATTTTCGTATCTGACCAACTCGCCGGGCGCTCAACGCTTATCCCTAATTTTTCGAGCTTCTCTGTCTTATTTCCGATGCCAACCAATGAACAGCCGGTCGTCAAAACAAGGCTTGATATAGCCAAAAAACTCATGTTTGCTTTGATAATTTTACTGAAAGTCATGTGCTGGATTGACAAGAATTTTCTACAACGTCTGGATATATTCTACCCAAGTTCAATTATTTTCTCAAGAAGTTCGCGTGGATAGATCGGTTCTGGTTCCGCAAGGGATTGATGAAAAATAACGGTAGAGGGCGTGAGGGCGGGAAGGGTATTCGCCTCAATGATATATACCTCTCCTGTCTGCGTGTGCATGAATGCGTCGAGTCGAGCGTATCCTTCGATTCCGAGCGTATTCGCTGCAAGCTCGATGTGCTCTTTTGCCTTTTCTATAGCCTCTTTTTTGACAAATGGCTCCGGCGGAGGAGTAATATTAATTCCTGTGCCGCCCTGGAATTTTTCCTCGAGAGAGAGAATATGCCCCATCGATACCGTCATACTCGGATTGAGAGCGTGGAGTTTTCCTTTTTTCCCCAGCACCCCGACGGTTACCTCGATCCAATCGGTTTTTTTGTCCCATCGAAGTTTATTATTGGCGATGAGCGCCTTGTCGGTGCGAATAAATCGCTCGAGCATAATGTGTTTCATGGCTTGTGCGGGCATCTCGATAATTCCATGTTGATCCTTCAGGGTATGCTCGGGAATTTCCTGGGCACGTGATTTGGCAAAATCTATATATTTCTGCAGGTCTGTATAGGTCGAAATACGGCATATCCCTGCGGAACATCCATCATCCACTGGCTTGACGATGTAGTCTCCGCCCCTGAGATCTTTCTTTAATTGTATCCAAAACTTCTGCCACTGTGGTTGCGTTTTCAGCGTTTCAAAAAAATCTATCGTAAAGACTTTTTTCTCAGCGGTGTAAATTTCTTGAAGGACAAGCGTATTGAGACGCTCGCCGGTTGCGTATTTATCCATACATAATCGTGATGCTTCTGCTCTTGAGCCGTTGAAATGTTTTTTATTCGCCGTCAAAAGTGTCTGCATCGTTCCGTCTTCTCCTATGCCACCATGGAGTCCAAGAAACACAAATCCATCAATATTCATGAACTCCTGAAGTGACATTTTCCGCGGAGCAAAGAGGTTTTCCTGGGCTTCATCTTTTGCTAACGCTAATTTGAGAAGAACTTTTTCTCGGTGAGATCGCAAAAAATCTTCATTTTTTTCTGCGTCTTTTAGCATCGCGTGGATTTCTTCGACGGTGTGGTTCAGGCTGAAGTTGTAGGGCGTGTGCCAAATCTCGTCATCGCCAGTCATGAGGAAAAGCTCGGGCCAGTATTTTTTCGACTGACGAAGTTTGAGCCAGACGTTCGTTGCGCTCATGAGAGAAACCTGTCGCTCCGCGCTGGTTCCACCACCGATTACGTTGACGCGTTTTTTTCCTTTTGGATCTTGTGGCTGTACCGTCGGCTCCTGTAAGCCATATTCCATACATGCTGTTTTGAGGATATGCATGAGAACATCGCGATGACTCATGCCAATTTGCGAGGCCTGCTGGAAAAGAAAACTATTCTGCTCCATGCCGCTAATCGGATTGAAATCGGAAAACCATATGCGACCGTCCTCCAAAAGCCATCCGTCGAAGCGTCCGAAATGCCGCATCCCGAGGAGAGAAAAGAGCTGCTCAGCCATTATCTGAATTTTTTCAATTTGGTTGTGCTCAAAACGTGGAGGACAGTGATAACGCACTTTTCTCGTGGCGAGATACTTTTTTCTGAAATCAAAAATTTGATTTTCGTTATATGATGTTTCAATTTCCGATGGAATAAGGGCTACTGGCTGCCCAAATCGGTTCTCGAGAATAACGACGGTAAACTCTCTCCCTTCGCAGAATGGCTCAATAACCGCCTGTGTATCAAGTTTTTTACTGAAGATATCTTGCATCGCCTTGAACGCCTCCATGGGTGTGGTGACCGAATGCACACCGATAGATGATCCACCCGAGACGGGTTTGACGATCGCGCGCTTGAGTTTGTGTTGAGAGAAGAATTTCTCTAAGACCTCCAGATTTTTAAATTTTGGGAGGTGACTTTTGAGAAGGTCAGAGGGGAGTGATGGAAATCCATTTTCGCGAATAAGTTCATTGGCCTTGAACTTATTGAAGGCGGTCTTGCACGCCCGAGATGATGAGCCGACGTAGGATGTTTTTTTTCGTTCGAGAAGTTGTTGAAGTTGACCATCCTCGCCGTAGGCCCCATGAATAATCGGAAAGACGAGATCGGCCATTTTTAATTGGGACGCAAGCTCGCGTTGTGTCAATTTTTTGGTATGTCGGGTGAGTTTGAAGTCGAAGTCGGATGGGGTATTCGAGTAGAGCGCCGAGGTCGAGATAAGGTAGGGTCTTTTTTGAGCATCAACATAAATTGCCTGTATGTCTATGGCTGAGTCTGCGAGATGATCGACCACACTGCGACAGGAGTTCAACGAAATTCCGCGTTCTGGCGAAGGTCCACCGCAGATGACTAACAAGCGAAATTTCTTCTGTTTACGTCCTATCATTGAGCAAGATATTACTCTGCTTTCGGGGGAAAAACAAGAAGATACATTTTAGTAGTGATACTTCCTTTTTGCTGCAATCATGAACCCTCGGTAGATCTGCTCGAGGAGAAATGTGCGGATCATTTGGTGGGTAAATGTCATCTTGGACAGGGAGAGCTTGGCATTGGCGCGGGCGAGGATTGAGGCGTCGAGACCGAGGGGGCCGCCGATAATGAAGGTGAGGTTTGAGTTGGCGACTATCCAGGAATTCAGCTTTGAAGCGAACTCTTGGGAGGAATAAGAGCTCCCGTGCTCGTCGAGCGTAATGACAAAGTCGTCTTTTGTCAGGATTTTGAGGATTTTTTCAGCTTCCTTTAGCTTTATCTGTTCAGGAAGGTCTTTTTCCGAAAATGACTCCTCCTTAAGCTCGACAATTTCCAGCTTTGCGAAAGCTGAAAGGCGCTTGAGATACTCTTGCTCAGCTTCACGCCAGTAGGATTCTTTGAGCTTTCCGAGAGTAATAATACGGATGTTCATGGCGCGATTATACACGGTTGTTGACAGGGTGAGTAATGCCATTAGAATGGGTTTCTAATGATTCCACGTTCACTCATTATTCCGGAAGATACCAAGCTCGTTGTTGCCGGTTTCGATGAGGCCGCAAAACGAGATGGACTTTTACCGATAAAAATTTCGGATTTTTATGCAAAAAAAGTTGAGGAAGAAGTCCGGGTAGTCGGTGGTGGTATGGGTCCGCTGTATCGATGCGTACTACCGGGGGCGGATCGATTTGCATCGCGTGTTTCAGGTGAGGTGGGGGATTTTATAGGTGATAAAATAAATATGCCCGAGGAGTTACGCGATGTACTTATCTGGAAGTACGATGATAGGGTTTTATTTTTACCAACGGATAATTGCGCGTCAAACTGTCAGTACTGTTTCCGGACGGCGTATCTGAGCGATAGACACGGAAGTAAGCCATTTACTCTCGAGGAGAAAGTTACGAAGTTGATAGAATTTTTGGGTGAGCACCCGCAAATTGAAGAGGTTATTTTGTCCGGAGGAGATCCGATGGTTATGGCGCCGAAGGATCTGGAGATGATTTTGAGAAGATTGAAAGAAGAAGCGCACGTGCAACATATCCGCATACACTCGCGGACTTTGGTGTATTCACCTTTTGTATATACCGAGGCGTGTTGCAACATGTTGGCGAAATATCGTGTGCGATTAGTGCATCATATCGCGCATCCGTATGAAATTTGCGATGTTGTGAAGGAGCATATTAAACGGCTACATGCTGCGGGTGTTCGGCAATATAATCAGTTTCCTTTATTGCGAAACGTGAATGATCATATTGATGTTTTGAAAGAATTACTGATTGAGTTAGACGAGTTAGGTATTCGCAATTTATCTATCTTTGCGCCGGATCCTGTGAATTTTTCTTCGCCATTTCGAATTTCGTTGAAACGACAATTTGCTCTCATGGATGAACTTAATTGGACGTCACCTGCATGGGTACAATCAACACGATATGCGTTGGATAATCCTGCAGGAAAAGTACGAAAGGAAGACTTTGTTCGATTTGAAAAAAATCCAGATGGATCGGAGATTGGAATTTTTATCAGAAAAGGAAAAGAAATCCGCTACCCGGATTTTCCGGAAGAGCTGGATGTGCCGGGGAAGAGGAAAATTCTTTTGTGGAAAAATTAGTTAGCCACTACTGTTCCGCCGAGCGATCTTGTTTCTCTTACCTTACTCCAAATCATCTCAACAATAGGACGCACTGCACGGGCGTTAAACATGCCGATGAGCGTATCCTTGGCCGCTTCGTTTCCCTCAAGGGATTCCGGATATAGGCGAAGGCTTTCAACACATCTTCGCACCTCTCCTGCCAATGCGGAAATATTTGCTTTTTGTGTAATGGCGCTGTCGAGCCCTTCAGCAATTGCCACCCGTAATGTTTCTCTCTGGCCATCTTCAAGGCTCTGTACCCCGTCAAAAAGCTTATGAAGTGTTGGATAATTTGCCATATGAGTAGTTGAAAATTATATATTCATCTGGAAACAGGCTTGCTATGGCTCTATCGTAGCTTTATTCAGATTTCTGTCAATAACTTCGTCCAATAGCAAAAATATGATATATTTGGCTTATGAAAAAGCGAGAACCGGTATTAGTGATCTATGAAGATGAGTATTTGCTCGCGGTAAGTAAGCCGCCGAGAGTTGCGAGCGTGCCGTCGACGGATTTTCCTGAAGAGAGAACCATGCTGGGAATGGTTGGGAAACTTTGTAGCGAAAGAGGGGACGAGTATAAGCCCTATCTGCTTCATCGTATCGATATGCAGACTTCGGGAATATTATTGTTTGGAAAATACGAAAGAGATCGAGAAAAGCTGGAAGGAATTCTGACTGCGAAAGATACCATTAAAAAATATCTGACACTCGTGAGGGGTATTCCAAAAGGCACGGTTATTACCGCCAAATTGAAGGCGCGAACATCTGATGAGAAAATCTTTGCTCAGACAAAGTATCGAGTGATGAAAATATATCGCGTTCTCAAGACGGCGCTCTCTCTCGTGGAGGCGGAGATTAAAACAGGAAGAAAGCATCAGATTCGTCAGCACTTTGCCGATATTCACTGCCCGGTAGTGATGGATCAGACCTATGGAGACAGAGAATTTAATACAAAATTTCGAACGTCATTCCGATTGGGTAGACAGTTTCTACACTCAGCATTATTAGAATTTACCCATCCGATTACCGGTCTGCGCGTGAGAATCATGGCAAAACTTCCCATTGATCTGGAAAATGTATTGAAAAGATTAGAAACAACGGTTTCTTAATTTCCTGTGCGCTGATAGAGGCCGATAAGATCTGATTGCTCTAGGATGTGACCCTGCATCGCCTGGAGAAGTTCTTTTTTTGTGGCGGTCGATGGTAGCGATAGAATCGTGTCTAGAGCGTAGAGTTTGAAATGGTAGTGATGTGTGCCGGAAGGGGGGCAGGGGCCGCCGTAGGCGGCATGGGAGAAGCTGGTTGTGCCTTCTATGATTGCTGCTGTCTCAGGTGATGCGCTTGGCGAAAAACGTTCTGGAATAGACACCACCGTTGGCGGAATATTCCAAAGGAGCCAGTGCACCCAGTCGCCGCTTGGCGCGTCCGGATCATCTTCAATGAGTGCAAGAGATTTTGTATTACTTGGTACGCCTGACCACGCCAGCGGAGGATTAATATTTTTCCCATCACAGGTATACGTATTCGGCATGCTCGTATTATTTTCGAAAGCCACACTCATGATATTCATAACGTTATTGTTAGGTGTTTGAATAAGCTGCCCCCGCAGACTCGTTTGCTGCTGGGCACAGCCAGTAATAGTACTGAAAAAAATCAGGAGAAGTGCAAAAAATTTTCTTTGCCGAATTTCCATGTCTTGAATTTTTCTCCTTTTTATCAGATATGTCAAATCGACATACTTGGCCATTGCGATGTAACGAAGTCAACGCGAGTCCGTTGACCGTCTCATAGTTGTACGATAAGAATGCCTCATGTCACTCAACGAACAAGGCGGTACCGGCAACGTTCTGTATCCTCCATTTGGCGCAGAAAGGAAGGCTTCTACAGCCGATGAACCGTCATCTGATACAGGAAGGGTACTTCCTACTGGCAATATCTTCAAAACGCTTCTGGCAAGCAATAAAGCCGCTCAGCGTCTTGCCGCTCAAGCGCAGGAGGCTGCCCGAGTATCTAAATGCGTTGCCAATTATCAGTGCATCGCTCGTGATCAAATTTCTTCTCGCATTGCTCAAGGTTATCTTGGCGACAATGTCGTCTCTCTTTCCGCACGAACTGCCTCACAGCCCTCTTTATCTGATGTTCGTTCATTTTTTCATATGCTTGGACTGAAGGAAGATCTTATCCTTCAACATCTCATATGTATGGAGGACGGCCTTCAATACATTTATTTTGATGGGAATCTCAACATTCATCAGCAAGAGCTTCTTACAAAACTTCCGGATGGTCTTTTTACAACCAAATCTCTTCGACTCCCTGACTGCCATAGACTCAAAGAATTACCAAAACGACTCTACGTGGGAATGGATCTCGATATTTCCGGTAATATGTCTCTCGCGCATATACCCCGTGATATGCGTGTTGGTGGAAATGTATACATGCACCATACCTTTTTGGATTTTGATATTGAACAATTTAAACGACTAAAGCAGCTATGTGACGATGGAAATATCGGTAGAATATTCTATAGCCCCATTCCATTCGAACTACTACGTGAATCTTCCACTCAAGAGGACTTCTGGTCACTTGCCGTACAGTCACCTTATGGAGCGGAATATTTTATACATCGCGTAGGGTCACTTCAAAGAAGCGCTAGAAATAAAGTCGATTCTCCACATGCGCCATTACGCGATAATTCCGTTTTAGAAAAACTCATCCAAGACGCTAATGCTACGTTGCAGAGAAGCACTCTTTCAAAATAGCCATATTTTTCAGATCAGATCCATTATCGTCGAAACCCGGAACCTCGAGAATCCAAGCAGCATCACGGAGACGTTTTTCGGCTGCTAGAGCTCGAAATCCGTCGATGCCGATATAACCTTCTCCGAGATTTTCGTGACGGTCGTGATTTGAATTGTATGTCGTTTTTGAGTCGTTCGTATGAATAGTTACTATGTTTTTGAGACCAATATGCTTATCCCACTCATCAAATGTTTTCGTAATAGTCGGCGGATCATATACGGCGATAGCACCCGCCTCGAAGGCGTGCGCCGTATCGAAACAAACCTTCACCCGGCTTGATCCGACTGCGTGAAATATCTCTCCAAGCTCTTTCGCCGTATTTCCCAATTTCTGGCCTCCTCCAGCGGAATTCTCCATAATAAGCTGCGTTGTGCCTGGAACATTTTTTAACACTTCTTTCATTCCGGAAATTATTTTTTGTATCGCCTCTTCGCGCGTAATTTCCTTTCCTCCGGATCCCATGTGAAAAATTAATCCATTCGCCCCAATCATCGTTGCGATCGTGAGATGTTCCGAGAGATTCGTTATAGATTTTTGATACGTCTCCGCGTTCGGGCTCGCGAGGTTGGCAAGGTAGGCGGCATGGAGATATACGGCTTTTACGCTGCTTTTCTTGAGATGATCTTTGTATTTTTTCACATCATCTTCTGTTGGCATTTTCGTAAACCATTGACGGGGAGATGCTCCAAAAAATTGGATGCAGGTTGCGCCGAGCGCCTCGGCATTTTCTATCGCTTTGTAAAACCCACCTGCCGCGGAGACGTGACAGCCTAGAAGTGCTTTTACTGATGTTTTCGATGATGTATCCCGTGTCTTCATAAGGATGTTTCATCATCTTTTTCCTGCATGAGTCGCGCAAGATAATAGCTAATGATCACGATCAAAATCGTCATGAAAATAGCATACAAAAACTTGGCCTGAATCGTATTTTGACTGAGGGGGAATATATATTCAATCAGGCCTTTTATGGCCTCATTCCAAGCCAAGCCGGCTACGAGTCCGAGAGAGGCGATCATGTAGGTAAGCAGCTGCTTTTGTACCTGTTTTTTAATTTCTTTTTTCTCTGCCTGCAATTTTTCCTTAATGGTCATGGCACTAGTATAGAGGAGACTGGTGTAGGAATCCAGCTCTCCTCTATGCTCAATTTCTTACTTTTATAGTCCTATCAACTTACTCAATATTGCTGCGGCCTCAACTCTGGAAATATTCTGAGAAGGTTTAGCAAATTTTTGATTACCTACTGTATATCCGCTCAAAAGCTTTTTCGACTCTGCGAGATTTATATAGTAATAATACCAATCTGATTTCTTTACATCTGCGAATGTGTTTGAACCGGTGTTCATAATGCTATTCCACTCATTCGCGATGCTAGGATGTAACTTCATATATGTTACTACTGCCATTTTGAGGAATTCTGCTCTGGAAATTCTTGCATCTGGAGCGAATATTTTTGATGTCTTTCCGAAAATAACTCCGTTGGATTTGAGGTACGCTACGCTGGATGCATACCAAGCCTTTGCGCGTACATCCAAGAATGGACCGCTCGTAACCTTCATTTTGTCGTCATGTCCCGCATAACGAGCAATCAATACCGCAGCCTCACCACGTGTCATCATGGCATTCATGTTCCAAACTTTGTTGCCACTTTCATTTGTAGAACCCATCATTAATCCAAGATCTAGCATCTGCTGTACGATAGGATACTGCCACCTATCGCTGCTGAGCGTTAAAAGATCTTTGAAGTCTTTTATTCTACCTGCAGTAGAGGATTTTGTTGAAGTATTCGTAACGGCTGGTGTGACAACCGGGGCTACCGTAGGGGCAGTAACAGCGGCGGCGGGAGTAGTCACAGCTACTACCGTATTCTGATTTCCACTGTTGCTTCCTCCAGGACCACTGCTCGTGGCAGTTCCTGCGGCGAATGATGTGAAGTGGTTTGTAGCGACATAGACGTTGCTACTATCATATGTGTAGCACTGCTCGGCAGTTGCTGCATCTGTTGCGAAATTACCTAATGAATAACTGGCTACGAGATTTTTGCCTCCGTTATTATACTGGGAAGTACACTGAGAGACCTCATAGGTGATATTATCTGCTCCTATAATCTTCACTGCATCGAGCAACGGACTAAATCCGGAAAGTGGAATCACTACCAGTGCGGCACTACTCAATTTCACCGCAGATCCACTCGTAGCCCCTACGAAATTCACGGATACCACCTTGCCTGAAGTGATTCCTGTAGGCACTGTCGTACTGAAGCCTACGTTTATTGTTCCATCCCATGTATTCGAGGCCTTGAGCGTGAGACCAGCGGGCAATCGCACCTCGGAACCAACCCCCTCTGGGCTTTCATTCTCACTAACCGCTAGTGCTGCTGACTGAGAAGTTGTCACGACTCCTCCTGATACACTGGCTGACAAATCAAGGGTTGCCGCGCTACCTGCTGTGGTGAAACTGTATGTAGTAAGCGGCATCTTGTACTGCGCTTCTGTATGTCCTGCGGGACTAATATTTTGAAGTATGACATAATATTTCGTACCTGCCGCAAGTGCACTCGGAAGAGTGAGCGTAACCGCTGTATTATCTCCATTTCTCGTTGCCTCTATATTAATTGGATTTGATCCATCCTGAGATGTGGAAATTGATGCATTTGCAGGAGTATAGATTGGTGGCTCGATAGCCTGATCAAATGTAACTACGACGGTTGTCGATGTGGAGACGCCCGTAGCATTATTTGCCGGCGTTATTGAGGATACGGTCGGGGCTGTGATTGGCGACTCTGTTCCAACGACAAATGACGTGAAGTGATTTGTGGCGACATAGACATTACTACTATCATACTTATAACACTGCTGGGCCGATGACTCTCCTGCGGCAAAATTGCCAAGCGTGTAACTGCTGACGAGTGTTATATCGCCTCCGTTATATTCGGTTGTACATGGAGAGACGAGATAGGTGACGTTATCTGATCCGATCACTTTCACAACCTGTCCTGATGGACTAAATCCTGATTGGGGAACAGTAACCAACGCAGCACCACTCAATTTCACAGGGTTGCCCGTTGAAACATTTCCAAAACCAACTGATACTACTTTTCCGGAACTAATTCCTGAAGGAACAGCTGTACTGTATCCAATATTTACCGTTCCATCCCAGTCGAGGGCTGCCATCTTCATATTCGCCGGCAATAAAAGTTTTGATCCGACACCTCCCTGAGCAATATCACCACCAGGAGCGATCGTCATCTCATCTGGCGTGATAACATAATTACCGGACGAGTGTGCAACTTTTACCGCAGCAAGATTCATGGTAGGCGAAGACCCCTCTTCAAAAAAGAAGTAGCCAGCTCTGTAATCATTGAAGCCGTTACTATTACAGAATGCCGTATACCCATAGCCATAACCGTAACCGAACTTCCAACCCGTTGCCTGCGTGTAACCGTAACCAAATCCAAAAGCCAAATTTCCGCTCGCTTTCGTTCTAAAGAATAAATTATTTACGCCCCATGAATTTAATATATCGTTCCACACTGAGCCTCCGAGATCACAGAGGTAGTTTCCATTTTGGTCCGGTGTGATGGCTCCAGCTGAAGTTGTGAAGTCCCATGATACCGTTCCTGCGGGCTCAATACGGTTGATACCTACCCCATTTCCTCTCGCGTCCGTGACGGCGCTACCAGCTCCTGCGTTTCGCACAACGATGGTATATGTCGTATTGCCATTTAATGCGGGAACGCTTAACGTTGCCGTCTTCGTAGCATAATCATATGTTACCGACGTTCCAGCTACTGGAGTTGATAATCGTGAAAGATAAATATTTGCGCTTGTCATCGTTCCGGCGTCCATTGGGCTCTCATCAAGAAACGGAATGGTAATTGATCCGACCGTTGTCGATATGCCGCTGGCTCCACCAGTGACATTACTACCTCCGATATTCACCATTGGCGTCAGACTGTCTAATGGATAGTCTCCGGTCGTATGGAAGGTCCAGTACTGGCTATATTCAGAATGTTCGAAACCGCCGACGTTTTTTATTCTTCGATTATAGGTCACGTTGCCGACAACTTCGGCGACCGTTTCTTTCAACTTTACAGAATAGGTGTTGCTTGCTAGCCACGTATTTCCAGCTGGTATGAATTTCACGACTGACTGATCTGTATCATCAATTACCGTTGTTCCTGAGACGGAACTTCCATCTTCTGCATATACGACGATATGTCCAGCGACTGTCGTAGGATCAATTGGCTGATTAAACGTAACTCGAATAGCTGTACCTACCGTCACCACTCCGCCCTCTAGATTAGCGGGGCTTTTTGATGATACCGTTGGTGGGTTAATAGAATACGCCCCTGTGGTAAGAAACTTTGCGGTATATTGCGATGTCATGTAGATCGGATTAATCAAGTCACTACTTGATATCGCCGTAGTAACCGTGATCGTATACTCCGTGTTCATTCTGAGATCTGCTGTAGGAGTAAAATTGGCATAATCATACGAACCGGCATTATTTACGCTCCATGTTCCAGCGACCTTTGTCGCGACTCCCGATGAATTTACGTAGGAAAGATATGCATTGTCCGGAACACCATCAAAATTAGCATCTGCGGTCATTGTCGCCATCGTGATGTGTCCGTTGAAATTCAGGTGGAGGTTTGGATAGATGTTTATCCCATCCACAAATGGACTCACGCTTGTTAGAGTATGCTCCGCCAGGCTCGGACCTGATCCTGAGGTAACTGTGCCGGAAGAAACCGATGGAGGCTGAACAGTGGTAAAACTCCACTGAGCATTCGTAGTCATATAGTCCGCGCCACCATTAGCGGTCACACCGCTGCTCCCTCCTGTAATATCCACGTTATAGAGCGTCCCGGCAGTAAGAAGTGATGCCGGAGTAAAAATATATACACGATTAGGGGCCATCATGACGTCATTGGTCGTGATCGATCCGGCGATGGCCGAACCACCTGATGGAATAATTCGCACATGGTCAGGTACTCCATCGCTGTTACCGTCGACTGTCACGGTACTATCCGTAGGCGTTTGGTTAAAATAAAACATTATCTGGCTGTCGCGAGCGATTTCCGTAGCGTTCGCTGAAGGATTATTTGCGGCTAGAGAAAGACTTCCTGCTGCGGCCGATACCTTCCCTGGATTCGTCGAGCTTCCAATGATAGAGAGAACGACAAAAAGCATTGCGACAGCCGTATGTGCTGCGAGATATTTTTTGCGATGCGTATGTAAATGACTACCTACGCGATGCATATGTTTCCCAAGAGGTTTGACTCGAGTATGGAGATTTCCGATATAATTTCGTGCAGCATGAAATGACTCCATATTTTTGTTTTTTATCTTTTAAAACTATCTTTTTATTTTATCATAAAATAGCATTTTTGTAAATGCTATTTATGTGAGGTACCTGCTTTGTCTAAAGCTCGGGCTCTAAAGCCCCATTAACTTACTCATCATGGCCGCAGCCTCAATGCGAGAAAGAGTATCTGATGGTCTCGCAATCTTACTATTTTTTGCTGTATAGATTCCCGATAATTTATCGGATTGAGCGAGATTCATGTACGCATTAAACCAGTCGGATTTCTTTACATCCGCATATGTATTTGAGCCATTATTCATGATATCGCTCCATCCTGCGGTAACTTCTGGATGTAATTTTATATATGCATTCACTGCAACCTTGAAGAATTCTGCCCTATATACACTTTCTCCAGGGGCAAAAGTTGTAGTCGACTTCCCAGAGATAATTCCGGCCGACTTCAAATATGCCACGCTTGATGCATACCATGTATTTGGCTGAACGTCGCTGAATGGAGCACTATTAATTTTCGCCTTATCATTAAATCCGATATATCTCGCAATGAGAACGGCCGCCTCGGCTCTCGTCATGGTGCCATCAATATTCCAAACTCTTTCTCCGTTTTTATTGAGATATCCCATCATTAAACCCGACTCAAACATCTGTTTTATTAACACATATCTCGGACTTGTTGTCGCGAGCGTTAACAAGTCTTTGAATTCATTCATTAATTTCGGCTTGATCAAAGGCGCAGATTCTAATGAAGGAGTCATATCTACTCCCGGAGTTACCGTTGTGCCATTTGTGGTGTTGTTTAGTGTACTTCCTGTTCCACCACCAGCTGGCGTGGGTACTGTCGGAGTGACTACATCACTAGGGCCAGCCACGAAAGAAGAGAAGTGGTTCGTGGCGAAGTACACATTGTTGCTATCGTAGGTATAACATTGCTGTGCTGAAGCGGCCCCTGATGCAAAATTTCCAAGTGTATAGCTCGCCACAAGACTCTTATCTCCACCGCTGTACTGTGACGTACACTGACTCGCTACGTACGTAACACCGTCTGATCCTATTACCTCGGCAGCGTGGGTCGTTGGATTAAATCCAGACAATGGAATAATTACGAGTGCGGCACCACTTAACTTCACGGGCTGTCCACTGACTCCTACAAAATTAACAGCCACTACTTTTCCTGAGACAAATCCAGAAGGAACAGTGGTATTATACGAAACTTCCATATTACCATTCCAGCCCGTAGCCTTCATGGCAAGTCCCGTTGGTATGACGACCTCTGATCCGGCGCCGGCGCCACTTACGGAGACCGTTCCTCCTTGTGAGACTGTTACGGTATCGCCTACGAGCATCGATGATAAATCAACATATGTCGTTCCGAGCGTACCTGCCGTTGTGAAGTGTTTATATCCTGTGCTTAATGCATTCTGCCCCGGAGTAGACGCAGGAGAGATACCGATAAATACTACAAAATATTCTGTGCCGGCATCTAACGCTGAACCGGGAGTTAATGTAGCGACGGTATTTCCTGCACTGAGGTTGATACTGCTTACATAAATTGGATTCGATCCATCTGATGACTTGGAAAGGGCGATTTGAGATGGGGAGGCGAGGGGACTTGATATGGCCTGATCAAATGAAAGCACGATCGTTGTGTTTGTAGAAACACCTGTAGCGCCATTCGTTGGAGTGGTCATGGTAGCTACGGGCACTGTAACGGCAGAAGCTGTCGTAAATGTCCATGTCGTGAGACTCAGGGCATTGCCCGTACCATCTGTTATCGAACCTGATGCTGTTATTGTATAGATTACTCCCGGCGTCAGTGTCGGGATATTCCCAAGTGTGGCTGTTTTTGTCGCGTAGTTGTAACTTACTGTTGTTCCCAGTACTGATGCTGGTCCAGGAGTTGTCGCCGTAAGATAAATATTCGTAGCATTGATCGTACTTACATCCATCACATTCGTCTCTAAGAATGGAACGGTAATTGATCCAATAGTTGTCGAAACGCCTGACATTCCGCTTGTAACATTACTACCGCCGATATTGACCATTGGCACCGTGATATCAAATGGATATGCCGTGTTTGTATGAAATGTCCAATACGTGTTATCTCCGCTTACGGTTGTATAAGCCACACCATTCACATTCTTGATTCCACTGCTTCCGCCTACTACTTTCACGGAATAGGTTTGATCGGCTAACAAGTTACCACCAAACGGTATGAAGCGTACAGCTGAGCCGTCCCCGGCCTCCATCATCATCGTTCCAGTAACCAGCGTTCCATCAGCGGCATATAGTAAAATATTTCCACTAGTCGTTGCTGGATTAATTGGCTGATCAAAGGCCACTACGATCACGGCACTTAACACTGAAGAGACTGCACCTTGGCGATTCGTAGGCGTTGTAGAGATAATTGTGGGCGGTAAAATGCTATACGTTCCCGAGGTCAGGAATTTTGCTACATAATTTGCCGCCATGGCATTTGGTACTGTTGCGGTATCCGTAATGGCCGTGGTGAGCGTGATGGTATATTCAGTATTAATTCTGAGGTTAGCTGCTGGAGTAAAATTTATATAATTATACGAACCACCATCATTCACGCTCCACGTACCTGCAATTTTCACTACCGCTCCGGTGGCATCAACATATGAAACATACGCATTGTCCGGAACCCCATCTGTTGGAGCAATATCATTCGTTATCGTGCTTGCTGTAATATGTTCACTGAAGTTCAATTGAATATTAGGAGCGGTGTTTGAGATTGCAGCAGGAAATGGGGCCGAAGTTGTTAGAGCATGAGTTGCGGCACCCATATCACTCACTGTTCCTGATGATACTGTTGGAGGCGTCACGTCCGGCGTTCCTGTCGTGAAGCTCCATACGTGGTCAGTCGTAAGATAATCAGCTCCGGCATTTGCTGTAATACCGCTACTACCACCTACGAGCGTAACCGTATAAACCGTTCCAGGAGAAAGAGTGGATGTAGGGGTAAATGTATATACCTCAGCACCAAAACCTCCATCGAAAACGTGCGTGATCGCTCCTGTAATGGCCGATCCTCCTGCGGGAACAACCTGAACATGGTCGGGCTTTCCATCGCTATTGCCATCTACAATTACCGTGCTTTCTGTAGGTGTCTGATTAAATGCGAATTGAATTGTCGTACTAGGCGACACACCCGTCGCATCGGTACTTGGATTATTTCCCAAGACCGATAATGACCCTGCGGCAGCCGATGCTTTGTACGGCTTTGTAGATCCGCCAATGATGGACAGCACTACGAAAAGAACCGCAATGGCCGTATGTGAGGCGAGATATTTTTTTCGATGTGTATGAAAATGTTCACCTGCCGTGTGGATGCCATTGAATGATCCCATATTTTTGTTTTTTTATATTTATATTGTTTTTTTATTATATCATAAAATTTCTAATTTGTAAATGGTATGCGATAATTCCGTATGCCACTGAAACGTTGAGGGATTCCTTTGTGCCGCACATCGGGATTTGCGCGATTATATCAGCTCTTTTGAGGATCGCCGGAGAGAGACCTTTTACCTCTCCGCCCATGATAATAGCTGTTTTTTCGGCCTGTTTTTTGGTTCGTTTGATTACAAAATAGGGAACGGCTCTTGGGGCGAGCTCTACCGCTACGATGAAATAGCCCTGCTTCTTGAGACGATCGACGAGGTGGGTAGTCGACTTCACGCTCTCCCATCCGACTGAGTTTTCTGCACCGAGTGAGACTTTGAGCATTTTGGTATTCGGTCTGCCGTACTTATCAATTGGTGCCGGCGTGATTCCGCACAAATATAATTTTTCCACTCCGACTGCATCAGATGTGCGGAAAATTGATCCAACATTGTGCTGACTTCGAACGTTATGGAGGATGGTTATCATGGCCGGAGTATACTATACTGTTGCCATGAAAAAAATTTCCTTTTTACTTGTTGGAGTTGTTAGTATTTTTTTGTTAGGAGGAGTAGTACCGACCTATGCTGCAGTGGGCACACCCGATGCCCCAAAAGAGTTTATCTCTCCGGATCAGTTTCAATCTCTTCCCGCAGAACTTCAGCAGCCAGAAGGCTTTTCAACCGGAACCGTTCTGGAGATTACCAAAGAGGGCGAGGAGGATATCGTCGGCACCAAACAAAAATTTCAGGATGTGAAATTAAAACTTACTAGTGGAAAAGAAAGCGGAAAAGAAATTTCCCTGAGACATGGTGGCGCGGTTGCTCTCGATGACAATCAACTCGTGCACGTCGGCCAGTCCGTTGTGGTCGCGAAGACCGGAGAAAACTCTTATTTCATTGCCGACAGATATCGACTTCCATATATGATGTTGGCTCTTTTGCTTTTTGTACTTACCGTGTTGTATTTCGGACGTGCAAAAGGAGCTATGTCGCTCATCGCATTAGTCCTGAGCTTTGTCGTGTTAGTTGGCTTCATAGTGCCGTTTATCGTGAAGGGCTATTCGCCATTATTCATTACATTAATCGGCTCATTTCTCATCGCCGTTCTCGGCATGCTGATATCGCATGGTTTCGCACGACGCACGGTAGTAGCCATCGTGAGCACCCTCATCACCTTGGCAATTGCGATTGGGCTATCGGTTTTGTTTGTTGATTTGGTGCAACTTTTTGGGGCCGGCTCAGAAGAGACGGCCTATCTAAAACTTGATCCCAGTCTTCATATTAATTTAAAGGGTCTATTACTCAGCGGCATCATCATTGGTACGCTTGGCGTACTGGATGATGTAACAATGACGCAAGTTGCATCGGTGGATGAGCTTGTGCAAGCCAATAATAACTTGAGTCGTTCCGAGCTATACAAAAGGGGACTCTCTATTGGGAAGGAACATATCGCATCTGTTGTAAATACGTTGGTACTGGCCTATGCCGGTGCAAGCATGCCACTTTTTCTTCTCTTTACCCTCAACTCGACTCAGCCACTCTGGGCCACGCTAAACAGTGAATTTGTTGCACAGGAATTTGTCATGACGTTTATCGGTAGCGTAGCGCTTGTACTGGGTGTTCCTATTTCTACCTACTTATCGGCAAAATATTTATCAAAAAAACAACATGTCTAAAACACCACCAACCGCCTCATCATCGCAACCATCTCCATCAAACGGCCGCCTGGAGGTACTCGACTATGTCCGTGGACTAGCCATTATTCACATCTTTCTCTATCACTATTATATCGAATGGTTTCAGGGAAGTTTCCTTATTATACCCGATGGCGTTGCGGCGAATATTCCTCGATTACAAATTTTTCATGATGGAGGATTGCTCGATATTTTAAAAAATCTTTTTAGTTTTTTGTGGGTTTATGGTTTTACCTCTGTGAATCTCTTCTTGCTCCTTAGCGGTTTTGTACTGACTTATAGCGCCCTAAAATCAAAAAGTGAAATACGGACGGGCGGCGAGTTACTTTCATTTTACGTGAAAAAATTAAAACGTCTCCTCGTTCCTTTTTATATTACACTTCTCCTGGGTATTGCAATCCTCTTCCTCAGAAACCTCTTGTATCCATCGTTTTCCGCCATGCCCATTTATTCCGCATGGGATGTGCTCAAAACTCTCTTTGTTCCATTCCTCGTGTATGATCTTACTTTTTTGCAGAAATTTAATGGAGATCTGTGGTTTATCACCTTAATATTACAGCTCTATATTATCTTCCCGGTATTGTATTACGCGTTAAAAAAATATGGTGTGTGGAGATTTATTGCTGCATGTTTTATGTTAACGGTAGCGTACCGATATGTCGCAACATATTATCTCGATACCGCTCCGATGGGCGTTATTTTCCCTGCCACCAACAGCTATCGACTATTTAGCTTTTTCCTTCCTCGATTATTTGAGTTTGGACTCGGAATGTCGCTCGGATATTGGCAATTCAAGGACTCAAAAACACTCGAAACGCTACGTGGTGGATGGCAGTTTCTCACGGCTGTTGCTATTATGCTCGTTGGGTTTTCTTTGAATATGTATAGGGGCGGATGGCCGCTTTCTGATGCGATAATTTCGATTGGCTTATTTGCCACATTGCTTAATATTGGAGCTTTTTTTGCTCGAATATCTCTTCTCAAAACGCTCATGTTGAAATTAAGCGAGAGCTCGTATGAAATATACTTACTCCATCACTACCTCCTTAACTATTTATTGATGCCTCTTCTCATCGTCCTTGGCATCAAAAACGAACTTGGATTCTGGCTAGGAGTTCCTGTGTTTTTCATCATCTCCACCCTCGTCGGAATGGGAGGACAGCGCCTGAGTACACTGTTTTATTCTTTGACGAATACTACTTCAAAAAATATTCCTCGTTAGGCTGCAGCTTGCTCTTGCCCCTGATTGAGCCTTGCTCCTCCTGTCGACATTACTATCTCACGAACTTTCGGAGATAAATCTTCGTGTGCGGCGATAATGCTCCTCACAAAATTCCAAATAGGATATACCTCCGGAACTCCAAGCAGGCTGAATACCTCTCTCGCCACCATTGGTGGAATATTGTTATACAGTGCCGCTCCGGCTATGCCTCTTGATTGCTCCATTAGTGCGTCGTCTACGTTGAGTAGGCCGACGCTTGCGGCTACCACTACGACATTCTTCAACATATTTTCCGGAACTTTCGTCATATTCCCGGGATTACCCAGTGACTCCATAAACCGGCCGATTGCTGAAATATCATCTGCGCGGAGGAGCTTCTCCTTTGTGCTTATATCGAGACCATTAAACCACTTCTGCATTTTCTGCATGCCGGGCATCCTTTTGGCTCGTAGTACATTTTCCGCTAAGTCTTGTACCTGCAACTCTTCATTTTCATCGTCGTCACGAACTTGATCGAGAGGAGCCATATGTGTTGTGTTTATGTTTTGCTTTGCTATATTAACACATTTTATTGTTTTTAGCAATCTAGCTTATTGACAGCTTCCAGTTATTATGTATAATAGTGTACCATTTCAGCTTTATTCTCTCTTTTACCTCTTCCTATGAACCCAAACCAACCAGAACGAAAGAGCTTTAATTACCGTATTACGGAATTTTTTCTGTCACATACGAGACTTACGATCATGGGTCTTATTTTGTTGCTCGTTTTTGGAACGCTTTCTGTTTTTACTCTCAAAACAACAGGATTTCCAAGCCCTAGTTTGGATTTTATTATGGTACGGACAATGTATATCGGAGCTTCGTCAGAGACGGTGGCACGAGATATTACTACGCCGCTTGAGGGTGCTATCAAAAATGTTGACGGTATTGATACCTACTCGTCCACAAGTAGCAATAATATCTCGATGATTTCGGTTTCCCTGAAAGATAATGTGAGTGTCGAAAAGGTAAAAAGCGAATTAGAATCGGCCGTGGATGGCGTTTCTCTACCAACAGGCGCCGAGAAGCCAAAATTTGTTACTCCGACTATTGGTGGTTTTGATTTTCTCTTTTCTATTTCCGGAAAAACGCTTGCTGAGACTTATACATTGAAACAGCGCGTCATCAATGACCTCAGCCAGTTACCACAAACGGCTAATGTTAAGCCTCTCATCGATCTCAAACAGCAGGTCGTTGTCTCTCTCGATCTTGAGCTTATGAAAAAGAAGGGCGTGAGCGTGAGCGATGTTCAATCCCAACTTGCCAGTATTGGCGAACAGATGCCAGTTATTTCTGATGTTAGTATTGATAATAAGAGTCGCACTATCGTTACGGCCATCACGGAATCAACACTGGATACTATTCGTGAATTAAAAATAGGTACTAGAAAAATCGCCTTGGGAGATATTGCCAATATCCATCTTGATTACGCATTTGAAAATAATGAGAAGCCGAAAATTGCTCTCTCTAACGAAGGAAAATCCAAAGTCATTGGTGCTATTTCACTTCAGGTCCACACCGTAGAGGGAAGTGATTTGGTGAAGTATACGACTGACCTCGAAAAAATACTCAGCTCATATGATGATGCTACCTATATCAATACCTACGTCCTTCCTGAGAAAAAAGATAAAGCTTGGATTATTAAAGATTTTGCTGCGAATGATCGCAATCAGGTTCAGGTAAAAGAGGTCGTAAGCGGACTTGTTGGCTCCAAGCTCGATGTAGATGGGTCATGGGGCAACGTGGGATGGCTCCTGGGGGGCATACAGCTTGTTTTCTTGGTAATGTTGGCTTTTGTATCGTGGCGCGCCGCTGTAGTGGCAGCACTTGCGATTCCGTTGAGTCTGGTTTTCTCCACTATCTATCTGATGATTATCGGCGAGAGCTTGAATACCCTGGTCCTCTTCTCTTTGGTGCTCGTTATTGGCCTCGTTGTCGATCCGGCATTGGTTATCCTGGAGAGTATTCAGCGAAAGGTCGATATTGGCTTAAAAGGCTATCAGGCAGCTCTCGCAGCTATCCGAGACACCGGTACGGGATTATTTCTCGCCACGCTTACGAGCGCGATTGTTTTTATTCCTTTCGCTGTGGTTTCCGGCATCATGGGTCAGATTTTTGCCTATATTCCTCTTACGATTATTCCCGCTACGATTGGATCATATATCGTACCACTTATTTTTCTTGCGTGGATTGGTGGATTGTTTTTGCGTCCTGAAAAACACAAGACCGGCGATGAGTGGGAAAATTTATGGAGTTCAGCTCGCTGGATATCACGAGTCAATTACCGCATTCTTACGGGCTCAAAGACCGTTCGAATCTTGATTATCATTCTCGCACTTGTCGTCCCAATTGGCGTTACGGGTGCGATGTTTATGTCCGGGAAAATTAAGCCTGCACAGTTTGCTACGGCAAAAAATAGTGAGTATGGATCGGTGTCTGCCACCTTCCTTCCCCAGGTCACAAAAGAGCAGCGAGATATCCTTACCTTAAAAGTTCTGCAAATTGTTTCCGAGAATCCTGCGGTAAAAATCGTATTTCCTCAGACGGCCGGATTTACCTACTTTATTGAGTTTAAGGATATAAAAGATCGACAGACCTACACTTCCGAGATGGCGGTTGATGATATGAATAAACGTTTTGCCAAAGAAGTAGGAGATGGCTTTTATGATATCAAGGCTGGCGCTATCAGCAATGGCCCACCAAGCGGAGACTATCAAATCTCCATTGCCGTAAAAACCAATGACCTCGACCAGCTCGAATCTAGCGCAAAAAATGTAGGAAAAACCCTCTCTCATATCTGTCTCCATGATGATAAAACTATCGTCGTTGATACAAAATGTTCTTCTGAAAATACACTTGTCGTGAAGGTTGATGATGGTTTCACAAACCGAGAAAATGCCGTTTATAAGGTCGTAGTTGACCGCGAAAAGCTCGCAGCCAAACACCTTACCGTACCCGGGGCACCACTTACCCTTCTGGTAAATAAGGGTTTGAAAGATCTCTTCAGCGTACTTGATTCTAAAAAAGTTGGAACGATTGGTATTGGTGGTGAGCAGACCGATATTATTTTGGATAAAGTTGCGGCCGATCCGGTCACGCGTGATCAACTAGAAAATGCCGTCATCGCTTCATTTGGCCCAATAAAAATTAAGACGAAAGATGTTGCCACCATCGTCGAAGAGCGTCCAAAGTCAGATATCCAGCATGTACGTGGCGAGACGGTTGTGGTCGTGAAGGCTCGATTGAGCGATGGTCATACCGATCAGAGAACGGCTGCACAGGTGACAAGTGCCATCGTGGATTATTATAAAAATAACACCTCCTCCGATAGCTCACTCAAGGGCGTAACTATTGAGTCCTATAGCGAGGGTGGCACGGCGAGCTTTACGAAATCATTTACCGAGTTACTCGTAGCTCTCTTGCTCGCGATCGTTTTGACCTATGTCGTGCTGGCGATCTTCTTTGATTCTATGACGCAGCCACTCGTGATTTTGTTCAGTATTCCACTTTCGTTCATTGGAATATTCCCGGCGCTTGCCGCATTCTCTACAGGTGAGTTTGGATTCTTGGAAATCATCGGCATGATTATTCTCGTCGGTATTATTGAAAATGTCGCGATCTTTTTGATCGATGCAGCACGTCAATACATCACCATCTACGACTGGGATGAGAAAAAATCGATCAGTTTTGCCTCCGGTATTCGATTCAGGGCCGTCATTCTCACGAAGTTAACAGCCATCGCATCACTTGCACCTTTGGCTTTCTTGAGCCAGCAATACCGATCAATGGCGATTGTTATTATCTTCGGACTTTTGACCTCGGGTATTACATCACTTTTTACGACACCGATTTTGTTCATCTTCTTCCGATGGCTTTCGAAAGCATTCCGGGGAATGCGTTGGTGGAATAAGATTTTATTTTTCCCACTATTCCCACTCTATATTCTCGTTCTTGCGGTACGAAAAACCGAGTAAGCGAATTAAGTGAAGACGTTACTTCTTCGCCGTTTTTCTCTTCTCAATCATCTCTTTCGCTCGTTCAATAGCAACCGTCGTACTCTCGGGGGTGTAGTATTCACCTCCGAGTTTATCGATGAGTCCAAGTTTTTCAAACTTCTTACGGATAGTATCGCTGAGTGTCGAGATGAAGACGTGGCCCTTTGCTTTCTTTACCTTATCGATGATTAATTCGAGCGTGTTAATAGCGCTGGCATCGATATGATTCACGTGTTTCATGCGGAGAATGAGAAGCTCACCACTTCGGTGCTCAATCGTATTTTCCAGCTCTGCTGCGACTCCGAAGAAGAGGGGACCTGCGAGCTCATAGAGATGAATCTGCGGATAATCTTCGAGGGAGGCGTGCATGCGTGCCGAGCCCTCACTGCCTACTCCATCCGGATCTTCTGTAATTTTGGTCACGTTCAGATTACTCACTCGCTGAATAAACAGGATAGCGGCCAACACGATTCCGCCTCCTACCGCTACGGTAAGGTCGAGAAATACGGTGAGGAGGAATGTCGCGACCAGCACGAATGCATCCTGCCGCGGAGCCTTCAATAGGCGCACAAAATGGGGGATTTCCGCCATGTTATAGGCGACCATGATGAGAATTGTTGCGAGTGCGGCGACGGGGATAAACTTGGCGTAGGGGGCCGCGACGAGCAATATGAGAAGGAGTGTGATGGCGTGAATGATCGAGGACATTCTGGTTCGTGCGCCGTTTCTAATGTTCGCGGCCGTACGGGCGATCGCCCCCGTCGCTGGAATTCCACCAAAGAACGGTAAAATAATATTTCCCACGCCCTGTGCCACCAGTTCCTTATTGGAGTTATGCTTTGTACCCGTCATACCATCGGCTACTACGGCCGAGAGAAGCGACTCAATGGCACCCAACATAGCAATCGTGAATGCTGATGGAATGAGTAATTTTATGTCTGCAAATGAGGCGCTCAGCATGTGAAATTGTGGCAAACCGGATGGAATCTCTCCTACGAGGATCGGTGCCGGAAGTGTATTTTTGAAAACATAGGTAATCACAACGCTCGTCACGATGCCTCCTGCAAGCGCAATCGGAGCTGGCGGGAACGATGTTCCATACTTCTTCCAAAGGAGAAAAATAATCAATGTGATGAGGCCAATAATGACTGAGCTCATATTCACGCCATGCGATGCCTCTCGAACAATCAATTCAACCGTCTCAATGAAATCGCTCGGTCGATGATCGAACTTCAAGCCGAGAAAATCTTTTATTTGACCTGAAAAAATAATCACACCAATACCTGATGTGAATCCGATCGTCACCGGGTAGGGGATGAATTTAATCACTGAGCCAAGACGGAATAAACCCATAAGCAGCAATATAATTCCTGCCATGCATCCCGCGACCATCAGTCCGTCCATTCCAAATTTGTTTACAACACCAAGCAAGATAACGATAAATGCTCCTGTCGGACCGGCAATCTGGAAGCGTGAACCGGAAAGCGTGCCAATCACAAGACCTGCAATAATTGACGTGTAGATGCCCTGTTCCGGACGTGCTCCGCTCGCCACAGCAAATGCGATTGCGAGTGGTAATGCGATCAATCCAACGACGATTCCTGCGATCAGGTCATGCTTAAAATCCTTCGCGGCATATTTCTTTACCGTTGAAAAAATATTCTTCGCATTGAAGTTTGCATTCATGTTGTGGTGGGTTATATACGATGTGTTGATTTTTGCCGAAGGGGATTTTATACCTCTTTCAAAAAAATGCCACCGAATTTATACCACCTCCACGATCGCCGTTTTTAAATATCTTCCTTCATCAAATCCGAGCAGTTCTGCATGATCCGCAGGTTGCGTCACCCATTTGAGAATCTTGACTGTTTTATGTGCGCGACCTGCTGCAATCCGCAACGTGTCGCGGAAATCCTCCTGTGTAATTCTTCCGGAACATGAGCTGGTAACGAGAATTCCACCGGAAGAAAGTTTTGATAAACAGAACTGATTTAATTCTCCATACGCCCGCTGAGCATTCTTAATATCATCTTCTTTTTTCGCCAATGCCGGTGGATCACAAATAATAATATCGTAGGGCGTATGAGGTAGTGTATTTCTTTTTATCATCTCGAAGATATCCATACTCTCGAAAGCAAAATGAGTTGTATCTTCGGGATCAATATCATTTGCGCTGAAATTTTTCTTCGCCATTGCGAGTGCGTCTGCTGATGAGTCATACAAACGATGCTCCGTTTACTCCAGCATAGAGGCTAAAACCTCCCGTGTAGCAAAATAAATTTAACACTCTTTTTCCTTTTGCTAATTTTCCCAATTCGAATCGCGCATCACGTTGATCGAGGAAAAATCCTGTTTTTTGACCCTTCAATACATCAGAGAAAAATGTTATTCCATTTTCCATGAAGGCAACTGGCTCCGTGGCAGAACCCAAATGTACCGTCACTGGCGCTGTTTTGAGACCCTCACGCTTACGTACGACGAGATCTGATCTCTCGACGATTACCTTCGGAGAAAAAACCTGTACGAGTGCGGCAATAATTTCTTTGCGGAGTAGCTCCATTCCTGCGGTATGAATCTGGAAAACAAAGGTTGTGTCATATCGATCGACGATCAATCCCGGCAATCCGTCAGTTTCTGCATGTACGAGCCTATATCCATTTGTATTTTCCGGAAGGTGCTTCTGCTTCCATGTATCCAGTTTCCTGAACTGTTTTATAAAAAATTCCTCATTGATTTCCTCCCAAGCATCACGCGTCATCATGCGTACGCGAATGTTCGTATGAGGGTTATAGGTCCCAATTCCCAACTCCTTTTTATCAAAAGAAAGGACTCTTACTAATGAGCCCGCCTCGAGCTTCTTATCCTCCGTTCCAATTGCATTCGAAAAAACCCAAGGATGCCCTCCGAAAATGGGGGCTTCTTTACCTGGCTTGAGAATAATTGAGGGAATTGTTGACATGAGCCGGTTGATAGTATGACTGTGTCGGGAAAATAGCAAGAATTATTCAAAGAAATGTCAGGGATTTGTTAGAAGGGGAGAGTAGCGTGAGGGGCGCCAAGATGAAATGGGACTTCCTCAAGGTGAGGCCAACAGCCTAGAGAACTGTTGAGACGGGTTCGATCCCCGTAAGTTCCACCATTTTGGCATAAGAAAAA
>JAPLYO010000027.1 GCA_026395555.1 Candidatus Peregrinibacteria bacterium | reverse complement strand
TCTTAACTCACCCGACCGCTACCAACAAACCTTCGCTCGCCTCAAAAAAGCAAACCGCCCTGCATTCTGCCCCTTCGCCGTACTCGGCCATCCTACCGAAAAGGAATCCCTCGAACGAATAAAAATATATCTTAAGTCCAACCCTGACATTCTAGAGCTAGGCATCCCATTTTCTGATCCTGTAGCCGACGGGCCAATCATTCAAATGGCGGACGAGATGGCCATCCAAAACGGAATGACTCCAAAAAAATGCATGGACCTCATTCAAAAAACCAGATCCCTCACCGACATTCCTATTGGAATTCTCACCTACGCCAACATCGTTCTCCAATACAATATTGAAAAATTCTACCGCGACCTCAAAAAGGCAGGAGCAGATAGCATTCTCATCGCTGACGTTCCACTCGAAGAAATTGAGCCATTTGCAAAAGCCGCAAAGCGAAACCACATTCATCAGATCTTTATTGTAAGCGAAAATACCTCTCTCGCCCGTCTCAAGCAACTCCAAAAATATGGCAGCGGTTTCTTCTATGTGGTCAGCTCTCTCGGAGTCACCGGTGTACGTAACGAGATCAATCCCAAACTCCAGCAACTCATGCAACAGCTCAAAAAGCACTCCAAGCTCCCACTCATGATCGGATTCGGCATCTCATCACCAAGCCACATCCAGACTCTCAAGAAAACAAAAGCCGACGGTCTCATTATCGGCAGCGCACTCGTAAAAACTCCAACCGATCAAATCCCTAACCTCCTCAAGGAACTCTCCAATGCCAACCTCTAAAATACGAAACGGGATGACCATACTACTTTTCTGCTACTCAAAAACAGTAATAACGTACATCTCAAAAGCCAAAAAAGAAGGCAAAAACTTTACCGTCATCGTCATGGAAACCCGTCCAAACTTCACCGGCCGCATGACCGCAAAAGCCCTCCTGAAACTCAAAATTACCACCACCCTCGTCACCGACATGGTCGGCCTCCTCCTCCTTCCCACAGCCAACCTCATCCTCATCGGCGCGGACATAATCGCCAAAAACGGCGACATCATCAACAAGGTCGGCACCTCCGTCCTATGCCAGCTAGCCCACCTCTATCACGTACCGGTTTACTGCTGCGCCGACGCCTCAAAACACTCACAAGAAAACTACACGGCTCATCAAACCATCAAAACCAGACCACTCAGGGAGGTCTTCACCAAAACTCCAAAAGGCCTCACGGTTCTTAACCCGGCTTATGACGTAACGGAAAGGAAAAAGATTACCGGCGTTTTAGACGGTAACAAGGAGGAGTAATCATTCTGGTTGCGGGGGGTGGACTCGAACCACCGACCTCAAGGTTATGAGCCTTGCGAGCTACCACTGCTCCACCCCGCGACGCGATAAAATATCAAAGCTAGACGAACAACGCCAAGAGTATAGAGCATTTTAAGCGAAAGTCAAAAGCAGAACAAAGCCAAAAGGGAAATTAAGGCTTAACAGCCTTCTGCGTATGATCCATCTCAAAGAAAAACTTCCACCATTTCTGTGGATTGGAGAGGGAGTAATACTTCGAGATTTGATCCGAATTATCGGCCGTATTAACCTCTGGAAGTGGAGTTTGGAGTAAATCATCGGAAATCACGATCACCTCCTCGCCCTGATTTACGAGGTTAAAATTCTGCTTTGCCATTTTTTCAATAAATGAATCGGACTTGTAGTAGGCCAAATCCTCGGCAGCTTTCCTATTATCCTGAGTAATCTTATCATTCATCGCACGGAAATTATTGATATGATAATCAATCTGATAATTATTATAAATATGCGTGGTAAGCGCATACAGCAGGTACGAGACAAGCAGGAACTCACCAATGAGTACCATTTTCGTCATTCTCGAAGCATGATGAAACTCGAACTTCATGGCTACATATATAGCATACTTGTCAGGCGTCGACAAACAAAGTAATGTAAACCTCGATGAAAACAGCAAAGAAAAATATATTCGCGATTGGGATAGGTGGGAGCGGCTTAAGTGGTCTCGCCCGCATGCTTCAAGAAATGGGACATCATGTATCAGGATCCGATTCGTCACCGGACAATGCCAAGAAACAGGTACTCAGGAAAATCGGCATCGAAATCTATCCAACTCATGACGCTTCTCACATCGACAAAAGCATCGACGAGGTCATCTATTCTCAGGCCATTCCGCTTACGAATCCGGAACGCCAAGAGGCAAAACGGAAAAAAATCACATCGATAACATACCCTCAAGCAGTAGGGAAGTACCTCAAGGACAAGACAAAAGTCTGTATCGCAGGAACACACGGTAAGACAACGACCACCGCCATGGTCGCGAGTATCCTTCTCGCAGCCAAGAAAGATCCGACCGTCATTGTTGGCTCAGAGGTGAAAGAGCTGAACAATCAAAACGAACATCTCGGAACATCGCATCTCGCCGTGATCGAAACCTGCGAATACAAGAAATCATTTCTCGATATTCCTCCAAATATTCTCATTATTACCAATATTGATTTCGATCATATTGATTACTACAAGACCAAAGCGCGTTACGATGCAGCCTTTTTGAAATACATGAAGATGGTTCCCAAAACAGGAGCGATCATCTACCTCAAGGGAGAAAAAACGGTAGAAAAGTTACTAAAAAAGGTTAAGCATCCACTCGCCATTCCCGTAGAAGTTGAAAAGATAAAACTTCATATTCCGGGCCTCCATAACCAAAAAAACGCCTCTCTCGCCCTCGCTGTCGCCAAATATCTCGATGTCGATCCAAAAGTTGCCCTCAAGGCTCTTCTAAATTTCAGCGGCACCAAGCGTCGCCTGGAGTTCATCGGCAAAAAAGGTACAACTAAGATTTATGATGACTACGGTCACCACCCTACGGAAATCAAAGCTACCCTCGAGGCCATCCGCGAACTCTATCCAAAGGGAAAAATCCTCACGATCTTCCAGCCACACCAGTACAGCCGCACCAAGGCCTTCCTCAAAGACTTCGCCACCGCCTTCACCCAAACCGACAAACTCATCGTTCCAAATATTTACGAGGCGAGAGACACCGCAAAGGATAAGGAATCAGTAAACATCACCAAGCTCGTTTCGGCCATCAATGCCCATCAACCGAAAAAAGCTACTGATGGCAATGGAATCGAAGAAACAATTCTTTTCGCCAAAAAAAATATTTCAGCTTATGATGTGATAATCACCATGGGCGCAGGAAATGTAAATCAGATTTGTGCCGCACTGGTTAGGTAGTCCCAAAAATGAGTACTTTTGAATCCTTAGCACGTCCTCAGCACCCGGTACTTCATGGTGCAAGCAATTTCTTAGCATTTCAAATAGAAGGTTTTTAAAGACCCTCTCTTCGCACCCATATTTATATCCTCTTCACCATCGGTCCATCGGGAGTATCCTCAACCTCGAAACCCTGCGCTTTGAGTTCTTCACGAATCTCATCAGAACGTTTGAAATTACGCTCCTTTCGTACCTGCTCACGCTCAGCGACAAGGGCCTGGATCGACTCGGGAATATCGTGTTTTTCTCGTGAGAGAATGGCAAAAACGGAGTCCAGCTCGTCCATGAATCCAAGCACCTCTTGAACATTTTCCTTGGAAAAAATCTTCCTCTTAAGCAGATCATGGCACAAATTAATGAAAGAAAACATCGCTCCAATAGCCCCAGGGACATCAAAATCATTATCCATCGCCGTGATAAATATCTCTCGATACTGTTCAAAGAAAGGAGCAAGCTCGATAGCATCATCAGCCGGCGTATAGTGCTTCAAGAGAGCGATAAACTGATCAATACGGGCCAATCCATTCTTGCTCTGCTCCAGCATCTCCTCAGAGAAATCAAGAGGGGAGCGATAGTGTGTCTGTAAATAGAGGAAGCGCACAACGCGACCTTCATAAACCTTGAAGACATCCTCAAGCGTGATGAAGTTATGAAGCGACTTCGACATCTTCTCTTTGTTGATATTCACAAAACCGTTATGGAGCCAGTACTGAGCGAACTCGACGCCATATGCCCCCTCGCTCTGCGCGATCTCACACTCATGATGAGGAAACGTTAAATCCAAGCCACCACCATGGATATCGATGGGCTGGCCGAGAACACTTCGAACCATAGCCGAACACTCGATGTGCCAGCCCGGACGACCTAAACCCCATGGGCTCGCCCATGCGGGCTCGCCACTCTTCGCCATCTTCCACAATACGAAGTCTTGATGATTCCTCTTTTCCGTATTCACCTCTTTACGCGCACCCGCCTGCAAGTCTTCCATATTTTGACCCGAAAGAGCCCCATACTCCTCAAACTTCGAGACATCAAAATAAACACCATCAGAAATCACATAGGTAAACCCATTCGTCTCCAACTTACTAATCAGCTCAATCATAGGATGCACAAACTCAGTCGCCCTTGGATTCACGTCGGCCGGCAACACTCTCAACTCACCAAAATCCCTTACATAGAGCGGAATAATCTCCTCCGCCAACTCAGGGACACTGATACCCCTCTCAGCGGCACGGTTAATCATCTTGTCATCGATATCGGTGTAGTTACTAACATACGTGACCTTATATCCTCGATACATCAAATACCGTCGAATAACATCGAACGCCACAGCACTTCTTCCATGTCCCAAATGTCCCTTGTCATAGACGGTCGGTCCACACACGTACATCGAGACCTCACCCTCCTTCAAGGGCTTGAATACGACTCTTTCACGATGATTCGTAGTATGGATAGAGAGCATGTTCTACAGTGACGAGATAAATGAAGCGGCGACAACACTTAAAATTTGAGAAAGAAAATTGATAAGCACAAAAACATAAATTGCAGAAATATCCATCATGCCAAATCGATGAGGAAGTTTTTGTACTAAACGAAACAACGGCTCAGTGACATCATGGAAAAAACTATAAATTCGATTCTGCTGAATATCATGCATCGGAAACCACGAGAAGATCACCCTCGCAAAAACAGCAAAGAGCAACACGTCGAGAAGACGCTGCAGAAAGAATACGAACATAGCAATAATTCCAATAAGAGCCATACAAAAGCCATTCTACCAAAATAGCAGAAAGGGGTCTAGAGGTACTTAAACGCGAAAAATATCGCTTACTTACGACGCTTACGCTTCAAGAAACGTCCGGCAGCAAT
>JAPLYO010000028.1 GCA_026395555.1 Candidatus Peregrinibacteria bacterium | reverse complement strand
CGACTTCAGGAGGAGCTTGATATCCCTGTATTCCATGATGATCAGCATGGAACCGCTACGGTAGTTTTGGCGGGATTGTACAATGCGCTGAAGGTCGTGGGGAAAGAAATTGGAAATATTAAAATTGCTATTAGTGGCTCTGGAGCTGCAGGAATTGCTATTTGCGACTTACTGCTCGCCGCCGGCGTAAAGGATATTATCTTAGTCGACTCAAAAGGAACGATTGTTGAGGGAAGAGCTGATATGAATGAAGAGAAGATTATTTTTTCTAAAAAAACGAATCCACGGAAAGTTGTTGGCTCACTTGCTGATGCAATGCGTGGAGCGGATGTTGTTATTGGCGTTTCAAAGGCCGGTGCTGTCACGGCTGAGATGGTTTCGAGCATGAATGGAGCTGGAACGGCGAGTGGTCCGATTGTTTTGGCTATGGCGAATCCTATTCCGGAGATTATGCCGGATATAGCTCATGCCGCGGGCGCCGCGGTAGTCGCGACAGGCCGTAGTGATTTCCCGAATCAGCTCAATAACGTCTTGGTGTTCCCCGGAATCTTCCGCGGTGCCCTCGACCACCGCGTGAATGTGATTACGATCGATATGCAAATTGCCGCTGCTAAGAATTTAGCTGCCATGGTCGCCGTCCCAACTGCCGAGAAGATTATCCCTGGAGTTTTTGAGAGTGGCGTCTGTGATGCGGTTTCGAAGGCGATTGTGAAGGTGGGGTAGTTTTTATTGTCATTGCGAGCAGTGTGACTTTTTTTGTTGCCTCCTTGTTGACTTTTTTTATCTTTCTGTTGTATTAAAGAATTTCGGCGCCGAAATTCCTAGCTTCAAAATGACTCGTTTTACTTAAATTAGATTATTATGTACTAATATTAAATAATTGCAATATATGCAGTTACGATAATGTTACCCCAATCTCTCGGCATAAAGAGGCTTTTTGTGGTATAATACTCAGATATCTTTATCTCCCTATGACACACAAACCATCATCATTACCGGATGATTCCAGCAACGCTCTTCGGCAAGAGAATGAGATGCGCGCCACACTTGTGCCGAGCGCTCATCGTGAACGTGCCTCTCGCGCAAAAATATATCTTCTTCAGAATGCCATTCGCTATCTCATCGCCCCACTTCATCTTCTCGCTCCATCAATTTCGCCACAAACACCCGTCTCTGACGTGCCTTCTGCTTCTGCTCATGAATTTGCCAATGGAGTTGATGTCCGCCTACCTGAGGGCATCCTGACGTTTTCTCCATCGTTCGATGCCGCTCGTGATGCGTTTACGAAATTATATTCTACGAAGGCGGGTAAGATATTTTTTATTAACGCAAAAGGAGGTCTTGAACGTGAGGTTACCATTCCCTCTCGGCTGATATTTCTTCAAGGGTCAAAAGATCCAAAAGATCGCGAGGCCTACAAGGTAGAGTTTCCTCTTTTCATAGCGTCATTAGAAAAAGAAGCCTCGAGGGGATCGATCCATATGATGAGCGGAGAGAAGTTTCGGCAGGTTCTCGAAAATGCCAGGATACGTATGAAATCCACTCGCCATCTTCTCGAGCAGGCGTTCAAGCATAAAACCACCAAAGATCTCGCCAAGGATACTGAGAATCTCTGGGATGTATTGGATGCCGGAGATCGCACCAAGTTGCTTGATCTCTGTATGGGTATTTTTGGCATTGAGTCGAGTTTTGATCCGATGACAAAAGGCGGACTGGCTCAGTTTACCTCGCCGATACTTGCCTCCTTGGATTTGACCGATAAGGACGTGACTGACGTAGACAAATCGGTGGCCGGGATGGCGAAACTTTTTGAGGGATACTACCGAACTCTTTCGCTCAAAAACGGCGCAACCGATGTCATTTCTCGATATGGACTCAAAGATGGAAATTTTCTCATTTACGCGCTTGTGGACTCCTATCATCGCGGGGGTTCTAATATACTTGCGCTCTGCCGTTCGCTTCTGGAAGATTATCCTGATGTCGAACATTTGCCAAAAAATGTACGTGCTAACTCGGAGGAGCTCTATACCTTCATGACTCATCGTGGAAAAAATGGAGTCGGCACCTATGGCCCCTATTCAGCTATTTATGTTCCGCAGGTAAGCGCGATGGCGGATATGTTGAAGGCAAAAATGGCACCAAATAAGCTCCTGATGACCAAAAATACAAAGGCTAAAAAAATGGCAAAACGTTCGATTACTCCAAAAGGAAAGAATATTGCAGATGCCTCAAAAGTTGCGCCAAAATGGAATAACCGCTAGAGTGTCGACGGTATTTTCCTGTATTTTTTGACGATACTCCCATGTCTGGACACTCCAAATGGCACAATATTCAAGCACGAAAGTCGGTTACTGATGCTAAAAAAGGTCAGTCTTATTCGAAGCACGCGAAGCTGATTGAGGTAGCTGCGCGCTCTGGCGGCGATATGGTCACGAACTCGACGCTTCGCTCCGCTGTCGAACGTGCCAAAGCTGACGGTGTCCCAAATGCTAATATCGAACGATCAATCAAAAAAGGTACGGGCGAGCTCAAGGACGATACCGTCATCACCGAGGGGCTCTATGAGGCTTTTGGTCCGGCTGGAACGGTCCTGCTGGCTGAGGTACTTACCGATAATAAAAACCGATCACTCCAGAGTATTAAATTAATTTTACAGAAAAATGGTGGCGCCATTGGTGAGGCCGGAACGGTCGCGTGGATGTTTGATAAAGTTGGATTGATTGAGGTTGAGCGTGGGAACGGGAACATGCTCGGCTCCGCTCGCACAGCTGAAGATATCGAACTTGCCGCTATAGATGCCGGCGCCAGTGACGTGAGTGTCGAAGATGGCTATGTGGAAGTCCGAACTGATCCTTCCGATCTTCATGCGGTGAAAAAGGGTTTGGAGGCCGCGGGTTGTACCATCAAGAAGAGTGAGATCACCTACCTGCCAAAAAATACCCTTCAGGTCGCCGATGTCGAAAAGGCCAAACAGGTCTTGAAATTGATCGATCTCTTGGAGGAGGACGATGATGTAACAAATGTTTTCAGCAACTTTGAGGTTGACGATGCGATTGCGGATTTGGTGTAAAACTACTCTTTTTATTCAACCAATTCTACAAGCTTACGATAGGCCGCTTCATACTTCGCGGCGACCTTTTCTCGTTCCTGCGGACTCACCTGATAGAGATCGTTGCTTTCGTACGAATCGATTCCGAAGGCTAGCTGCTGCACTTCGAGTGGAAGCCTATTGAAGACACGTGAAGGATTTTGAGAAAATCCGTTGATTGTTTTTCCTTGAGGATCAATCACAAGCGTTCGCAGTGCGTGACCTTTTGCGATTTCATCTTCGAGTAGCGGATTGCCAAAGTTTGAAAACGGAATAATTGCGGGGCAGTAGGTATTTCCAGCGCTAAAATGTTCCTTGAGCTTACTGTCCTGACGTATGTAGTTGAGACGCATCGCGAGAAGATCCGATGTAAGTATAGCCTTGTTTCCGAGGTACGCCCTACAGAGATTTCGGTACTCCTGTAGCGGCATTGGCTGAATTGGCTCTGTGTCGGGCGTTCGACCGAGTCCATCGACTACAAATGCTTCAATCTGTTTGTCGTACTGAGCGTCCATGTGATTTGTTCCTAAAGATGTTGTGTTCATATTATGAGGCTATTAGAGGTAAAATACTATGCGGGTTTATTATTCGGTACTACGTGGCTTTTTCATTGAGGCCATTATAATTCTCTCCACCTCTTTATTCGCTAATTCATCTCGTCTTGCTTGCGCCTCTTTCGTTCCCAGCTCCTCCTCTGTCGGAAGCCTATTTCCATCTTTGATAATGGTTGCGACCTTAATCATCCGCTCCATCATGCCTTCTTCGCCCCCTGTCAGTGCATCTCGACATTCGTTTAAGAAATTTACCATTTTCTTGTCCGCATACCAGCCCGGCTGATAACGATTTAGCGCCGTTGCCAACATTTGCGCGTAGGCATAGGTATCTATGGCGCGGCCAAGATGATTATTCACCTCTTCATTACTCAATCCATATTTCTTCAATCCAAGAATTGCGCGATATATATTTCCCGCCTCATGATAATACCCATCAGTTTTTGGCCAGTTTGCTGTTTGTACATCCTGGAATGACACTGGCGTAAGGTCGATTACCTTTCCTACTCCATTTAGCGTTAACCCATTAAGCTCCTTTATATCTCCGTGTAAATACCCACGTCTCTGCATTTCCTGAATCCCTCTTCCGATATCAATAAGTTCACTAAAATATCGACTATTATCTTTCCCCTCTAGTCCATGCGCCAAATCCATCGCATCTGCCGCAGACTCAAAAATAATAAAATTATCCTGGACAATGAGTGGCTTAATAATGTTGGGGTGACTCCAGCCCTGTATTAATTTTGCCGCATTAACTTCGGCTGCAAAATAATTCTCCTTGCCTGCGAGTGATCTTTTGATAGCGCCAAATGCTAATTTCGTCTCACCTTCCGGCACGAATGCTACGTTCGAGATCGTTCCCATTCCTCCTGCGGCAATATATTTTCCCCGATAAAAGGTTACTTTTCTACCTTCTGCATTTGTGGTTGTCTCCTTCGCTCCTCTCAAAATAGCGTCATACACTTCCGTGCGCTTCAGTTCCGCGAGGTCATTATTTTGAATAATTTCATAGCCCTGCGGATCACGATTTTTTAGATCCGTAAGAGCGTATGACTCTTTTGCTTCCCGAGAGGTTTCTTCGACGTGAGACGCAACTTCCTGCTGTACATTATGATGCAAGCAACTATCCCATGCATGCAGCGGGACGAACATCAGCCTGTCCGCCAGGTGGTCGCGCGCCTGATCTTGAGACATTCCTTGATACATGAGGTCCGCAATTGTGCCGTTGATTCTATCGAATACACTTCTTGCATCTTGCTGATATTTTGCACGCTCTTGCTGAATAATCTTATCCACATCCCGCACGAACCTAGGATCCTGAAGAAGCTCCGGATGCTTTCCGGCAATGTCGGCTCGTATTTGATCTCTATCCGTATTCCAATAATCATAACCACCACCCTCCTTCTCGGATAGGCGAAATGCGATATCGTCCAATGAAATACCTGGCGATCGCAGAAATGCCAAGACTTCATCTTTGAAATATGTCTGTATATCACCGCCTCGAGCCGCTAAATATGCATGGAGATTTTCTTGATGTATTTGCCCATATTCATCGGAGAGTTCTGTCATGACATATTCATGGTAGGCCTTTCTCCCTGGCTCAAAATCATTCGAGCCTTGTTTAAAAATATGCTGGAGCTCATGCCGTACTACATAATTCCTCTCCGATAACTCCATATCACTTCGGATAACAATCATACTTATGCCCATGGCGGTCTGTTCAGGCGTAAAGGCTTCTCCCTGAGGGAGATGCGATGGATGATTACCCGTTATCCTTGCAAAATCTTCGTTATTTTCACAGCGAATGACGAGCACTCCCTGCATCTCTCTATATTCAATTTTTCCTTTCAGTGGAGGTAGGCCCATTTTTTCGGCGAGGAGCTCTGCCATAACTTTTTCACGCGTACTTTCCACGTCTGCGGCAGGACCCGTATTTCTCTCACCCGGTCCAATACCATGTCTTCTCATCGCCTCAAAATGCACGCCATCTATAATAGCGTTCGTGTCTTGTCTTACTTTGAGCAGCGAGGTAACTGTCGCAAGGGCTTTCTTCTTCTGATCGAGTGTGAGATGTGATTTTTCTATCGCGCTCCACATCGCCTCGAAACTTGGAGGCATTCCGAGGTATATCTCCTCGCGCAAGACTTCCATGGTATCTGTAAGGCTTTTTTGATTTTCAGGAGAGTGCTCAACTACCTCTTCGTTTCTTCCTTCCAGGCCGCGAATTTTATCATAAGCCTCTCTGATTTCTGCGAACTCCCTTTCTCGTAACTTTTTGTTTCGTTCTTGATGTTCACTCATTTCAGAATCGAGCTTTCCATCTTGCATAAGGCTGCCAAGCGCTTTTTTCGGAGCGACCTGTTGCTGATCCGGAGTGAGAGGTTCATCCACTTGCGTCATTCTCTTTCGAGCAGGTGATCGTTCATCTTTTGTAAATCCTTGTTCGACGCCTTTTACTCCGTCAGATTCTGAGATAGAATTCTGATGTTCCGATCCCTCGTGTATATTCTGCACTTCAGGAGCCTGAACTTCCGGAGTATGCAATGCGGTCGTATTTAGTTTTCCCGTATTCATCTTTGCTGCTACTATTTTTCCCATTTCAACTTTCTTTCCATGGCCATATGCAGTACCGAGAAGTGAGAGGGCGAAGCCAAGACTTGGGTCGTCCGGAGCAATGGCCAATCCGGTATTTTGAAGGCCTTCCTCGAGAAGTTCTTCTTTGGTTTCTTCGATAAAGTGTTGAAAAATATTTGAAGATTCTTGGTGTGCTGATTCTTCGGCGGCCTTGGCCAGGACGCGATTCTCCATACCTTGGCCAAGATTGCGGACAGATGCAAAACGGCTATTTTTCATAGCAAGAATACTTCGACTCGACACACCTCCTATCCCCTCACCAACGAGTTGACCGGCTGCCCCGGCTCCGATGGATGTGAATGTTCCAACTACCCATGATTTCAAAAGCTGGTCGCGCTGAAGGGCATCCATGTTTTGCTCAATGACCGAGTTTCCGAGAGCCGAACCAATTGTCGCACCTGCAGAAATAAATGCATTCGTTGCAAGGAAGGCCAGAGGACCTGCTCCGAGACCACCCGTTGAGGCAATGACTCCTCCTATAACCACAGCGCCTGCCACGCCGGCTGCGATCTTTGCAATGGTCTTGAGGGAGTCTCGAGTAAAACCCCACGCGCCTATGCCGTATCCCTTCGTCGCAAGAAGCTGATCGCAAATAGCATCAATTTGCTGAATTGCCTGCTGGCTCCTCATGATTGACTGCTCCGCCTGTTCTATCGCCTGACGCTCTTTTGATGTGAGATTTGCCGAGAGTACACCTCCCGCCTCTTTCATCTGCTTAAAAACCTCTAGCGCCTGTGTATTTTTTAGATATTTGTAGGAGGCCTGAGATCGATAATTTGCGATTTCCTTGTGAATGCCGGCCATATCTATCTCAGAGAATCCCTCACCACTCTTTTCAATTTTTACGTTGAGATTTTGGAAGGTCGTAGCGAGACCGGAAAATAATTGTGTGGAGTATTTACTTTCTCGCTGAAACTCAGCGATAACAGGATTTTGCGTGAGCATTTCGCCTGCAAGGCGTTTCGATTGCTGCTCGTAGACCCCGATAATCTGTACCAGCGCTGCGTGCTGCTCCGGATTTCTCTCCTTGAGTTTGGATAAGTCCATGAGCTCGGTTCCGAGAAACTGTGCCTCTATGCCGAGGGGCGTCGATGTATCGGCTCGCGTGTCGAGTGTATGAATTCCCAATTTTTTCTTGAGTGAGAGTATTCTCTTCTGGAAAAGTGCGTTATCTTGCGCCGCACGTACCGGATTTTCCGGCTGCATTCGTTGGATACTATCGAAATTTCCAGCGATCATACCGATACATTTATTCGCATCCGGATCTTCTTTTCCGGCTTTTTTCAAGTACGTGAGCGCGTCATCAATCAGGCGGCTGGTCATCTTCTCCTGGCTCTGATTAAAATATGATTTATAGGCCGGGTCTTTTGTCGTGAGATATATTCCGCGTCGAATCATAAGAAGCTGATCCTGCAGCGTTCCCTCTACACGTTTTGATTCTTCTATTGAAAGAGGAATAATCGCAGGAGCTTTTTTGCCTGTACCGTTACGATCAAGGGTCATGGTCTGCAGCGTGACGGCATCACGACACTCCTGCGGCAGAAGCTTTTCAAAATCATCGGGATACTTACCACCGGCAGGCATGAGATACGTCTGCCACTTTGTCATGTTCTGGAGCTTCGGCATAATGGCAATTCCATCCTGGTAATACACCTCGAGACCCTTCATGAGCTTGAGTGGATCGCCGTCTGCGATTGCATTTTCCAGAAGTTCGCCTTTCGATTCATACTTCGTGATGTCTGCTTGAACTTTTTTCCGCTCCTCAATAATTTCCGGAGTCTTCTCGCTAAGTCTGCGCGCAAACTCGAGCCTTGTTATTAATTTTTCCGTTGTGGCTTGTGACTCAGGCCGTTGTCCGTGGATAAAACATCCCAGTAAAAAAACAATGTCGGGGCCAAAGCTCTTCATCATCTCCCCGGCCGGCCTGTAGCCATTGCCTATGTACGCCAACCGATCAAGTACCTCTGTGATTTCTTTCGGACTCATTCGTTTCTGTTCGTCCGCGTTTGCATAAAGCGTCAACCAATCACGCAAAAAAGGAATCTCCCCAAACATTCCCTGGAACTTCTGAAACTTATCCATGAGTGGCTGGAGCTCTTTCATTTGATCAAACTTTTTCTCTAACTGCAGAAGCGTTTCCTGAAGCTTCTTCGCTGCCCTATTAATATTCTTTTCATCAATTGCCGTGAGTTCGGTATTCATCTGTTTCAGGGCATCCTGCTTGAGCTTCTGGTACTGCGGAAGCGCTTTTACGCGCGCATCCGTAATACCTGCATCGGTATCAATTTTTTGCTTGAGGGCACCAACTTTTTTGAAAATAACCTCGCCATATTTTTGCCCAGCAACCAGCACCTCCCGATCTTCTTTTTTATCGATGATATCCAGTCGCTTTTGCTGAGCCTGTATGTCGTTCTGTTCTGGCATTTTATTTTTTGTTTTTTTTGAGAGACCTTTTACTCGTCCAGCTTATCAAGTAAGGCCTGCTGATCGCCTTCTTCCTGCGCCTCTGCCGTTTTCTCTATTTCCTGTATATACAGCTTCCACACCTCATCGAGCTTCCTCTGTACGCGATGAAGTTTCACTTCGTCATTTTTTAACGCATCGTTCAGTAACTGCTTCAAATCTTCTTCTGACTGCTGAATGGCCGTTATCATTTCTTGCTGTTGGGTGTCGGTAAATGAAATAATTTTAGCAGCGAGGTGCTCTTTCATCTCCGGAGAGATAAGAAGACTGTTTTGGATGAGTTGGGAAAGTTTAATTTCTGACATGGAGGTGCATAAAAAAGTATCGTTTCAGTATAGCATATATTTCAGCTTTGGAGGAGCTTTGCGCTTTCATTTATATTCTGCAGCTTCCAAATCCTCTTGTCATATTTTTTAAATATATGATACTTTCATTTCTTCATAGGAATATGCGTATATGAAAACTATCGTGATGAAAACCGGTGCCGATGGCTCTTGGGAGGCTCCTCCGGCTGAGCCCAATTCACTTTATCCGAGTGATGTCAGCGAACAGGAACTTATGGATGATATCCTTATCTTGGCCGATGCGCTTGATCCGAAGAAAGTTTTCGATTTATCCCAAAAGGATTGGAATATTTTGAGAGGTGGCGGAGTCGAGGTGAATGATATTTACGAAAGAGAAAAACAATTTGTGCTCTGCGTGTACATCAGTACCGTTATCCAGGGAACAACTGTTTTTGAATACCCTGCAGAATACGGGCACTTTTATTGCTATAAGCGCGATGATCTTCCGGCGGATTTTGATCATAAATTTGGTCGAAAATATTTAGCCATATTGGACCATTATCTGGCTCAGGGATTAGATAAAAAAGCAGCTATCGATTTCCTACAAGTTCACAGCAATGAGCTTATTTCTCGCGCGCTCAATACTCGAAAACTTTCCTTCTTCGAGGAAAAAATATTATATCCTGCGGCGTATGGTACGCGTGCCATCAGTAATGGCATCGAGGCAGCTCTTAATCCGGATATTGCATCGAGAGTTCGACAACTTCGAAGAGAAATATCATATCTTCATACTGATGCACTACGAGATGCTCCTGAAGGTGTTGATAAAAGTGAAATCACCGCTGCCGTCCATGCTATTCATGCTTGGGTTGAGCAGTGTTTTTTGCGACCGGAATTTACCGTTCAGCCACCCGCGCGTCTAAACGAACCAAGTGTTCCTGGCGAGAGCGTGAAACGTTTACCTCACGAGTTGTAATATATTTATTCCGCTTTTGGGGCTGTGAACATATAGGGAGCCTCTGGTTTTGGCTCAGCTATGGCCTCTTCTACCTCCTGAACATCAACCTCTGGCGTCTGTTCGACTGGTTCCTGGAAATTGAATGAGGAGGATGGTTTCGGGGAGATAATTTCAGGCTGTAGTGAGGGGGCGGGAGGTGCAACTTCAGCAACTGGTGGGGGTGGTGTGACTACCGGAGCCTGAGGGACTGGGACTGGCTCGACCATCGGCTCTGGAGCAGGAATGGTGGCTACTACTGGCGCCATTACTGGCACTTCCGGAACCGGTTCCTTCATTGGCTTTGGCGGTTCGGGAGCTTTTTCTTGCTCCACTTTTTTAGGTTCGAGCTTGAGTTCAAGTTTTGGAACAATTTTTGGCTCCGGTTTTGGTTCGGACTTCACCTCTATCGCTGGCTCAGCCTTTACCTCAATCTTTGGTTGCTCTTTTTTAGCTTCTTCTTTTAGTATCGTAGGCATGATTGGTGGCTGAGCAACTGTCTGCTCTTCTTCCAAAGGCACTCCGAGTCGCTTGGATTGATAGTCGCGGAAGGCCTTGAGTACTTGCTGCTCAACTTTTTCGACTGGAACTCCCTGCATCTTGAAGCCTGCGGCACGTGTATGGCCGCCGCCCCCAAATGATTCGGCGATCGCGCTCGCATCAACCGATGGGTTGGTGGTGCGAATAGAACCGGAAACGAGTCCGTCTTTTTTTTCTTTGATAAGACAAATAATTTCCGCTCCAGGTGCATTCGAGAGAAGCTCGTCGATAATTCCGCCGGTTTCATTTTCAGAGGCACCGGTATCGGCGAAGTCTTTTTGCGTCAGTACGGACCAAACAATGTGGAACGCTTCATCGGTCTGCATCTTTGTAAGAATACGACCCCAGAGTTTCAATGTCGTAAGCTGTTTTGTCTTGAAGATATGCTGAATAATTTCCTGCTGACGTGCGCCGTGCGAGATGAGTTGCGCCGAAGCGTCGAAGGCGCGAGGCGTAGTATTGGCATTCTGGAAACTTCCTGTATCGGTGATAATTCCCGTAAGTAGCAATGTGGCAATATCCTCATCCCATATCTCCTGACCGGATTTGTCGGCGATCATGGTAATAAGAGGAATAATCAATTCTGTCGTAGCAGAAGCCATTACATCGACGTAGTTAATCTTTCCAAAATGATCGTTTGAGAAGTGGTGATCGATATTAATCACCGGCATCTGGCTGAACATCTCAATATTGCTCGAGTAGAGCGTGCCGAGCTGTTCGAGTCCACCCGTATCTACCGTAACGATGAGGTCATATCGCTCAGGGCCATAATTAAATGCAACATCCTGCTCCGAGAGACGTCCATTCTCAGGCATGATGATAATATTTATTTTCCCATCTTCTATAATATTTTTTACCTGTGCGCTGTGGATTTTTTTGGTATCAATTGTAATAATAAAATCCTTCGAGGCGACTACGCGATTTCCGATGACGTGCATTGTCGGAAGAAAGTGATATACATCCGGAATCGGATCAGGGCATACGACAGTAATGTCCTTCCCAAGTTTCTTGAGTGCGATGTATAACGCGAGTGAACTACCAATACAATCCCCATCGGCCGGGCTCGAGGCCATAATTAAAATTTTCTGATTACTGAGCAAGAGGTCTACGATTTGCTGCTGTACGGATTGTGTGGATTCCATGAATTGGTTTAGTTTTTGAGTAAGGTCTATTCGCTCTTGTAGCGATTATGTAATTGTAAACCCTTTTGTAATTTATGTCAAGTGTATAGGCGCGGTCAAATTCGTACACTTCGAAGGAAGCAGCTTAGCAGGGGTTGCCTTCCATGGAAAGTATTTTGGCTTGGCTTTGGGGCGGATGTGTTGTTGAGTAGTCGGAGCTATTGAAGCTATTCCTTGCATGTGATATAATGCATGTGACTCTCAAGATCACCAAAAAAGGAGGTACCCAACTCTGGATATCTCCTTTTTCTTAGAGCCAAAAATGGTGGAACTTACGGGAATCGAACCCGTCTCGGTGACTCTCAAGATCACCGGCCTCACCATGAGGAAGTCCCAAATTCATTTTTGGCATTTTTTATACTATCAAACCGATCTAACATTTCCCTGAAAGATTCTTGAATAATAATTGCAATTTTTGTGACCCCTTAATGACTGACCTCAATATCCACAATCATAAGTTGTAATGAAGTTTTTCCGCGGAAGCGGTTGAGTTCGAGGTTGCAGGCGATGGAGACAGGCGTGTTGATGTCGCCGATTTGGCGACGGAGGACTTTTTCGGGAGCGGAAAAAAAGATACCAACCAGATCCTGATCTTTGGTCTGAATGGTGAGGCGGGCGTGATTATGCTCCTTGCCGACGAGGGAGATATCGGAGATTCGTGCGTCTTTGAGTACGAAAAGTGGCTTAGTGTTGCCGATACCGAAGGGCTGCATTTTTTCAATCTTCATGGCGTTTTCGGTCGTCAGTTCGTTGTGCAATATTTCACAGTCGAGATTGAGGGCGGGAGTGAATCCTCCGGCGGCAGTTCCCCATAACTTCTGTGCTTTTTTGTAAAATTCTCTTTCGACAATGTGGAGCTTTTCTTTTTTAACGGAAAATCCTGCGGCGGCGCTGTGACCTCCGAAGGTAATGAGATTCTCGGCCTGTGATCCAATGAGTTCCGTTATATTACAGCCATCAATGGAACGCGCGGATGCGACAAGCATGTCTCCTCTTTCCTGGAGAATGATCGCGGGACAACCAAACTTCTCGACCGCACGAGAGGCGATAAGTCCGAGAATTCCGGTGTGCCAGTCGGGTGAATGTGCGATAAATAAATGTTTATGATACTCAGGTTTATACAGTTTCATAGCCTCAAAAACAGCTTTTTGCGTCATGTCTTGTCGCATGATATTGAGACCCTCGAGCTTTTGCGCGAGACCGAGCGTACGAGCGTCGTCTTCATCACGAAGAAGGAGTTGCAGCGCTACATATGGGTGATCTACTCGTCCAGCGGCGTTGATGCGAGGACCCATTTTAAATCCAATGGTTGTCGTATCGAGGACATCTTCATCTTTAATTTTTGCAAGATTTTTCATCTGTCGAAGCCCGGCCCAGTGCGTGTTTTTGAAGGCTTTTAGGCCGCGTTTGACGATCGTTCTGTTTTCTCCTGTGAGCGGGCCGCAGTCGGCGACGGTTCCGAAACTTGCAAGATCCGTGAGGGATTCGAGAAATTTAAGGTGATCATCAGGAGAGAGCGTTGAGAGCAGTGCGTGTGCCAATTTAAACGCTACCGCAGAGCCCGTAAGTCCTTTGAATGGATACGGACAGTCCACCTGTAGTGGATGAAGAATGGCATAGGCGTCCGATGGAAACACCTCGGGAATGGTGTGATGATCGGTGACAATAACATCCAAGCCAAGCTGTTTGGCGTGCGTAATCTGCTTGGCACACGAGATACCACAATCAACGGTGATAATCAGTTTAGCGCCGATAGCTGCGACTTCGTCTACATATTTATCATGAAGACCATATCCATCATCAAAACGATGTGGGATTCTATAAGAAGTCTGTGCTCCAAGTCTGTTAAGTGTTTTTACGAGAATCGTCGTGCCGGTAATACCATCAACGTCATAATCTCCATAAATTATAATGCGCTCTTTATCGCTTATTGCCTTCTTAATTCGCGCGACTGCCTTCTCCATATCTTTCATTAAATATGGATCGAGAAACTCCTCTGTTTCACTAAAAAATGTCGTGATTTTTTCGGCATCATCCAAATCACGATTTTGCATAACTTTCTCGAGAAGTTTTTTCTCGTTACTCGTATTTTTTATGATCCAGCGTTTTCCCAGGAGAGACATGCGTCGAGTATAGCACGCAGCGTTTGGTCGAGCTCGCTCGATTTGATCCAATGGACACTTTCGTCTTTTCTAAACCAATTAATCTGGCGCTTTGCGTATTGACGAGTGGCAGTTTTGATTTTTTGAGACACTTGGTCGAGCGTAGATTCTCCGCTGAAATACGGGGCAAACTCCTTCAGACCGAGGGAGGTGAGAGATGGGAGGCGTGATTCCATACCATACCTTTCAATTAGCTGCCTGGATTCTTCTACAAGTCCTCGCTGAAGCTGAAGGTCAACACGTTGATCGATCCGCGCGAAGAGCTCTTCGCGCGGCCACTGAATCCCCATCATAAAAACGTTATATTTCGGTTCCGCGGTTTGATCTGATTTTTGCGCACCTGTTCCTTCGATAATTTCTAACGCCCGAGTGACATACGGAATATTATTCATGTGAATTTTTGCTGCCGTAGCTGGATCTTTTTCTTGAAGAAGTTTATGAAGATCTTCTTTTTTCATCGCATATAGTTTTTTCCGCAACTCTGGATCAATCCTTACCGCAGGCAGATCGTAGTTATCCGTAATAGCACGAATATATAAACCCGTCCCTCCCACTAACATCGGGAGATGACCACGAGCATATATTTCGCCGATTACTTTCTCAGCATCGCGCTTGAAATCACCCATCGTGTACGTATCCTCGGGTGGAACGAAATCAATCAAGTGATGCAGAATGCCGTCATGGCATCGATTCTCGTCGAGCGGTAATTTGTCGCTCCCAATATCAATTTCTTTATATATCTGCCGAGAGTCCGCGGAAATAATCTCTCCATTCAATTCATGGGCGAGCTTGAGCGAGAGGGCGGTTTTCCCACTGGCGGTCGGGCCGAGAATAACAAGAAGTGGAGGCTTAACCGAAGCACCATTTGAAGAAATCTCCTTGAGCCAATTTTTGAATGCATCAATCATATTTCACATCCGACTATAGCATGGCTAGCCTTGCCCTTCTATGTGTCTCTAGTCTTTCCTTCATCACTACTTCATTTGCTCGCTTAACCGCCGGGTCGTCCGCGCCATATATTCTCGCCGCTAACAATACACGATCACCCGGAATTCTCACTGCGTCAGTTATCCCGTGAAATGCTCCCGCGATGCCAAGGTGCTTACTCATTCTACCCACATCACTCGCTCCAATAAAATCCCTAGCCGTAGGAAATCTTTCTCGTATTTTACTTATACTATCCGCCATCCGCTGTGTTCCCTGTTTTTGCTCCATCGCCAATTCCATTGGACTTAACTGCTGCAGTTCATTATTAATCCATGCCGGAATATCACGTCCTGCGATAGACATTTTTGGTGCAGGTTTATTGCGCGTACCCGCAACGGTCTCCATCATTCCGTGTTCATTTATTTTTTCCTGCAAATTGCATAGGAGCACTTCTTTTATCTCATCTTTATGCAAATTTTCATCATCAATCATAACGCATCTGGCGTGCATCGGTGTTCGAATCACCACACTGTGTACCTCTCCTATATCCCTAAATACCATACTTCTCTTCATTCGCGGAACCTCCAATACATATCCATCCACAAGCTCTGTACAGAAAATATCATCCGTGAATACTCTCTGTTTTTGCAATAACTCCACAACAAATTGTAATAATTCATAACCCTTTGAGGATAATGACTCTTTTGTGCGCTGATCCTGCGCGAATTTTCGAACAACCATTCCCTGTATTTCATATATATCAAGAATTCTTGATTCATCGGATGCTCCTTGCGGTCCATGTATTGATGTATGCATATTTGTACCTTATTGGCTCGATATTTTACGTTTTTTTATATTTTTGTCAAATACAGCCATTATTATCACCTTTAATATTGCTATTTTTCTATATTATGTTATAATGTCATCAATATTAACATAAAAATTATGAAAAATAACCTAAATGGTCGTCATCTGATAGCCTTCACTCTTGGCTTCTCTCTTGCCATAATCATTGGCTTGATCGTGCCACATCAATCCTTCACGTCCAAGATTGCTCGCACATCCGTGCTCATGGCGCAGGGTGATACTGTTACCGACCCTTCTGTTGATAACTCTTCCACGAACGACACAGGATCTCAACTCTCACCCGAAGAAGAGCTCCAATATCTCAACGATGCACAGACCCAGCTCACGACACTCAAGCGCGATACTAGAACCTTCAAAACATCTCTCTCAAAGTGTAATCGCAAGCGACCGGGAACATCAAAAGATGATTGCATCACTACTGTATACGAAAAAATGCAGGAAAGTCTTCAGGCTATATGCGCCTATGGTGATGCTTTCCCTGATGCAATGAGCGAAAATTGCAGTGTCCTTGGAGACTACATTGATTCATACGATGGCATTGATGTTGAAACTGAGATTTCTCCTCTCCTGAAAGACTTCATGAGCGCATTTGGAACGCGATTCTTTTCTGCCGCCCAACGTGAAATCAATGCCCAGCGTGCTGACCTAGAGGACTTGATCGGCGGTGGTGATACATCTTCGTCCTCATCCACGACTGACAGTGGATCGACCGTGGATCTTGGTTCTCAGACAGCCACAACATCTCAAGGTAGTGCCGATAATCAGTGCTTTGATCATAACTATAAATCATACCTTTCTGGCTATTGTATCGATCTAAGAAAGAGTACCGTCGCGAAATAGTATCTCCCTTTCCGCATATACTTTTTATTATTTACTTTTCATTCTATGGCTTCTTCTCCTTCTTCTCCGGAATCTCATCCTCCATTAGCGGATGTTATGACTGCCCGTCTTGTAAAAGACTATGTGACTCCAGAATCGCTCGAATTTCACAATAATGATGCAGCGGCGGTAAGCCGGCGACATTCGCACAAAACTTGGATTGTTCATTAAACACGCCAATAAGGCAGGTATTGATGATGCAGATATATCCGATGCTTTCGATGTATACTTGGCAAAAAATCCAGTAGGTGCGAATCTTGACGAATCTGGACTTGAGTTTGGTCTTGTACAGCAAATCGGAGAGGCAATAAAAGTCCCCGAAGGAGTTGACTCAAGGCTTTACCGTGCCGTTTATGATGCGCTCGATAGTGAAAATCTTTTTCACAATACGCCAACGGACGTGTGGGAGGGACTTGGATCTATTGGCGATATGGCCATATTAAATCAATACAAAGATCTTACTGATAAGCAAATTACACTTGCCTTACAGCATGCAATATCACTTATCACCGATCCGGAAGATTTTGGTCCATGTCTCTTGAAGGCACTTGAGATCATGAAAAAATTGGGCCCAGCAGGATTGGCACAATACGAAAAAGATATTGGGATAGTATCTTAAATTTTAACATATAGTATGAAGGCGCTATCCCCATTGCGGCTAGCGCCTTTTTGTTTGACAAGGTGAGGCCTTGAAGAGTAGATTGTCGGCGCATCAGAGACAGGCGGCATCCCAACCAAAGCTGAAAGGCATAGGAAAACGGGTAGAAGTCCTCCCAAGATGGCACTCCAGAATACTCTTTCGAAGCTACAATCCGAATAGTCGGATGAATAGCCTCATTATAAAGAGTTAAGCGTAAGTCTCTGCATGTCAGAGATTTTTTTTATATATTACCCCTTTTATTTCTTAACCTAACCCCTACCTATGGCTGCATCGAAAGCAAAAAAGCAGGAAATGCTCACTGAGGTTCAGGAACTGTTCGCGAATGGAAAATCATTCTTCTTCGCAGACTTCCGAGGACTTCCAGTAGCTGCTGTTTCAGCAATTCGAAAAGAGCTTCGGGCTAACAATGTCGGGTATAAGGTTGCCAAGAAAACACTCATCCGCAAAGCTGCTGGCGAGCATGGTTATAAAGAGATTCCCCGTGAGGTCATGGAGGGCTCTGTAGCTATGACGGTTTCTTACGGTGATCCTATTGCTCCGGCACGACTTCTCAAAAAGCTGAAGAAGACTTATGAGAAACTCGAGTTGCTCGGTGGACTTTTCGAAGGTCAGATTTTGTCGAGTAGCGAGGCTGCGCAGTATGCTGCACTTCCATCAAAGGAGGAGCTCATCGCAAAGTTGGTCTACATGATGAAGTCACCAATTCAGGGTTTCCATGGTTCACTTCATGGTCTCCTTGCCAAGTTTGTTCGTACGGTTGATGCAATTGCGAAGAAGGCATAGCCTTTGGAGCAATGTTCCCGTTTTCTTTTTACCTAATTTATTTCTCTCTAATTTTTATTTTTATGGATCTCAGTTCAAACGCTCAAAAAGTTCTCGACGCAGTCAAAGAACTCTCAGTACTCGACCTTGCTAACCTTGTTAAGGCTATGGAAGAAGAGTTCGGAGTTACAGCTGCTGCTCCTATGATGATGGGTGCTATGCCTGCTGCTGGTGGTGCTGCTGAAGAAGTTTCTTCAACGGTTACTGTTACGCTTCTTGATGGAGGTGCAAGCAAGATCAACGTTATCAAGGCCGTTCGTGAGCTTACAGGTCTCGGACTTAAGGAGGCTAAGGACCTCGTAGATGGTGCTCCAAAGCCAGTTAAGGAAGGAATCGACCGTGCAGAAGGCGAGAAGGTCAAGAAGGCCCTCGAAGATGCAGGTGCTAAGGTTGAGATGAAGTAAATCTTCGTTTCATTATCTTGAAACTACCCAAAGACCCCGGATAATTCTGGGGTCTTTTTTTATTTACTCATGTCAGAAAGGTCTGTACTATGCGCTTATGGAATACATAGCTACCAAAAAAGTTACCGGAGGAAAATTACTTCGCGTGAAATGTGATGTAGAGGGAGGAATTTTGAGTAATGTGTCTCTGACCGGAGACTTCTTCATGCATCCAGAAGATGGGGTAAGTGAGCTAGAGAATGCGCTAAATGGTATGTCGAATGAGACGCCTGTCAGGGATTTTGTATCGAAATTAAATGATCTCATCCATGAGAAAAATTTTGAGCTGGTTGGATTCAGCGCGAGCAATATCGCAGAGACGCTTGTGGAGGCGATCCGCGGAGGAAAAGATAGCTGGGGAAGCGGAGGTACGGGCGAGACGGAGGGTGGCGATACTTCAAGTGGATTGGATGAGTTAGTTCGATCAGCAATTTCAGGAAAATAATTATCTCTATGGCACTTTCCGATATCTCATGGCGCGTGATTGAGCTGGAGACGCATGATGCTTTTATGAATATGGCACTGGATGAGGCGTGCTGCGAGGCCGTTGCAAGTGGCCTGGTTAGGCCAACGGTGCGGTTTTATCGATGGAGTCCGAGCGCGGTTTCGATTGGATATTTTCAGAGCCTGGAGGATGAAATAAATGTAGAAGCTTGTGCTACGCAAGATGTCGATGTTATTCGTCGACGCACGGGAGGCGGTGCGGTATATCATGATTTCGAGGGAGAGATTACGTATTCCGTGATGGTTCCGGAGAAAGATTTCTGCAATACGGATGGCGTGAGATTGGGTATTACCGAGTCGTATCGTGAAATATGCGGATGGATTATCAACGGGTTAAAATTAGTTGGAATTGAAGCCGAGTTTAAGCCTATTAACGATGTTATTGTGAGTTCGTCTGGAAAGAAAATTTCAGGCAATGCACAGACGCGGCGTGGCGGGGTGATTTTGCAACACGGGACAATTTTATTTCAGGTGGATGTACGAAAAATGTTTTCTCTCTTAAAAGTTGGGAAAGAAAAAATTGCAGACAAGATGATCGCTGCTGTTGAGGAGAGAGTGACCTCAATAGAGATCGTGAGACCGGAGGTGACTCGTGAAGAGGTCTATAGCGCCTTGATGAGTGCATTTACGACTGGAAAGACGTTCGAGGTAGGAACATGGAGCGCGGAGGAGTCTGCGCGCGCTCAAGAGCTTGTACGCGAAAGGTACAAGACGAGCGAGTGGAATGAGATGAGATAATAGCTCCTACTTCCTTCTGAGATAGACGAGCTCATAGAGGGCGGCTGCGAGAAGAGCTCCGAGGATAGGACCGGCAAGGTAGACGTACCAGTGCGTCCATACGTTCGAGATGAGAGCTGGACCGAACCAACGGGCTGGGTTCATAGCGCCACCTGTGAGCAGGCCTCCTACGAGAATATCCATCGTAATTACTGAACCTATCGCAAATCCTGCGATATTACTCCTCGTTTTCTCCTGATCAACGGCGACAGAGAAGATAACGAGCACAAGGATGAATGTAAGGATTGCTTCAACGATTATTCCTGAGACGGGAGATAATCCTCCAATAAGTGTTGGAACACCGTATTCGGTAACGAGAAGGTCGACGAAGATGAGCTTGAGCGCGAGCGTAGCGAGCGTGGCTCCGAGCAGCTGTGATACGATATAGGCAACACCCTCCATGATACGCATTCTTTTTGTGGCCATCATGGCGATTGAGACGGCAGGATTGAAGTGAGCTCCGGAAATATGTGCGAATGCGTATACTCCTACCATAATAGCAAGTCCATGCGCCACAGCGACGCCCAATAAATCAAAGGTTCCAAATGTCTGCCCTACGATAATCGATCCCGCTCCCATGAATATGAGAAAAAATGTACCGAGAAGTTCTGCGAGATATTTTCTCCAATCTTGAGGATGCATAGTGGGATGGGTTAGGTGGTGAGATTGTTGTTTTTATTATAGCCCCTGTTTACGTAAACAATAAAGCTGCAAGCTGATTACATTATATTGCATTAAGTGTATTTTGAGGTTTAGCTAACTAACACGACCACCGCGTTCGAGTAGTATTTGTATGCCTGTCTGAATCGTATTGCAATGATCCCTTACCATTGCATCTGGTATTGCGTCTTGGTCAACAGCCAAAGAATACATATCAGCGTAAAGGAGCTGTGCCAATGCAGGATCTACATTATTTCCTATACTGAGCAATCTGCCGGCAAGCTTAGCTTGCGTAACTCGATCCACGCTTCTCACTCTTTCGTCCGTAAATGCATCCGCAACGGCGTGAATAGTTTCAATTTCTTCAGGTTTGAGCGGCATATGTATTTATTGCAATTTCAGCATGAGGGCGTTCACAAATCGGGCGGCAACGGCTCCATCGATGAGGCGGTGATCGAAGGTAAGAGAGAGGCCCATGGTTTTGATGAGGTGCGGAGCGGCGGTTGGATTTGCGGGGTCGAGCGCGAGTGTATCGCGTATTTTGCCGAGACCGAGGATGGCGGACTGCGGATAATTAATAACAGGAGTGGCAAAATCGCCGCCTACAGAGCCATAATTTGTGATAGTGAAGCTTCCGCCTGACATTTCTTCAAGCGTGAGTTTCTTCGCCTTCGCTTTTTCGGCGAGAGAGACGATTTCTTGTGCGATCGTATAAAGATCTTTCTTGTCGGCATCCTTGATGACCGGCACGAGAAGTCCCTCTTCAGTGTCGACCGCTATGCCGATATTATAATAATTTTTGGTTACAATTTCTTCCGTAGATTCGTTGAGCTCACTATTAATCATTGAAAAATCCTTGAGCGTCTGCGTGACGGCCTGCACAATGTAGGCAAGGAAGGTGAGTTTGATATTTTGAGCCTGTGCTGCGGCTTTTTCCGTCTCGCGTTTATTGAAAAGTTTCGTGATATCGAGCGTATCGAAATGCGTCACCGGAACGGTATGCATGTGTGATTCATGAACATGATCGCCAACAGCTTTTCGAATTCCCTTATATTCCGTAATCGTGACGGGGCCGGGAAAAGTTTTTGATGGTAGTGGTGCTGATGGGGTCTTTGCAGCTGATGTCGGCTTGATTGATGACGCACTCATGACGTCCGCGTCAGTAATCATTCCATTAGTGCCGGAACCTTTTATCATTGAAAGATCTACGCCAAGTTTGAGGGCGAGATTGCGAGTGCCAGGGAGGATTTTTGGTTGCGCTGAGAGATTCAAAGCTGGAATCTCTGCCCGGGCAGAAGGCGTGGCTGCTGGAATTTCCTTATTCGATGCGTCAATTGAGCCAACTACGCCCGGCCCTTTGTCTGGGGGAGGAACTGAGGTTGTAGTTGTTGCAGGCGTCGACGCAGTAGCTACTGATGTCGCGGAGGGATCGTACGCTTCACCCTTATCGGTAATCACTACAAGTGTGTCGCCGACTTTGATTGTCTCCTTTTCTGCATGAAATGTCTTGGCGATGACTCCGGCGCGAGGAGATGGAATTTCTACTACGGCCTTGTCGGTTTCAATTTCAACGAGAACCTGATCGGACTTCACCTCATCACCTTCTTTCACTCGCCATTTGACGATCGTACCTTCATGGATACCTTCACCGACGTCTGGAAATTTGAATTCAAGCATATTGATGTGTATTAAGAAGCCATTACGGTCGTGATCGCCTTTTGAATTTGTTGAGCATTCGGAAGATACCAGTGTTCCGCCTGTAAGTATGGCACCGTTATGTCCGGTGCTGCAACTCGATGGATGGGAGCCTTGAGAGAGTATAGTAGTTTTTCGGCTACCAGGGCGGCGATTTCGGCTCCCGGCCCGAAGGACTTCACTGCCTCCTGGACGATTACCAGGCGGCCGGTTTTTTCGACGGAGGCGAAAATCGTTGTCTGATCGAGAGGTGAGATCGTGCGTAAATCAATGAGCTCGACTGAATACGATGCCGTTTCCGGATTTGTCTTCAGATTTTCAATTGCTGCCTGTGCCTCGCGAACCATCGCACCCCATGCAATAACGGTAATATCCGTTCCCTGCTGGAGGACGTTTGCAACTCCGATTGGCACAATATAGTCTTCGGTTGGAACTTCCTGTTTGATGGCTCTATATAGTCTTTTTGGCTCCATGAAGAGCACTGGATCCGGATCACGAATCGCAGCAAGTAGTAATCCCTTCGCATCATATGGCGTAGAAGGGTACACGACTTTGAGTCCCGGCGTATGAGCGATAAATGTTTCGATTGATTCGGAGTGATGTTCGAGCGCCTTGATTCCACCTCCACTTGGAATACGAACTACCATTGGAACGGAATAGCGTCCTCGTGAACGATTACGCATACGTGCTGCGTGCTGCAATATCTGGTCAAGCATCTGATGATAAAATCCATCGAACTGAACCTCGACAACCGGCTTGAATCCGTACATCGCAAGGCCAATGGCCATACCGGCGATTCCAGACTCCCCTAGCGGCGAATCAAAGACTCTATCTTCTGTAAACTGTGCCTGCAATTTATCGGTAACACGAAATACTCCGCCATCTTTTCCAACATCCTCACCAAAAATCAGCACGGATGGATCGCGCTCCATTTCCTGCTTGAGCGCGAGATTAATTGCTTCGACGATATTTAATTTTGGATTTTCCATGGATGTTATAATTTCGGCAACTGGCTAAGGAACTCTTCTTTTTGCGCCTGTAACTGCGGAGGCAACACTGCGTATGTATAATCAAAAATGTCTGATGGATTGTAAACAACGGCTTGAGCTTTCTCTACCATTGTCTCAATTTCTTTTTCATATTTTGCTGTGAGTTCGTCTTCGTACATTTGTGTCCATAAATTTTTTGATGCCAAATATTTCTGCAAACGTACCATCGGATCACGTGGTTTCCATAACTCAACTTCGGTCGGATCACGATATTTTTTCGCATCGTCGGAGGTAGTGTGATCGCCGAGACGATAGGTATATGCTTCAATTAATGTCGTACCCTCGCCTCGAAGTGCTCTTTCTCGTGCCGTCTTAACCGCTACATACATTGCGATCAAATCATTTCCATCAACCTGAATTCCAGGAAGTCCGTAGGCAATCGCTTTCTGTGCAATCGTCGCAGATGCCGTCTGATAACTTCTCGGAACAGAAATTGCCCACTGATTATTTTGACAAATGAGTATCGTATTTGGTTTGAAAATTCCTGCGCAGTTCATCGCTTCGTGGAAATCTCCCTCGCTCGTCGCACCATCTCCAAAAAAAGCGACGGCTACTTTTTGCTCTTTTTTCTTTTTCATACCAAGTCCAACGCCCACTGCATGAAGCATCTGTGAACCAACAACAATTGATATTGGAACGCAGTTCACATTTTCCGGAGGACGGCTTCCTATCTCATTTCCCATCCAATAGGAATAAATATTCTCTACGGGAATGCCGTGGAGCCACATAATTCCGAGCTCACGAAATGCCGGCAAGAGCCAGTCTTCGGGCTTCATCACCAGTCCAGCTCCCATCTGTGTCGCCTCTTGTCCACGAATGGACGCATATGTCCCCATTCTGCCGGTACGCTGAAGGTTATTCGCCTTCTGATCGGCCATTTTCATAAAGAGCATTTTCTCATATGCCTGCTTTATAAGATCATCGGTAAGTTCAGGCGGTCTGAGTGCGGATATGGCCGGATCGGCGGACATAACGCCATTTTCGTCCATTATCTGGAGGCGCTTACCTTGGAGGGGATCAAACTGAGAAAAGATATCAGACATTGGTAGTGTTATCGTACGGTATTTGGGGTCATTTACGCAAGAATTCGGAACGCTACTTTACTGAGTTATCGCTGGTTTTACAAGCGATTTCACGAAAAGTTCTCCAGCTTTGTACGAGCTTCGCACCAAGGGTCCAGAAGCCACATAAATGAAGCCTAGATCGAGGCCGATTTTTTCGAGTTTTTTGAACTGGTCAGGATGTACGTATTCCTTTAGGGCAATATGACCTTCTGACGGCGGGAGATACTGACCTAGGGTGAGCATATCCGTTCCAACATCGCGGAGATCTTTCATCGCCTTCATTACCTCCTCTTCCGTCTCGCCAAGTCCGAGCATGATAGAAGATTTTGTATAGATTTTTGGCGCAATTTTTTTTGCATTCTTTAGAACCTGAAGTGACTGTGCATATGCCGCACGTCCGTCTCGTACAAATTTTGTTAATTCTTCAGTTGTCTCTATGTTATGCGCAAAAACGACGATACCGCTTTCTAGAATTACCTTAAGGGCGTCTGTATTTCCTCGCAAATCCGAGGCGAGCATTTCGATAAGAATCTTTGGATTTTCTTTATGAATCGCGCGAATGCATTGTGCGATGTGCGCGGCTCCGCCGTCGGGAAGATCGTCGCGCGCCACCATCGTCAGCACGATGTACTCCAAGTTCATTTTTTTAATCGTTTGAGCAATTTTATAGGGTTCGAGTGGGTCGACCTCCTGATGAGGGTTCCCCGTCTTTACGGCACAGAATCGGCAACCCCGCGTGCAGGTCTCGCCCAGAAGCATAAATGTCGCCGTTCCACCGCTCCAACACTCAGAGAGGTTCGGGCAGCGTGCCTCCTCGCAAACCGTCTTTAGGCCGGTCGTTTGAAGCTGCTTTTTGATCTTCTCGAAGGATTCCGTAGATGGCGGTCGAATTTTGAACCACTCGGGCAAAGCTGGACGTTTCTGAGTCTGCATGACATGAAGAGTAGCTGATTTTCGTATGGACGTCCATAAGCCATAACTCTTTCTCTATTTATGTCACTTTTAGCTTTATTCTACCTATTTCTCCACCTGAAAACTCTTTCCTGCGACGATCAGCCCCTAAGCTATTTACAGAACTGCCAAAATTTGATATAATGATGGGAAATAAAAAAACCCACATACAAACAAATGCATAAGTTATTCAGTTTCGAAAATTCAGATCTGTTCGATTTCAATGCTGAGGTAAAACTTTTCCACTTCCTCGAAGAGTCATCAGGGGGTGACATTGTTATCTCAACTCCACATCTCACCGATGAGCAACCGGCGACACCAAGTGGTGATTCCGGATCGTTCGCGTTGGGGGGAAATATTTCTTCGGGAAGTATCGGTTCACCGCGTCCAGCGGCATCGACGACATCTTCTTCTGGCGCACCAGTTGAAGATACATTTTTGAAAAATTTGGCTTCGCAAAAACAAAAAAATAATGATAGTGATCTCGTCTTGCAAGCCTTGGCCCAAAGCGAGGGAAAGAATGTAGAAAAGAAAAAGGCGATTCTTGGAGAACTTCCAAAAATCGATACAAGCCTCTTCATTGATCGAGAATTTCATCTGAAGAAGCAGCTCTCATTCATGAAAATTTTGTTCGCTTCACTCGTTACGCTCGGATTCATCTTTTATGTATTCTTCTTCACGCAGCTCAACCCTAATGTCACTCTCTTTAGTAATCAAAATGTTGGCGTAAAACTCAAGAGCACGAGCGACTCGCTCAAGAGCGTTATGACGGAATTAAATTTCAATCGTTATCGCACGGCAAAAGAATATCTCGACCAGTTCTTCTATAAGTCTAACGAATACTTAAGAGTATATGATGCATGGAGAGCCGCTGATGATTCGAAAAAAGCTGATCTTGCTGCGGATTTAGAGAAGGCAAAAAATGACCTCGTGAAGCCTTTTGAGCAGGCTCGCGCTATCATGGCAAAACCAAACTTTGCGCGAATTTATCGTGAACAGCCTCTCGTTCAAGATACGACCGGCATGGACGACAAGACGATCAAGGCCAATGAGGAAAAACTCGCAACGGCTGAGTTCAACGGACTTCTTCTCGATAGCGTTACCGAAAAAAAACGTGTCGCTACAGAAGAACTCAAAAATCTTACCTCTACAAATAGAGAGTTAAAGAAACAGGAAATTCGCGATCTCGATGAACTCATGCAGCTTATTGGCAACGATCAACTCATGCAACTGATCTCTACCGATATCAAAAAAATGCCGCATGATCAGTTGCGAAAACATATCATCAAACTTTCTTCCAAATATAATAATCGCCTCGCATTTATCTTCCAGATTAAGGATAAACGCATTCCGTGGGCTGTTCTCATAAAGGAAATCTATACAAAAACCGAGGCGAGCGATGATCGATTCAAAACAAAGCTCTATAAGGATATTGGAGGAATTCTTTACACCGGATTTGATTTCGACGGCTCAACGGGACGTCTTACGATTAGTGGAAACGTCAAGGACTTCAAGGGTGAAAACTTCAAGATTCTCGCCATTCTCATTGATCAGCTAGAAGGCTCGACACGATTCAAGGATGTCGAGATGCGAAACTTCTCTAAGACATTCTCTGAAAAAGATGGCTTCGAGGGAAACTTCAAGATTGACCTGAGTCTTCAGGCTGATGGCGAGGTCGATGACCGAGATAAAGTCATTGATCTAAGTCAGGATGCTCAGTTCTTCGGAAATTCAACTACGACTGATGCCGTCTTAAAGAAGATAAGCGACGCTCCCGTAATACCAAAACCCTAAATTTACTATGGACGCACTACCACAAACACAATTAGGATCACCCGCATTTATTCGCCAGCACTACCTTAGTAGGAGTATTAAGCTCTATATGATTGGTGTGATTATCGTCGGCCTCTTCGTGTCCTATTATGGCATCGAAAAGTACCTCGAATATAGCGATAAGACCACTATCGTGAGCGAGAGTGAAAAAGAACTCGTAAGCCTCAATCAGACCAATAAAATTGAAGGCGATGCTTATACGAAGGTCCAGACTGACTATAAAGATTCCGATGAGTCCATGCTCAAGGAGCTCGCACTCGTCTTTCCTTCACAGGAAAATTATACCGAGCTAACTAAGATTTTTGATGCCTATTTTTTGGAAAATAATCGTACCAATAATCCCATTATCGCTACCGATATGCAGTTCGGAACGCCAATTGCTGACAAGAGCGGGAAGTACAACATCTTACCGATTAGCATGAATATCACCGCCTCCGAGGCAAATTTCTATAAATTCCTCTCCTATGTTCAGGACTCTGGAACGCTTTCGAAAAAACTTCGACTGCTCGATCTGAAGTCCGTACAGATGAATTTTGCCGAAGATGATACCGGACCTGCCGGAGCCAACAAAAATAAGATTCAGTTCCGTGCCGAGATTCAGGCATATTTCCAAAAGGATAAATTATGATCGATAATGCTAAATTCCAACAACTCAAAGAGGCGATCATCGCCGGAAATATTCCTCAGCTTGCGCTGATGATGATCTCGCTCGCCCTCGATATGCGTGCCTCTGATATCCATATTGAACCGGAAGAAAAATTGATTCGTATTCGTTATCGTATTGATGGATCGCTACAGAAAATCGTCGAATATCCTCCGAACATCCATCCGGCTGTTATTTCTCGCATCAAGATTATGTCGAATTTGAAGATTGATGAGCAGCGAATTCCTCAAGATGGACGATGCCAAGTAACCTCAAAGGATAACCGTGAAATGGATCTCCGTGTTTCCACCTTTCCAACTGTTAATGGTGAAAAGGTCGTTATGCGTATTCAGGACAAGTCTCGCAAGATTCCCGATGTCACTGAAATCGGATTAGATGGAAATAACTATACGTATCTGATGGAGGGACTCGATAGTCCTAACGGAATTATCTTAACATCTGGACCTACTGGTTCCGGAAAAACAACAACGCTCTATACGTGCTTGAATAAAATTAATACTGAGGATGTAAATATTCTCACCATTGAAGATCCAGTGGAAATTCAGATGGACGGACTGAGCCAGAGTCAGGTGCACCATGACATTCAATATGATTTCGCGATGGGTATGCGCGCCGCGCTTCGTCAAGATCCGGATATCATCATGGTCGGTGAAATTCGTGATCATGAAACGGTCGATATTGCGATCGAGGCTTCGTTGACGGGTCACTTAGTTCTCTCGACGATTCATACCAATAGCGCCGTAGAAACACTCACCCGTATTGAAAATATGGATATTCCTGAGTTTCTCGTCGCGTCTACCATTGAGGTCATTATCGCTCAACGTTTGGTACGTAAATTATGCCAGTCTTGTAAACAGCCGGCACCAATTGATACGGGAACAGATACAAACGCCTCGGCCTCCGCCCTCCGCGCACAAATCGATAAGGCTCTCGCCGGTGGCGTAGAGGCAAAATTTCCACAAATGGATAAGGCACTTCTTGCCGGTAAGGCATTTTTTGTACCGAAGGGATGTGACCAGTGTAACAATATAGGATATTTCGGACGTATCGCGATTTATGAGGTACTACGCATGAACAATGAAATTCGACGTTTAATTCTCGAAAAGGCTCCATCAGTTCAGATTGAAAAGGCTGCTATCAAATTAGGAATGATCACGCTCGAACAAGATGGCTTGGTAAAGTGCCTCAAAGGTATTACCTCGCTCGAAGAAGTTTATGCCGTAGCCCGTAAAGTCGAAGAATATGTCTAATATATCTGAAGAAAAATCGAATGCCGCTCTTTCCGGAGCCATTAACTTGCTCAGTAGCGAGTCTGGTTCTCAGGATGACAGCATAGCACCTATCACTCTCGATATTGCTGAGGTGTCCATGGTGAAAAAGCTCATTGAACAGGAGCGACTTCGCTATGGAAAACTTACCGGTAACCCCATTCTGGATTTCTTTTATCGTATCAACGATTGGCTGATCGCTCACTCCAAAGTTACCGTCAAAGATCTTGCCAGTTTTTTCCGACTGCTTGCGGTCATGATTAATGCCGGTGTTCCGCTTATCAAATCTCTTGAGACACTCTCAGCACAGACTGCACAAAATCCAAAGTTAGCACGAATTATTTCTGAGATTTCTGAAAAAATTGAACAGGGTAAGAGTTTGTCCGATGCCATGGGTATGTATAAAGATGTTTTTGATGACTCTCAGATCGGTATGACCAAGTCAGGTGAGGCGACAGGTCAGCTCAACCAGGTACTTACCGGTTTAGCTGATAGACTTGAGAAAAACGCCTCTATCGGTGCTAAGGTAAAAGGTGCCCTTATCTATCCACTCGTTATCGTGACGCTTTTGGTTGTCGTCGTGTTTGTCATGATGATCGTCGTCGTTCCAAAAATGACTGAGTTTTTCACACAGTCAGGTAAGGCACTTCCGTTTGCTACTCAGCTTTTAATCAACATGAGTGGATTTTTCCAGAGTTACTGGATATTCATTGCTGTTGCCGTCGGCGGTGCTATCGCCACTATCAGCGCCTGGAGAAAGACCGTCATTGGACGGTACCAGTGGGATGGAATGCTTTTGAAAATTCCGATGTTTGGTCCGCTTATCCGCAAAAGCTTACTTGCACGTTTCGCTCGACTGTTGAGCGACCTGCTCGATAGCGGTGTGCAGGTGGTCCAGTCATTACATATTATTGCTGATGCTATCGGTAATGAGGTTTATCGCCAGCGTTTAATTTTGGCCTCACAAGATGTCGAACAGGGTATTCCCCTTGCAGAATCACTCAATGATCCCGAACTATTTCCGGTCGTTTTGATCAATATGATCGAGATCGGAGAGCAGACGGCTCATCTGGATGTCGTAGCCGAAAAAGTTGCCGCCCTGTATGACGATGAAGTCGATGCTATGGTTCAGGGCTTAACCAAGGCCTTTGAGCCTATTCTCCTCATTATGATTGGTTTGGTGGTTGGCGGCATGGTTGCCGCTATCATGCTTCCTATTATGGACATGTCGAACGTCGCCGGAGCGTAAGCCTCAAGCTTGCATAAAGCTCTAAAATAATGTATAATTACTTAAAGGAAATAAAAAATATACCTTAAAAACAAAAATATATGGAGCAGCAGATTCCGTTTTCCGAACCAAATACCGGTTCAAAAAAAACACTCTTTATCGTTCTCGGCGCACTCGTTGCGGTCGTGATCATCGCCCTTGTTGTAACAAAAGGCGGTGGATTGATGGGTTCATTTGTGAGCGGACCTGAGGCAAGTGGCCTCAAGGTTTCTGTGACTGATGCCACCTTCCTGAAGAGCGGCGATCTCGCACTTACCTACTCCATGGAGAATACCGGTGCAACTATTACGAATAAGCAGTTCTATATTTTGTTTAAGGGATTTGTGAATCGCGTAAACGTCCCAACGTTTGTAAAGCCATGGAACGATCAGGGAGTTACTGAACTCCGTGCTGGTGAAAAAGTTACCTACAATACTATCGTTCCGAAATCGATGTTTCCAAAAGAAACGTATAGCGCGACGGATGATGTAGCAAAAGGACTACCACCATCTATTGCACCGATCAAAACGGTCGAGGTGAAGCTCTTTGGTTTAGATAGTCAGGGCAGTGAGGGAGAAATTGCGACCTCGAAAGAAGTACTTCCAACTATTGAACAATAACCCCTTACTACACCTAAAATAAAAACCAATATGAAAAACACACAGACCGTATCAACCTCGTTTAGTCCCAAAAAGATTGCCCTGCTCGTCACCGGCCTCCTCGCGGTGGTCGTGTTGGGTATTTTCCTTGGAAGAGGCAATCTCTTCAAGGGAAGCTTTATTGGCAGCGAGTCTGCTACCATTCCGGTTCCTACCAATGTAAAAATTACTCAGAATGCTGCCAAAAAATTTATTCTCAGCTGGGACTATGATAAAGATGCTGAGGCTAAATCATTTCTGACCTATACAAACGCCGCCGGAGTCAAGATTCCTGCCGTCGCTTTTGGATGGGTTATTCAAGATGCCACAACGGGTACAGTCGTCGGTAGCGATGACGTTCTCAACGATACATCTTCAAATCCAGGATCTATCTGTAATATAAAGCTCGCCGATGATGGCATGCGTGAGACGGTTGATGGATATGTCTGTCACGATGTCGTTCTCAACGATACCATTGCTGCCGAACTCGCCAAAGGAAAAGGAAATATTCTTAAGGTTCGGGCCTACACAGGCGTTACTGCCCTAACGGATCCCGCTGATCCTCAGCTCTACGTACGACAGCTCTCTATGGCCGGGCTTGGTGAGTATATGCTGCAATTAGCCCCAGCAGTTGTTGCTCCAGCATTGCTCGACGTCCTTAACGTTACTCTTCCAGCAAAAGAAGGTGATCTCGTTACATTCACCTATGGATGGAGCGATAAGACTATCGTCCCAAGTGCAACGAATACCACCTATCGAGATGGCCGAGACAACTACCAGTTCGTCTATAACTCCATGCTGCTCGATGATGCTAATAATGTCGTCTGGAATAACGATAAGGGTACATCACCAACACTCACTCCCCTTGCTCCTGGATATGAGTCCTGCTTGACTACTATTAATGGAAACCTCTCATGGATTTGCCAAATGGGCTACATCCCTTCTGGCGTCACTTTAACT
>JAPLYO010000006.1 GCA_026395555.1 Candidatus Peregrinibacteria bacterium | reverse complement strand
GATGAACCGCGAGGTCTTCGCCCTCACCGCAGACATCGATCGCACCGACTGCGCCGGAAACCTCGACCTGATCGAAAGAAGCATCGCCACTCCGATCACGTCCTACCATCAACTCCCGGGGATACTTCATGGTATCTCGAAGAATTCGCAGCAGTCTCTATTCAAGCCGCCTATGCAATTCACCGACGCTGACCTCCAAAACATAGTCGACACACTTACCTACAAGTACGCTACTCCTGTTTCTCAACTTCTAGAATCCACCAAAATCCCTACAGTCAGTCTCCTCTTTCAAAAACTCTCCGAACTCGAAATCGAAGGACTCATTGAGCAGATCCCTGGTGGGTATAGGTTAAAAAAATAAATTACACCGTAATATTGGTGGCCTCAAACACCTCTTCCATCGTGGTTAGCCCCTGGAGGACTTTCAGAATTCCATCTTCTTGCATGGTAATCATGCCCTTCCTCCGTGCAGCCTCAAACAATTTTGGCGCGCTTGTCTTAGCCAAAATAAGCTCTTGTAGCTCGGCATCAATGGTAATAATTTCTACAATAACGACGCGCCCCTTGAACCCGGTATTGCTACATTTTTCGCAGCCCTTGCTGACGAGCATATCGGTCGGCAACGTCGCTAACGCAGGAATTTTTACGGTGATATCCGGAACAACGGCACGAATAGTTTCTACATCTTTTGTGAACTTCGCCTTTTCATCTTCGGTCATCGGTCGTTTTTCTGCGCACGCGCAAAGTTTTCGCACCAACCGCTGCGCGATAATCGTATGCAACGCGGGAGCCACAATAAACTCCGGCAACCCCATATTTACAATACGTGGAATCGACTCAACCGCACTATTGGTATGCAGTGTGGAGAGCATGACATGACCCGTCAAAGCCGCCTGCGCAGCCACGGTAGCGGTTTCCAGATCTCGGATTTCACCCACCATCACTACGTCCGGATCCTGACGCAAAATCGTGCGCAAGCCACCGGCAAAATCATATCCGTGCGTCGGATCTATCTGACTTTGCGAAATTCCCGCGAGATGATATTCGATCGGATCTTCCAGCGTAATTACTTTTGCATCCGGCTGATTAAATTTTCCCAACAAGGAGTAAAGTGTCGTTGTTTTACCTGATCCCGTAGGGCCCGTGACCAAGATCATGCCATGCGATAGGCTGGATAATTTTTCCATTTTTTCTAAATAGGCTCCCTGGAATCCCATCTCGGCAAATCCTAGCAACGATCTTCCGCTATCCAATAATCTGCAAACGAACGACTCGCCGTACTGCGTAGGAATACAAGAAACACGGACATCGATCTTGCGATCATTCAGTACAAATTCATATCTTCCGTCCTGCGGAATCGTTGTCACATTCATCTTCATTTTGCACTTATACTTGAGCTGATTCACGACATTCAGATACGTCTTCATGTCGATATCAAAAACTTTGTGTAACTCACCATCGATACGGAATCGTACACGCGCACTTTTCTCCTCCGGCTCGAAATGCATATCAGACGAACCCGTTTTCATGGCACCAACTTCAATCAAATTCAATGCCTCCTCGGAGGTAACTTTCTGAATTTTATCTTTCAAGTCCGCTAATACGGTAATTTCTTTTTCAAAAGCGCCGACGCGAGCCTCCTCTACATTTGTGACAATTTCCTGCTTTTGCATAGACTGTTGTGCATCAAAAACCATCACGGATTGATCCAGGCTTTCCTGCGAGCATAAATGTAAAACGACCTCATAGCCGTCAGTCTTCCATGCCTCAATCTTCGCCTTTGTTTCGGCAAAATCGGGATCCACTACGGCGACGTGCAGTTTTTTTCCAAACAAAATAAATGGCATTAACTTGCTCGCCACGGCAACATCTTTCGTAATTAATCTCAATAAATCCGGATTAATCGGCATCGTACTTACATCCACGTAAGGCATGTTTCGTTCCGCTGCTTTTCCTACTACATCTTTTTCGTGAATGCCGCGATTGATGAAATCGAGAGCTTGCGACATCACTGGCGCTTTTCCATCAGCCGTCACCGGCGCACTGCCACCAGCTGCACTTTGTGCCTTCAAATCTTGTACCGCTGTCTGAATGGATGAATTGTCTGCCATAAAATATTTCTAAAAATGCTTCGTATATATCCCATCATTGTACCACAAATCAGCCTTGAAGTCACGCATACGGGTGGGCTCAAAAACACGGTTGCCCTAACGCTATAAGTAGGAATAGAATACAATCAACAAATATGTAAATAGTAATATGGACCACTTGTCACTCATTCCAACCCCCGCACAAGCAAAGATTCTCATCTGGGAAGCATTTCAGGAGATTGAGAAGAGAGACAGAGAGATGCAACCAAAGTCAAAAATAATACCTGCACAATCGACAACACACCTGGCAATTGCTGAAGTTATGACGGCATCAAAAGATGGAGATATTGATGTGATTCCTCCTGATGACGAAGGCCGATTGGTGTATCTCATGGGAACAATACGCGGGCTCTCATCCACGGATGGTCGAAAATTAGTAAGATTATGTCGACTACTGAAGAGTCAGGGGCGCACGATGAGCGAGGAAGATTTTACTACTACGATGACTAGATCACTTCGGGCAAGTGACATCGTTGGTATTGCGAAGATCGCCGAATTAATTGAGTTAATTCTTCCGGGTAAAAATCCACAAACAATGGTGGAAGATGTATATACCCTTATTCGCACCTCATCAAAAGGTGCTATCAACGTAATAAATCCTCACGAGAATGCTCGAGAAGCCTCGTGCTTACTCGCGGAGGACATCCCAAATGAACATCAAAGACCGTTGATAATCCGCCTATCAGGCTCATCGACGGTGGAGCTGAGTCGAGAGGGAAAGCTGTTGAGCGTTAAAAGTTTCGAAGTAGTTGAAGGAGGCGTTACGACAAGAATAATTACAAAGAAGGTTCCGCTCATGGAGGACGGATCCATTACTATTGGTCGCGATATGAAGCTTCATGATCCTCTCGGATTAAAGACAAGAACCGTTATTCTTTGCAGCTGGGGAATAGTAGATCAGTCGGTATCGCGCGCCGCACTGAATATTCAGATCGAATCCGGCCGTATATACATTTTCGACCTCCACAGTGCAAATGGAGCCACCATCGAGTAACGATAGCAGCTCCAGTTTTTTCTTCATAGATGGTACGGCGGCGCGCCCCAATCAATTACGCAACCTCCTTCACGGCCTCGACGATCGTCTTAGCCTCGTCCTTGGTGATACCCTCGAGTCCTACGATGTCTTTCTCGCCAAGACCCTTGAGCTGCCCGACAGCGGTCAAATTAGCTGCCTCCAACTTCTTGATAATTTCAGGGCTGAGACTTTCAAGATCGGCGACATGCTCGACAACCTTTTTTTCAATTTCCTTAGGAGATAACTCGCTGAGGTCCTTGATATCCAACTCCCATCCGGTCAAGATCGATGCCAAACGGACGTTCTGTCCCTGTTTGCCGATAGCAAGAGGGCGCTGGTCTGTGGCGACATAGATGCTGGCACGTCGTGAGTTATCGTTCAAAGTAATGTGGGAAATCTTCGCAGGAGAGAGAGCGGCTCGAATGTACTGATCCGGCTTATCAGAGAAGAGAATAATATCAATACGTTCGTTATTAAGTTCATCCATAACGGCCTGTACACGAACACCCTTTTGTCCTACGCATGATCCGATTGGATCGATTTTTGGATCAGAAGAAGCGACAGCAACCTTGCAGCGAACGCCAGGTTCACGGGCAATCGCCTTCACGAGAACGAGTCCTGATTTTACCTCAGGAATTTCGAGCTCCATCAACTTCTGTACCAACTTTGGATGTCTTCGTGAGATCAGAAGCTGTGGGCCTTTTGTTGTCTTGATAACTTTATCGAGATACAACTTCAAGCGCTGACCGCTGAAATATCGCTCACCAGGAATCTGCTCCTCTCTTGGCAATAATGTCGTGATCTTGCTATCCAAATTAACATACACATAGTCGCCATCAACACGATGAACCATAGAGTTAATGAGTTCATTCTCACGATCCTTGAATACTTCGTACATCACATCTCGCTCTGCCTCTTGAATGCGCTGAATGATAACCTGTTTTGCTGATTGAGCTGCGATACGTCCGTATCCGGCAGGAGTAACATCTATACGAATTTCATCACCAACTTTTGCCGCAGGCTTATATTTTTTCGCCTCAACAAGCGTCATCTCGAGCTCGTCATTTTCGATCGCCTTTACGACCGTCTTGACGGCGAATACCGTTGCATTTCCCGAGTTGTCATCGAGATCAACATCGACATTCATATCACGCGTACCGTAATCTTTTTTGTACGCTGCACGAATCGCCGCCTTGATCGTGTCGATCACTTTATCTTTTGAAATACCCTTCTCGTCGCACAGCTGCGCAATGGCTGCTGCAAATGGTGTCTGCATACTATTGGGGATTAAGGAGTTACGGAAAAAACCCAGAATGAATATAAATTCACCCTGTGTACGGATGTAATATAGCAAGAATATGCCATATGGTCAAGCAGGGCATCGTAAAGCTGAAAATAGCCTAATTCAGCTTGCGAATCGTCTCATCCAGCACCTTGATTACCATCGAAGTATCGAATCCCCTTCCGACGAGAAAGCGAAACATTTTTTCATACTGCTTGCGTGGTTCTAGCGCCTTTCCCGACAAGAGACGTAACTTTTTCTCTGCCGCAGCTCTGGCCGCTTCTAGTTCATCATCCGAACCACCAGCAGCTACGTTCGCTCTGCTCTCCTCTTGGTGAGCCATGAGCACATCCGAGATAACATCACGGCTAACGCCTTTTTGCATGAGCTGCTGTGATATCCATAGCCTTCCATGCGGACGGCGCGCCATTGTATCGCGAACAAATATCGCTGCTAATTCATGATCATCTATGTATTTATCCTCTTTCATGCGAGAGATGACGCGATCGATATCTTCTTGAACGATTTCTCCATTTTTAGTGAATCGGGTAACGATCTTGGTACGAAGCTGTTTTTCGGAAAGTCTCACCCTTCCGAGTGAACGGAGGGCAAACGTAAGAATGATCTCATAAGAGACTGGACCGGTTGGACCTGTGGAGGATGTTTTTTGACTATCCATCATGGAAAGAGATTTAAAAAAAGTTCGGGGCCCCTCACTCACTAGCCCCGAACCTTTACGACAGCATTATTACCAAAGGCCTAGGTGGAAAGCAAGGGAATTTCAGGTTGACTAGCCATTATTTCAAGGTAAAACAAACTACTTCAGAGGAGTGATATTTCAAAAACGATTTGACTACCCAAAGCTACTTCAGGTTTAGGGAAAGGAGAGTATTTTTGCCCGCCAGACACGAGCTTCGCGAAGTGTCCTGTTTGTAGGTTTCTAGTAGCCTAGGTAAAACAGGACACCTCGCTATATATTGATTAATCCTGTTCAACGGCCTCTAGCGCTGCTACGGGTGCATCTGGTTGAAGATTCTGTTTCATGAGCGCACGTACCTTCAAATCAAGCTCCTGAAGCATCTTCGGATTCTGTTCGAGGTAATCCTTGGCATTCTCACGTCCCTGACCAAGCCGTTCGTTGTTGTAAGAGTAGAAGGCTCCGGATTTCGAGATGATCTCATATTTTGTTGCAAGATCGAGTACGTCGCCCGTGAAAGAGATACCGGTTGCATACAGAATATCGAACTCAGCGATCTTGAACGGAGGTGCTACCTTGTTCTTCACGATCTTCACTCTTGAGCGAATACCAATGAACCTCTTGTCATCGCCAGTTCCTTCTTCGAGTTTGCCTGCAGCTCGAATCTCAAGTCGTACGGATGAGTAGAACTTTAAGGCGTTACCTCCGGGTGTCGTCTCAGGATTGCCAAACATAACACCAATTTTCATACGGAGCTGATTGAGGAAGATGACGGTAGTGCGTGACTTTCCAATAAGAGCGGTGAGTTTACGCATAGCCTGACTCATCAGACGTGCTTGTGCTCCCATCTGCGCATCGCCCATCTCTCCTTCGATTTCTGCGCGTGGCGTAAGGGCCGCAACGGAATCTACGACAATGATATCAACGGCATTAGAGGCGACGAGCGTCTGAACGATCTCGAGTGCCTGTTCACCACTATCTGGTTGGGAGATAAGAAGATTATCTACATCAACACCAATACGTCGTGCGTAATCAGGATCGAGTGCATGCTCTGCATCGATGAATGCCGCCTGACCACCCGTCTTCTGCATCTCCGAGAGAATATGAAGTGCGAGAGTCGTCTTACCTGCGCTTTCTGGTCCAAAGATTTCAATAATACGTCCCTTTGGTACGCCACCACCGAGCGCTACATCGAGCGAGAGTGATCCGGTTGGAATTGTCTCGATAGCAATTCGTGCAGACTCACCCATGCGCATGATTGCACCTTTACCAAAACTTTTTTCAATTTGAGAAAGTGCCATCTCAAGAACTTTTCGCTTCTCGGGATCCATCGCAGGGCGTTGAGACGTGGGTGCATTTCCTTTCGCGACGATGCCACGATGTGCATGCTCGATAACTTCTCGGCCCTCTTTCGGGATGACTTTCTGCGTAGTCTTTTCTGCCATAAAATAAAAAATAAAGAAATAAATATCGAATGTGAGGTGAGTATAGGGTGAGCATATACTCACCGTCAACCAACACACATTGACATATTACTTATACACCGCCAACTTAACATTTTCCTGACACGGAGCTACTTTTTTTCTCCTAGGACAGGAGGTGGATTCTGGGCTGCAGGAGCCGCAGGAGGAGCGCCGGCAACTTCATCATAGTGAAAAAAGGAACGTATGCTCTTCTCCGTTCCGAAGGCAACATTTTTTGTTTTGCAGATATTGCACACGTACACAAACTTCCTTCCAAACTGACGCGCATCAACAATTTTCTCGCAATCCTTGCAGTAAAAAGCAACGCCCGTAACCTGTTCTCTTTTAAACATAATATTAAAGTAATGTGTCTTGTCTTCGAACTATTTGCTCTGCGCTTATTTCTTCGATAGTTCGCATGCGATCGACGGGTTCAGCGCTATCAGTCATCTGACGATTCTCTCGGATCTCTTGATATCCCCTCACCTCCTGATGTTCCCTAGTGACAGGAGTAAAGTCTCGTTCTGGCATTTTGATAAGTGGCTCAAGCCGTGACTCCATATCAGTAAATCGCTCACGACGTTTACGGAGAGTGTATCCGCCATAGAGCATCATTCCAACACCGATAAGCGCCACCCACATTCCAATACCTGCCGACTTGATAGCGATATTCACGCCAAATCGTGGATGGAAATAGACGGAGTTTGCGAGCAGTAAAAGAAACGCACAGAATCCGCCGGCAATCATATAGTACGTGGCTAACTTAGAAAAAATCATCTCAATCTTTTCTCGAACGGTATAGTTGAAAAGTGTAGCGATGGCAACTCCCGAAAGTCCTAGAAATAAAATGCCAATCATATATAAAGGGCCGGTAATACCAAAATAGGTATCTCCCGTCTTGAAGGCGTCGATGTCGCTGTACCATGGTAATATCACGCTCACCGCCATCGCGGCAGCTCCCCAGAAGATGACTTTCTGATCCGAGGGTAAATCTTTAATCCGATCTATAATATTTTTTCGTGCCATATACGCTGTAAAGATAGCAAAACATGCTATAGTATACAAGTCATGAAAATAGCTATAGATATTAGGGAAGCGGCTAGATCCAAGCGCACGGGCAAGGGGTGGTATGCTTTTCAAATGGTGAAGCACCTTTTGGAGCTAAACAAAGGCAATTCAAGTATGTTTTATGTTTTATATACGGATCAGTCATATCCTGATTTTGAGCAGTACAAAAACGTAAAAGTGAAGTATTTTCCACCAAGTACGTTAGGGTGGCATTTGAAAGTTTTAAGGGACATGAAAAAAGAACGTCCCGATATTTATTTTGCTCCATCTTCATTTATCGTGCCGGCCCTCGCCCCGAAATGGCTAAAAGTAGTGATTACTGTTCATGACCTTGTGGCGTGGTTATTTCCAGGAAATCATAATATGAAGGCCACATTCATCGAACGTTTAACGCTTCCGCGGGCGCTTAAAATGGGTGCTTACGTAACGACCGTTTCGCGAAATACTAAAAAAGATTTGATACAAATATTCAAAACGAAGAGTGAGAATATTGAAGTGATTCCATGCGCGGCGAGTGAGAATTTTACGCCACTTCCTCCACAAGAAATACAAAAATTTCGCCATGAGAAAAAACTTCCAGAAAAATATATTCTCGCCGTTGGAACGCTTGAGCCGAGGAAAAATATGAAGACGCTTATAAAATGCATGAGCCAAATTCCCGCAGATATAAGCCTTTATATTATTGGAGGAAAGGGTTGGCAGTACGAGGAGATTTTCGATGAGGTACGAAAAAATAATCTAGAAGATCGCGTAATATTTCTTGGATATGTTGAAGAAGGTGAGCTGCCTCTGTATTACAATGCTGCATCATGTTTTGTATTTCCATCGCTCTATGAGGGCTTCGGTATTCCGCCGTTAGAGGCCATGCAGTGCGGTTGCCCGGTGGTTTGTTCGAACACATCTTCACTTCCGGAGGTGGTAGGAGAGAGCGCGTTATTGGTAGATCCCCTCTCATCAAATGATATGAGTAAGGCGATACATTCCGTTCTTTCTGATGAGAAATTAGCCGCGAATCTTCGAGAAAAAGGACTCATTCAGGCGAGTAAATTTTCATGGGAAAAGTCGGCGATAGGTTTGAATAGAATGTTCTGTCGGATAGTTAGGTAGTCATCTGATGCACATCAGGTGATATCCTTTCGTTTGCCTGGGGGCGTCTCCTATGGAATACTTTTGAAAGGATATCAATTTGATAGCAATTTAATATCAAGTTGCTATGGGTTTGTATATCGTACGATAGCTTTCCGAAAGTACCACAAAAACACCCAGAGAACTCCACCAAAGGATATTAGGCGATATCACCTAAACCTGTTATTTCATCGATTCTCCGTATATACTAGAGACAACATGAGTAAAATCAGCTTCAAAACAGTTGGAATTATCTGTAAGGACAGCATTGGAAAGGATGTGAGTCGCTTGGAGTTGGTGATAAAAAAGATGGAAAAATTGGGCGCAAAGGTGCTCATTGATGAGCGAGGAGGAAACGCCCTCAAGATGGAAAAAACATACTCCCAGGAAGAGATATGTAAAAAATCATCATTAATAATTAGCCTCGGCGGTGACGGCACTTTATTGCGTACCGCACGCGCTCTCAGTCCCAAGAAGAGCCCTCCGGTTCTCAGCGTCAATATCGGCCGCCTCGGCTTCCTTACGGAAGCAACGCTCGAAAACTTCGACGAAAAACTGAAACTTATCCGAGCCGGAAAGTTCAAGATCGACACTCGCTCTATGCTCGCCATCTCGCTCAAGAGGAGAGGAACGACGACAGTCATGACCGAAGATTGCAATCTGCTAGCCCTAAACGATGTGGTGATTAATCAGGGTTCTTTTGCGCGTTTGATCAAGATGAGTATTAAGATTAATGATCTGGAGGCAGCGTTGTTCAAGGCCGACGGCCTGATCATCGCCTCCCCTACCGGCTCGACCGGTCACTCACTCTCTGCCGGCGGCCCTATCGTTCATCCAAAAGTCGACGGCATCGTGATAACCCCTATCTGCCCAGTACTTCTCTCCATGCGTTCAATTATCATTCCGGACAAGAGAACTATTCACATAAAAATTGAAACCGAGCGCAAAGAACAGCAGACAAAAATCGGCCTCACCATCGACGGTCAGCAAACATACGATCTCGACTTCGAAGACGAAATCTCCATTACCCGCGCCCCTCAGCAACTCAACCTCATCCGCACCGAGGGCCGAAACTACTACAAAACCCTCAACGAGAAGCTCGGCTGGGGGCGAGAAAAATAGTATTTTACATTACGTTATGAAACTTAATTTAGCACGAGCCATCACTGTTGCTGCAATTACTCTGGCTGACTGCCAGGGCCAAAACCAAAATCAAGAGTCATTGCAAAAACGAGAAAGTCCCGGGGCATCAAGCGTAGTAATACCTCGGCAAAATATTCAAGGTATTGGAGTATCAATTCGCGCCCAATGTATAGAGCTTGGACAGTTGAACGGACCTGAGTTTAAGCAATTTCAGCGCGATGGAAGGGTAAATGAGAGCATGATCGAGGCGGCACGTAGATCTTATCAGGAATGCCTCATCAATAATGGTTTGATGAATGAGGATTTCCAAGATGCTTCTAGCGGAGATATCGATGACCGTTCAAGCCACTCTACCTCGAGGTAAAGAAAATTCAAATTCGGAATAAGATACAATTTGACTTTCTGGTAACTCCTGTCCTATTCAGAAATTTCGGCGCCGAAATTTACAGCTTCAAAAACACCTGTTTTATGAAAATAAGGTTATAGTGCAACGTTATTGCAGTAAGAGCAATAGTGTGTTTT
>JAPLYO010000022.1 GCA_026395555.1 Candidatus Peregrinibacteria bacterium | reverse complement strand
GATCTTGTCGAGCGGTACGGGTGGAAGTATCTAGCGGAAAGAATTCAGATACGATGTTTCATGTTCGACCCAACCATGACCTCAAGTCTCAAATTTCTCAGACGTACCCCATGGGCGAGAGAGAAGGTTGAAAAGATGTGGCTGGAGAGGTGATGAAATGGCTTACTGGAGCCGTCGAGGAGAGTCAAACTCCCGACCTCCCCCTTACCAAGGGGGTGCTCTATCACTGAGCTACGACGGCGCGGATGGGGTTGTGCAGGGGCTTTTTGAGGGCCGGGGCAACGCTTCGGAGTGTAGCAAAAAAAGACAGGAGGTAAAAGGTGGTTTTTGGGCGAAGCTGGTAAAAGTATTATGAAGCTGGGATTTGACAATTGCAAAATTCGGAGCATAGTTAATTTCACGATAGTTTTACTTTTTGAGTATGTATACGTCACTAAGGGTTGCAGATACGCAAGGATTGGATAGTAACCAACGTGAACTAGTTACCGACCTCGATGCCGAAGTGTGTACCCGTGAGATGTTGGGAGTGTTGATTACGATGATGCAGGAGATTGATGGGCCGAATCCGAGAAATATTGATTTCATTACACGTGGTCAGCAGGTATTTACCTTTTTGCGCGAGCATGGAATTGATTTTTTTGATGGAATGGATTTCATGCATTGGAGTAATACCGGTTGGATTGGAGCCCTCGGACAGTTGCGTACATTGGAGCATGATATTGATAGCGGTATGATTCCGTCAGGTCATCCTCATCTTGATTATGTAGGTAAGCCATTTGTGCCCGGAGAGATTGCTGAAACCGCCGGTACGGATCAGAATATTCTTCCTTTCTTGCAGGAAGAGCTTCCTGAATTTGATTTTAATGCGAGTACGCTTGATGTGCGATCACGCATCGAAAAACTGGGAGATTATCTTCATCTCACGGCACATCCGCCTTTGACCTCGCAGCATCCTACCTATACTCGTTTTGTTCGGAACCGATTAGTGCCGAAGGCAGAAGAGGTTATCGCTGCTTCTGTGGCGGCAGAGGGGAATCAGATGATGAGAAGGTGGGCGAGTATTTGCGCCTCCAGGGGAAGTTTAGGGGCAAGTGCGCATAAAGAGATCTTTTTCAAGCAGTTGGAGGGAATGCGTACCGATAGAGATGATCTTTTCCGAGCTATTCATGCAGTCGATGTAAGAGTGACGAATGAGCGGGTCATGAACCCAGTGGTTCGTGCGCATGATGTTGATGGCGTGGTTAGTACTATCAAGGCGGCGTTGCAGGGCGCTTGGTCTCATAAACACCGGGCGGGACGAGAGTGGGGGGAGCCTCAAACTCAGGTTGATGGTAAAAATCGGCTTCAAAAGTAAACTTTTCGGTATAGGCTTCTTGTGATATGCTGGGCGGGCTTTCTCGATGTAGGGGCGTGGTGAAGTGGTATCACGTCGGTCTCCAAAACCGCAGTTGTGGGTTCGATTCCCTCCGCCCCTGCCAGTATGTATAGCTCCAACGGATTTATTTGACATAAATCCTTTTTCTTGTTAAACTTCTATACTCGGGTACTGATATTTTATCCTCACGTTATGTCCGATAAAGATCTACACATTACGGTTACTGAAGCTGCCGCAGCTTTGCCGACAGCGAAACTCAAGCGTGAACATCTCAATGCTGTTCTCGAGCAGATTGTCCATATTGAGCAATCTACCAGTCAAAAAGTACGTCATGCGATGCCTTCTTTGCATGAACAGGATCGGGCTCGACTTCAGCAGATGATTGATTTTCTCGAAAGCCCCGATCTTTTACGACTTGTCGACGAAGGACATGTGACGTTTGGCATGATTAAGCCGCGAACTCATGAGGCGAAGGCCGGTACGATTGCTACCGATGAGGAAATTGCTCAGCAAGTTCACGATGCCGTAGAGCCACCTTTGAGGGTTTTAGCTTCTCAGCCATTTTTGATTTCCAAGGAGGAGGCGGGAGAATTTTATGCTCATCTCAAAAATCGTCCTGAAATCTTTGACCGCGTAGCCGGTTTTATGGCCAGCGGAGCCATAACGGGACTTGTTCTTTATTCTTCCAATAATGATGCCGTCCAGCAGTGGCGTCAGCAGATGGGTCCGACAAATCCTACGAGATCATCCGAGGATGGTACGAGAAATACTCTTCGTCATCGTTTTGCCGACACGATGGAAAACAATGTCGTTCATGGTTCTGACAGTATTGATAACGTGAAAGTTGAGCTCGCCTTCTTGGCCGATCAGCTTCGAAAAATGCTTTAGTTCATGCGGTAGTGCGTTGTGATTATGGCTGATTTATGCTATAATGTTTTTATGGGTGATCTTGTTCCACATGTTGTTGATACCGCTTCGCAATCTATGGATGTCATTGATACTCCTTTTCTTCGTGAATTTGATCATGCACTTAGTAATGAGCTCGCACGACTTCATCAAAATCCATTTGTAGAAGAGGGGATGAGAAAAAAAGTTCCATATGCGCCTCTTGCTCTCGCTCCCCAGCTCAAAACAGCACTGCTTTCTTATGATTTAACTCAAATGTCACCAGATGTAAAATGGCTTCTGGATCTTATAGAACGACCCTACCTTTATCAGGCTGATCTTACTGATGCTCCACAATTTGCTCTTTTGGATATCGCCAAAGATGGTGCGACATTTCTCGCGAGTTTTCGTGTGAAAGATTATGATCGAACGGGTCATGAGTCTTATACGGCGGTTGATTTGGTGATGTATCTCGACCAGCATGGTGTCATCCAAACATGTCCCGTGGTGAAGAAGGCTATTATAGCAGGAGGGGATTCTGCTCCGGGCGGGCTTGCTCGTGCTACGAAAAAACGACTTGCTAACGCTGAGATGCTCAAAGAAATTGGCATACCGACTATTCATTTTCATGGAGATGAGGTGGACGGTGCTGTTGTATATGAGAAGCTCTACTTGAATGATAAGGCATCTGTTCTTGAATCAATGAAACGAGATCCTGTTTTGGCGGAGCAATACCTTCCTGAACTCATTGATATTGCCCATAAGCTTGATTCTCATGGTTATGGTATTCTCGGTTTTATTTCGGATCTTATTCATGATCCCGTAACGAATACATTTGTCTATTTGGATACAGGTTCTGATTTGGGGCAGCCGGGTAGCGTGAATGATGGTTCTCGTCCCGGTTTAAAGGAGTTAATCAGGACATTTCCTCAGAATGCTGATTTTATTACAAAACTGTATGAAGAGAAGGGTGCTGTTTCAGCGGAACAGGCGAGAGTGAACTCGACGCTGAAAGATACTCTTCATGGAGGAGAATCTATTGCTGCCCTTTAGCTCTTTCTAAGTAGCTTTTTCCAATCTGGATGCCGATGATGGAGCCGATGAGGGCACCGGCGATGCCGTCGGAGAGCCAGTGGATGTTGGTGGAGACGCTGATGCCGATGTAGGCGGCTATGGCGATGGCGATGAATTTTACGGCTCGGTTTTTCCTGAAGAGCATCCAGAGTGTGAGTGCGATAGAGAAGGCGACAGCCGTGTGACTTGATGGCCAGCCCCAAAAGATTCCACCGTCCAGAATGCCGAAGTGAAACTCCCTGCTGAGGGTGTCTACGTTGATAATTTGGTTGTTGGCGATGTTGCTGAAGAGCGCGCTATTGTGGATATTTGGATGAGCTCTTCCAGTGAATGCTTTGTACGACGATGAGATAATCCAGCCCATCATTACCGCTTGGATGACAGCATATGCCGTATGTATAAATGTTTTGTTTTTTGTAATTTTCCCGATGAAATAGAGATAGAGAGGAAGAAGAATTGGCAGCAGGCCGCCGATCATCGCGGCGGGTATGAGGAGTGCCTGCAGTGCCGGATCTCTCGTTGCAGAGAAGTACCAACTATCGAGTCCGGTATTCACCACGATCACAGTGAGCAATATCGCGAGGAGGTGAACGTAGAGATTCTTTCCGGAGAAGATTCCGATGAAGTTCGCTTTGAATTTGTAGAAGATGTTTTGCATGGCGAGTTTATTTTAACGCATATTTTACTTTGATTGAAGCTATTTTGCTTATTTGCTATATTGATTTTGTTTTATTACACTATACTTTCATGACGAAAAGAGAAAAAATAATCGATTGGTTTTCTGCGAATAGGGGGTTTGCTATCTTGTTTGCATTTTTGCTTCTTTTTTTGGCTATAGTAAGGTCTGTACCATATTTTTTGCACGGCCCTTTTGGTTTTGGATACGATACGGGAATTTATAAAAAGAGTTTTGAGGATATCAAGAATTTTTCTGATATTTTTCGTTCTCAGGTATATCTTTTTCCTTCATTTCTCGCGTATCTCATGAACGTCTTGCATATTCCCATGGGTTTTTTGCTCTATGGAGTACATATTTTTATGAGTATTTTTATTGCTATTCCTCTTTATCTTTTGACGAAGCAATATTTTGGAAGACATGCTGGAGTGCTTGCTGTTGCTCTTTTTACCGTTTCCTATGTACAGGTTTTTGCTTCCGAGTTTTATCTTTTCAAAGCGGTTATGGGTGCGGTATTCATGCTCTATGCCTTTTTGTATTTTACGAGAAAATCGAATCTGTTTTATTTGTTTGCGGGACTTTTGGCACTTACGCAGCTTCCCCAGCTGGTCTTACTCGTTTTCGGTATTGCGGTGGCGAGTCTGGTTGATTGGAAAAAGAATCTCAAATTTAATTTGATTGGATTTTGGGTTGTGATATGTGCACTGCTACTTATTTTCGTTTTGGCTCCGCAACAGATAACTGAGGGTTGGGATGTTGTCATGGCGAGATTGTCCGGAAAGATATCCTTCGATGCCCATCAGGCAGGATTATTTATGCCCTTTAGAGAATTTTTTGTTCGAGAGTTCCTCCTCGTAATTTTCGGTGTTTTGGGTGTTGCTTTTTCCGTGAGAAGAAAGGAGGTTTTACCCCTCATTGCAGCTTTGATTTTTGTTTCGTCTGTGGTTATCGGGAAGGTGTTTTTTGAGAATAGATTTGTGATGGAGATGGAGCTGTTGCTTACTCCGTTTGCGGCTTTTATGATCGTGAAGACTTTTGGAAAAATTTTTGTGAGGAAATATATGAAGATTGTTTCCGTTATTTTGATTGTCTTTTTTGTGAGTATTTATACGCTCTTTTATGTTTCTACCACCTATCCTGCCTTAACCAGAAATGAGGTTACGGCCGTGAAGATACTCCAGGACAAGCATGATATTCCGTATGTTTTTGTCACGAATACGACGTATGCGCCTTGGATGTATGGGTTTTCCGGTAAGGAGGTTTTGGCCCCCGGCATTTTTAATAGCGTATGGAATTTTGGAGAGTTTCTCGCCTATCAGCAGTCTTCAAAAGTTGAAAAAACACAAAAGTTGCTCAATCTTGCGAGAAAATATGGCCCGTATTACTACTTCGAGGGAGAGCGACAGGAGTCCGATAATTTGACGGGTAGTAGCCCTTTTATCGTTGAAATACTCCAGCTTGGTAAGGCGAGACTTTTCACGGTATCCAATCCGGATTTACAACATTAAGACTTCTTCTTTTCTTCGTCTTCGAGTGCCTTTGACTGCACCATTTTGCTGATTTTTATATTGAGTCTATTGATGTGCAGGAAGTTTATGAATGTTACGGTGATGAGGAAGAAAAATCCGACGATCGTGAAAAGATCGAATACTCTCGCAATGTTTAGTAATCTCGTGAATGGTAAAAATGTGTTTGGGAAGAGCGCGGCAGCCATGACTCCTGCGAAGATACATATCCAAAAACAGAGACCGGCAAGCGAAAATTGTTTCCTGCGATACTCCACATAGGCGAAATAGGCCATGAATATGCTGAATGCGAGCGATATGAGCTGTAGTCCGTTTATTTCCATATGCTACGTTATTATTTTCCAGAAGAGCAGTTTGAACGTGATGATGATGCCATCGAGAATACCAGTACCCTTATAGTGGTCCAGATATATCGTGTCAATGGGGAGCTCTTTGTACTGTAGCTTATGTTTCGCTGCATGAATGATCATTTCCGTTTCAACGGAGTATCCATGACTTTTCCACTGTAGCTTCTCGAATGCGTGGCTACGGATAGCGCGAAATCCACACTGAGTATCATTTAAGAAGTATCGGAATAAGAGGTTGGTAATGACGGTTAGGTGCTTATTTCCCAGAAATGGTAAGAGCTTCATATTCGTACCAATTTTTCTCGCTCCGAATACGATTTCCACTTCCGGATCTTGCTCGAATACCTCGAGAAATCTATCGATATCAGATGGTTTGTGCTGAAGATCTCCATCCATGAAGATGAGAATATCCGCTTTGTCCTGCATTGCCTTTTTCGCTCCAGTCTCCATGCTTTTCCCCTTTCCGAGATTGATGTCATGCCGGATATAGGTAATGTCTGGATATCCGTTTTGTATGATTTTTTTTGTATTATCGGATGATCCATCATCAACTAAAATTATAGAGCTTCGATGTTTTTCTGGAAACGTATCAAGAAGTTTTTGAATGTACTTTTCTTCGTTATAGATCGGAATGATAATGCGATATGTCATAGCTTTTGGCATTTGCAGAAGGGTTTGCTAGAGTGAGTGTACGATATTTTGTCCTATCATTACAGTAAAATGCCGAAAGAAAGGGCTCTCATTATCTCCGAATCGACCGTGTATACCGATGCGCATGGTGATTTTGTTTCGCGCGGTGGTGGGGAAACTTGTATCCATAATCTTGCGGTGTCGCTTCTGGAGCTGGGAATTGAGGTAGAGGTTTTTGGTATACAGGAATATATCGATCAACGTGATGAAGAGATAATAGGTGGAGTTTTGTATAAGAGATTTCCGATCCATTCTCGGTCTTCTTTGAAGATTTTTTCGTATTTGAGAACTGCTCTCGAGAAGTGTAGGGAGTTCGATACTATTTTTCTGAATCAGTTTACGCCACATTTGATTCTTCCTTTTATCAAGGCGAGGAAAGTTGCCGTTATTCATGATGTGTATGTGGGAAATGGCGTGTCGTTTTGGATGACGAATTATGGTTTTTTTAGAGGATTAGCAGGGGCACTTATAGAGAGGGCGCAGTTGTTTTTTGATAGAGTATATTCTGATGTTATTTTTACTGTTTCGGAAAGTAGCAGAAAGAAAATACTGCGGTTTATCGGTCCAAGTAGCGAAAAAAAGATCGTAGTTGACCCCTTTCCAATAGACGCGGGCGAGTATATCTCTGATCGAACGAAGGAGGATTTTTTACTCTTTGTTGGTAGATTTGTTGATTATAAACATCCCTCCCATGTTTTGTATGTCTTGAGGAGAGTGATGGAGGTGTATCCGAATTTTAAAGCTGTTTTTGTGGTTCCGAGAGCGGAAAATGCATTTATGGATGATTTTTATAGACTCGTCCATCAGTATAAAATTGGTGAGAATCTTGAGGTGAAAAATTTTGTAAGTGTGGAGGAGCTGAGAGGTCTCTACGCTCGTGCGAAAGTCCTGGTGCAGCCATCATACATAGAGGGTCAGGGGATTGTTGTGTTGGAGTCACTCGCGAGCGGCACGCCGGTTGTTGCTTATGATTTGGATGCTTATGAGGGGATGTTGATCGATGGTGAGAACTCCATGTTAGCTGAAGTAGGAAATATGGAGGCTTTGGCGGATGGTTGTTTGAGGATTCTTGGGGAGTATGAGGCGTTTCGGAATAGGTGCGGCGTAACGCTGGGGGGATTTTCGGCGGAATCGTTTCGGGAGGTGCTGAGGGGGGCAATAGTCTCCTGGCGGTGTTTTTGATATGCTATCAAATTGCTAGCTATTTGATAGCAAAATGCTAAGGATTTGCATAGTAGGTGATAGCATTTCAAAAGTAGAGTGAAGAGAAGAGGGAAAGGTCCTCGAATAGATATCACCGTAATTTTTCCATTGCTTCCATGACTCTTTTTGCCGTGCGTTCCCAGGTGAATGTTGCGGCGTATTTCTGGCCTTCTTTCGCGAGGCTATCCCGCAATTCAGGATTATCAATGAGTGTGAGTATATGACGTTTTAGTTTTTCTTTATAGAAAGGATTGAAACTCAATGAGTGGCCACTAAAGATTTCTTTCAAACTTCCTCCCGTGGAACAAATTACAGGAATGTCATAATTCATGGCTTCCAGTGGCGGCAATCCGAATCCTTCGTAGATGGACGGATAGACAAACATGTCGGCATTTTGGTAGAGATATTTTTTTTCTTGTTCGGTGAGATAGCCGGTCAGTACTACATCCTTACTCTGTTTTGCCTTTTCTAACGTTTCTGTATTTCTCCAGCCGATGCCACCTCCGAGGATGAGTTTGTGCGGAATTTTATGAGATTTTTTCAACTCAGAAAATGAATCTATCAATGTAGAAAGATTTTTTCTTGGCTCAATGGTGCCAATGAAAAGAATATAGGGGGCGTGTATGTGCGCTAGGTTTGCTGGTTTTTCTTGCGGGTTATCCCCGTTTGGTTGCGAAGACACGCCCTCGGACGTCACTACGATTTCTGCGGAGGTTTTGTATCGAGTGAGAATATCTTGTTTTGTTGTTTCCGATGGAACTAGAATCAGATTTGCATTTTTGATCGTTTTTCCAAGGAGAAGCCTATGGGTAAAGACGCTTATTCGCGTGTGAAATTGCGGAAAAAGAAGAGGCGTTAGGTCGTGGATGATTGTAATTTTTTTGATGTTTTTTGGTACGTGGAATGGGCCTATATGGCATGGCTCTATCACGATATCCGCCTTTATTTTCTTCAGTAATTTGGGGATGAGATATAATTTTCTGAAGCTTTCGTACCCCAAATTTTTCCTGGATGGGATGATGTAGTTTTTGAGCTCGTCGAAAAATGAGTTTTCTCTCTGGTGAATAAAAGAATAGGTATTCTCTTTGTCGGCATCCACAAGCGACTTGATGAGGTTGCTTGTATAGAAATGTATGCCGGCATTCTGATTGTCGATGACGTCTGCTAGAAAAACGATATGCATGTGAAATTACTATACGGTTGTTGAATAAAAAGTAAATAATTGTGTAGTTTTTTTGAGTATGTTTTTGAATCATTTCCCTATAGAATGTCGGTGTTTTTGACCTTTTGAAGGCAATATGAACTATTGGCATTTACTCTGGGTTATCGCGAAAACCGATTTCAAACTTCGGTATAATGGTTCCATGCTTGGGTATGTGTGGGCTTTTCTCAAGCCGATGCTTCTCTTTTTGGTTATGTATGTTGTGTTTTCGGTGTTGATGAAGTGGAACATGCCGAACTATCAGTTGTATTTATTTTTGGGAATTATGATTTGGAATTTTTTTGCCGAAGGGACGATGGCGGGAATTTATTCGCTCCTCGGTAAAGGAGATTTGATTAAAAAGATCTATTTTCCGCGAATCCTCGTGGTTATCGCCTGTACACTCACGGCTTTTATGACGTTGCTTCTGAATATCGTCGTATTTTTTGTCTTTTATTTTTTCATGGGACTTGGGTTCCATTGGTATCTTTTCTTGTTACCGCTCGCGCTCTTGCTGGTATATGCCCTGGTGCTGGGTGTTTCGCTTTTTTTGAGCGTGTTACAGGTTCAGTATCGAGACATTGTTCAAATTTGGGAGGTGCTGCTGCAGGCCGGATTTTTCCTGACTCCGATTATTTATCCTCTTACGCTCGTGCCGGAGAAGTATCATCTTTATCTCTATCTGAACCCGATGGCGGGCATTATGCAGTTTGCGAGAATGGCTGTTTTGGATCGGCAAATTCTTCCGCTTCCTATTATTTCGTATACGTTTGTGTTTGTTTTCGTGGCTTGCTTGTCAGGTTTTTTTCTCTTCAGACGTCTATCCCGTAATATTGCAGAAAAAATATAATGGCTGTTATTGAGGTAAAAAATTTATATAAAACATTTAAAATTCCTCATGAGAGGAGGGACTCGCTTCGCGAGCATTTTGTGAATTTTTTTCGACCGGTCACGTATGAAGTTTTCCATGCGGTCGATGATTTTTCTTTTTCGGTAGAGAAGGGTGATTTTGTCGGTATTATTGGAAGAAATGGCAGCGGCAAGTCTACGCTTTTGAAACTTCTGGCCGGAGTGTATGGTTCGACGAAGGGCACGATCGAGGTGCATGGCAAAATTGCCCCGTTTCTTGAGCTAGGAGTGGGGTTCAATCCGGAACTGACCGGAAAGGAGAATGTCTACCTCAATGGCACTATTTTAGGCCTTTCTGAACGTCAGGTGCGGTCGAAATATCACGACATTGTTGCATTTGCGGGTTTGGAGAAGTTTATGGATCAGAAGTTGAAGAACTATTCTTCGGGTATGTTTGTGAGATTGGCTTTTTCTGTGGCGATTCAGGCTGATGCGGATATTTTGTTGCTTGATGAGGTTTTGGCGGTAGGGGACAGCGATTTCCAGCAGAAGTGTTTTGATAAGTTTCGAGAGTTTAAAAAAATGGGGAAGACGATCGTCTTTGTGACACATGATTTGGGGGCGGTGAGAGAGTTTTGCAACAAAGCGATATATGTAAAAAATGGAAAAATGGTGGCGAGCGGACTCGTCGATGATGTGATTAGCCAGTATATATATACCGATAAGGTATATGAGATTACGAGCTCCCAGACTATCAAAACCCATGGCGAAAAGGAGGTTGAAATAACGAAAGTAGAGTATCTGGATAAGAATGGTGAGAATAATGGAAAGTTTATTTCCGGAGATCCGTTAACGCTGCGAGTTCACTACAGAAAAAACAAAGAAGTCGACTCGGCGGTGTGTGGAATTGCTATCTATAGAGCTGACGGACTGCATGTGTATGGGACAAACTCGTATTTGCAGGTAGAGGAGATTGTTCTGAAAAAATCCGGCTATGTTGATTTCAAGACCGATTCTTTGAAATTGCTTTCCGGAAGTTATGCCATGACGGTCGCATTTCATCACAAAAATGGCACGCCCTATGACTGGAGAGATAAGGATTATCTTTTTCAGGTGGTGAATTTATCCAAAGATGAGGGTATTGTCGCTTTAGATTTTAGATTTACCCATGAATAAAAAAGCACTCATAACAGGAATACATGGTTTCGTGGGGCCTTATCTCGAGAGGGAGTTGGTGTCGCGTGGGTACCGGGTTTTTGGTTTGGATCAGGAAGATAGTATGTATCTGGGCGATATTACTGATTCTGATTTTGTTGAAAGAGTTATGAAGGAAGTTATGCCTGATGAGATCTATCATTTGGCGGGGTTCAGTTCTGTTAAGAAAAGTTTTGAAGAGCCAGATAGAGCAATGAAGGTGAATGTCGAGGGAACGAGAAATATTTTGTCGGCTACGAGGAAGTTTTGTCCTCATGCAAAGGTATTACTCGTGAGCTCTGCGGATGTGTACGGTGCTCCAAAAATGATACCAATAAGCGAAAAAGAGCCCGTGCAAGTGACCTCGCCTTACTCCGCCTCGCGTATTGCTCAGGAGAAGTTGGTGCAAGATTTTCCGGATTTGTATGTGGTTATGGCGAGAAGTTTTAACCATACCGGTCCGGGACAGACCGCTACGTTCGTGTTGGCTGACTTCACGAAACAAGTTGTGGATATAGAGAATGGCATTATGGAGCCAATTATATACACGGGGAATCTGGATATTATTCGCGATTTTTCAGATGTGAGGGATGTCGTGAAGGCGTATTATCTCTTACTTCAGAAAGGAAAAAAAAGTGAACTCTATAATGTCGGTAGCGGTATCGGACATAGTTTGAGTGATCTGCTGGCCAAAATTGTCGCATTAGCCCGTGTAAAAATTTCTATACAGAAAGATCCTCAAAAAATGCGACCGATCGATATTGCCGCGTTGGTAGCCGATATTTCGAAGATAACGTCGGATACGGGATGGACTCCGGTTTATTCTATAGACAAGACTATCGAGGATTTACTAGACTGCTGGCGTTCTCATGCGAAAAAAACTATGAAAAAAGCACTCATTACTGGCGTTACCGGACAGGATGGTGCCTACTTGGCGAAATTTTTATTGGAAAAAGGATATGAGGTTTTTGGGCTAGTGCGAAGGCTTTCTACTCCGAATTTTTGGAGATTGGAGGAGCTGGGAATAGAGGATCAAATTGAATATATCGATGGAGATCTCATGGATCAGGAGTCTCTGAATAATGCCGTGAAACAGTCTCAGCCCGATGAGGTCTATAATTTGGCGGCACAAAGTTTTGTGGCTACTTCATGGAAACAGCCCGTTCTCACTGCTGAAATTGATGCCGTGGGCGTGATACGTATTTTGAATGCGGTGAAAGATTTTGCTCCAAAGGCGAAATTTTATCAGGCTTCGAGCTCGGAAATGTATGGAAATAGCAAAGAGCATGAGGTGAAAGACGAGGACACGCCATTGCACCCAACAAGTCCTTATGCGATTTCCAAGCTTTTTGCGCATTGGATCGCTGTGAATTACAAGGATAGTTATGGCATGTTTGTTTGTTGTGGAATTTTGTTTAATCATGAGTCGCCTCTGAGAGGTATTGAGTTTGTGACGCGAAAAATTACGGATGGTGTGGCGAGAATTAAGGTTGGATTAGCGGATAAACTGCATTTGGGAAATCTGGACGCGATGAGAGATTGGGGATTCGCGGGGGATTATGTTGAGGCGATGTGGCTCATGCTCCAGCAAGAAAAGCCCGATAATTATGTTATTTCTACCGGGAAAAATCACTCGGTGAGAGAGTTTTGTAAGGAGGCTTTTGCCGCAGCGGGTATATCCGATTGGGAGAAGTACGTTGCTGTGAATGAAAAACATCTCAGGCCTTCGGAGTTGCACGTTCTCCAGGGCGGGAGCGACAAGGCGGAGAGAGTTCTCGGCTGGAAGCCAAAAATTGCTTTTGAGGAGTTAGTGAAGATGATGGTTGAGGCGGATGTACATCGATTACAATCGAAATAGTATGCCTACATACGATGTCATGAGCGTTATAAAGAAAATTCTTGAGCACTCGAGGGATTCAAAAATATCTTTTAAGAGTGTTGGATATCCGGAGACCTATCCGGATGGTGGTGATGCCGAGATGTCTTCCTCCGTGGACGCTGTTTCTCGCGATGCTTATTTCGAGTATCAGGTTGATAGTTTGTCTACGCTTGCGCGTATTTCCGAGTCCCATAGATCGTACGAAACGAAGAATATTTTTTCTCGATGGATTATTGGCAAGTTGAGAAAGTATCTTTTTCGAGAGATGGATTTTCGATATGGTTTGATGTTTGAAAATCAGCAGGCCTTTAACATTCATGCGATTGAGTCCTTGAAGATTCTAAAGGTATCGGTGGATGAGCTGCGATCGGCTCAGGGCAGCGCAGAAATGTCAGTGGAAGATTTGCGGGCGAGTCTGCTCGAAAAGGAGTATCGCGCCAACGCTTTGGCGGCTTCGATTGATGATGTGAAAAAGCAGATTGCCGAGAAGGAGGGTCAGATGAGTCTTCTTGAGAGGAGCTTTCATACGGAGTTGCAGGAGGTTCAATATCCTTCTTTGGATATTGATTATTTTAAATTTGAGAATCGATTTAGAGGACCGGAATCGGAAATACGCCAGAGGATACAGAAGTATATAAAATATTTTGAAAATCGAAAAAATGTTTTGGATGTTGGGTGTGGCAGGGGTGAGTTTTTGGATCTCTGTAAGGATAATTGGATACATGCCGTGGGTCTGGATACGAATAAACAGTTTTGTGAATATGTGGCATCGAAGGGCAATGAAGTTGTTTGCGAGGATGCTTTCCAGTACCTCAATAAAGTTGAGGGTGAAAGTTTGGATGGTGTTTTTGCTGCGCACGTACTGGAGCACCTTACTGAAAAAGATCTCGTCAGGGCTATATCGCTCTTTTATGAAAAATTAGCACCTGGTTCATTTTGCGTTATAGAGACTCCAAATGCTGAGAGTTTGTATGGACTGTCGCATTGGTTTTATATGGATTTGACGCATAGAAAGCCACTTCATCCGTTAACGTTGGAGTTTTTGTTTAAGGAGCAGGGCTTCTCCCATGTTGAGATTTTGCGAGTGGATTACCAAGATTATGAAAAAATGAACGACACGGAAAAACTGCTTATGGCTCCTGCTGATTTTGCTATTATTGCCAGAAAATAATTGTTGTAACTTCTAAAACGATACATGTATTCTATCGCCGTTTTTACCTCGCTTCCTCCCATCAAATCAGGCATTTCGTTTTATAACGAAGTGTTGGCCAAGGCTTTGAGCAAGTTTTATACCATTACTTTCTTTACGGATAGTTCCTATGAGCCAAAGAGTGATTTGCGGCAATATGGTGCGATGTATAAGGTAGTTGATGCGGATAAAACTGTTGAAAAATTGAAAGAGTTTGATGCTGTTATCTATCACTTTGGTAACAATCCGTATCATGCCTATATGTACGATATTGCCCTCAGGGTTCCGGGCATAGTTGTTTTGCATGATTTGGTTTTGCATCATCTGGTCACGTTTCTTACTTTTGGCCAGAATAAGCCTGATCTATATCTTTCGAAGGTTGCGAAATGTTATCCGGAATACCTGGAAAAGGCGAAAAATATTGTGAAAAATAATCTTGCTCCTCTCTATTTTGATTATCCTTTTCATGATGAAATAGTAAATAGTTCTTTGGGTGTGATAGTGCATAATTATTATGCCAAAAGTGTTTTGGATAAAAAATTTAATGTTGATACGTATTTTGTGCCTCTTCTGGATATATCCGATGTATCTTCGAAAGAACCGGTACGTATCGTTGAGCATTCCGATATCGAGATATCCTGTTTTGGATTTATCGCGATGTACAAGAGGGCGCATATTATCTTGAGCGTTTTCCAGAAACTTACGGAAAAATATCAACATATAAAGCTGAATTTTGTTGGCGAGATGAATCCAGAGATGAATAAGCTGTTGGATTTTATTACAGAAAATGGTTTGAGGGATATGGTGAAATTTACCGGATTTTGCTCAGATGAGGAGATGTCCGAGTATTTGGCGAATTCGGATATTTGCGTGAACTTGAGATATCCTTCTGCCGGCGAGACATCGGCTACGCTTGTTATGGCTCTTGCACACGGTATTCCGACGATTGTTTCGAAGTATCGTCAGTTCGATGAGTATCCTGATGATGTTGTCCTGAAAGTGCCTCTCGATTTGTACGAAAAAAATGTACTGTATTCTTATCTCGAAAAACTTATTATAGATGAAGATTTCAGGAGGGCATTAGGTGAAAACGCGAGAGATTATTTTCAAAAAAACCACTCGATGGATATCGTTGCAGCCCGTTATAAAGAGATAATTGACCGTTATATATGATTTTCAACTCACTTGCGTTCTTGGCATATTTTCCGATAGTTACCTCTCTGTATTTTGTTTTGCCGCATAGATTTAGGTGGTTGCTGCTGTTTTTGGCGAGTTGTGTTTTTTATATGTATTTCGTTCCGGTCTATATACTCATATTGTTTGTCTTGATTCTGATCGATTATTCCGCGGGTTTGTTTATTGAAACATCTGAAGGTAGAAAGAGGAAAATGTTCTTATGGCTCAGTATTCTTTCCACCTGTTTGGTTTTGTTTGTATTTAAATATTTCAATTTTTTTAATGATAATGTTTCTGCGATTGCTCATTTTTTTCATTTGAACTATCCGATAAGCACGTTGAAGTTAATGCTGCCTATTGGCTTATCCTTCCACACATTTCAGAGTCTGAGTTATGTCATAGAGGTCTATAGAGGGAGGCAGAAAGCAGAGAGAAACTTGGGTATTTATGCCCTCTATGTCATGTTTTATCCGCAGCTGGTAGCTGGTCCCATCGAGAGACCGCAGCATATGCTTCACCAGTTTCACGAGGAGCATGTTTTTCATTTTGAGAGATTTGTTAGCGGATTGAGGCTTATGGGATGGGGGTTTTTCAAGAAGATGGTTATTGCTGATCGGCTGAGTGTTTTCGTGAATCTCGTATATGACAACTACCCTGCGTATAATGGTTTTATTTTTTTGGTGGCTACGGTGTTTTTTGGATTTCAGATTTACTGCGATTTTTCAGGATATTCGGATATCGCTATAGGTTCAGCTAAAATCATGGGCTTCGAGCTCACGAGAAATTTTGATAGCCCCTACTTTTCCAGATCTATATCGGAGTTTTGGAGGCGTTGGCATATATCTTTGTCCTCGTGGTTCAAGGATTATATTTACATTCCCTTGGGAGGGAATCGAGTGTCGAAGGTGCGAAATTATGTGAATATATTGATCGTATTTCTGGTTAGTGGCCTATGGCACGGGGCATCATGGAATTTTGTAATATGGGGATTTTTGCATGGAGTGTATTTGATTTTTGAGGATATGTTCCGCCGAATGAGGTTCTACATTAGTAAGTATTTTAGGTTTTCGTTTCCGACATTTTTCTCCGATGTCCTCGGTCTGATCGTCACCTTTGCGTTGGTCAATATCGCATGGGTATTCTTCCGGGCGAAGACTCTTGCCGGTGCGATGTATATACTGAGGCATATGTTTGATATCTCTACCTATGGCCATTTTTTCGCGCAGATGAACTCAGTGTTCAACGATCAGTATTCTCTCGGGGTTAGTGGTGTGGCAGTTTTGGTTCTAATTGTGTATGAATTTATTACGAGAACTATCACGCATGCATTTTTGCGTAATTCTTATTTTTTGGCTTTCTTGAGCTTTTTATTGGTTATTTCGTTGCTGGCTTTTGGAGTTTTTGATACGCAGGTGGAATTTATTTATTTTCAATTTTAAAGGATGAAGTTGAGAAATCCTCTTATATTCGTGTTATTTTTTCTCTCGGTGATTTTTTCACTCGTTCTGATTTTGTCGATTCCTGCTAAGTATGAGGATATTATGGCTGTGGGACTTGATAAATTTAGTATATTGAAAACCTCAAAACATCCTCTCATGGTATTTGTGGGAGGAAGTAGTGTGATGTATGGAATCGATCCGGGTATTCTTTCTGAGAATCTTCCGTACCACGTCGTCAGTCTTGGCTACTACGTGGGCACCGGTTTGGATTTTTATTTCGAAACACTACCTCAATACCTACAGAAGGGGGATGTTGTTGTATTGATGCCCGAGTACGGTCTTTTTAGTGAGAAAAAGCTACCCGATAGGAAGGCTGGTAAGTGGCTTTTTTATGAGGATCCTTATGTATATGCCAAGTTAGTCGCGATGAAGGATCCCGTTCTTTTCGCAAAGAGTGCCCTTACCGCCCTGCAGGAGAGAGTGAAGATGCTGATAATGAATGGTATTGCGGACAAGAGCGGATATAGAGGTTATACGGCGCATTTTGACCATAGTGGAGCTCTTAATTTCGAAAGTTTTCCTCCGCCAATTCCCTTACGTGAGCATGAAGATGTTGCAAAAGAATATGGTTTTCCTGATTCAGGTGAGGTTGCTCGGTCCATCGATCGAATGAATGCCTTTTATAAAGAAATGTCCGCGAAGGGTGTAGATGTTGTTTTGACGTATCAACCATTTCCCTATACTGAGTTCGCTAGATCTAGTAGGCTTATTGATACGATCCATCAGCAAATTAAAACTTTGTTGAAAGTTCCCGTCTTGGGGGAGCCATCGGATTTTGTTCTTTCTATTCGTTATTTTTTTGATACCGCTAATCATTTAGGACATGAGGGGCGAACGTTTAGGACTGATATGATCAATAACTTCCTCGTGGATTATTTGAAGAAAGGAAAAAAGGTTGATCTGCCTGCGATTGAGAGGACTGATCCTTTACAAGAGATTACCGATGGAGTTATAAATCCTCGGAAGATTTCTTATATAGGATATTTTTTTGGTGAGCTGACGTGGACCGATGGCCACGGTTATTTGGGATGGTTCTCTCTGAAACTGCATGATCAGAGATACCTCAAGTTGAATACCTATGGGGGGAGTCCATATTTCAGAGATCCTGCTAAGTTGGATCTACGTCTATCTGCAAACGAAACTCCATTGGAATATGTTTGCAGAGTTGACGCGTCTTTTTATTTCAAGTTACCTCTGGGGATGAAGGAGATACAAAATGTTCGAATAAATTCCAATACTTTTGTACCAAAGGATTTTGGGATGAATAATGACACGAGAAGTTTGGGGATCGATGTTGATACATTGGAGCCCGTGATGGGCGTTGATATGAATCGGTGTGATAAGTGAGTAAAATTTCAGCTTCATATTTGACAGGTTCCTCAAAATAGCTATAATTCATCGCCATGGATAAACCTGGCGACAAATCGGATGGACCCGCGAGAAAAGCTCAACCGTTTCAGGTAGATCGGCATGGGATTCCGGTATTGGATGGCATGAAGCATGATCCGATTTTTGATAGTATGCTTCAGGGGTTATTTGAGGCTCAGGAGCAGGGTGATATGGTTCGTTACGATGCGGTAGCGGTACAGATGGAGGCGGGACGAGAAATTATCACCGGATTGGATCGAGAGTTTCAGGTATTGCGGGAGAAGTTAGCCCTCAATACATTTTCGGCAAAAAATAGGATTTCTCTCACGAAAGAAGAATTTGCGGAAAAGTCTACGAAATTTGTGGCGGAAACGGCTACAGGGAAAGGTAGTAGATATGGCGGTCCGGCCGTTCCAAATCAGCGATTTTTCTTGGACAAGATGTTGCCGGCGATCTGTATGGTGACACAAACTCCTGAGGAGATACAGCGTGCAACCCATGTTGCGTTCGATGCGCTCGAGAGGATTTTGACATGGAATTTCACAGGGCATCATAGTGGATGGTGTAATTCCCATGTAATGGAGAGCTTTTTCGATACATCGGATGCTGCTGAGGGTTATGGCATAGGGAATTGCGCTGGTCAGTTTGCTCATTATTACAAGAAGTATGGATCGTCGTATGCGCTTGCCGTAGCACAACTTCAGGGTTGGTTGGCGGATGAACATTACGAAGGTGGCAGTAGTTATTGTATTAGTGGTTATCGGATTGAGGACAAGTTTAAGAATGTTCGAGAGGCCTGCCCGCCCGCATATCATGATCAACTCATGCGGATTTATATGAATGTTTGTCGTTCGAACCATTATTGGGGAGAGTCGTTTATTCAGGAATTTGCGCCCACATTGTTGGCTTTTCGTGATGCCGGGAAGGAACATCTTATTCCGGTACTTATGGATCTTGTTGATGCTATAGGCTTTCATGATAATCCCGGAGATAGTTATAATTATGTGATGCCGTTTTTTAATCCTGTGGCGATGATCAACGAGATAGAGGCATTCATCGCGCATCCTCTACGCGAGGATCTTCTTGCCTGGACTCGTCTAATAGCTAATGATCGTCGATCGATAGGTTCGTCACCGGTTTCTTTCATACGTACTTCTGAGACGCAGGATGATGAGGATGTTGTCAAAAGGTATCACCGTTCTCTTACGGATAATTTGGTGGATAAGATACATGCCTTTCAGGAAGCAGGGTATACGCCGGAAAAGATTCGTTCAATTATTCATATAGGAGAAGAGCATCCATGGCTTGGTAATAATGCTTCTCGACTTATCGGTTCATGGCTTGAGCTAGAGGGAAAATTTCCGGGCGGAGCTGAGGGAATGATTCAGTATCTCAAGCAGTTGGTGCCGGCTAGGCAGTGCATCAGGCAATGTTTATGGGCAGCGACATCCGGATTCTCACTGATACCATCCTCAATCGATGCGCCGGTATTTACGACGGGAGTTGCTCTCGTGAAACGGCTTGGAAATGCAGCGGAGGTTTTTTTCCGAGATAAAATGTTCCGCAATGATGAGTGGAAATATCATGATGACAAGGGTGAAAATCCTATCGATCCCAATAGTCCAGAAGAGATACTCAAATCAAAAGATAGTATGCGACGTGTTCGTGCTGCTTCGAAAATTGCGGCTGACTTTCCTCAAAATGTTGATGGAAGTGTAGGTGGAAGGGGCAAAATTTTTGAGTGGTTGCTGCGTTTCAAAACGAAGGATGGTAGTCCGCAGGATTTTGAAAAGGCGATTGCGCTCTTCAAGGAGGCGTGGCTGGCGTATCCCGATACACAGGAAAAATCACGTCATCGTGAGGTGTGGAGTATTGCTAGCGACCTTAATCATGTACTTGAGGCTTTCGAGAAAATTCGAAGTTATATTGAGCGCATATGTGAAGAAGATACTAATGGGAGAAAGTTCCCGTCTTTCGAGGAGATGGCTCGATATGTGATTTTTCTTTCTCTGGATCTGCGTGATGGGTCAGGCAGTTTGATCCATGACTACGGAAAACTTTTATTTGATGATAAGAGTATGGATCCTTATGTCGCTATGGTTATGGTGATTTCGAGTCGTGCGAGTCATGCGCTTGCCGGAGTGGATCTTATGAAGCTTCCTGTTCCGGAAGAGCTCTTGGATGATGTGAAGGCGGGTCAGAAAATTGCCGTGTTTATGAAGGAGACGCGCGATCTTTCGAGAAAAGTTTTAGATGAGGGTGGAATATGGCAGCGACAGATATATCACAGTAATCCTCCTAGTAGATATGAACTACAGCAGCGAGCCATCGTCGGAAAACTGGTTCGTCAGCATGATTTCGAGACACGACTGAAAGAGCTTAAACGCTTAAGTACCGATCCTCGATTTGCGCGAGTGTATAATTTCAAGGAGATTGAGGAGGATATTACGACTGCCTTGAATGCGGCGAAGGTTAGCGAGCTTCTTCAGTTTAATATACGGACCGATGCGATGAAGGGGTTGGAGGGATCGGAGTTTTTCAATGGTACAAATCCTGGTACAAAACTGGCGATTGTGGGAACGAGTATGATGATGGCGCTTCAGGGGCCGGCGGGTAGGCATGCCAAGGGCTTGGGGCTTGAGATGTTGCCTGCATTGATGGGAGTGAATGGTGCTGCTCTTTCGGAACGTGTTGTTCAGGCAAAAGGGAAAAGATCATTTGATGCGTTGGCTCGGAATATTGCGAAGTTGATGCCACTTGTGGAGGCGCAGATTTTGCAGAGTCGTCGAAGTGCTGTTGGATTTATGCCGCAGGGTCTCAAAATTCACACGCCGGATACGATGAACCCGGAGATATTTGCGATGCTTTCTGCGATGTTTGGTATTGGATCGAGTCCTTTTGGTATGAAGGGGTTGGGCGAGGGGATTCTCTTGCCGGTAATGCCAACTCCAACCGAGTTGAAAATGCTTGATGCGTTGTTAGGATTTTTTGGTGGTATCAATCCGGCTACGCGCGATTTCCAGACGACGATGGCCGGACGTCTGGAGGAGCATGAGGTGGCCGTGGAGGCGACGACTGTTCTTCTGGGAACGCCTGTGGGAAGACGATATGGAGATAATGCCTTCTCTACGGAGAATCATGATAGTGCGACTGGTGGTCGTATCGCGATTTTTGATGCCGGAGTGCGTGAGGAGGGTTTTCCTTTTGATGTCTCTGCGGCAAAGGGTAGGACGGATCTTCTCGGACGTCGTGCGCCTGAGGATATCGATATTCAGCATGTGGCCGGTACACTCGCTACGCACTTTCAGTTTGGCGGACCGTTTGAACATCTATTTACTGAGTTCAATAGAAGACATCATGAAGTTTTGCGACGGTACGGACTCGAAGGAGCTTTGCACGCTTCGGCATGGGTTGAGAATCATGCTGACGAACATGATTCACTGGCCTTCCATGGTGCGATGGTTGATCGTTTTAGTGCTGAGTGGATGAAGAGTTCTCACCGCGTAGACTATGGTGTGATTCGTGAGATGGGACAGCTGGTTACGGATATGGCTCAGCGTATGCATGCAGAGCAACCTCGTATCATCACGGAGATGCCCGAAGAATTTGAGAAGTTAATGAAATTTTAACTTGCAAGGGTGGGTATCGGTCGTTTATCATCAAGCCTTGTTTACTAAACAATACTAAATATGTGTCAACCAGGTAGCCGCGGATTGAGTGCTCGTAGTGAAAGATCAGTTCCTGTTGGTGAGATTTATCGAGGAAGCAATAGGCTCGGGGGTGTCGGAGGACGACCTTCTTTGCGCCCTACTCCTGCGGCAGCGCCACGTGTTGAGACACAAGCGGCTGTGGCTGCTATTTCTGGCCCAACGGCTGGTAATGTAGCGAAAGCTTTGACCGAGACTCCTGCTGCTCCTACTGCTACGAGACGAGTGGTATCTAGCACTCCTGTCATGCGTCCAGTTTCTACTGCTACGAAAATTGCTCCGGCAGATTTTCAGGCATCGGTTCGTGCACATCGTGATGATATTTTGGGCCAGCTGGCAGCAGCGACTGCTTCGGTTCAGGCACAGCCATCAAATTCCGTTTCCGTGGTGTTGCCATCGGGCGTTGAGTTCAGGGGCAATGATGTTCAGAAGCGGTTGGTAGGAGAATTTCTCAAGATTAATCAGCAGGTAGCTGCTATGCCTACCGGTGTTGAACACAAGGATGCTCGTAAGGCTGCACGTGCGCGTCTTTGTTTTCAAATTCAAAACCTTCTTGGTATGCGATTTGTTGATGCCGACAAGAGGAGATTTGCTCGAACGGTTTCCGCAGAACTTGCATCCAGACTTCCGGCTGACACTAATCTGAGCCAGATCTTGCCTGTATTTATTCAAGATTGGGCCGAGGGTAAGAATATGTAAGGTAACTCACATTGTATGCTCGATGGTCACGATGAAAATCGGGTCGATTTAGAGGCACTTGCCTCGAAGCATTTTTCCGAAGGGGATGAGGCGCTTCCGGCTGAGGACTTTGAGTCCGAGGGCGATGAGCCCACGCCCGAGGAGCTGGCCGTGCTCGAGGCGAATTTGGAAAAGGACGCCAAGGATCTTCAAAATGTCTCGCTCAATATGAGTCCTCGTTTTGATATATTTCAACATTACTTGAGTCAGATAGGGAAGACGCCACTTCTCACGAGGGAGACGGAAAAGGCACTGGCTATTCGCATGCGAGACGGAGATGGAAGCCCGATTCCATGGGCAAAGACGAGAAAACCGAGAAAGAAACTACGAAAGGCACATTTCGCGCGACAAGATAGAATTAAATCTCAGGCTCGTGATCAGTTCATACGTGCCAATCTTCGCTTGGTTGTGAGCGTGGCCAAACATTACGCCCATCCCGGTGCTGACCTCTTGGATTTGATTCAGCAGGGGAATGAAGGACTGCTTCGGGCTGTTACAAAGTTTGATCCGGATAGGGGATTTAAATTCTCTACCTATGCGTGCTGGTGGATTCGACAGTCTATATTTCGTGCTACGGTCGATGAGGGAACGACGATTCGTATTCCTGTTCATTCGAGTGATAGGCATCGAAAAATGATAAAGGTGATTGATGAGCTTACTCAAAAGTTCAATGGTCGTGCACCTACGTTTCAGGAAATTGCTGATGCGATGGAGATGAAAGCTGCGGCTGTTGAAAATCTTTTCTTTCGCGGTCGTCTTCTGAAGACTCTTTCTCTCGATGCCCCTGTAGGTGATGGAGAGACGGTGCTGTTGGATTTTTTCTCGAAAGATGGTCAGCTCTCCCCGGAGGGTAATGTCATCAAAGAAGACCTTCGACGACGTATTCGCGCTATTTTGAGTCAACTTCATCCGAGAGAGGAGGCGGTTATCTCTTTGCGCTTTGGCCTGACAGGAGAGGGCGATATGACACTCGAGGAGGTCGGCAAGGTATTCAATGTGACTCGCGAACGTATTCGACAAATCGAAAGCGCCGCCCTGAAGAAGATGAAAATTCGTATTCAGAGATCGTATAGGCACATGGATGAGTCGCTCGAGGAGGATCGTTAATATCCAAATCCCTTGCATGTCAGATAGGCTCCGAGTGCTGTTGCGAAAACAAGTCCGAATGTATACCAGAATGATGTTATTCCTGATTTGAGCCATTTCTTGGTGTATTCGGCGAAGTAAATTCGAGCGACTCCTTTTAGGAGAGCTGCCCAACCACTAAGCGTGATGATTACTCTCCAGTCATAAACCCAAACGTTGTGAGATATAACGATGAGAATACCTAATACCAATGCCGTAATGCCGCTTAACACTATTTGTCCTTCGTCTTCGAAAGCGTGAATGATGGCTTTACGAGCCTTACTATTTACGAGCAGACCAAAACAGGCGATGGCCATATAAAGACCGAGCGCCTTTGCGAGGAACAGTGAGGTTTCCATAGCGAAAGGGATAAAAAATAAACTGTCTATCATGGTACCCTTGTGCTCTATGAAATAAAAGTTTTTTTATCCATGGATCAGCGTATCATGTCTGCATGAATATATTACCTCTTCAACAATTACTGGATTTTTCCGGTAAAACGGCGATAGTTACCGGTGGCGCTATGGGTATTGGTTTTGGTATTGCTACTCGTTTGGCCGAGGCGGGAGCGAATGTGATGATTGCTGATTTGCGTGAAGAAGATGCGAAGAAAGCGGTTGCAGAATTGATAGCAAAAGGATGGAAGGCAAGTTTCGTGAAGACGGATGTTTCGGAGGAAGATCAAGTTGTTGCGATGGTGGATGCAACCGTTGCGATGTATGGTGGCGTAGATATTTTAGTAAATAATGCCGGAATTTTTCCAAGTGTGCCGATGATGCAAATGTCGTTGGAGGATTTTGCGAAGGTGATTCGTGTGAATTTGAATGGGGTATTTTTGTGTACGCAAAAAGTTGCGGCGAAGATGATCGAGCAGGGAAGAGGTGGAAGGATGGTGAACGTTACTTCGATTGATGCCTTGCATCCATCGTCGATTGGCTTGGCTCATTATGATGCCTCAAAACATGGAGCATGGGGTTTTACGAAAAATATCGCCTTGGAACTCGCTCCTCACAAGATTTGGATTAACGCTGTGGCGCCGGGTGGAATTGCTACGCCGGGAGTAGCGGCGATGTCCGAAGGAGGGAAGCCGGCAGCCGGAGTGGATATGGAACAGGTGATGAAATCATTTCTCGCAAAAATTCCTATGGGTCGCATGGGTGATCCAGACGATATTGCGAAGGCCGTGCTCTTTTTGGCATCTGATATGGCGTCGTATATGACCGGTGAGCAGGTGGTGGTGGATGGAGGATATCTGTTGTCCTAATTATTCTTTACTATAACAAAACTTTTTATGGCAAAAATTCAGGTGATTTTGGGGAGTACAAGACAAGGAAGAAGTGGCGACAAGGTTGCCGCATGGGTCATGAAAGAGTTGGCAAATATTCCCGGAGCTGAGTATGAGTTGTTGGATTTGAGGGATTATCCGTTACCGTTTTTTGATGAGCCGGTATCACCGGGATCGAAGCCGGGGGAGTATACGCATGAGGAGGCGAAGAGATGGTCGGAGAAGATCAAAGAAGGCGCTGGATATATTATTGTGACGCCGGAATATAATCATGGGTATCCTGCCGTTTTGAAGAATGCTCTGGATTATCTCTATGTTGAGTGGCAGAACAAGCCGGTTGGATTTGTAAGCTATGGGGGAGCTGCTGCCGGAGCGCGTTCAGCTGAGCAGCTTACGCAGGTAGTACGTGAGCTTCATATGATTGCCGTGCGCGATGCGGTACTTATTCCTTCTATATGGGCGGCGTTTGATGCGAGCGGTGCTTTGGCCGGTGTCGAGGGACATTTGAAGAGTCTCAAGGCGATGGTGGCTGGCATGATGAAATTCATGTAACGAGTTTGCTTTATATGTGTATTCTCTAGAGAGTGGGTTATACTGCCCTAGCTTTATATTTTTGTCTCATTTTTCTCCATGATTTTCGAAGATCCTTCCCAGAAACGATGGCGCATGGTTCGTTTGGCATTTATATTTTTCGTCGTAGTTTGTATTGGGCTTTTTGGCTTATGGGTAGCCAGTATTGCTATTGATCCTCCTCTTCCGAGTGTAAAAGAACGTCAACAAAATCACGCCAAGGCGTTACAAGTGCAGAAGAAGATTGAGCGAATAGAGGCTACTTCTGCGGATACGACGACGCCCGGCAGCGGAGCTGCCGGGCTGAAGAAGGCTGCCGAGAGGGTACGGCGCGTGGTCTTACCGCAGGGTACGGCCGTAACTTTTAAAAACCTTTTCCCGGGGAAGTTTATCTCAACGGCATTTTTACAGCAGAAAGAAGTTGCGAGCGTTGATTCATTTAAGCAGCATGCGGACCATATTGATGTTGTTTTTCCTGATTGGTATTTCGTCACGCAGTCTATGTGTAATATTAGTGAACGAGAAGATCCGGATGTTACAAAAGCGTTGACCGCGAGTCATGCGCTTATTATGCCGCGAATTACGAATGGTGATAATGGTGTTTGGTATTCCGATGAGTTCCATAACATTTTGCGTACCCCTTCCGAGAGGGACTGTTTGTCGCAGCTGATGGTGGATATGGCGGTGAAATCGAATGTTGCTGGAATTAATGTGGATTTCGAGGCGCTGAAGCCTCAGGACAAGGATCTCTATCTTGATTTTTTGAGTGATATTGCTGGTAAGTTGCATGCAAAAAATAAATTACTCAGCGTAGATGTGCCTCCGCGCAATGAGGCGTTTGATGCCGAGTACATCGGCAAAATTGCTGATGCGGTAGTTCTCATGTCTTATGATGAACATTTTGCTGGTGGTGATCCGGGTCCTATTGCGAGTCAGACATGGTTTACCGATACGCTGGAGGAACTTCAGACTCAGGTCCCTGCGGATAAATTGATTGTGGCTGTGGGTACCTATGGATATGACTGGACGATCGGTTCGAAAAATCCTGCACAGGATTTGAAATTCAGCGAGGTAGTGTCTTTAGCTGATGATGTATACGCTCAGCCGGAGATGGAGGAGGTGAGCCGTAATATGTTTTTTGCGTATACTGATGAGAAAAATCTCGAACATCATGTGTGGTTTTTGAATGGTATCACGGCGTGGAATCAGGAGAGAGTGGCGTATAACAATGGTCTTCTTGGCATGGGTTTTTGGAAGTTGGGCACAGAGGATCCGAGTTTGTGGTATTTCGTAAATGATCAACATATACGTGGAGATGCTTTTGCTACGGTTCCGGGACTTACTACGATTGAGTATAAAAATGAGGGGGAGCTTTTTCGTCTGGAGGATGAGGCGATGCCTGGCACTCTGAGTCTTACGTTCGATAGTGATGGTAGTATCGATTATGCTCAGTATACGCAACTTCCTTCGGGATATGTTTTTGAACGTTATGGTGCGGATATTCCGGCGAAGCATCTCATACTGACGTTTGATGATGGGCCGGATGAGGTATGGACCCCTAAAATCATGAGCGTCTTGGAGAAATATCATGTTCCTGGAACTTTTTTCGTGGTTGGTGATCAGGCGCAGCGATTTCCTGATTTGTTAGCGAGAATGGCGAAAGATGGTTTCTTGGTAGGAAATCACACCTATCTTCATCCGAATATCGCCGAGATATCTGATCAACGTTTGAAGTTTGAGGTGAATAGAACTGAGCGAGTTATCGAGTCTGAGTATGGGAAGAAGACCATTATGTTCCGGCCTCCTTTTGATACGGATGCCGCTCCGAGCACCCCCGAGCAGGTTCAGAGTATTGCTCGAATTTCTAAGTATAACTACGTTATTGCTGGTGCAAATATCGACCCGGATGATTGGGCGAAGCCGGGAGTTGATGCTATTGCGCAGCGCATTATGGATAAGGCCCTGAATCCCGCAAATCATGTTATCGTGCTTCATGATGCCGGCGGTGATCGCAGTCAGACACTTGCTGCACTGGATAAGGTTATTCCGGCCTTACAGGCGAAGGGATATGTTTTTGATAGTTTGGATAAGGTTTCCGGTGTGCCTACGAGTGAGCTGATGCCGCCGCTGGGCGGCGGCGAGACGGCTCTCGTGCTGATTACGTCTTTTATCTCATGGCTTCAGCGCTGGGTTTGGTTGACGATTGTTTGGCTCTTTTTTCTGACGACGGGAATTTCTATCGTGAGAATTCTTTTTCTTGGAGTTTTGGTTTTGCGCTCTTGGAAGGCACAACATCGATATCGTGGTTCTCATACCGATGATATTTTTGTAAGTGTCATCGTCCCGGTATTCAATGAAGAGCAGACGGTTGAGACGACGCTGAAGACCTTGCTCAAAAGCGATCACAAGAAGTTCGAGATTGTCGTCGTGGACGATGGTAGCACCGATGGAACGGCCGATATTGTCCGTACGTGGATGAAAAAAGATGATCGAATCCGTTTGGTTTCCAAGAAAAATGGAGGAAAGGCTTCCGCACTAAATCTGGGAATGCGAGAGAGCAAGGCGGAATATGTTGTAACGATCGATGGCGATACTATTATTTTGCCACATACGATTACGGCCTTGTTGCAGCCATTCTCTGATACTACCGTTGATGCCGTTTGCGGAAATGTTGAGGTAGGAAACACCCATAATATCCTCACATCATTCCAGGCGCTTGAGTATATTACGACCCAGAATTTTGATCGAAGGGCGTTCGATGAGTTGAACTGCATTAGCGTGGTTCCCGGTGCAACAGGGGCGTGGCGTAGGGAAAAGATTATCGCTCTTGGCGGGTATTATGATGATACGTTGACTGAAGATGCCGATCTCACATTGAGATTGCTTCAGGCGGGCGGGAAGATTGTGTACGCGCCGGAGGCGCGTTCGAGGACTGAAGCGCCCGCCACCGTCAGCGATCTTGCCAAACAACGCTTCCGATGGAGTTTTGGTACCTTCCAGTGCCTCTACAAACATCGTGGTTCTTTCTTCCAGGGCGCACTTGGCTGGGTTGCCCTTCCGAACATGTTTCTTTTCCAGGTTATCTTCCCGATACTTTCCCCGATTGGAGATGTGGTGTTTATACTCTCTATTTTCCGAGGTGATGTGCAGGCCATTTTTATGGGCTATATCCTCTTTCTCCTGATGGATGTTTCCGGCTCACTTCTCGCGTTTGTCATTGAAAATCGTCCGAAAAAACTCATGTGGTTTATTCTCATTCAGCGATTCTTCTATCGACAGTTTATGTACGTTATTACCTATCGTTCGCTGGTGGCTATCCTGCGTGGCAGGAAACATGGTTGGAACAAAATTGACCGTACAGGAGCCATGAACTCTCCGCGTGAGTAGCCCCATCCCTTTGCATAAAATCCTTTAGATCGGTATGATATTTCTATGAATATACGACGCACTATTATTTTCGGAGTACTTGGTTTGAATTTTGTACTAACGTTTATGTTGTGGAGACAGGGGTCTTTTGATCTCCTGACCTCCGGTGCCACCGGTGATAGCTTGATCGCCTATGGACGATTGGGCGGGTTATTGGCTCAGCTTTTTATCGTTCTTGAGTTGATACTCGTTGGAAGAATTACGTTTATTGAACAGGAGTTTGGTCACCTTCAGATGAATAAAATTCACCGACTGGTTGGATACTTCCTTCTCGGTTTTTTCTTTGTGCATCCAATTTTATTAGTGATGGGATATGACGCACAGTCAGGCCGTTCGTTCACGGCTCAGTTCATCAACTTTTTGATGAATTGGGAGAATGTTTTTGCGGCGTTTGTCGGTCTTATCCTTTTCCTCGGACTCACCGTGTTTTCTATTGCGATTATTCGTCGTAAGGTTCGTTATGAGACCTGGTATGTGGCACATCTTGGTATGTATGTCGCGATTTTTTTGACCCTTGGGCATCAGACTGAGTTTGGAGATTTTGCCGATAATTTAGGGTGGGCAATGTATTGGAATGTTCTGAACGTTAGTGTACTTGCGCTGCTTTTTGTGTACCGTTTCGGTAGGCCTGCATTGGCTTTCTATAAACATCGTTTTGTTATCCAGAAGGTTGTTCAGGAGGGCGGGGGCGTGACCTCTCTCTATATTACCGGGAAGAATCTTGATCGATTTTCTTTTAAACCGGGACAGTTCGTGAATCTTCTTATCCTTTCCCGTAAGCATTTTTTTGCTCATCCATTTTCTTTTTCCGCTGCTCCGAACGGAGAGTATCTTCGTTTTTCTATCAAGGATTGCGGAGACTTTACGTGCAAAGTCTGTCTGTGTGAGCCGGGAACCAGTGTGATTATCGATGGACCACTTGGTGTCTTTACGGAGCAAAAATCTGAGACGGATAAGTATTTACTCGTTGCCGGAGGTATCGGTATTACTCCTATACGTGCCCTTGCAGAAGCGCTTTCCAGGGAAGGCAAGGATGTTGTTCTCATGTATGCGGCTCGTACTCAAAATGATCTGATTTTCCATCAAGAGCTTGAGGCGTTCTCTTGCAAACGTAGTTATATTCTCAATGATGTTGAGCAGAAGGATCAACTTCCCGGATACGAATATGGACGAATTGATTTGGAGAGGATACAAAAATCTGTTCCTGATTTTGCTCAGCGTGATGCGTATATTTGCGGTCCTGCCCCAATGATTCTCTCTCTCGAGGGACAGCTCAAAGGTGCTGGAGTTCCTGACTCTCAACTTCATTCAGAGTTATTTATGATGTAGTTTTTTGTATCCATGAGACGAATATTTTTTATTTCTTTTGTTGCTGTTTCACTTTTTGTGAGTGGATGTTCGCGTCAGGCGGATACGAATTCTGTTCAAGAAATTGCAAAGCCTGAACCAAAACAGGTTACACAAACTCAGACGGAAAAATCTCCTTCAGGTATCCTAGAACATGGCTCGCGTACGGCAAAAGTTGTGGCACTGACCTTCGATGCGGATATGACGCCGAAGATGAAAAATGATCTCAAAACCGGAGTAGTGAAAAGTTGGTATGAGAAGGGAGTGATTGATATTTTAGAGAAAAATAAGGTTCCAGCGACATTATTTTTGACCGGCATGTGGGCGGAGTTATATCCGGATGTTACGAAGGAGCTTGGCGCCAACCCGCTTTTTGAAATTGGAAATCATAGCTATGATCATGGAGGTTTCCATATGCCATGCTATGGCTTGGGTGAGGTAAAAAATAAGAAAGACGAAATAGATATTACGCAGAGAATTTTGGAGGATCTTATTGGTTATGCACCGAAATATTTTCGATTTCCGGGCGGTTGTGGTGCGCCAGATGATGTCGCCCTCGTTAGCCAACTCGGGCTCCAAGTCGTCGGCTGGGATGATATCTCCGGCGATGCTTACATCCGCGATAGCGCCGAACCGATCATCACTCAGACGATCAAGAATGCTCAGAATGGCTCGATTATCGTCTTCCATATGCACGGCGGCCGTACCGCTCCTCAGACCGTCCACGCCCTCCAGGCGATCATTGATGGACTTCGGAAGAAGGGATTCAGCTTTGTGAAGGTGTCGGAGCTATAAATTTTCCTCTTATTTTAGCTTTGCACTACCTGTTTTGTTATATCTTGATATTTTGTCAAGTAGTGTGTAATATGTCCTCTATGAATTATTTTGGACAATATAATGGTTACGAGATCGCGAGTGGAGCGAAGGCGCTTCATGATGTTCCTCAAATATGTATTGATATAGGGCAGCTTACGCGAGCATCGGTTGCTGTTGAGCGATATCCACGAGATGCTCGGGAAGAGGAGATGGATATTGCAAGACAGAGAATTTCCGTGGCCTCGCTTACTTTTGAAAATAATCGCCTGAAGGTAGAGCAAGCTCTCCAGGGCATTGCATGCTCCGTTTTTGACCGATATGACTTGCCGAGATCCGGAGGTATTGATATTGGTAGTGGTGCAACAGGTGCGATGGTGCATCAATTTCTTAAGCCCCTCATCGATAGATCTACTTGGTCTGAGATTGATGTAAATCCTCAGGCTGTTGCTGAAAATAAACGTCGTCATCCCAACGCAAAAGTGTTTGCCGGATCATATCTCCATTTAGATCAAACAAGAGAGTTGCCCGCGCAGACGAATATCGTCACCGGACTTTCTTCACTTGATGCTACGCAATTTGTTCCTCAAGCATTAGGTGAAATTCGGAAGAAGTTGCAGATAGGAGGATTTCTTTTGCATATTCAGGATGTACGCCCCGGTCTGGGAACGCCAATACGCGAACTTCAACATATGGGTGTCGCATCTCCTTTTCGCGCCTATGCACTCCGATCGAATGCCAATATCGAAGAGCCTTTGGTCTATCAGACACCAGAGGGGTTACTTTCCGTGGGTGAGTTATTTAGAAGGAATCTTGGTCGATTAATTGAGCAACAGCATGGTTTACGACTTCTCGTCAGCGATTGGTTTTTGGCATTACGAAGAGCTCCAGATCCTTCTCAGGGCGGGAGTGCTTATTATATGAATGTTCATCTTCGTGGTATCCCGGATCCCATCGATGAGGTCTCCGTCGTGGTCACATTAGCGCAGCGTGTTGCGTAATTTTGGCTTTGGAGATGATTTGACACTTTTCTCTTTTTTCTCTATAGTCTCGCTCCAAAAATATATCTTATTTGACTCTCCTATGGCACAGACTTTAAGCGGTATCATGAACGGACATTCCGGTATGTCATCAGGCGGGGGTAGTCCTTTTTTCGTTAACTCACCTAAAAACGCTCCTGATAGGGAGGTTGAGCTTTCGAATACCCTTAGCGCCGATCTGGAAGAGATTATCAGTAGTGGTATTACGCGCTTTGAGCTTTATGGACAAAGTGGAACCCTTTCGATTACCAATAATACTCAGCTCATTCCAAATCCTGATGGGGCTTCCGATGGTTTTTGCATTGTGAACTTCAGGGATACCCTTGGTCAGTTCAAGACATTTGAGATCGATCTCAGTAGAGGTGCTATCACCGTTGCTCGTAAGCCCAAGAAGGATCCAAGGACACAGAAAATGTTCATTACGAGTTTTTTGGGACACACAGATATGATGCCTCTTTTTGAGAGTCTTATTCGTGATGCAAAAGTGCAAATTCCAAAACCACCTAAGGAGACTGAGGTGACGGATGAGCTTCGTGCGATGCGTGGTAAATTTTTGGCGGTTTTAAAAATCCCACTTTTTTAAGAAGTGGGACGTGAGAGTGAGGGTGTGGTGAGGTGCCTTTTTCTCTTCGGACGGCTTTGAGACAATACTACTATGTTTTTTTTCTGCGTACAAGAAAAAACATGCTATCATTCCCGTAGGTAGTTTATTTATATTTTTATTTTTTCCATTATGGCATATACCGCCAAAGCACTTCCATTCACGTTACGACGAGTCGGAAATATTTCCGAGAAGGCCCTCGAGATTCATCATGACAAGTTGTATGTCGGATATGTGAATAAGAAAAATGAGATTGAGGAGAAGCTGAAAACTGCAGATCGTGTTGGTGCGAATGCAACGTTCAGTGAGTTCCGTGATTTGAAGTTAGAAGAAACATTTGCCGCAAATGGAGTATATCTTCACGAGGATTATTTTAGCGTCCTCGGAGGAGAGGGACAGAGCTCATCGGATGCCGGAGAGTTGGGTGAGGCACTCGTTGCAGAATTCGGATCACTTGAGGCGTGGGTCGCAGACTTCAAGGCATGTGGCATGTCAGCACGTGGATGGGCGGTACTTGCGTACGATACAAACGATGGACGATTACACAATTACATTGGTGACATGCACAACCAGGGCGGTGTGTGGGGCGCGATTCCGGTTGTCGTACTCGATGTCTATGAGCATGCCTACTTCATGGACTATGGAAGCGATCGAAAATCCTACATCGAAGACTTCATGAAAAATCTCGACTGGAAGATGGCCGGAGAGGTGTATTCCAAAGTGAGAAATTTAAGCTTCTAACGAGCGTGCGTAGTAGTTGAGGATTCCTCCTTTTTCCTCAAGCATATCGCTAATTTCCTGTGCTGATTGCGGACGTTTTTCCGGATCAGCCTGAGTCATTGCGAGAATCGTTCCGAGAACCGCACGAGCTCCCGGACGGTTGAGAGGTTGAACTTTTGGAATATAGTGCTGCTCCATTCGCTGCATGGCATCCGGATAGAAAAATCGGTCATGCACTTTTGCATAAAAGAGATCCTGGAGATCATAATTTTCTGAAGCATCGAGTGGAGATACAACTCGATGAAGTGCATCAGGAAGAAGTTCGTAGGCGACGAAACCAAGAGAATAAAAATCAGAGGTGGTGTGATATCTGCCGATAATATCAGCTCGGGTGTCTACTGACGGATCGCCGGTAAATAATCGAGCTGTGCGCATAGGCATACTCTCGGGAGGAATGAAGAGGGGCGTTCCGATGCTGTATGTATCCTCCGTATGATCCGTTGTCGTAAGAAGTTCGGTGTCAATTATTTTTACTGTTTGGGGAGTGAACTCTCCGGCTTGCGTAAGAATAATATTTTCAGGTTTAATATCACGATGTACCAAGTTTGCTTTTGCCAAGGTTTCAATATTGGTAGCTGCTGCTTTGATAAGATCGCGAATTTGCGATATAGAAATGCGCACTAATCCGGATGCTTGGTTTATATCGACTCCATCATGAAAATCAGCAACTTGGACAAAGTCTCTCACGAAATGTGTGCGTGGTAGACCTGCGGCAGAAATCACGTCTGCATTTGCTAACATGTGCCGCTGCGACTCTAATGTTTTTTGAAACATATTACCTCCTTCGTGATTGCGTTTGAATCTTTTGATAACTATCTGCTCTCCATTCTCTGTCTCTGCGAGATACACCTGGGCATGGGAGTTTTTTCCAAGTGTTCCCTGGAGGTCATACTTTTTTCCATCTATATGAACTACTTCTCTGCCGAATGACGGTTCGAATATCATGACAAACTTATAGTATAAAATTACTATTTAGTCAAATTTCAGCTTTCTTTGAGTTTCTTCGGTGCATTACGCATCTACTCCGACCGATTGAGATCCTGGTACGGTGCCGCCTTTTTTGTCCGGTGGGATGTTGTAGTAGTCGAAGAGGAACTGGGCCATTTGTGAAAACATCGGCGCTGCGGTGGCGTCTGCCCACTCACTTTTTCGTGGCCGGGTGAGCTTGATCAGCATGACGAATCTTGGTTTGTCGATAGGGGCGTATCCCATTACCGTGGCATTTGTGGTTCCGGATCCGCTAAGAGGTTTTCCTTTGTAATACGTTTGCGCCGTACCGGTCTTGCCTGCGATGAAGTGATTAGGAACGGCAGCGTGAGTCGCCACACCGCGTTCAACGGCGCTAATGAGCATTTTTGTGACATCGCTTGCCGTTTGCTCACTGGTGACCTGACGTATGGCGCGTGGTTCGTTGCGAATAACTTTTCCATCAGGCTGTCGAATCTCATCGACGATGTATGGCTGCATGAGTGTGCCCTTGTTGGCGAGTGCACCGTACGCCATAACCATTTGTATTGGTGTAACCGTGAGACCCTGTCCGAATGCGTGCGTAATTAATTCTGATTCCGCCCACTGCGTGAAGTGTTCGACTTTTCCTGATGCTTCGTCGCCAAATTCAATATCCGTTCTCTCTCCGAATCCATATTTCATAATGTAGTTATAGAGCAAATTTCTGCCGATTTTACGCGCGATGAAGGCCATACCGGTATTGAGAGATTTTTCCAGAACTTGTGTCATCGTGATGACCCCATAGTATTTTTTTAACGCATTTTGAATCGTGAACTCATCGGTTTTAATTGGACCGTTATCGTTGTACTGCGTGTCGGGAGTTACGTCATTGTCGTCAATTGCGGCAGACATCACGAGTGGCTTGAAAACTGAACCTGGTTCATATGGCCATGCTACGGCCTTGTTCTGATACGCCTCGGCTCCGACTTTGTTTTTGTATCGTTTGTAGGCGACGGTTCCATCCTTGTATACTTCTTTGAAAATATTAATCTTCACACCCGTGAGGAGATCGGTGATCATCGTGTAGTGACCGGTTTTCTCGTCTACGGGAACGAGACGGGCGATTTCTTCCGGCTTGAGGTTCACCGTTTCTTTTTCAAATATTTTTCCATATGCGTTCGGATCGAACGTTGGATAGTGCGACATGGCCAAGACTTTTCCGGTTTGTGGATCGTAAATAATGCCAAGTCCATCATCGGCGTTGTTGTCCTTTACGCCTCGCTCCATGATTTTGTCGAGCTTCATCTGAATGGATCGATCGATCGTGAGAACGATATCATCTCCGTCTACTGCTGGCTGAATAGTGCTTTCTCCTACGGTAATTTGTCGACCGATAGAGTCTTTTTGTGCCTGGAAAATACCTTTGACACCCTGGAGCTGAATATTGAACTTGCTCTCGATACCATAGAGGCCGACGCCTAAGCTGTTTACGTATCCAATGATATTAGCCGCAAGGGTTTTTTCCGGATAAAATCGATAATATTCTGATTGTATATTGATACCGGCGTAGTCTCCTGTCTTGTCATTTTTGATGATCTCCTTAACTTTTTCCGAGGCTTTTGGCGAAGTTTTTCTTTTGAGAATAACGTACCTGTTTTTTGTTTCGATGATTTTTTCTATTTGTGCTACCGGGATCTTGAGAGCGTCACTTAGGGTAGATAATGCAAAACTTCGATTAGTCATGTCGAGTGGAAAGATCGTTACCGTTCCTTCTCGTGCATCGATACCTGGGATATTTTTTAATTTTAATTCTTCAATAATTCCATCTTCAATATCTGTTCCTAATATAATTTGTGTTCGTTTTTTGGAGGTGAGCTTGTTGAGCATGTCGGCTCTGAAGGCTTGTTTCAGCTGTTCATCCGAGAGTGGCTGGATGAGTTTGGACTGATCGTCGTTAAGGGCGAGTTGTGTTGGGGGAGGCGTTGCAGCAGGCTGCTTCGGTTGAGTGGTCGGCGGTGTGGTGGTTTTGTTGGTTTGTGCTGCCTGTGATATCGCATCTGTTTTTGCCTTTAGGGCAGCTGCATCTGCTAATTCTTTTTGTTGCTGCTCGATTTCCGTGAGAACGGGCTCGAGTTTTTTGCGCTCTTCTTCTATGCGGGCATTATCTGCATCTCTTGCCTCTTGGAGATCAAATAAGAGTGGTGCTAGGACGTCTACTATTTTTTCAGGATTTTTGACGAGGGTCGGATCGGCGAAAATGAGGTCCAATGTGGTATTGGTAGCCAGACGATATAGCTCGCTTGAGTTGTAGTCCCGAATAAGAATTTCTCCTCGGCGTGCGGGCAGCTCGGTATACCCATAATGCTCCTTGGTGGCGATGGTCTGGTAGTAACCTTGTCGAATTACTTGAAGCCAAAACAGCTTTAAGATAATGATCCCGATAATTCCATATAGAATAATGAGGATTATCTTGGAACGGTTTAACGGAGTTTTGGGACGGCGTGCTTCAACCATGGGTTTATAGTATAGGAGAAGTAGGAAAAAAATGAAGCTGAAGTTTGTCTCATTTCTATCCCTTTGACTTCCTCTTACCCCTCACGTATCCTATGTTGGCTTCATAAAGCTGTTTTTTTGACTTTTGAGCGATGCTTTTAGCCTTTTACTGATCTAACCAAATTTCAACCATGATTAATCTTTCTACCCTTCCAAGTGGCCTCCGAGTGGTTACGAAGCGTTTAGAAAATACACAGGCCGTTACGGTTCTCGTTTTGGTTCGAGCCGGTTCACGTTTCGAGACGAAACAGATTAATGGTATCTCTCACTTTCTTGAGCATATGTTCTTCAAGGGAGCCAAGAAGTACAAGAACGCTCGGGAAGTTTCTGAGACGATCGACAATATAGGAGGGGATTTTAATGCGTTCACGGGAAAAGAATACGTGGGATATTATGTGAAGTCTGCAGCGAAGCATCTGGATACATCACTCGATGTTCTCTCGGATATGCTTATCCATGCGACGTTTGATGAAAAAGAAATTGATAAAGAGAGGGGAGTAATTATGGAGGAGTATAATATGTATCAGGACACGCCGACCTACCAGATTGGTTGGGATTTTGAGCAGCTTGTTTTCGGAGATCAGCCGATGGGTTGGGATCAGGTCGGAACCCGTGATGTAATTATGGGACTTCCCCGTGATGAGTTTGTCGCGTTCAAGCAGTCACTCTATGTTCCAAAAAATATTGTGATTTCTATTGCCGGAAATATTAATCACGAGGAGGTTGTGAAAAAGGTTACGGAATACTTTGCCGAATTGCCGCAAGTAGAAGCCACTCGTGACCATGCCGCTTTGGAGCCACTGAACCAGGGGAAAAAGGTATTTCTCCGTGAGCGTAAGACAGAACAATCACATATCTGCGTCGGTTTTCCTCAGGTTGCCGAGACAGATAAAGACTTCTGGGTTTCTAAAATTCTCAGTGTCGCGCTTGGTGCCGGTATGAGTTCCCGTATGTTCATGAACGTTCGTGAGGACAAGGGTCTCGCGTACTATATCAATTCTACGGCTGAGGGATTCACGGATAGCGGTATCTTCACTACGAATGCCGGTGTTGATCTCACTCGTATTGATATGGCTATCAAGGCGGTTATCGATGAGTACAAAAAAATTGCCACCGAGTCTATTACGGAAAAGGAACTTATTAAGACGAAAGAGTTTACAAAGGGAAAGATGATCTTGCGACTGGAGGATAGCGAGGAGTACGCACACCTCTTGGGTAAGTATCAGGTTCTCTATGGATTCACAAAGGAACCGGATGAGATCCAGGCTGGCGTGGATGCTGTAACGATTGAAGATGTTCGCCGAGTGGCTGAACAGACCTTCCAGCTCGATAAAATGTACCTTGCTGTCATCGGTCCCTACGATGACCCTACGAGATTTGAGAAGTTGATGGTCTAATTCCGTCCATACATTTGATAAAAATATTGATTCGCTGGCTTTAGCATAGCTTTGCCATTTTTCTTGTTTTGTGGTATAATCACATTGCAGTATTATTATGAGTCTCGGCATATGAGCGATTTGCATCATCTCGGCTTGACGTCACCTTTGGAGAATATTGATGATATGGTCTCCCATTTAGAGTTGTCCTTGTCGTCTAAAAACCTTACCGCGCCACAGAAAATTCAGGCGTTACGCGATCTTTTGGCTGATGATATTGGTGAAAATCGGATGTTTCAGGATGCTTGCCAGAGCATTATCTCACGGCTTCAGCATGACATGGCTAATGTTCCTACGATTTCTATTGTTAATGCGCATGTGCTTTTGAGTAATCCAACCGTACTTTCTCGGCTTCAGATGGACTCGCTTCAGACGGTTGTCGGAGGAGATATTGCTTTTCGTATTAGTTGCCTCGAAGAGTTGCGCAGAATTGGGCGAATGGATCTGCTTTTTAAGCAGGTTGGACATTTGAGTCACTGGAAAGAAGGACAAGCCATGATTCATATCATGGTAACTACCGCTACGTCCGATCAGCTTTCTCGGGTATTTATGGAGTTTATTCACAATCGTTTTTCTAGCTACGTCGATCGGTCTTTCGGGCCTCATATTTTCAGAGAGGAATCTATCGATGCGCTTTTCTCTGCGGTTATTTCTCGTGCGAATGTTTCGACACTTTATGCTCTTGCTACCGAGTTCAAAAAAGGGGCTGCCGCTATCGGTCTTCCTGCTGAGCAGTTCGATCGTTATGCCTCTGTTGTTACTGTGAAACTTGCTGCGGCTCAAATGAGAGATGAGCTTTCCGGCTTGGTCGATTTGACTCATTCGCCAGCGGCACATGCTGAGAGTGATGCCTTTTGGGTTGCGGATCTACCTCCTAAAGAAGAGGTGACCTCAAGTGGAACCTATATACCTCCTCAACTTCCTCCGGCCGCTTCGCCTGTAGTGAATCCTCCTACGAGAATGATTCGACCTCCGTTTGCTCCCGGCAATCTTCCAAATTTTGCTCCCGCACCGTCTCCACCTCCTGCACCTCCTGCACCTCTTCCACCTCGTCGTTCCGATAGTGAAGATGAAAGTGCTGCATTTGATTTTGGAGATGATGATTCTCAATCTTAGCTTTGCTTCTGTTTGTAATTTCTATCAAAATGTGCTATAATGGCATGATAGATTTGATTATTAACTCACATTATATGGGAGGAACTCAAGCACCAAAAGAGACAGCACCCGTAGTAACTCCTGAACAACAGGCCACAGATGCGGCGAAAGCTGAGGCAGAAAAAAGACAAACTGCCGCGAAAGAAGCTCAAAAGAACTCGGCGAAGTCCAGCCTTCAGGCTCTTAAGGATAGTATCAAGTTGCCTGCTCCCACCGGAGCGGAGACGAGCGAGGTTGCCCCTAAAGTTCCGAAGTTTAGTATTCCTTTTACCCGAGACGGTCAGCAGACTTTTTTGGATAGTATCGTCAGTAAGGCGAAGGAGAGCTTGAGCGCTGTAACGGATGAGGCTAAGAAGGAGAAATTGAGTAAGTTATATGCCGGTGCGGTATTTGATGATTTTATGGCGAAGTTTTTGCCGGAGTATTACTTTTTATTGGCAGACGGTGTTGATGGCAATATCCCTCTCGATGTGGATGTTGATGAGAACGGCAAAGTAACGATCACAACGAAAGAGCAGCCGAAAGTGGATGCAGCCAAGAAGATTGCCGAAGAGAAGGCGAAAGAAGTCGCGGCAAATATGGATCTCCCTGCGGAAATGGGAAGATTTCAGAAGGATCATCCTGAGGCATTTCTCTTCTTGAGTAGTGTTGTTTTCAAGGATGAGGCAGAGATGAAAGAGGCGTTTGCTGGAAAAGGACTCTTAGGATTTTTCCTGGGCGTTCTCGGATATGGTGGAGGTAAGTCGGTTTATGGAGCTTTTATGAATAATAAGACTTTTGGACAGTACGTGGATTCGGCGAAAAATTATCTCGCAAAATTGCACTCCTCTTTGGATTTTCGTACTCCGGTTAATTTAGAGAAGGCGAGTGATCTCGATGAGTATTTTAAAAATATTCCGGAAAAGACGTTGAAAACGGTAGAGGGGAAATTTGTCGTGAAGGCCGATATTGAGCTTCCTGCGGTCACAACCTTCCGATCGATCGTCTTCCCAAAAGGCGCTACTACGAAGATGGAGCTTCAGAAGGCAAGCAAAGATGGCGGTAGTCCGTTCAGTCTTGTTCGTCTCGATCGAGAGCAAGCGCAGGACAATATTACCGTTGATGCGAAAACGATACTTCCAGCCGGAACGGTATTCGCAGATATTACGATTGGAGATAAGAAAGCGATTGAGGCGGCTCTCAATGGAACGCCGGCATCTACTCCTGTTGAAGCAAAACCTACGGCTGCTGCTGGTGCTCCTGAGCCTGCCGCTGCCGCCGGTGCATCGACTCCACCTTCTACAGAGGGAGCTGCGGCAAAACCAACTGGTACTGCTGCACCTACTCCCGCTCCGACTGGAGAGACAAAGTAAATTTGATTCCTTTCTTGTTTTGAATGAGGGCGTTTTAGGCCTTGCTCTTCTCAACCTCGTCGATTGATTTGTCGATCATGCCGGCGTCTTCGTCGTTGATTTCACAAAGAATTTCGCCGGAGGCGTCGAGAACAGAGATGCCCACTGCCTCACCCTTGCTCATGGTCCAGATCTCCTTGCCTGGTAATCCTGCGCGCTTGATTTCGATGGCGGTCATGGGAAGTGTGCGAAGGAGGTCGAAGAACTCTGTTTCGGAGAGTTGCTGCGCGGCGGTCTCGAGCGTCAATCCGAGCGGTGTGAGTTTTTCGGTAAGAGCCATTCGACTCGCGCGATCTTTTATTTTGAAGGATTCGATTGGTTTTTTGGTACGGCTGGCCATTTGAACTTCAATTTCCTTGGCGTTTAAGAATAGTTTACGAATATCGTAGATGTCTTTTATGGACATGATGGTGAGCGGAATGAGAAGAAGATCATCAATAACACCGAAACCGGATGCATCATCGGCAAGAATTCCTGTAGCCGCTACGCCTTTCCAGCCGAGGCCCTTGAGGAGTGTCTTGAATCCTGATTTGGCCACCATGCTGCTGATTTTCTTGAGGAGAGCTCCGCCAATCTTTTTTTCGAAGGCGACACCGATTTTCTCGAGTCCCATTTTCATGACGGCTTTTTTGAGAAGACCCTTTTCGGCACTAGCGAGGATGCTTTTTCCGAGCATATATCCTGATCCTACCTCCATGATATGTCCGATCTCTCGGCTGATACCGTAACCTGCGGGCATTGATTTGAAGTAGGACTCGACAACAGATCCGATTGGCTCTGTAAGTCCTAATGCTGTAGCAAATCCACCCATCAGATCTACGACGGTTCGCGCTAATGGATTGCTGATTTTTCCTCCAACGGTCCAGTCGGCGAGCTTCATACCTGCCCAGAATGTTCCGAAGCCGGCTGCTGTTTCTGCTACTGCTTTTCGTTTATCTGGTGCTGTTTCTAGGTGATAAATTGTTAGGGCGGCTACGGTTGGGCCTGCTATTTTTTCCAGGACGCCGAAGAGCTTTATTGTTTTTGCATTTGCGAAGAATGCGTCTACGTTTTTTACAATTTTTCCTTCTTTTCCGAGTACGCTGATGAATTTTTGTTTGAATGTTGCTAATTTTACCGGATCAGTAGGAACTTCTGCCGCTTCCCACGTATCACCAATTTTGAACTCCTGCGTGCCGTTTGCGGCAATGCGAGTTTCGGTGATCGTTGCTGTTGGGAGCATTTTTTCTTCCACCAGTCTCTGAGCAGCCTTTTCCCAGTTTGCGTCGTTCCATGCTTTTTCTGCGCCACGAGCTGGAGCATTTCCTTTGGCAATTTCTTCTGCGGCTACTTTTTTTGCCACCTGGTGAATGTCAGATGCCTTTAACTCGACTTCTTGTCCCTTGAACTTGTATCTACTTATAGCTTCTTCGTCGGATGCTCCGGTGAATAGTTCCGGTAGTCCGAGCTCTTTGGCCTCTAATCTGTATCTCGCCGCGGCTTGTGATTCCGCGCTTACGTCACCTAGATATTCTGCTTTTGGTGCTCCTTCCAATGCCGGCTCTGTTGCTGGTGTAAACTCCACTGGTGTTTGCGAAATAGCGTTTCTCAATGAATCTTCAGCGAGCAATTTAATGGCTTTGTTCCAATTTTCTTTTGGAGTGGATACTCTTCCGGCTGCTTTTTCCTCCAGAGCAACTCTTTGTGCTGCACGTCCGATGTCACCCTCATTGATTTCGATTTCTTGATTTTGGAACTTATATCTATGCATGGTTTCCGGGCCAGTTCCTGTTTTGCCAAGCCATTCCGGTTCGGCTGGGATGAGCGTTTCTGCTGCGACAGGCGCTTCGGATGCTTCCAGCGTTTCAGGCGCTCCGCTCTCCACCATAGCTTCTTCTGCCACCGCTGCTTCCGCGGCTGTTTCTGGTATGGCAGGAGGAGTTTTTTCTCGCTTGAGAAACTCATCTAATTTATCTTCCACATCGCGCATACGACTAGGATCTCCCGGATTAATTCGTAGTTTTGCATCAGGGTGTAGTCGATTGTACGATTCGGCAAACTTTCCGAGATACTCTTCACGAAGGGCTGCGATGCGCTTGCTATCTAATTTAGCGAATACTTTTTTCAAGGTAATTTCATTTTGTCCTTTTGCAATGTAGAGATCGTCATATTTCTTCGCCAATTCGGCCAGATACTGTGTCTCCGCCTCGAGTATTCGTGGTCTGGCCTCGGCACTTCCGAATGTTCTTTGCGCCTTGAAAGTGATCTCTTTCCCTGTTCGGTATATTCGTTTACCAGCAACCACATGGAATTTTGCAATTTCAACAGGGAAGATGAATCCACGTGCGGTGCTCTTCCCTACGTGTAGTAATTTTCCTGCTATCGTTTTTTGTTCAGCCATAGAGAGTAATCCACCGACTGCGCCTATTACCGTGAACGGTACCGCTTCTGCTGCATAAGTTTTTACACCTTCGAAACTGAGAGGATCTTTAATTTGAGCCAGAGCGCTATGATACAATCCTACCCAACTTGTAATTTCGATGTATGTTGCGCCATTCAAGAGAATAATTTTTCCGGCGCCCAGAATGATCGATACGCCATCTTGTTTGCACGCTTCGGTAAGTTCTTTAAAAAAATCCTGTGGATGGAAGATGATATCCGAAAGATGCCCGTCGTATTTCTTGAGCATGGCGGCGACTGTTGGTTTATCTTTGAGATTTTCTACAATTTCTTGGTAGGTTTCCTGCGAAGCGGCTGCTATTCCATACTCACTACCGGTATCCACTACTTCTCCGGATTCGCTTCTATTGGCTTCAGGGGCTCCTTCTTTTCCTGCGTCCGTGGTTGTCGTACTGATGTTGTTTAATTTTGCGAGTACGTCGAAGACGGTGGCATCTCTTCCCAGATTGAGGGCGATAATTTTGTCTCTATTTTTTTCTAAGTAATCTCTGATGGCGTTCTCTTGGTCGATTTTTTCTTTGCTGTCTGCGAATAGTCCGGCGATAGCTCCTCCCATTCCCGGGATTACGCCCATGGCTTGAGCCATGAAGCTTTTCGCTTTGCTTTCTGGTGAGGTAAACTCACTATATTTTGCGTTAGCTACTCCCTGAATAGCGGAATCATTCACCTCTTTTCCGGTGTCTTTTGAGATAATTCCGGCGAGCTGTTCGTATTCTTTTGCGTGTTCGTCTTCACCCGCGAAGAGGACCCAGATGGCATCTTTGTATCGTCCTTCTTTCCAAAGTGCGATGCATTTAGAGATGCGTTCACCACTGATTTTATAGAATTTCATGAGGGCATCTTTGATATTCTCCGGACCGATGAGTCCGCCCACGATGAGGAGGCCGACGATAATGAGTGTTGTTTTCGAAAAGAGTTTCGAGAGAATACCTCCCTCGGATTTTTCTTCTTTTTTCTCTTCCTTACTTCCGGAAAAAAATAATTTGTATATTCCAACCGCTCCCGCAATGGCGATGGCTGCTGTGGCATAGGGATGCTCTTTTGCAAACTTTACGATGACGTTTGCATCTTTGTCTTTTGTTTCTTTTTGTTCTCCGGTTATGACTTTTTTTGCGTTGCTTCCTGACTCGTATCGACTTCTCATATTGTCGACAACTTGTGGCCAGATGCTTGCCATTTCTTTGTTTAGTTTTTTTCCTGGGGTACTTCCAATTTCTAATAATTTATCCAATGCTATTTTTTCACAGGCGTTGAGAGATAATTTCGATGTATCGATTTTTGATATACTGTCGAGTGTTTGCAGATCTTTTACCTGTACTCCGCTCTCAAATATCTTGGCAAAGAGCGTCATGCTTACGAGCTGAAGCCGTTGAACGTTTTCTGACTGCTCCTTGGCTTCTTTGTTTACGTCTACGCGCATAATGAGATCGGCTGTTTCACGATCAACCCCCTTTAGCCCCTCACTCAGCATCTCTCTCTGGAGTTCGGCTGCACTTTTTTTCGCAGTTTTTTCGGCAGCTGCCTCTTCGGCTGTTCCTTCCGGTGGTCTTGCTGCAGGTGCTGCACCTGGTGCTCCTTGAACTTTTTCTGCTGTTTGTTTTTGGCCGCCCATATATTTTGTGGTTACTATTTCGTGTAATTATATCATAATTTAGCCTTGGAAGCAACCTCAAAGGGTGCACGTTTACTCTATTTGTTGTATAGTTTCCGCAGTATTTTTTAGCTTTGTAACATTTTATGGGTAATATCAAAGAACAGACATTAGTACTTGTGAAGCCGGATGCGATCCAAAGAGGTCTCATTGGTAACGTTTTAGCGCGATTTGAGACGAAGGGTCTCAAGGTTGTAGGAATCAAGATGATGTCTCTCGATGAGGCTATTCTTCGTGAACATTATGCTCACATCGCCGATAAGCCATTCTTCCCGGGCGTAAGCAGCTTTATGCGTAGCTCTCCTGTGGTAGCTATCTGCTTGGAGGGACTTGATGTCGTCAATGCTGTACGTATTCTCTGTGGTATCACCAAGTCACGTGAGGCTAATCCTGGAACGATTCGTGGAGATCTCGCCATGAGCGTTGCTTGTAACGTTGTTCATGCTTCTGACACGGTTGAGAGCGCACAGGCCGAGGTAAAGAGATTCTTCAAGCCAGACGACCTCTTCAACTATGACAAGTCTGAGTATATGCATGTCTACGTCGAAGACGAACGGGCCTAATTAGTCCTTACCTCCTCACCCTTTCTTGATGTTTCATCTCGCGTATCGCAAGAAGAAGATTGAAAAGGAGATGCCGCTTGTAGTATTCGAAAAACTTCGAGGGGAGTATAGTGCCCTTTTGTATAGCGGTCAGCCAAAGGGGGCCAAGCGCGATGAGTCGTGCGGGAGATATACCTACATTGGCTATGAGCCCTTCATGCTTTTCGAGAGCAAGGGGGGCATTCAGGAAATTTCATCGATTCAATATGATGTTGATGGCGTTACTCGTAATGCGCAGATGTGTGATGGAGAACCGCTTGAAATTTTCAAAGTTATTTTGGATCAGATGAAGGTGAAGTCGAATAAAGATTTGCCGCCGTTTGTAGGTGGTGCGATGGGAATCATGAGTTATGATTTTGGTCTGACCTTGCATAAAATTCCTCATACTACGACCGATGATCTGGAATTGCCGGACATGTTTTATGCGCTCTACGACAAGGTAATCGCCTTCGATCATGTCATGAATGATCTATATTTTTTTGGCTTAGGCGAGACGAAGGAACAGGCACAGCAGATTGCAGAAGAAGTTTTTCGAGATGCGACAAAAGGTTTGCAGTATGAACATGAGGAGAAAAAAATTGGCGGAAAGCGTAAACGATCGAAGGAATTAAATATGTATCTTTCGAAGGCGGATTATCTGAAAAAGATCGCTGATATTAAGCAGTATTTGAAAGACGGTGAGAGTTATCAGGTGAATTTTTCTCACCGATTTTCCTATGAGACGACCGAAGAAGCTTGGGATATTTTTTGTCGTTTGGCAGAAATTAATCCTTCTCCGTTTAGTTGTTATTTTGAGCATCCGGAATTCACCGTAATCAGTTCTTCGCCGGAAAAGTTGATTTCCGCAACCGACGGTTTGGTCGAGACGAAGCCAATTAAAGGCACTCGTGCTCGTGGAAAAATCGAAGAAGAAGATGAGATTATTGAAAAAGATTTGCTCGATTCAAAAAAAGATGAGGCGGAGTTAACCATGATCGTTGACCTGATGCGTAATGATATCGGAATGATTTGCGAGCCGAAGTCGGTGAAAGTTTTGAGTCATCGAACGATTGAAAAATTTTCTCATGTGATGCATACCGTCACGACGATAAAGGGAAAATTGAAAAAAGGTACGTCGATCGTAGACCTTGTGGCTGCGGTTTTTCCCGGCGGAAGCGTGACGGGGTGTCCGAAGAAGCGCACGATGGAGATCATTGCGAAGTTAGAAGATTTTCACAGAGACTTCTACTGTGGATCAGCGGGATATTTTTCCGTATCAGGAAATATGGCGCTGAATATTTTAATTCGTACGATGGTGTATCGATTTGGAGAAGTTTTCTTCCACTCTGGTGGAGGTATCGTCATGGACTCTGATGCGGAGGCGGAGTTTAATGAGACCTTAGACAAGGCTCAGGCCTTGCTGGAGAGCTTGGTAGGGGACTAGGCTTAGTCTATCAGTGCACTTTTTACTGCCCTTGCAAAACGTTGTGCGAGGTTTGGTATTTCTCTTTTAATGCATGCCTGTATAACCTGTTCCGTTCGGTCGGGTTTATAGTTACCCATCTGTTGTCTGCTCTCGATGATGATCTGTGATATTCGTAGATGCTCCTTTAATTCTAATTCATCCGGACGTAATTTGAACACGCTTGCTGCACGCTTAGCTGGACCCGCTAGGAGTATCGCTGCGAGAACGAGCTCATCTGGGCGGAGGTTTGTTCCGGTCGTCACTTCACGATATGTGTTGATTGTCGTATTGAGCATAGACCTGTTTATAACATAAATTTTGCATTGTTGCAAATTCTCACCTCAAAAGAGCGAATTTCTCCGCTCGTTTGAGTGATTTTATCGTATTGTAGCTTTGCGAACTTACGCCTTCTTGCTTGGAAGGATCTTGTACAT
>JAPLYO010000017.1 GCA_026395555.1 Candidatus Peregrinibacteria bacterium | reverse complement strand
TACTCCGGCTTTTGGGATGAGTGGTACGAGTGTTTTGAGGTCGTGCCAGACGATGTCATTCACCTCGTCGGTCTCGTCTTTGCAGTGGAGAATAATTACGTGACGGCCTGCCTCGTTGGCGTTGATATATTTGAGTGTATTGAAAAGCCTGTCAGCACGATGAATAAAGAGAATATACGTTCCTCGCACTACATTGCGGAAAACGACGCGGAATATTTTATGAAGAAGAGTGTCGGGTGCTGTGTGATTATAGAAGAAAGAAACAATATAATCGCGATAGATATAAGCTCGAACGATGAGCATTACCGGGAAGAAGTAGAAGGTGAAGAATAATAAATTATTCATATCCATCATGATGTTTCCGATAAGTCCCGTGAAGGTTGCTGCGAAGGCGAGGATAACGAGTCCCATTGGGAATGAGTAGAGACGTCGGAGATCTGGTCGAGTGATTTTGAGGATGAGGTTACCAATAGCGAACATGCTCATTACTGAGAGGAAGCTGATGGCGTAGACGCCTGCGAGAGCTTTGAGATTACCTCCGGTCGATACGAGAATAGAGACACAGAGAATTAAGAACGTTATGACGATTCGAGGATATGATCGCTTTGCGTTTCTTTTGGCAAACCAAATAGGGAGGGACTCGTCCTGCGACATACGATTAATAAGACCTGAGACTCCGATGAAGCCTGTTAAAACACCTCCACAGAGTACGAGGAATGCGTCTATTACGACGATGTATTGGAAGATAGCTCCACCTACTATCTTTGCCTCACCTGCGAGGAGGAAGTTGGAGAATTTTGCAATTTCTGACATGTCAGAAATTCCTAAACAGAGAAGCGCTACGAGAGGATTGAAGATAACCACTCCAAGCAACATGTTCGTGAGTGTTTTTTTGAAGACCCCTTTTTCTTGCTCCTCGATGAAGTCAGCTGAGCTTTCGAAGCCGGATACACCAAGGAGTGATGCGGAAAATCCGAGGAAGAGTAAGATAGGAAGCGTGTAGTCACGAGTGAGAATCTGCGTGTGGGCAAGATTTATGTGGAATTGATTTGGGTTGTGGTAGAGATAGTAGGCCCCCAGGACCACAAAGGCCACGAGTGTTGTGAGATGAAGGAAGAAGATACCAATAGCTACTTTTGCCGAGTCTTTTACTCCTGAGATTACGAGTGCAGCGAAGAAGATGAGAACAGCAATCGTTACCGGAATGATAGGAATATTAATAATAGTCCCGAGATACTCTACGGCTGTTTTTCCCGAGATTACGCATGTTGCTACATAGGAGAGAATGGTGAGAACTCCCGCTGTGGCTGCGATGTTTTTTGATGTGCCATTGAGCAGGGCGTTATAGGTTCCTCCGTTGACCGGAAGTGACTCTACAACCTCACGATAAACTCCTCTGTAAAGCAATAACACACCCCCAATCGCGAGAAGAATAAATGGGGCATAAATTCCCGAGGCCCCGATGGCGATTCCGGAAACGTATAATACCGAACTCATAATATCGTTTCCGCATATCGAGGTTGATGCTATTTCTCCGAGTTTATGTTTCTTGAGCGGGTTGTGCATGAGACAAAAATTACGTTACCGCGATATTCTACATTCATGTTTTCAAATGTAAAGTATTGGCCCTTAAATTTCTATCTTCAAAATGTCGTCTCCTAGCTCTTTTTCCCTGTCCATATTTCTTATGCTTTCCGGGATGAATTTCTGAATATTCATGGAGTGTTTTATACGTGAATAAATGGCTTATGGCAAATCGAAAGCCCGTGGTATACTCCCGGCACTATGAAATTTTCTTGGGATGCATTTCCGAAGCCGATCGTTGCTTTGGCGCCTATGGCTGGATATACGGATTCTGCGTATCGTAGGGCTGTAAAGTTGTTGCCGGGCACGGAGGGCGTTGTTTGTTTTTCTGAGCTTACGAGTGTGGCGGCGATTCACCATGGGAGTAAGGAGTCGTATAGAATGCTCGGATGGCATCCTGATGAGTTTCCGCTTATTATGCAGCTTTTTGGAAAGGAGCCGGAGTTTTTCGTGGAGTCGGGAAAGATTTTGGAGGATATGGGAATCGCTGGTATCGATATCAATATGGGCTGTCCAACATGTAAGGTTACCTCGAATGAGTGCGGATCGGCGCTCTTGAAGAGTCCTCAGCTGGCCGCAGAGATTGTGTATAATTTGAGCAGGGCTGTTTCTGTCCCGGTCTCGGTGAAGACCCGTTTGGGATATGAGTGCTACGATGAGAAGCGGTTTTTGGGCTTCTGCACGGGGGTTGTGGATGCTGGTGCAAAATTGCTGTCACTGCATGGACGTACTCGGACGCAGGCTTTTTCCGGTGAGGCAAACTGGGATCCTATTTATTTAGTGAAAAAAGAGCTGGGGGTAACTATTCTTGGAAATGGAGATATTAAGTCCGTTGCTGATGCGCAGATGAGATTGGGGACTTTGGATGGTGTCATGATTGGAAGAGCTACCATGGGTGATCCTTGGCTTATCGCGGAGATTGCGGCCGCATTCAGAGGGGAGAAGTATGTGCGCCCCGTGAGTATGCTCGAGAAGTTGCCGTTGGTTCGCCAACACGTCCGGTTCGCCGTGGAGGGATCGAATGAGGTGAAGGCCATCAGGGAGTTACGCAAACATCTTGCTTCCTATATTAAGGGCTTTGAGGGCGCCAAGATGTACGTGGAAAAAGTGATGAAGTGCGATACCTTGGCCGCGGTTGAGGTGGTTTTTGATGAAATTGAGGAAGTTCTTAAGCTGAAATAAAGCTGAAATTTGACCAAAATGGCATTTTGCACTCTGGCTTGTGTCCGGGCAGAAATTATGGCAAAATGGACTCCTTTATAATTTTTACTTTTTCTATGGGTAATTTGCACGCTCCTCAGAATGATAGTGTAGGTACGGATATGCAGGCACAGGCTCCTAATGCTTTGGCTAATAAGATCGCTGATCCCAGCTTTTTGAATAGTATTTTTGCTAATCCGGATAATGCTGCTGAGGCGCGCATGCGCGATGCAATCGAGTGCGTATCTCGTTTAGTTGCTTTGAGTCCTGATAATGCCGCTAAGTGGTCTGACGCCTGGAGTCGGGCAGGGGGCTTTGATAGGAGATCAGGGGGCGATGGTTTTGAACTTGAATCTTTGACGGGAAATTGTGCAAGCGTGGATCGCTGGGTAAGTTCATCCACTACTCACCTTGCTGAGTTATTGACTCACCCCGGGTCTACTTTTAGAGATTTGGGGAATGGCTATGCCGTTGCTCAGGCCTTTGCGGAAGCCAGCACATCTCCTTTGTCCCAATTGGTGGACGTAGCCCGTCAACTCCGTAGCGCTATTCATTCAAAAATGTTTCAAACTGCAGCGAGAGAGATTTGCGCCGAGAGAGAGCGTAGATTGGGTGAGGCTTTTGGTGTCGACAAATATGGTATTATCCCTGCCATGCGATGGCAATATCCGTCTCATGTCTCTATTGATTTAGATAAACTTGGACGTTATATGACGGGCGATAGAAGTGAAGATATTATGGGTATTGGAGAATGGGTGGAGTCTAGCCATCCTGCAGCCCAGGCATGTAGACCGCTTCATATGCGACCTAAGCCCTTGGGACATGATAGCGATTCGCCAATTGACGTTTAATTCTAGATATTTTCCATGACATTTCTCAATGAAAATCCGTATGTAGAGAAGTTTTGGAGGCTGTATAATCAGTCTTTCGGACATCTGTATCTGTATTGCGCGAGAAGGGCTACGACGAAGCCGGTTATCGCCTTTATCATGAAGTCTCTGTATGAGAATGCTTTTGATGAGATGAAGCGGGATGAGGAGATTACGCTTTTGGATTTGTATAAGTGGGCATATGAGTTTTTTTCCATCCAGTCACAGCCGATGCAGCAGGGGGACTCGGCGAAGAAAATCGGCGATTTGCATGATGTATATGACATAAAGACCAATTCGGGTAGTCGCTCTATCAGGCGTGAAGAGATTCTCAGGAGCTTCTATACGCAGCTCGCTTACAAAGAACGTGAGGTCCTGTGGCTTACTTTTTTCGAGGAGATAAGCGTCGTTGACCGTGCGATCGTTATGGGAATGCGCGAGGAGGATTGTACGAAGCTTTATTATGATTCTTTGAAAAAGGCTAAAGATGTCGTTGGTGCGGCAACTGCTAACCAGAAGGGGTTCTCTCTTTCACAGATCACTTCTTATTTCGGAAGTGCTGCCTCTCTTTTGAAAAAGGCGAGAGAGAATGAAGACATTGCTATTGATCAGGAAATTCTTACTTCTTTACGAGAACTATTTATGGAACAGTTTGCTCGTGCTTCGGCACAGAATTTTTATAAACCTCAAGAGCCTCAACAGGATCAGTCTACTTCCGCTCGGCCACAGCCGCTTCAGCCTGAGCCGGACTTTACCTTGCCAACAGAGCCACAACAGCCGCCTCGTGCCCAGCCTGCCCGCGCTACAACATTCACTCAGCCGCAGGCGAGCGTTGCCGATGAAAGCGACGATGAGTTTTTTGACGATGACGACTCTCTCGGCCGAATTCTTTTGAGGAAGCTTCAAGGTGTCGCTGTTCTCGTCTTGATTATTGTTCTTGGAACGACCGGTTACTTCAAATTCTTTAGCGAAAATGCACGAGTTGAGCGATTGCTTGCTGATAACCGTGTACAGTTTAGTGCGGATTTTAGCCAAGAGCAGAAAGAGAATTTCGCAAAAGAGGCTCTTCTTTCTTTGGCTAAGGGGCGTGATTATGCCGCCTTAAAAGTTCAGCGTCAGGATAAGGAGTTCGTGCAAGTTTCCTTCGAAATTACGGGAAATGGAAAAGAGTCTTTCACGATTTATCGTCAGGAGCAGCCGTTTGATTATGAATATCTTTGGCAGCCAAAGGCTTATAGCCACGTATTATCGGTCTAGTAAGAACTCTCTTACTTGGTGCATGGCCCGGCCTCGATGGCTGATCTGATTTTTTTCTTCCGGCGTGAGAGCGCTGTAGACTTTGTCGAATCCTTCCGGCTGAAAGCATGAAGATAGGGGAATGCCGTGAGGAATTTCGGTTTGCGGCTCCGTGTGGAGAATCCCAGGGCATATGCCATGAAATACGTATATCTTACTGTCGAACATCATAGCGGCGGTGCAGTGGAACCGTGCGGTGCGCATTTCTGGTGGTTTTTTCTTCAATTCTGTTAAAAAGTGCGTAAGCCACTCTTCGTCTGAGGCTTGTTCTCCAGCTCCCCAGCGTCTGGTTTTCATCCCGAGTTCTCCGGGGAAAGCGTCAATTTCTATCCCTGAGTCTTCGGCAAGGGTAGGCATGTGACCCGACTGGTCATAATAGAATTGGCATTTAATCCGTGCGTTCTCCTCATAGTTTCCCCCGGTTTCTTCCGGTTGCCCTATTATTTTGAGCCCCTGCGGAGTGAGCAGTTCGATAGGAAGTGTATTCAGAACTTCACTGATCTCCTTGAATTTTCCTTTGTTGGTTGTTCCAATTAATAGCTGCTGTATCATGTTTTAAAGAGGTGAGAGGATGATGTTATATTTTTCAGTGAATTTTTTTTCTCTCCAATTCGGCGGTTGAGGTGAGTTTATTTTTTAGCTCTGTAAGTGAGAGTGCCTCTGCAATCTTGATGGCATAATGTGGGTTGCCACTGCGCACCGTTTCATGCGCGTTATTTTGAAGGAGCGCGAGATAGCTCTCGAGAAGTTTTTGATATGCGTCTTTATTCGCTGTTCCTCCCTGCGGGTCCAGTGTAATTTTTTGGAAATAATATCGTAGATCGTTCCATGGATCGAGCTCAAGGGCTCTTGCGTTATTGGCTTTTGCTAGCACCTTGGATGCACTTCCAGTATACGTTTCCGAGAGAAGATTGTAGGCCTGCGCATACGCACTATTACGAAGAATGGTGTTCTTGAGAAGTTCTTTTGCGAGTTTTGTGTTCTTCATCTCGATGGCATTCTCTGCGCGTAGAAGAATGGCATCTTCATAAAAAATTGGATGAATTTTTGCGAAGAGATTTTCGGCTTCTTGTTTTTTGGATATATCGGCGGAGGCCGTAAGATCTCTCGTTTGCGTAATGAGCATGCGTTCATAGGCTTCATATGCCCCACCTACAAACATGATGCTCGTCAGTATCAGCAGGATGACCCATAGCGCGCGTTTCGGAGTTTGATGTCCGCTTGTTCTCGTGAGGCCGATGCTCGCCCCTAAGATGGCATAAAAGATTAATGCATTCGATGTGAAGTTGAGATTATAGTCGAGGAGGTTGTGACCCATGATGGCTAACATACTTAATCCGAGCGCGAGATGAATATTATTCGTTCGATATGTCTTACGAAGACCGTAAAGGGCGTAGATAATTAGCCCTAGCAGCAGAAGTGTCGACGGGATGCCGAACTCGCTCGCCTGCTTGAGGAACATATTATGCGGATGGTCGGAGTTGGAGAGAAGACTTGTTTGGTATTGCGGGAAGATATATTTGAACGTGTCTGGACCTGCGCCGAAGAGCGGGTGTGTTTTGATGATGCTGAGTGCTCCTTTCCAGAAGTCCATTCTTTCTGAGACGGAAGAGGCTTTTTCTCCTGAGCTTAATGTGTATTTATCCTCGAATGAGTTCTGCCCTAGGCTATCCGGCCTCATGAGCTGGAATACGGCGGTAAGTGCGATAACGCCAATCAGCACGAGGGCTGCCTTCTTATCGAATTTTATTTTTCTGAGAATAAAAAGGAAGACGATTATTCCGATGCCCATTATTAGCGCTCCACGAGAGAAGGTGAGGAGGAGCGATGAGAGAGTGAGCGCATTGATGATCAGCCAAGGCCGATTGCAAAATCTATTTAATTGTAGGAGTGCATGAGGCGTCACGCTTAAAAGAAAGAGCGCGAAGGCGTTGGGATAGGAGGTGGTGAGATAGGGGAGGTGCACGAAGGTTGATGAAAGCCTATCGATCGAGGTGAGGAAGTAGAGTCCCAGGCCAAACATGCAAAGCAGTGCGGCGACGACACAGAGAATATTCAGCGCTTTCTCGATGGCCGATTCGGCTATATCCATTTCTATAATAATCAGAAGTGTTGTTAGTCCTCCAAGGAGCGTAGTGATCGAGATGAGCCCAAAGTCATGCATCTGCGAATATACCCAACCTGCGGCAATAGTAAGAAGTAGGAGCAGGATGAGGCTAAGCAGCATTGATGGCGTTCGGCTTACGATTTGGCCATTATTTTTCTTGATCATGAAAACGCTCAAAGCTATTGGAAGCAGAACGATCATCCAGAGAATATGCGTTTGGAATGAGATGCCTCCTCGGTGAAGCAGGCTCACAATAAGGAGCATGAAAAATAGAATCGCGGGCAATAATGAGAATATTTTTTTCATCGGGGCGATTATAACACACATAAAAAAACCCTCATGTTTTGATGAAGGCTTTTTTATACTGGTTGTGAATGTTCTAAACTTAAGCAGCAGGAGCTTCAGAAGTTTTTACAATCTTGTACATGCCTCGTCCGCAGACGGAGCAAGTACCCTTTGCGGCTCGTCGACCATTTTTCATGGTAACGAACTGAACATCCTTCATTTCACGCATGCTCTCAGCACCGTGTGTGTTCTTCCAGCATTTTGGACAGAAAGCAATCATAGGAGGAGAATTAAGAGATACTTTTTAAGGATTGGTTCTATTATATCATTTTTGTTTAGCTTTGTCTAGCTTTGGATGGAAAAAGTTTGCCTATTTTGTCAAATTCAGCTTAGAATAAGGCTATGAAAATAGTCTTTTTAGATCGGGATGGAACCCTTATAGAGGAGGTTGATGATGGAAAAATCGATACCTTGGCGAAGTTAGCTTACAAGCCTGGCGTGTTCGAAGGATTACGCAGCTTGCGTGAGGCTGGATATGAATTAGTGATTGTTACGAATCAAAATGGAATTGGAAGTGAAGAATTTCCGTGGGAAAATTTTGATCTCGTGCAGGATGCATTTATGAAAAAAATGGATGAACAGGGGATTCGATTTTTTGATGTTTGTATCTGTCCTCATATGCCGGAAGACCAGTGCGAGTGCCGTAAGCCGGAGATAGGCTTGGTCAAAGATTTAATTTGGGATTGTGAAATGGAGCCGGAGAGTTCGTGGATGATTGGAGACCGCGATACGGATATCGAGTTTGGAAAAAATTTAGAAGTGAAACCGATTTTTTTGAAAACCGATCGGTTTGAGTTACCGGATGAGTTGAAAAATGATTCGGATGTTTATGAGGCGGAAAGTTTTTTGGATGCGGTGGAGAGGATTTTGAAAGAGACTTAATCGCTCATTCCGCGCGTTTTAGTACATGCATTCTACGGCAATTCCAAGCTCCTCATCCCGGTTTTGCATTTTAGTTTCGCAGGTTGGAAGCTCTGCCTGAAGATCTGCGTTTCCCGTGGCAATTGCTTTTCCGATACATTCGTAATCTTGGTCTGTCATCGTCTGGGATCGAATGAATCCCCAGTGTCTTTTTTTTATTCCATAATTTTCAGTGCCTCCCTTCATTATTTGGAAATAGAAAAAATCTCCATCGCATGCTCGATTGACGTCAGAGGCTATTTTTGCAGTAATTCCCAGTATTGATGCTTGTGTTCTTAGGTGTAATTCTTCTTTTTCCCCCTGAAGCGCTTCCTCTTTTTCTCTCAATTTCTTATTGTCATTTATTGTTCCTATTAACTTATCGTTTGTCGTTTGACACTGGAAAAGGAGTTGAGCTGTCTGACCCTGAGCTTCTGTCTCTAGCTGTTGTCTATTTCCTCTACTCTGTGGCGTACAGCTGCTGAGTGCCGTGATTGCTGTAAGCCCGATGGTCGCGAGTCGTCCTTTCATATATAATGTAGATTATAGGTTTCTAATTATATTATATATTTATTATATGTCAAATACTGTCTCAGTTTGAAACTGAGTTGGCTTTGAGATAGACCATTATTTACTACTGTTTTGGGAACAGGAGCTTCAAGTCGGCAGGACTTGAGGGTATTAGTGTGGTTCCTGCTGGAGCGATGGGCCAGGTGGAGGCTTGAGGGTTGTTGTCTGCTGGATTGTTTGCGTCGGCGATTTTGACCTGAATGGTGGCGTATCCGCTGTATTGGTTCTTGTCGGTGACTTTTACCTTGAGGTCGTAGACGGTGCCGGGTTTTACGAACTTAGGAACTTTGATTGTAGCGGTCTCGAAAGGTTTGGAGCTTTTTACGGCTCGTGGGAGTTTGTCGAATATATAGGTGACGTCTTGAATGCCGGCTGGGGCTGAGTAGGTTATCGCTACGTCGATCGTGCCGCCCGCGATGGTTGAGAATGCAGAAGGAGAGATGATTGCAACGGTTGGAGTCTTGGCCTGGGCTTCTTGGGTGCAGAGGGGCGAGGCCTCGGTAGGGGCCGAGCCGGTCGATTCGCTAATGATTGCTGCCGCTGGCGCATTTGGATCTGCAGGATCAGCAGGTGTTTCTGCTTTTTTCTTTATGCTGCCGTAATATTGGTCGACGCCATCTTGCCAGTCTTTTCTGTCGATTGGGTCGCTGTGTGATTGGAAGACGCGATCTTCGACCATCTCAGGAGGACAGAAGTCGTTGGCAAGCAGGTCGTTTCGTTTGTCTATTTTTGCCTTGGAGAAGGCTTTTTCTATCTCCGTAGGAATCGCGAAGCTGGCGAATACTTCCGTGCGAAGATTTTCTTTTGGAGTGTTTTCGTTTGGAAGAAGTCCCGTCGCTGACGACACGGTTACCTCTTTGATGCCTTCTGGGCGTGGGAATGGCTCCTCGGGTTTGTCCTTGAGATATGCGGTCATAATGTCTTTCCAGATAGGAGCTGAAACGTTTGAGCCATCGGCGTTTGCTCCGAGTGGATCGCCACGGTTATTACCAACCCAGACTGATCCTACGATGCTTGGTGTATATCCCATAACCCACAAATCCATTGGATAGGCAGATCCTTTTGATTTTGTTTTATTCGTCGATGTTCCCGTCTTGGTCGCAACGGTGTGATTTGGAATCGTGAGATTTTGACTTAGCTTGATTGATGTATCGGAAAGAATGCTATCGATGAGGTATGAAACTTCGGGATCGAGGGCATCTTGCCACTGCTTGGTGCTGTCCGGTGTCCACTCATCAATAACGTTTCCATCATGATCTTCTACCTTGAGAATAGGTGTAAGTTCCGGTCTCTTTCCCATGTTGGCGAAAGTTCCGAAGGCGGTAACCATATCGGTCATCTTCACCTCTGCTGCTCCGATCGCAAGCGGGTATCCATAGTCATGATCTCTGCTGAGCGTGGTAATACCCATTTTTTCTGCAAGGTCGATAATGGCGCCCTGCTCTCCTCCGAGGTAGTACGCCTTGATCGCAGGAATATTGCGTGACTGACCGAGCGCTCGACGTATCGACATAGGACCCTGGAAGGTTCCGTCGTAATTTTGTGGCGTGTCGGGACCTAGTTTTGTTGGTGTATCGTAGAGCACGGTGGCTGGCGTATAACGGCGCAAGAAGGCTTGAGCGTATACGAATGGTTTGAATGCCGATCCCGGTTGTCGTGTGCGCGTGGTGACGTTGACGTTGCCGTCGATGTCTTTGTTGAAGTAGTCGCGTGATCCGACCATCGTCAGGATTTGTCCTGTTTTAGGATCAGCGAAGAGGGCCGCCGCGTTTGTGGCTTTGTAATTTTTTTCGTTCGATTCGGCGCGGCTCGATATGGCGTTTTCCGCTACCTGTTGCAGTTTCCAATCGAGAGTTGTGTAGACTTTTAAGCCCCCACGTTCGAGAATTTCTTTTCCGTATTTCTGTTCAAGAATGTCTTTTACATAGAAGACGAAATGTGGAGCCTTGATGGAGTATTTGAATGGGAGGAAGGAGATCGTTTGCGTTCCTTGCCATGCTGCATCTTTTTGTGCCTGCGTAATATATCCCAACTCTAACATACGTCTTAGGACGACATCTGCACGTCCAGGCATATAGATTTTGTGCTGATCATCGATGATATTTGTCTTTCCGAGCAAGCCGTATACGTACTCATTTTTATTGATATCTTCCGCTGATGAGAGCTTCCTGGATGCAAGCTCTTCAGGCGAAAACGTCTTGGTTATAATGCTCTCTTTATGGGTACTGTATGGGTTGTAGTAGCTTGGTGCTTGTGGAATTCCGGCGAGAATAGCGCTCTCTGCGAGTGTGAGATCTGCGGCATTTTTCCCAAAATAAATTTCTGCAGCACGTTGAATTCCATAGGCGCTGTTTCCGTACGGGATTTGATTGAGATATAACTCGAGAATTTTTTTCTTGTCATATTTTTGCTCGAGACGTACGGCCATAATGAGCTCCCGGAGCTTACGGGTCATACTTCTCTCTGATGTCAGAAAGGCGTTTTTTACGTATTGCTGCGTGATAGTCGAACCACCACGTTGTTTGCCAATTCCGAAGACTTCATATAGTCCTGCTGCGGCGATACCGGTCATATCGAAACCTTTGTGCTGCCAAAACTGATCGTCTTCTACGGCGATCGTCGCGTTAATGAGGTTGGGAGAGATTTGATCATATGGGACATACTTTCTATTCTCTTCTCCTGAGATGGTATAGAGCAGTTCTCCGTTACGGTCATAAATTTCCGTAGCTCGGGCGGCTTGCGAGCTGATATTATCAACAGAAGGAAGTCCGATAGAGAGAATGGCGACCGCTGCAAATAAAAGAAAAATGCCCGTTGCTACTCCGGCGACTGCCAAAGTGAAGAGCCATGCCATGACTCGTTTAGCATTCCATGGCTGCTTGGATCGTTGCCAAGGCGTTGCGTGTGATTTGTAGATATCACTTCCTCGTTTTTCTATCGCGGCTTCGTACCGGTCGTGGATTTTTTTATGTAGGTCCATGTTCTAAGTATATACCGCTTCTGGTCGCGGTTGGTTACCTGTGAGATTGTACCTCGAGGTATCAGCTTTGTCGAGAGGGGGTGATATACTGTTCGGCAATGATGTAGCCAGCAAGTAAATAGAGCAAAATATTTCCTGAAATGGTGGCGAAATTCATGGCATAATAGAGAAGTATCGCCAAAATTGAAGCTAAACAGAGAAGGAATATTTTTTCTCTGTCGGATTCGTCCTTTTTGTATTTTTTATGGAGATAGTGTTTCATCGCGTTCCAAATAAGTACGACCCAAAAAGATATATAAGCGAGAAAGCCCACCATTCCCTGCATCACGAGCACATCAAGAAATTCATTGTGCGTTCTATCGATATAGAAAACGCTATTCGCTTTTAGGTATTCCGGAAGATAAGGTTCAATCTGGTCAACGATTGTGTCTTGCCCTATGCCAAACACTGGTCTTGTTAGAAATAATTTTAGGCCGGCCTCTTGAAGGTATAGACGAGTGGTTACTGATCCCGTATTGTCTTCTGTCAATGAGAGGCGATGGAAAATTTTTGTTTCATTGTATCGCTGAAAAACGAAAATACTTATCATTATTGCAATAATAATACTTATGATGAGTAACATTTTATAAGACCTCTTTTTTTTAATAGTCAGAATAGCCGCTACAACAAGCCCTGCTATCAATGCTATCCAGGCACTTCGGCATCCTGTTAAAAACAATGTTACGAGAATAATTGCAAAACTGATATATGCAATTGCTCGAACTATTCTGTATTTTGAGGCGAAAAATATGCTTAATAATGGTGTGAGGCCGATGAGGAACACTGCAAGATAATTTGGATTTCCAAAAGTACCATATGCTCGATTTTTAAATGCGGCTAGGCTTAAAAATGATGTATCTATGAAAAAGGGTAGTAGGGATACGCAAGAGGTTATGACGGCGGACCCAACGACCCAGGCAAAAAAATCCCTGAGAGGAGATGTTTTTTTTTGGGCAGGCGCATTTAGTAAATTTCTAAAAATATGTATGGCATTAAGGAAAAAGACAGCAAGAGTAAGTTCTCCTATAAGCCCTTGAAATCGATATGGAGCTCCGGCCAGAGAGAGCGAATGATTTGTGGAAAATGCGAAGGCGATACACTCAGCGAAAACCATACCGCCTAAAAGCTTGATTTCTATTGGTATCTTTTTCCATGAAAAAGGTGCATTGCCTAATATTAATTGAGCTAAGGTGATTACAGTAAGCAGCCCAGTTGCGATGATAAGGAATATGGCCTTTGGATACTCAAAAGAATCTATATAAAACCACGGCGCAAAAAATAATGCGGCTGCCCAAACTAATATGCCGAGAATGGTAGCTTGTAGCCGAGTGAGGATACTCATATGATATTTACTGTATTAAGTCTATCATAGGTAAGTATACTAAGGGAGTCAACGCACTGACGCTATATTGCTATGAAAATAATAGTTCAAAGAAGCATTTTCTTATTTCTCGTCATTGCTCTTGTGGTTGGGGTATCTTTTTATGTTGTTATTCCTATCGTTAAGGTCGCGAGTATTAAAAGTATGATTCAACAGATTCAAACTCTTCCTGGATTTGAGGGGAGTACTGTCGTTGTTGATGCAAAATATGAGGGGTCTGACGATAGTGTTATCAATGAAAATTCATCGTCGCTTATTCATCCTGGATCAAATTATAAGCTTTTAACCGCAGCTGCAAGCCTTCATTACCTTGGTGCTGATTTTGTTTTTATGACAAATTTCTATACTTTTATTGACCATGGTAGACAAAGTTTGATTATCGAGGGTCGTGGAGACCCCACGTTTCACTGGGAAGATATTCAAGCGATGGCAAAAGATATACAGAAAATAAATCCGCACATCACAGGGGATATTTATTATGATGATAGTTTCTTTCATGGCGAACCTTACGGCCCCGACTGGAAGGTCGAGTGGAAGGACATTCATTTCGGTGTACCTATTTCGGCCCTTCAGATGGACGATAATATTCTCTATATCAGTGGAACCGGTAGTGCAAAGAAAAATAATTTACACATAAATACTGCTGCTTTTCAGCAGTATTCTCCAGTTATGGATACGCGTATTCTTGTTAATCACGCTCCGCCATATACGGTGCGTACCGTGATGTCGAAGGATGGCGTTATTACGCTTTCTGGTGAGACTTCTGGTGATAATAATTTTGCCACGTCAGTGAACATGGAAAACCCGAGCTTGATAACAGCTAAAACATTTAAGCAGGAGTTGGTACTGCTCGGCGTCATTAGCTCGCAGTCCAAGGTTAGACTGTTAACTCAACATCCTGTAAAAAAACTTATGTATCAACATAAATCGGCTCCTCTTCGGGAAATTGTGAGACTCATGCTTACCTTTAGTAAAAATAACTATGGAGAGACGCTTATACGAACACTTGGCGAGGAGAGTAATTCAACGTCGCGCGAGAATGGAAGTCAGGCAAAGGGAGTCGAGCTTTTGCGTATGTTTCTGATGAAAGAGGTCGGTATTGCGCCTGAGGACTTCGTGGGACGTGATGGTTCGGGTATGTCGCCCTCCTCTCGCATTACGGGTAGGGCTATTTTGCGACTTTTTGAATATGTGAATAAACAGCCCTGGAAAGATGTTTATTGGAATGCTTTTCCTACTTCAAACAACGAGGGAACTCTTCGATATCGTTTTTTAAGCGCTCCAATCCCTGATCAGGTTGTCGCTAAGACCGGTACCCATGATTTTGCCTCGAGTTTATCGGGAAAGATACCGAGAGGTCGCGATACTATTCTTTTCAGTGTTCATATCTTCCATCATCACGTTCCTAGTGAGGAAATAGGAATGACCGTTCACCCGGTTATCGATACAATTGTTCGACTTCTGGATGAACGGCTCTAAGGTGAATTCCTAAATGTATCTTTTCTTTATCTACGTCGAGTCTGAATTACGTTTATAGGCGCAATTTTTTTCTCTACTGGTACCTGAGGTGGGATATATTTGTTAATCGTTCTCTCGTCTCTGAGGTTAGGTAAGCATGGGTTTGTACTTGAAACTGGATAGCTGCCACGTCCTCTTTCTCCGGATACTGGTGAACTAAGGGGCTTGTTACATGGACCGCTTAATGGACCAACGAAGCTTCCCTTGAGAAGACCACCTTGTGTGACTATGGCGATTACGACGACTGCCGCGACGGCAACGCCTGAGACAATAATATAGAACTTTTTGCCCATACTTTTTTGTTTTAAAGATTTATTGCTTGTATTATAACATAATATTATAAAATAAGCAATCTAACGTCCAGGTGCCTCTATTTAGCGTAACATGCCTCCTATGGCTGCGATATTTTCCATGATGACCTTTTGAGCTTTGGTCATGTCGTCCTCGGTGAGAGTGCGGTCGTCGGATTGGAGAAGGATGCGGTAGGCGAGGGATTTTTTTGAAGGGTCGACGTTCGGACCTTCGTATTGGTCGAAGAGTGTGGCGTATTTGATAAGCTCAGGCATAGCGCTTTCGATTGCCTTTTTGAGTTGAATGGATGGAATTTTCTTGTCGATGAGAATGGCGAGGTCGAACTCGATTCCCGGATGACGGGGGATTGGTTGGTATTTTCTTTCGAGGAGTTTTTCCTGAGAAAGTTGAGAGAGATTTAGCTCGAATATAGCTATTTTGTGCGGTCCCTCGAGGTCGAATTTTTTCGTGATAATGGGATTGAGATCATAGCAACGGGCTATCAGTCTCTCTGAAGGTGAGAACATGGCGAGAGAGTTGTGCGGGTGAGCGAGTTGTAGCGTTAACCCGTCTTTCTTCCACTCTTGTATTGGTGCCCCGATATTTTGCATATAGGTTTCTGCGATTCCTTTGGCGTCGAGGAGAGGAATTGAATTTGGATTTTCAGTTGTGTTGGTCACGATTGCGCCGGTGATCCAGACGTCTTCACGTGGGAAAAATGCGTGTTCTTCATTGTAGGTGTGGCCGATTTCGTAGATGCTGAAGCTCTTTTTGAAGCGAAGATTGTCGTGAATATTTTTGAGAATGTTCGGAACGAGCGATATGCGCAAATGGGTCTGGTCGGTCGAGAGGAAGTTCTGAGGTTTGAGGTGGAGTTCTTCCGGGAGGAGGGCATTTGCGAGATCGGCGCCACTGTAGAACGAGTAGTTGTAAACCTCGTTCATATTGAGAAGTCCTGAAAGAATGGTCCGGGATTTGTGTTCGAGGGTGCGAAGAATATTTTCTTCAGGGAGCTTGGTTGGAAGGGTTGGGAGAGGCGTAGGGATGTTTTCGTAGCCGTGCATGCGCGCGACTTCCTCTACTATGTCGTCTTCCGTGGCGATGTCTTTGGTCGCGCGCCAGGACGGCACTGTGATTGAAAGTGATTTATTCGGAGCAGATGCAACGCCAAATCCTAATCGTTTCAGAATGTCCTTCATCTCATTGGTCGTCACGATCGCTCCAATCTTTTGCTGAATGCGTTCGGGTCGAACCACGATAACTTTTGTTGCTACTTTTTCCGAGTAGTCATCGACCAGGCCACCCTCTAATTCTGCCTTTGGGCAGAGCTTTTTGACCAGTGCGATTGCGCGAAGAAGTCCGGTGATTGCCATCTCTGAATCGATGGATTTCTCGAAGCGCTGTACGGCTTCGGTTCGTAAACCATTACGTTGTGATGCTTTTCGTACTACTGCCGGTTGCCAGTTCGCACTCTCGAGAATAATTTCTGTCGTATGCTCGGAAATCTCTGAATAGGCTCCACCCATTACTCCCGCTATTGTGAGAACATGTTTCCCATTCGTAATTATCGGATCTTCTTCTGAGAGGTCATGATGTTTATGGTCAATCGTCTCGATGAACTCGCCCTTTTTGGCATATCGTACTTCGAGCGTATCGGTTTCCACCATTTTCCTATCATAGGCGTGCATCGGCTGTCCGAGCCCGAGCATGATGTGGTTGGTGATATCTACGATGTTATTTACAGGGCGAATTCCAACTTTTACGAGATCGCTTTTTAGCCACTGCGGAGACTCTTCTACTTTTATATTTTTTATAATGCATGATGTGAACCGTGGGCAAATTTCTTTGTCTACGATCGTGATATTAAGAGGAGATTTTATTATTGGAATATCCTTTTCTTTGGCTAGCTGAACGGCTTTCTCGTATGGTTTTATTTTGGTTCCTAATATAGCCGAGAACTCCCGCGCTATTCCATAATGGCCCCAGAGATCTGGACGGTGCGTTAGTGACTTGTTATCCATTATAAATATAGTATCTTCAAGGTCGAGCGCATCGGCAATTGGCATTCCAAGAGCTGTCTTTGGGGGAAATATGGTCAACCCTTCGCTGGTATTTTCGATACCTAACTCTTTGTCATCTGCAATCATCCCTTCTGACTCTATGCCATGTATTTTTGTTTTTTTGATCATTATTCCATTCGCCATTATGGCTCCAGGAAGGGCAATTGGGACAACCCATCCCGTTTTTACTTCATGTACTGATCCAAAAATAAGTTGTATTTTTTTGCTGCCAATATCAATAGTAGCTCGGTGAAGCTTGTCGCTATCGGCTATTTTTTCAAATGCCACTATTTTTCCTGTTACTACATTTTGTAATTTTTCGCCCGGTTTTTCAATAGCCTCTACTTCCGCCGTGCGAATGGTGAAAAGTTCTTGAAGTTGCGGTACAGTATACCCTTTCATTTTAAATGCTTCTGTAAGCGGCGTTCCGGCTTGTAGATTTGAATCCAGTACCATAATTTCTTTTGGTCCATTTGGCCCAAGATTGAGCTCTTCTTTTGCACAGATCATTCCATTACTTTCTACCCCGCGAAGATTTACGGGTTCTATTTTCATTCCGTTTGGCATAATAGCTCCTATAAGTGCTACTGGAACCGTTTGTCCTTTCTCTAGATTTACTCCACCGCAGACAATTTGAATTTGCTCTATTCCGATATCAACCATGGCAACATTGAGTTTTTCCGCATTTGGATGCTTTTGTAGCTCCATTACTTTTCCTACAACCATGTTGTTATAGTTTTCAATAACGGGAATTTCTACGAATTTTTTGAGCCAGTTGAGGGAGATTTTCATAAAATCGGGGTCAGGGGATCAGAGAGCTTCGCTCTGTGCTAAAATTGTTCTAAGAATCTAAGGTCGCCGCCCATCAGCAAGCGAATATCATCAATGCCATATTTCATCATCACGAGACGGGTGAGTCCGAATCCGAATGCCCATCCCTGATATACTTCGGGGTCGATGCCGCCGGCTTTCAAAACGTTGGCGTGAACCATTCCTGCGCCCATGAACTCCATCCATCCTGTGTGCTTGCAGACACGACAGCCCATTCCGCTACAGAGGAGGCACCACATATCGAGCTCGATTCCTGGCTCTACGAAGGGAAAATATCCTGGTCTGAATCGTACCTTTGTTTCTTTCTTGAAAAGCCGTGTGAGAAATTCCGTCATCACTCCTTTGAGATTGGCGAGGGAAATATTTTTATCGATGAGGAGCCCCTCTACCTGATAAAAGGTTGAGTCGTGCGAGGCATCCGTGGCTTCGTAACGGAATACTCTTCCCGGAACGATGACGCGTAGCGGTGCGCCAAATTTCTCCATCGTTCGAATCTGTACTGGCGATGTTTGCGTGCGCAAAACCATTCTTCCATGGTGGTCATGTGATTTATCCGCCAAGAAAAACGTATCCTGCATATCGCGGGCAGGGTGATCTTTTGGTACGTTTAATGCCTCGAAGTTGTAATATTCCGATTCAATCTCTGGTCCATCCTGAATGGCAAATCCCATCTGACTGAAAATTTCTTCCACTTCTTTTTGTACCTGTGAAAGTGGATGAATATGCCCGGTTTCATAGTGCGTTCCCGGACGAGTGGTGTCGAAGGAGTCGTCGGAGAGTTGCTGCTTGAGAACTTCTTCTTCTAACGTTTTCTGCTTGGTGGTCAGATGTTGTTCAAGTTCATTTTTGGCTGCGTTGAGCGCTTGCCCGATGGCAGGCTTTTCTTCATTTGGAACACTCTTGAGATTTTGCATCACATTCGTGAACGACCCTTTGCGCCCCAAATATTTAATTCTGAGCTCCTCAAGTTGTGCGGGAGTTGTCGTGTTGTTGATTTCTTGTGTTGCCTCTTTGACGAGTTGTAAAATTAGGTCTTTCATGCTGGTTCATTGTAGCGCGTTTTGGCTTTGATGTCATAGGGAAAATGATGCGTTTTTTTGTAATGACCTTGCAGCAGGCAGATGTATATCAGGTGATATTCTTTGACGCACTTAGGAGGTTATCATATAGGTCACTTTTGAAAGGATATCAATTTGATAGCATTTTAGTATCAACTTGCTATGGGTTTGTATATCGTACGATAGCTTTTTAAAAGTAGGATAGAAGATACACCGCCAACCGCCCCAAAGGATATCAGGTGATATCACTTCATGAACATCTGTAACAAAAAACCCGCCCTTTATGGGGGCGGGTTTAATAGTTGAAATCGAGATCGATTTAACGAACTGCATCCTTAAGAGATTTGCCGGCCTTGAAAGCTGGAAGCTTCATAGCTGGGATCTTGATCTTCTGTGATGGGTTTCGTGGGTTAACACCTGTTCGAGCCTGTCTCTTTGAAACACGGAATGTTCCAAAACCTGTGATTGTTACACTTTCGCCACGCTTAAGTGACTTAGTGATGTGAGCAAGAACTGCATCGAGAACCTCTGCAGCTGCTTTCTTCGTAACGCTTGCGACGTTAGAAGCGGAGTTTACCAAATCCTGTTTTGTCATAGGATGATTGGGTTAAAAAGAAATAATATTTTTGAATGTTGAGATATGTGTAGTGTTTAAAACACCATCCACATCGCTTAATTCACCAGCATTATAATTTTGCGGAATTCTTTTGCAAGAGAATTTGTTTAGTTTGTGCCAAAAAGGTACTGCTGCGACATATTTGTGAAAATATGTAAATCCATTTTTGGCTTGTCTAAGCTGAAAACTGGAGATGAGAGGCGAGTGCTTCAATACTTTCTTTTAATTCATTTTTATTTGCACCAAAAGAAGTTCTTATGTATCCTGCGCAGCCAAATGCCGATCCTGGCACAAGTGCTACATTCCCGTTTGTTAATACTTGTTCACAAAATGTTATGTCATCGGAATTTTGAATGCCGAATGCGGAGAGAGGAATGAAGTGATAAAGCGATGACTGCGGTTGGGGGATATTTGTATGGAATACTTTGTTGAATGTAGAGGAAAAAAAGTCGCGACGTGACTCCATTTCTTTATGAATTTCATGGGTAATTATTTCCGATTGCTCTAGTGCGGCTATGGCTGCATATTGGCTTATAATGCTCGTTCCTGTGATGCTTTGGCCCTGGATTTTTGTGAGCATTTTTATGAAATTTTCTGATGCGAATACAAATCCCACGCGCCAGCCGGTCATGCCGAAGTTTTTGGAGCAACTTTGAATGACGATGAGGTTGTCGCTGTTCTTTTCGATCGATGCGCAGGATGTGTATGTTTTATCGTCATACGTGAGACCGCTGTAAACCTCGTCGGAGAGCACGATGAGGTTTTTTTCTTTCGCAACTTCTAGTATTAACATTAATTCATCTTTTGTATAGAGCACGCCTGTTGGATTTGAGGCGTTATTAAGAATGAGCATCTTTGTTTTCTCTGTGCAGATATTTCGAATATCATCAGGCCTTACCTTCCACTGATCTTGTTCTTTTGTGGTGACTATCATTGGTTTTCCACCGAAGAGACTGACCATTGACGGGTATGATACCCAGTATGGGGCGATAATTATGACCTCATCTTCGTCGTTGAGAAGTGCTTGAAGTGACAGGTAAATGCCAAATTTTCCACCACAGGTGATAAGTGTATTTTGAGGGGAGTAGCTTGTTTGGTAATTCGTATTCATCCAGTCAGATGCTTTTTTTCTGAGTTCGGGAAGTCCTGCGACGGGCGGGTAGAGCGTTTTGCCCGATTGCATCGCGTCTTGCACGGCCTTTTCCAGGTATCGGGCGGTATTCATCATGGGTTCGCCGGCGCTGAGATTGAATATGCGCTCTCCTGCGAGCTTTTTTTGCTGTGCTATTGAGTTGATAGTGACTGTTGCGGACTGCGGAATTTGTACTTTTGTGGAGAATTTCATAGTTGTGCGCGTCGTGACTCCTTCATGAGGAGGGTGAATATATGGTGAATTGTTTTTGGGTCAATGTTTCTCTTTTTTGCCAGAATTTCGTGAAGATTGTGAAGTTTGTTTTCGCGCGTAGAGTCTTTTATCTTTAATTGCTGCTGTTTCTTGAGGGCTCCTATTTCCTCCACTATTGCTAATCTTTTGCTGATTGTTTCGATTATTTCTTTGTCCAGGGTGTCTATTTTTCTACGAAGGGAGGCGATAGTCGGTTTCAACTTTGTTGGTCCTTCTTGAATGGTGTCTTCGAACTGCTGTAGCGCACGTATGAGCGCTTTTCGTATGTTTTTTGCGTATGGATTCTTTCTCTGCATGTCATAAAAGAGCTCCCACGTGTCATTATTCACCATATTGTTCATTTGAACTAATGCTTGGTAGTCCGGCGTAGAAATCTCTTGTGGTTTGAGGTGGAGTTTCGCAAGGGCGCGCCCGAGAAGATGCACGAGAGCTTGTGATCTTGCCATCTGCTTGTCGTGTTCTCGAGGTGTCGTTTTGATAATTTCCAGATGAAGTTTCTTGAGAAGATTTTCAAATTTTTCTAATTCTTTGCTCGATGTGCGAATAGTACTGATGGCGATTTTTTGCTTGGCTATGCCATTTTTTTGAATAGAGTCCGGGCCAAAAAGGGGATGTGTGGCGATTATTGGCTGTTTGGCTGGAAGCCATTTTTTCATCATTTTAACCGGGTGTGTTTTGACGGAACAAGCGTCGATAATGATGGTATTTGGTTTGAGGTGAGGTGCGATTTTTTTGCAGATTGATTCTATTTCTGATATTGGGACGAGTAGAAAAAGGAGGTCGCAATTAATCGTATCGACGAGTGTATTTTTCTTATTTTTCTTGTCGAAAATTTTCACCTCGCCAAATGGCGCTATAGCGCGTGCCCATAATTTTCCGAAACGTCCGAATCCGATGATGCCGAATGTTGGCTTGTTGTTCATGTTATTTTGTGACGACGATAAAGGTTGTGAGGTTGGGATGATTGTCTTGAATTCCTTTTTCTATGAGCTTGAGGTTGTAAATCTGTGCGGATCGGGCGGGTGCAATGACGGCTGTATCTTTTGAGAGCTTGCCTTCACTGAGGTCTTTCGCGGCTTTCGCGGTATCTTCCCATTCGATAAGTTTAGCATTTGGAAATTCTTTTCTGATGTATCGTTCGCACTGCGATAGGGCTTGCGGGTGGCTGGCGATTTTCTTGATCTGCTTTTTAGTGATGCCAGGTTGCGTCATGAGACACTGGTATACCTCGAGCCAGAGCTCGTCTGTATAGGTGAAAATATGCTTTCCCATGGCCTTGAATGCGGTTTGTACGAGACCACCGCGGGAGTTCACTACTGGAAAAATTCCGATGTCGGATTGTTTTTTGTCGAGTGATGTGAGAACTCCCTCCATATCGATAGAAAAGATTATTTTCGGATTTGTGATGGCATGACGTTGTGCGTAGAGGAGTGCGGCCTCTTCCGAGAAAGATCCGGGAGCTCCTGAGACGGAGATGCGAGTGGCGAGAGTTGCTGGAGATGAAGACTTTTTCATGAAGTGTATATATCTTATATGTTTTCTATTCGGCTTATTTTGTTCCTAAGGTAGTGGTCGGCGAGGACGAGGGCTACCATGGCCTCACCGATTGGAACGGCACGTGGGGCAACGCATGGGTCGTGGCGGCCGTGTACTTCGATTTCGGCTGATGTGCCATTTCGGTCTACGGTTTGCTGTTTTTTCGCTATGCTTGAGGTCGGCTTGAGGGCGAAACGTAAGATGATATCTTCACCGTTACTGATGCCTCCAATGATGCCGCCGGCGTGATTAGTGGTCGTGCCGATGTGAGTGTTATTGCCATTGTTTCCGTGTAATGTTTTGAGTGTCCACTCGTCGTTATTTTCGCTGCCATGGCGTGATGATGAGGCGAAGCCGTCGCCAATTTCGAAACCTTTTACGGCCGGGATGCTCATGATGCCATGGGCGAGATCGGCGGAGAGTTTGTCGAAAACGGGTTCGCCGAGGCCTGCGGGGACCCCGCGCGCGATGATTTCGACTATTCCGCCAACGGAATCGAGGTCTTTGCGCGCGGTCTCGATCTCCTGAATCATTGCATCGAGTACGGTTGCGTCAGGGCAGTTGAGGAGATTGGTCGTGATAGTACTTTCATCTACACGCGTGATTTTCACCGTTCCAATCTGTGTCACATATCCCGTGATTTGCACTCCACTGTGAGCGAGTAATTTCTTGGCGATTGCGCCGGCCGCTACGCGGCCGATCGTCTCCCGTGCGGAGGCGCGCCCGCCACCACGCCAGTCGCGCATGCCATATTTTGCATCATACGTAGCATCTGCATGTCCAGGTCTGTAAAGGTCCTTTATCGGCTCGTAGACTGCTGGAATCTGATCTTGGTTTCTAATGAGTAGTGCGATTGGTGTACCCATCGTCTTTCCCTCGAATATTCCGGAGAGAATTTCTACCTGATCTTTTTCTTGACGCGGTGTTGTTAAATGGCTTGTACCAGGCCTTCTACGATCGAGCTCTTTTTGAATTTCTTCACGAGTTATCTCGAGTCCTGCGGGGCAGCCATCGATGACGACACCGACTCCGTCTCCGTGTGATTCTCCGAATGTGGTAATTTGGAATAATTTTCCGAATGTATTTCCTGACATAGTGTTATTTTGTGAAGTAAGTGAGTGCTTTTGTGACGATTTTTTTGTCGACCTCATGTCCGAACATTTCTTTTGTAATTTTTACCGCTCCAATTTTCTCCAATAGTACGTATTTTACCTTTCCACTTCGTGCTTTTTTATCGATAAGTGTTTGCTTTATAATGGCTTGTGTACTGAATTTTTTGAGTATTGCTTTGAGCGCTATTTTTGTGATTCCGAATCCTTGCATTGTCTCGCATACTTTCTCGAAATCTTCTGTTGATAGTACTCCCATGAGCTCTGCGATTTTGCTCTCGACGAGGATCCCATATCCTACGCAGTATCCGTGACCAAATGAGAAGTTACTAAGGTGTTCAATGGTGTGTCCGATCGTGTGTCCCCAGTTTACTACCATGCGCTCGTTGGCTTCGTGCTCATCTCTTGTGACGACACCGATTTTCAGTTCGATAGATCGTGCAACTATTTTTTGCAGAAGGGTAGAGTCTTTTTTGAGAATTTTTTTCCAGTTATTTTCTACTACTTCGAGCGTCTTTGCATCGGAGGTAAGAAAGATTTTTATCGACTCCATGAGACCATTGATGAGCTGCTCCTGTGGAAGTTTTTTCAAGCAATCAATATCGATTATCACCGCTTCTGGATGCCAAAAAGCGCCAATAAGATTTTTTCCGAATTTTGTGTCTACACCGACTTTTCCGCCGATCGAACTGTCTACCATCGCGAGGAAGGATGTTGGAATGTGCACATATGGAATACCTCTCATGTACGTTGCGGCAACATATCCTGCCATGTCACCAACGACACCGCCGCCAAGCGCAAGAATCATCGTGTCTCTTCCGCATTTTTTCTGCAACATTGCGTGCGTAAGCTTGCTATGGGTTGCCTCATTCTTGTTTTTTTCACCTGCGCTGAATGTGACTATATCCGCCTCCAGACTGGCTTTCTTTAGTTCTTTTACAAGCCGTACTCCGAGTATATTTTTGATAGTCGAGTCGGTAATAATGACGTATCGCGCAACAGGCGTAAGTGTTTTTAGGAGATTTGGAATTTGCTTCAGCAGTCCCGTACCAATGTGTGCTTGGTATTCTATGGCTTTCTGCTGCGGTAATTTTGCATTAATCGATAGTGTGTTCATCGGCGATGGTGTTTAAAATTTCTTCGGTTTGTTCCCAGCTGAGACATGGATCGGTGATGGAAAGTCCATCAAGATCTATTGTTTCAGGAGTGAGTTTTTCTACTTTTTGGCAGCCTCCTTTTATGAAACTTTCTACCATGAATCCTTTCACGAGCGACTGCAGATCAGGATGTTCTCGGAGGGTCATAAGTACCTCGCGTATGACGTTCATTTGCTGAACCGGATCTTTTGTACCCTTTACTTTGCAGTTGTCATGGCTTGCATCGATGATGACGGCAGGGTTGCTTACTTTGGCTATTTCTAGCTGTTTTTTTGCAGTGTAGAGATCTTCAACGTGATAATTTGGTTGATCGAGTCCGCCTCGCAAAACGAGATGTGCATATGGATTTCCGTGAGTCTGTACTTGTGCTCCGTGGAACACGGCCATGTGCTTGGCTTGTGCGGCGATGATGCTGTTTACGCCAATCTCCAGATTGCCGCTGGTTGGATTTTTCATGCCAACCGGAGCGTCGATACACGATGCAAATACACGATGTTCTTGATCTTCGGTACTCCGAGCACCAATTGCCACCCATGAGAGTAGCTCGTTGAAACCCTTGGCATTGTGCGTGAAAACCGACTCATCCGATATTGGTAATCCCATCTCTATAATTCTCACCATGATGTCGCGACTGTATCGGATGCCCTCTGCAATGTCCGGTTCTGCGAATGGATTTGGCTGGTTGATAGGACCGGTCCAACCCTTGCTAGTTCGTGGTTTTTGGATGTATACCCGCATGATGATTTTTAGCTTGTGCTTGAGCTTTTCTTCGAGTGTCTTTAGCTTTTTGGCATAGGCGAGCGTCGCGTCAAATGGCCATGCCGAGCATGGGCCAACGATGACGATCATGCGCTTATCTTTTCCGGAAATAATATCTTTTACCTCCTGCTGATCCCGTGCCACTTGCATGTGCGCGGTCTCGGAAAGAGGGAATGCCTGTATGATTTCTTCCGCCGTGGGAAGTTGTTTAATAATGGTAACGTTCATGAGTGTTGGGTGGTCAGTTTTTTATGCAGTAATGTGAGTCCCTCTAGATAACTTTTTTCTTTCTTGCCGAATTTTTGTCCGATGCAGGCCGGTTTTGTTACTGATATTTTTCTCCAGGATTCTCGTTTGTTTATATCCGAGAGATGAACTTCTACTGTCGGCACCTGTGCGTCGATTATGGCATCGTGGAGCGCGTAACTGTAGTGCGTGAGTGCTCCCGGGTTGATGAGTATTCCATCTGATTTTTCTGAATTCTTTTGAATAAAATCAATGAGATCTCCTTCGTGGTTTGATTGAAATGATAGGATTCGATAACCCAGTACTTTTGCTTCCGCCTTCACGATTTCTTCTAATTTTTTCAGCGTGAGTGAGCCGTAGTGACCCTGATCACGTTTGCCTAAGAGATTTAAATTTGGTCCGTGGATGAGGAGAATGGTTTTCATATGGTGGTTTTGGTAACAAGTTGTCGTAGGATGTTTTCCACGGACTCCTTGATAGAGCCGTTATTGTGGATCGTTATTGTAGCAAGTTTTTCGAATATTGGCTCTCTGGAATTCCATAGCTCCTGGAAGCTGACGAAGGCGTCTTGATCTTGAGGGAAGAATGCGGGTTTGCCGTTAATCATAATCCGCTCGAACACGATACTCTTTGGGGCGGAAATGTGAATGATGTGGTGGGGTGTGAGTAGTGGATGATTTTCTACTACTATTGGCGTTCCGCCACCTAGGGCGATGATGCTGATATCAGGCGACGCTGTGATTTTTTCTAGGACGGTGTGTTCCATATCTCTGAAAAATGTCTCTCCGTACTCGTTCATTATTTCTCTGCAACTTTGTTTTTTGCCTGAGATTTTTTCGTGATGAGCGATGATTTCTTCATCGAGGTCTCGGAATGGTAGGCCAAGTCTTTTGGCCAGATCCTGACCGATCGTCGTCTTTCCGGCATTTTTGAAGCCGATGAGGATGAGATGTTTTGGGCTTAGAGCGTGCATTTTTGCGCCGAGAGTGTTCATAGTTGTGGTGAAGTTAGGAAATGTCTTGTCCACTCCCTCTGCTGTCGTGATCTCGCTTGCTCCGTCAGTTGGCAGAAGGCTGGCTATGGCGAGTGCCATAATGGTTCTGTGATCATTGTATCCGTCGAGTGATGCACGGAAGAGCCGGCTTCGATATATGACGAGCGAGGTGGTGTGTTCTTCTATATTTGCACCCATTTTCTTGAGCTCGGTGGCCATGGATTTCAATCTGTCTGTTTCTTTGATTCGGGCGTGACCGACATTTGTAAGTGTTGTTTTTCCTTCGGCCTGCGTGGCGATAACCGTGAGTGTTGGCACCATATCCGGAATATCATTACAGTCTATTTCTTGACCTATGAGTGGATGTCCACCGTCAATTACGATTGTTTTTCCTTCAATTTTTATGTGCGCTCCCATCTCTTGCAAAATCGTGATTAATCGCTTGTCTCCTTGTGAATCTGTCATATCCATCGTATCGATAATCACATGCCCTGGGAGTAAAACAGAGGCGGCAATAATGTAAGATGCTGATGAAAAATCACCCGGGATAGTCTTTTCAAATGGCTTGTAGATTTGGTTCCCAGGTATGGTGAACTGATCGATATTTCCACTGCGAGTATGCGTGTATTCAATATTTTGTTCATCCAGACATCGCAGCGTCATCTCGACGTATGGGCGTTCCTGTAGATTTTTTACTATTATAGTGGATGTATTTGGAGCGAGAGGAAGGGCGAGCAGAAGAGCTGATACGTTTTGCGAGTTCGTTCCGTCAATTTCTATTTCACTACCGATTAACGCTCCTGATATTTTTAACGGACAGTGCCCGTTGGTACTTTTTATTTCTAATCCAAGTTTCGTAGCGGCATCGAGAATTGTATTGATTGGTCGCTGCATCATCTGCTCTCCGCATGAGAGTGTTATCAGTTGTTTTGCGTCTTTTCTTAGCCCTAAAATAGGAATAGTAAATGTAGTTGTTATTCCTGAATTGGCCGAAAAAAGTTCGGTTTCATCTGTTTGAAGTGGGGTTCCATTACTTTCAACCGTGCAGTCCAATCCTCCTGTTGCATTTTTTATGCAGGTAATTTTGGCTCCGAGTTTTCTGCAGACGTCGATAGCGGCACGTGTGTCGGAGGCATCCAGAATATTTTTTAGCGTAGATGTGCCGTTTGCTAACGTGGCCAATAGAAGCGCTCTCACGCTGTGTGATTTGGATGATGGGGGAGTAACTTGCCCCTCAATTCGTAATGTTGGTTCGACGATAAGTTTCATAAGATAAGCATAAAAAAAGCCCTTTTGTGAGGGCGTAGAGGTGGAAATTTCGCATAACACTCTAGGCCTTCACGTTGTTGAAGTTCCAAAAGTAATATCCGAAAGTGTTGACTGAATGTTGCATGTGCGTTTTTAAGACGTCTTTATTTTGGCGTTTGTATGCCATTTTGTCAAATTTATTATTTTTTGAAGCCAAGATTGATACTCAATAATACAATCCTTTTCTTCTTGCCTCCTGAAACGCATCTTCCTCGAGGGAAGCTAGCGTGTCGTACAGACCTACATATTTATCCCCAAAGACATCACTCGTTTCTTTATAGGCAGCCTCGTTTTGTGCACCTTTAATGTGCTCTAGGCCGGGTATGTTTCCCAATACGCTACCAACTCTATTTCGTAGTTTAGCATGCCATCTTCTCGAAGCTGCGGCATCTGCTGTGGCGCGAGACCATAAGTTCGCTTTTCTTTTCTGCACTAATTTCCAGATCGCCTTCACTTCTTTGAGGCTTAAGTCTTTGAGCCTGTCCCTAAAACCTTCCCCGATTGAGTCATCAATTATTTTTTCAAATCTTGCCGTATCGGCATTTTCTGCTTGCTGGCTCGGTGTGTTTTGAGTGTCATTGGAAGTGTTCATCGATACATATTATGAAGTACTTTTATATTTTAACATATTTCTTATTTTTTGGCAAATTAAGGGCTTTTTTAAAGCTGTATTTATACAAGATATTTGACAGGACGCCAATTTTCAATACAATCAGACGGTATGGCAAAAGACCTTGTTATCGTAGAGTCCCCCGCAAAAGCGAAGACGATTTCGCGCTTTTTAAGCAAGAATTTCGTGGTTCGTGCATCCATGGGACACGTCCGTGATCTTCCTAAATCGAAGATGGGCGTTGATATTGAACATGATTTTAAGCCTGAATACTTAATCTCACCGGATAAGAAAAAGGTGATTACCGAGCTTAAGTCATTCATAGATAAGGATACAAATATTTGGGTGGCAACTGATGAGGATCGAGAAGGGGAGGCTATTGGATGGCACTTATTGGAGGCGCTCAAAATTAATCCAAAGAAGAATAAGGTAGAGCGAATTGTTTTTCATGAAATTACGGAAAAGGCTATTCTCGAGGCGATCAAACATCCACGACAACTTTTTCAGGATATGATTGATGCCCAGCAGGCTCGACGTGTTTTGGATAGATTAGTGGGTTATGAACTTTCTCCATTATTATGGAAGAAGGTTCGTTATGGTCTTTCGGCCGGTCGCGTACAAAGTGTCGCTACTCGTTTGGTTGTCGATAGAGAGCGAGAAATCCTCGCTTTTGTCCCTAATGAGTATTGGAGCTTAACCGCTGACTTCCTTACGAAAAGAGACGAGAAGTTCCGCGCAGCACTTACCAAGATTAATGGTAAAGAGGCAAAAGTTACGAACGGAACGGAGGCTAATGCAATCCATGATGAGATTAAAAAGGACACCTTCACGGTTACGAATATTGATGAAAAAGATGTAAAGCGCTCACCGGCAGCACCATTTACGACTTCTACGTTGCAGCAAGAGTGTTCTCGTAAGCTTGGTTTCTCAGTAAAGAAGACGATGATGGTGGCGCAGCAGATGTACGAAGGTGTCGAGGTTGATGGGAAGCCTACAGCGCTCATTACCTATATGCGTACTGATTCCACAAATTTGTCTGATGTGGCTATTGAGCAGGCGAATGCGGTCATCTCTGAGCTCTATGGAAAGGAGTATCTTCTCCCTACTGCTCGTAAGTTCAAATCAAAGAAGGGTGCACAGGAGGCTCACGAAGCTATCCGTCCGGTAGATATGTCGATTGAGCCGTTCAAGGTGAAGTCTGATTTGAGCAAGGATCAGTTCAATCTTTATGAGTTAGTATGGAAGCGTACGGTTGCTTGTCAGATGGCTGAGGCAATTTTGAAGCAAGTTGGTGCGGATATTACCCCTGACAATCACAAGCGGTATAACTTCCGTGCTACGGGCCAGACGGTTGTCTTCCCGGGATTCATGAAGGTGTATATGGAGGGAAATGATCAGGAAGAGGATGATGAAAAGGATGGAGAAAAGCTTCTACCTCTTTTGAAGAAAGATGAATCTGTAGATTTGAAAGAGCTTTTGCCGGAACAACATTTCACCAAACCACCTGCACGATATACTGAGGCGGCACTCGTAAAGAAGCTTGAGTCTGAGGGAATCGGTCGTCCGAGTACCTATGCTCCAACGATTTCTACGATTATTGCACGTTTGTATGTCGAGAAAGATGGAAAAGTTTTGAAGCCTACGGATCTGGGTATGCTCGTGACCGATCTCTTGGTTGAGCACTTCCCGAAGATTGTTGATTATAAATTTACAGCAGAAATGGAAGAAGGTTTGGATAAGGTCGCCGAGGGTAAACAGGCCTGGGTGCCATTGATTCGTGACTTCTATGAGCCATTCCATAAGTTGATTGTTGAGAAAAATGAGACGATTAAGAAGGATGATGTGACTACGGAGGCTAGTGAAGAGAAATGTCCTGAGTGTGGAAATGCACTACAGATTAAGTTCGGACGATTTGGAAAGTTCTATGCTTGTACTAATTATCCTGAATGCAAGTTCAAGAGACCGCTTGTCGTTAAAGAAAAAACACAGGAGCAGAAGGATCTTGAGGAGAAATTAAAAGGCACGAAGTGTGAAAAGTGTGGAAGTGATATGGCGGTGAAGACGAGTCGTTTTGGCTCATTCCTCGGCTGTACGAACTATCCGAAGTGTAAAAATATCGTTTCTATCGATGATCCAAATGCTATCAAGTGTCCTAAGTGTGGTAAGGGTTCGATGATTAAGCGATTTTCCAAGAAGACACGAAAAGCTTTCTATGGATGTAATAAATATCCTGATTGTAAGAACGCGGTTTGGGATAAGCCGACAGGGGAGTTGTGCAAGAAATGTGGCATGCTTATTACGGAAAAAACCTCCAAGGAGGGTGATGTGAAATTAGTATGTAGCGGTTGTGCCGACGTAAGTGGCGAGGGAGCTCCAAAAGAGATTCCTACTGAGTCAGGCGCGGAATAAATTGCTTATCATTCCATGATTGATTCTCAAAAAATCTTTGAACATATTATCGAACTTCTCGATGCGAATTTTGTTGATTATAAGCTCTTTTCTCATCGTGCCGCCTTGACGTATGAAGACCTCGCCGCAGTTCAACAGGAGGCCGGATTTGTCGGTACAGAGGGAAAGTGTATGGTGATGAAGATTGATGATCGATTCATTGTTTATATTACCCTCCAGGGAAAGAAAGTGAATTTTGATAAAATAAAAGAAGTGTTGAACGTGAAGAAAGTTCGATTAGCATCTAAGGAGGAGCTCCTGGAGCATTTTGGTGCTGAGCCGGGATGTGCTTATCCGTTTGGATTTGATGCGGTATATGATTTGTTTGTAGATCCTGCAGTGTTTAAGCAGGAGTGGTTTCTTTTTAGTCCGTTATTTTCTACCAAAACCGTTCAGGCTCAGGGTTCTGACTTGCAGAAACTTTTTCATGGCCTTCCGAATAAGGTAATGGAGGTGATGGATTGGAATGTATAGATTTTTCATTACATTTTCTCCACCGTCTCGATCGCGAGGAGGTCGAGGGACTGTTTGAGCAGTGTATGCGTGTATTCTACGAGCTTCAGGCGGGCCTGAGAGAGCTCGGGAGGGGTTTTGTCGCCTTTGATGACCGGACACTTCGAGTAGAAGTTAGAGAAGGTCTGAGCGAGTTCGTAGACATACGTAGCGATGAGCGTTTGATCCATTGTTTTCTGGACGGCGCGCATTTTTTCCGTGAACTCGACGAGCTTGAGGAGAAGTTCGTGTTCGATTGGCTCCTGGAGAAGATTGAAGTTGGGTTCATCTTGTGGTTGTGGCGCCTCTGATGTCTGCTGACCCGCCCCCGAGGGACAACCCTGCTGGGCCGTCCCCGAGGGACAGATCTGCTGACCCGCCTGTTCCAGTATTTTGCCGGTACGAACGTACTGATACAAAATGTATGGACCTGTTTTTCCTTCGAAACTTACCGACTCTTCCGGATCAAATTTCATACCTGATTCTGGGCGAACCGAGAGGAGATAATATTGCGCCGCAGCCTTTCCTATCTTGTCTGCGTCTTCGTCGCTCATGGTTTCATTTCCTTTTTCTGCAGCGATAGCTTTTACCTTATCGCGTAGTTCATTGAGCAGGTCATCAACATCCACGACGGTTCCTTCTCGGGATTTCATACGTCCCTCGGGAAGTTCGACCATGCCGTAAGACATGTGTTTGAGCTTGTCTACCCACTCATAGCCGAGCGCCTTGAGAATGCCGAAGAGTGCCCGGAAGTGATCATCCTGCTCACCGGCGACGACGTAGAAACTATTGTCGAGTCCGTGCTCTTCCATTTTTCTTTTGGCGATGGCGAGATCTTGCGTGGTATATACAGTTGTTCCATCGGAGCGCAGCAGAACTTTTTTCCCTTCGTTCTTTTGAATGCCAAGTTTCTGAAGATCGGCAATGACGGCTCCACTTGGATCACGTTCGAAAATGCCTTTCGCAAGCCCGTCCATCACGATGTCTCTTCCCATGTTGTATATTTCCGATTCAAAATATTCCACGTCAAAATGAACATTCATTCTCTTGAGCGTTTCTTGGAATCCACCTAGTACCCATCCGTTCATTTTTTCCCATAATGCTCGCGTTTCCGGATCTCCCGCCTCCCATTTAATAAGCATGGCGCTTACCTGTTTTTCGAGTGAGGACTCTTTTTTGGCCTCATCTTTTATCTCATCGTTTATTTTTCCTAACTTTTCCAATTCTTTTTTTAGATCTTTTATTCTCGCTTTTTCTTCAGGAGTTCTCGTATCTTTTGCTGTTTTTTTGGCTACTTTATCTGCCTCTTGCTGCGCTTTTTCTTTTTCAATAATTGGTCTGAGCTCTTCTTCTAGTTCGGCTTTTCTTTTGAGTTTAGCGGCATTTTCCGGTTCTGCTCGAAGTCGTGCAATGACCGGCGCGATCTCTTGCTGAAGAGCTTTTTCGTACCTCACGTAATAATCTCCCACGAAGTGGTCGCCCTTGATTCCTGTCGACTCAGGAGTTGAGTCTTCGCCGAATAACTGATAAGCGAGCATGGACTTGCAGATATGCGCCCCGCGATCGTTTGTGAGATTGGCCTCGAGTACGTCATGTCCGAGGAAGGCGAGCGTGGCAGAGAGACTTTTTCCCAGGGCTAAGTTGCGAAGATGGCCTAGGTGAGCCGGTTTATTGGTGTTTGGCGAGAAGTACTCCACCATGGTTTTTTGTTGATCAGGCATTTCAATTCCGCCATTTGGTTTTTCCGCTATGTTCCCCGCTGTTTGTGCGAGCATCGCATTGGATATGTTGAAATTTATGAAATTTCCGGTAGTGGAAACGGTAATTCCCTGAGGAAGAAGTCTCGAGATTCTTGCCCGTGCATCAGATATGACTGAATCGATGTGTTGATTACCTTCTCTGAGTTGAAATGCGTTAAATCCATAATCCGCTTCGGGAATATTGGCACGCAAAATATTAGGTCGCATGCCCGTTGCGTTTTCGACGACAGAGGCGAGAAGGTCCGTAGTGCTATAGGAGATAGGTTGCTCCATAGAGTTGTTGGATTAGGTGCCAACGTATCACGGAAATTTTTCTCGTGTCAATATTTCCATCTTTTACTTGAATTACCTCCGGAAAATTTGACGTAGTTTTCGAAAGGTGATTATAGTCCTTTTATGACAAAAGTTTCCCCTGAGACAATTATCGAACGTCGTGATGCAACGGCCGCCTTGCCGGAACATACTACATTGCAGCAACCTCCTCTTCCGCGTTTGATTAGCGGTGTCGAAGAGACCCGCAGAGGACTTCGACATGTCATGGTTGATGGATACGATGGTAATAAACATAAGATGGGACAGATGGCGAATATGTACGGCATGATGCGGGATGTTTTGTCTGCGCTGAAACTTGAGACACTTGATCTGCCCCATGTGATTCCTTATTTCAACGGAAAAATTCCGATGGATAGCGGAGTGAGCGGAACCATTATCTACGAGGGTGGCCATATGGCCGTGCATACATTTAACAAGAAAGAGACTGTTTTTGCTGATGTGGCTTATGACGATCAGACCGGCGAGGATCCGATGCCTATTTTACGCGAGGCGATTCGGGCGACGTACGATCCAAAAAGAATTGATGAGTTTGTGAGAGGACAAAATCAAGTAGCTGATCCTTCTGTGATTCCTGAGTCGTTTGGTCCTCATGTGACATTCCAAGGGGCTTTGCATTTTACTCAAGATACGGTGGATTGGATTTATGAATTCTTAAAATCTATACCGGCGGCTATTGATATGACTCCTATTTCTAACCCATCCGTGAGGTCAACGAAAGGAGTGAAAGATGGGATGATCGTGATTGCTGAGTCGCATATTACGATCCATTCTGACAAAGATAGAAATTATTATTTCGATATTTTTAGCTGCAAAGAGTTTGATATCAACAAATTTTTTGAGTTTGCTGAAAGTCGTGGTTTGCAGATAGATAAGAGCTCTGTTGTGTTAGCTGTTCGTGGAAAGGACTTCCCGCGGTAATATATCACGCTTATATCATAACCATTCTCACCATGGCATCTCACGACTCTCCGCCTGCGAATGTACCTGATGAACCGTTTTCGAATCCTTATCATCGCGTATATAGAATTGATCCGGTTGCGGATCGTGATCTCGAAGATGCTTCTGCGCTTTGGGAGGAGCTTGGAACTCATAATGGTGATCCTATGCATGCCAAGGATCTTGTTGCCGAGTCTTTGCATAGTTTCCGAGAAGGGAAGGAGCGCTTTACATTGATTGGAAAAAACCTTGAGGGTTTCGATGGTGATGTGCCGCGGTTGGTACGGGCCGCTATTGGCTCTGTTATTTATCATGATCATAGTACGCCTCAAGGAACTCAGCATTATTACGCTGAAACGCCCGACGGTTTAGTCTTGGAGTCCCTGAGAGAGGATGCTATGGAGCTGGGTGGTATGTATGTTGCCGAGGGTCATCGTGGCGGCGATAAACGTGAAATCGGCGTTGCTATGACGATGCTTCGAGCTCTCATGGCGAGAAAATTTGGAGGTCTTATTGGTCCTCATCGTGTGTATGCAGATTTTTTACCGCCTTTAGATAAAGGAGATATTCCAGAAGTAGGAAAGACAGATGTACCCCTTGGAAATAATTTTTGGTATGAAGTTGTGTATCCGGCTTTACAAGAAAAAGGTCTTATTGGTCCTATTTCCGAGTACTGTGCGCGTGCGCTTGATGGTGTATATGCGCAGACGCGAGAACATTTGTACTATCAGTTATTAGTACAACTTAAACCTCAAGATTTAAATTATATTTTTTCAGCTTTTTTTCCGAAAGAATTGAAAATCTCGAGCGAGATGCATGGTCGTATGCGTGCCGTTTTTGATAATTTTGGTCAATCAACGAAAGGGGCAAAAGTGAATGTGGGACATGCATATCCGGATTTGAATCGTATAGGATATAATCCGGTTGATGCCGGACAAAATTGGGCCGGAAGTACTCATCTTGGTGCGGTTGGTGATCGTACGGTGGCGGTGGATATCCTGGACGATGGAGAGGCAGAGGATGTTTATCGCAATCCTTCTTCGCAGTCAGCACTGATACTTCTGCCAATTGACTGTACGCGACGAGCTTTGCAAAATTTGAGAGCGGTGGTTACTCCTGGTATTTTTGCCGAGCGTCTTGCTCGTATTCCGCGAGATTCTCTGCGACTTTTAGTGAATGATTTTCCTCGACAGGAAGATGTTTTGGGTAAAATGCCTTTGGAAATTACGTATCGCACATTACCTTTCAAATCTCCTACGTAATAAAAGGATTTTTTGCCATTATTTATGCGAGTTGGAGAATTTTTTGCAATTCACTGAATGCCCGCAGTGATTCCGTCACGAGATTTGGATCGCGTAGGTCTTTTGGAAGCATAGTTTCTCGATAGTTTCTCTTTACCCACTGTGTGAGATCGCCGTAAAGGGCGTCATCCAGAAAAACTCTTCCGCGAACTTGTTGCTTTTCTACATCGGACATGGCTACACGTAAGCGAAGACATGCCGGTCCTCCGCCATTTTTCATACTTCCTTGTAGATTAACATATTCTACTCTGGATATCGGACATTTTGGATCGGAGAGAGTTTTCTCGATAAAGGCGCGCGAGCGGGGATTGAGTTGTGCCTCTAGGGGGGCGATTAGTATCATTTCGCCGCCTGGGAGGGTGACGATCTGGGAGTTGAATACGTAACTTTCTACGGCGTCTTGTAATGATAGATCTTCGGTTTTTGCCATTGAGACGAATAAGTCGCTTCCTAAGGCTTGTTGGACGTCGCTGATGACACGTGGTGTGTCTTGATAGGCCTGTTCATGCAGAAGCCAGGTCGATTCATTGTTTGTAGATATAACGTCGTTATGGAATACGCCGGCGTCGATGGCTCGTGGTGATGTTTGCGCGAAGACGACTCGTTCTGTTGGAATATCGAGAAGTCGTGCGAGTGCTTCTGATGCCACACGGGTTTGGCGTGCGGGATTTATTTGTGGTCCGTTTACTAATTTTCCCTCTTTATTTGTTATCCCGTCGGTACCATAGGCGAACAAGTGGACTCCCGGCTCTCCTTGTCCCGTTGTAAATCTCATATGATTTGCGGCTCCTTCATCCCCAAATCGAACGTGGCCGGGAAGGGGATTGTGTACCCTTGCCATGCCTCCGAATATTTTTTCTAACGTCGCCATGGTTGCTTGAGCCTCTGTGGAGCGGTGAAATTGGTAGTGAAGATTTGCCGGCACGATGTGCATTTGTCCATCTCTCGTATCGGTACTTGGTGCTACTGTGGCGGCATTTGCCGTCCACATGCTTGATACGGCATATATGTTTGGAAGTGTTGATGCATCTACTTCTTGCAATATATCTTCTACTCTTCCTTTGTATCCGAGCGCATAGAGATATTCTAATGATGGTCTTTCCTGTATGGGTAACACCGCCTGAGGAACTCCGAGTTGTGCGAGTTTTCGGGCTTTGTTTAATCCCTGTAAGCAGGCCTCCTGTGGGTTTGATTCCTTGTCTTTATTCTCGGCACTTGCGTGATTTCCAGGTGATAATCCTGAGAAATTATGAGAGGGACCGATGAGACCGTCAAAATTTACTTCTAATTGAGCGTTAGGCTGGTTGGGCATATTTTGAAGGGTAGTATATAAGGAGCAATCGTACCCCTTTTTATTATTTTGTTCCATTGCTCAATTTCATTTATTGTGGTATAATAGTCTCGTGAAACAAATACAAAAACATCTATTCTTCTTCTTTTTCTTGTCACTCATCTTCGTGGGTGGTGCACCCCATGTGGCTCATGCTGCCGCTCCGGACTGCCAGAGTCTTGGTGGAGACACGACGGTGATCACATCAATTGTGAAGGATGCTCAGGGTTTGCAATATGTTAATGATAATAGTGGCCAGAACTTTTTTTCTGGAACGATGGCGAGTTTTGATAATAAAGCGGTTTATCTTCCTCCTCCGGAAATGGCTGCATGTGCTCAAAAAGTTGCTGATACGGTGTATTTAAAAGGATGGTATTGGAATGATAATATTGGATGGGTGAGTTTGTACTGCCCTGGAGATGGTGGGCCGAATCGCGGTATTCCCTGCGGTTTTGTGAAGTATGGAGTTAGTATTGATACTTTTGGAAATCTTTCCGGATATGCGTGGAGCTCTGTTGGATGGATACGTATGACCTGCAAGGCGACTCCCGGATTTGGCGATGTAGATATTTGTGCTCAAAGCGCTTTCAAGGTGAAGGTTGATCTTCTTGATCCCATAGCTAATTATCGAACATGGTTTCCGTATACCTATGCATGGTCCGATACGATTGGATGGGTAATGATGGATAGTATCAAGGTTCCATGGGTCACACTTGTAGATAACTGTCTGGACCCACAGAAGAATCCTGATATCTGTTTGCGAGAAAAAGATTTTGTACCTGTTGATATTCTTGATCCTGTTTTACCTGACCCTGCTGCGATTGTTTTGAAGCCTGGTCTTGTGAATCCAGGTGATGACTTTCCGGTGACGTGGAATAAAATACGTTATATTGGTAATGCAAACACAGATGCTAGTGGTGCTAAAGCGTTGAATCCTGTGACACAGGCCGATGTTCGCAATCTTATTTTCCGTAATGTTGCCAAGTGGAAGAAAGTTGCTTCGACGAGCTGTGGTGATAATGGCGCATACTTGATGAAATTCACGGCTTCTGACGAGGTGTTTTACTGTAAGGGAAATGTCGTTTTGGATGCTTCGGTTAATAACTGGAAGGGGAATAAGACGATCATTGTTGAGGATGGAAATGTATATATCAAAAATAATTTATATTCTACTTCCGGTCAGTTCGGTATTATCGCCCTGAAAAGCAATGTCGCGAGCAAGGCCGATACAGGAAATATTTATGTAGGTCCTGATGTTCGTGAGATGCGAGTGCAGATGTATGCTGATGGTTTCGTGCTTCCTGCGAATGCGAATGACCAGGTGGCATCCGGTGCGGATTACGCCATTGCCGGTGCTGATACTCTCTTCGGACAGTTGTATATTCGTGGAATGATCGTTGCCGGAAACACAGGGTCTTATGTTGTTGGTACCGATGTTGTTCCTTCTGATTTGTCGGCGCTGAGAAGCGTCCCGGCCAATCCGTTTGATAGCAAGAAGGCGATTAAGTGGAGCGATTATTTTAATGCGAAGCAGGGGCTTCCTGTGTACATTAAAGATCCAATTAGCAATCAGCTTATAGATCTTTCTCAATCAACGGCGAATTCTACCTTCTCGATTAAGGAGAAGCTTTCTGCTGGCGATGTGGGTACGTTAAAGACTGTTAAACTTCCAGACCCGACCAAGTTCAAAACAGTTGGTGGAGATCCTGCCAGTTATCAAGAAGGTGTTATCTTGCAGTATGAGCCACCGGCAAGTACCCTCGGTGGATTCGAAGGTATCTTGGGAAATGCGTATAAGCAGACGAAGTAAAAGTGCGTTGTATAACTTCTTTGTTATTCAGCTACAACTTCAACTTCCTCTTTTTTTCGTGCCAAAAGCATTCTCATAGCGAGGAGTGTTCCTGCAGCTACGGTCACTGGTGTGGCGCTACCGCCATTTGCCCCTGCGTTACATCCAGGATCTTTTGCAGGAGGAGTTGATGTGATGGTTGGAGATGCGTCAGATGAGCCTGCATCGACTCCAGGCTTCGTTTCAGTGCCAGAGGCGTCTGGTCCCTTGTCTGCGTCTGCTGTGGCGTCGTCTGTTCCTGTATTGCCATTGTCGTTTGTGTTTACCTCTGGTGGGTTAATTTTCACATCAACCTTCGTCGCGTCTTCCGGTGCATCCTTGTCCGTGAACCCATCTACCTCCTGTACGGACTGATCTGGGGCGACATCTTTCGCTGCATCTACCTCTGCGGCTGCATCAGGAGCTGCATCTGGTGCGGCATCATCCTGGAAAATATCCTGCATATCTCCTTTTCCATCTACCCATGAGTCGATTGCATCGTTGGCATCAGTGCTACCCGCATCAACCTCTGCTCCTGCGTCAGGAGTTCCAACTACTTCCGCTGTGGCATCCGTACTACCCGCATCAACTTCTGTCGTTCCGGCATCTTGATCTTTCTCCACTGCACCCTCTACCGCGCTCGCATCACCCGCATCAGACGGTGTACCGGTTTTGACAACCGTCGCTACTTGTCCGGGAAGAGTAACGCAGGCTTTAAAACCTCCTATGTATTTCTTCGTAAAAACATCGAAGGGAGTTTCTGTAATTTTGAAGGTCATTGTCGCCGTATCAGTGAGCTCAATGAGATAGGCTTTGCCATCCTTATAGAGTACCCACGCTGGCGTCGGATATCCATCGGCGTAGGCAAGATTTCCCTGGATGGTATCTTCTGCATCACCAGAAATAATCTTTTTGCTCGTGCTGGGATTTGCCCATGAATCGGAAACATATATGTCATAATTGCCAGCTCCATCGTCGATAGTTTTGAATATAAATCGTCCTGCAGGGTCTTCTACGACAATATCCTTAGTCGCATCGGATGCTTTGTAGTTGGTTATATCATCAGTGTTTACGAGGATAACATTATTGTATCCACGGACAGCTAGATAAGTTGTTGCTTTTCCGTTGGAATCTTTCGTTGTTACGAAGCCATTATATAGCCATGGCCAACCTGAAGCAGAAATTCCATTTAGTGTTACGGTTTTATCATCTGTAATGCTGTTTTGTCCAATTACTAATTTTTGTATTTTTGGATTGTTTGGGCCATCTAAAAGAAAAATAAAATTTCCAGTTGCTCTAACGTCGGGTGCAGGAAAACTATATTTATAAGAAAATTCTGGCGTTTCCGGTCCTGTTTTGCATGCAGGTTTTATCTTTCCCGCCTGATCAAATGGAGATTTATAAACATAAATCTCGTTTCCAAAAAATATCATTCGATCCTGATCTGGCGTTGCACCTTGTATAAAATGTATACGAGTAAATTCTTTATACTCAGGATAATTGGTACTGTTGATTACTAATGATTTTGCGACATTATTTACATCCGCAACATCATAGAGATAATATCCTTCTGTAATGTCGTTATTGGCTGGAAATTGCGTATAGGCAAAATTTCTATGCATGCCAATGAGAGTATCATTCGTATTGTATTCCTGCTCCAAGATAACCAGCTTATCTGTTGTCGTAAGCCCGGTAGATTGACCATCTGCTAATGTTCCTTTCCATCCTACTTTTTCCCCAGAGATTGCCCCTGCATAATCTGAGCCAATACATAATTTTGCAGCATCTTTGGTGATTGTGGTGATTTCTACTGCTTCTGCGCTACGAGCAATAGCACTTCCTGCTCCGAGGGTGAGTGCGCCAGTAAGTAATTTTCCTGATACCGATGAGGCAAATCCTTTGAGTGAGAGTGCCATATACGATCGTATTACAAGGTAAGGTGTTATTTTACGATGTATCGATAAATATGGCAAGTTTTATTTACCCACTAAGCTGAAATTGAAGGATCCTGTCTGCTTTGTTAAGCTGGATTGTAGATTTGTTGTGTAGCCTCCACTTGAGCCTTGAGATATTACCGATGGATTCGTAACGAGCGGAGTGGTAGCAGTCTGCTTATAGATGATTTGATATTCGATAGAATCTACGGTTTGGTCCTTGGCTCCATTGGATACCGCAAGAGGAGCGGCGATGGAGAGGTGGAAGTAGGGTTTGCTGATACCGGTAGTCGCCCAAGGGGCTAATTTGTTGAGAAAGTTTTTGATGGCACCCGGGTTTTGATCTTTGGAGCCGTCTTGGCCTTTAATGATTTGACCGTCCACTTGGTAGCCAAGTATCCAGTTTTTAATGTTCATCGAATAGTTTGGTTTGTTGAATATATCATAAGTGATAACGGAATCCGTAATGCCTTTAAGAATTTTTTCCGCTCCTAACTCCGACAAATAACACAGCCCATCCGTTGTACAATTCGCTACTATATTCCATATGAGTGCTCTCGTATTTTTGTTAACAGGAGTTACCAGCAACTTCCATCTATTCGCTTCCAAGCATGCGTTTCCGTTCTTGCAGGGGAGTCTTGCGCGGATGTAGAGGTCGGTGATGGTGTCGGCGCCGATTTCTTTGCCGTCGGGGCCGATGCGGAAGAGGGGGATTTCGGCGGAGGAGCCGGATGAGAGGGTGTTCCAGAGGCAGGGGTGGTCGAGGGCGTAGAGGTCGCCGGTGCTGGTAACGAAGTTGGTGCTGTCGGGATTTTGTGCGTCTTTGATGTCGCCGGAATATTTTTTGCCGTAGATGAGGTAGTACATGTCCTCCATCCATGGAGTGTTTTTGCGGAGTTGTTGGGTTTTGATGTCGCAGTCTTTGCCGCCGGCGGTACCGGTGCCCGGATAGGGATAAACGAAATATTTATTCGCATCGCAGCCGGCCATGGTGTTGTCGGTGCCTTGTTTCCAGTCTTTTTCATAGCAAGCCTCGCCTCCGGTTGTCTGATCGGCGATTTTCCATGAGGTGGTGTTGCCGTTGGCGTCGGTGATCGTCGTGTTGCCGTTCGCATCTTGTACGGCTCCCTGAGGGCTTCCGGTGAGATCTTGAACGAGCGTAGAAAAATCTGCCGGTTTGTTTTGTGCATAGAGTCCGAGCTCGAGACCGAGTTGCGCGTTGAGCTGAGCTTGGTCGGAGAATTTGGAACCTTTGGCGATGTTTTGCGTGCGAGCCATGACCTGCATCACATCAGCGGCCATCAACATAAAAGCCATTACCATGACCATCGCGATGACGAGGGAGACGGCAGGACGTTTGGTGGATGTGTGAGGAGTGTGCATCGAAATTAGTGTAGCACAATCTTTTTTTAGGTTCGAACTTTTGGAGTGACTTGATAGTCGAGACGCTTATTGAGAATGAGTCGTGTTTGGGACTCGATGGCGGGAATAGAGACGAGGAAGATACTGGTGAGCGGAACAAATATCCACTGGAGGATCAGAGAGAAACGCTTCCATAGGCCGATATCGGTGCGCTTCGGAAGAATTTGTATGGTGATGATTGCCGAGACGAGAATACCAACGGCGGCGATATTGAGCATGCCGGCGGCGAGACGCGGAACGTTGTACGAGAGTACAGAATCTCGATAGTCGTTATTGAGAAGTTGAGGAAGCCAACCGGTGAAGGTGAGAAGAATCGGCGTTGTGGCCCAATAAAAATGATCTAACAGAAGCGAAAGAATGGCGTGCCAACGTTTGATGAATGGAATATTTTTATTATTGTTGAGATTAAGTACGACGAAAGGAAAATCGGTGACGCCCCATGACCATCGGCGGAGTTGCTTATACTGATCCTTACAGGTGGACCAAAATGTTTCTGACTGAACGGCGTCCATGTAGATAGGCGTGTAGACCTGTACGAGCTCGTTGTGACCGTTGTAGCGCGTGTAGGAAGTCCAATACTGACGTGAGTCCTCGGGAATAATTCCTACATCCCAGAAGTCTGAGTCTACAGCGCTTTGGAGGCCCATTGATCTGGAAGAGAAGCTCTTGTAGTGGGCGGTGTCCATGGATTCCGCAAGCCGCACGAATGTTGAAGAGAGTGAGAGCATGCGGATAATCATAGGTACTTCCCAGATATTGTTGTGATAGAAGTGTGTAGGTTGGTAGGTTTTGATACCTCGGTTTTCCTCTAGCAGATAGCGAAAGGTGAGTTCGGAAAAGTATTGCCTGTCGACAACTGTGTCGGCATCGAAGTTGGAGAGAATGACGTTTTCGTAGGGAATTTTTTCTGCATCAATATAGGCGAGGAGCGTTTTGGCGGCCCAGGTGGCGTTGGCGGATTTTCCGGGAATTTCTCCGGGCATTCCTTTGGGATGAATAGTGGTAATTATTTTTTTGAAATAGTTTCCGAACTCTTTGGTGATTTCTTTTGCATACTGCTCTGCGTTCGTTTTGTCGCTTTCTTCTCCTGAAAAAACGAGGATTATGTTTTTGGATGAGTAGACACTTTCTGCGTAAGATCTGATTGATTGTTTTACGATGGCGAGAGGCTCTTTATAAGTGACAAAGAGAATCGCGTGCATGATTTCCGAGGGTTTTTTGTACTGATGAATTGTTTTGAGGTGATTGATTTCTTGGGCGACGTTGCGATATACCGTCTCGAGTTTTCGATTTTCTATTGTTCTTCTGGTGGCGAGATTTTGGATGGCGGTGTCGAGATGCTCAGGGTGTTCGACGTAATCAAGAATCTCATTCCAATCGGTTCCCATAGCGATTTTTGTCTTTCTGTAGCCACGTATGAGATCTATCGATAATCGAAATGATCGGAAGAGCCAGAAGGTGGTGTAGACAATTACGAAGATAGATACGAGCTCGGGTCTATAAATAGAAAGAAAAACTGGAAGGAGAATCGCTGTCCAAGTGAGTAGCCCCGGAAGAATTTCCAGAAGACGCCAGTATTTGTGAGTCTTGATGAGTTGCATGTGAACTATTGAATGTTTGCGAGATCGATTTCTGGGTATTTTTTGAGCTCTTCGATGAAGATATCTTTGATGGCGGCGAGTCGTTCTGCGCTAGGAGCTTCGAGTCTGGCAGTGAGATTAGGGCTTGTGTTAGAGCATCTGATCGCTCCCCATGAGCTCGTATCGAAGTTTACTCGTACACCATCGAGCGTGATGCATGGGTAAAGTGCCGTGAAGTGATCGGTAATCTTCTGAACGATTTCGAATTTTTTATCGTCGGGACAGTGAAGTTTGAACTCGGGGGTAGTCGACATTTTTGGAAGTTCGTCGAAGTACTGCGAGACGGCTTTGTCTGATTGTGAGAATATTGATATAAGTCTAAGCGCTGCAACAAAAGCGTCGTCGAATCCGTAGTAATTTTCTGCAAAAAAGAAGTGTCCTGATATTTCTCCACCGAGTGGCGCTTGAAGTTCTTTCATTTTTGACTCGATAAATGAGTGGCCGGTTTTGCTCATTACTGGGATGCCTTTTGCCTCTCTGATACCGCTAATGAGTAGTTGTGAAACTTTCACATCGAAGACGATTTGTGACTCGGGCATGCGCTTAAGAAGATCTTTTGCGAGGAGAAGCAGGAGATAATCGGCTGAGTGATGGCGTCCTTTTTCATCAACGATTCCGGTGCGGTCACCATCACCATCGAAGGCGATTCCGAGGTCGGATTTGGTTTCGATGACTTTTTGCGCGAGGTCTTTCATATTTTTTGCCTCTTCCGGATTAGCTTCGTGATTTGGATAATTTCCATCGAGGTCACAGAATAGCTCGACTACTTCACAGCCAAATTTTCTGAAAAGTTCCGGGGCGAATGCTCCGGCCGTGGCATTACCGGCATCGATAACAATTTTGAGTGGGCGGCTGAGTTGTGCTCGGTGGAGAAGATCTTCAATATATTCCGAGGCGATTGGTTTTTCTTCTAGGGTTGTAGATGGCTCAGTGTAGATGTTTTCCGCACTTGTCGCTGAGACTTTTTCTTCATAAGTCGCCTGTGAGGTCACGAGAATTTTTTGAAGTTCGTCGCCGCAAACCGAGTGTGCACCTTTGCCGACGATCTTGATACCGTTATATTCTTTTGGATTGTGGCTGGCCGTAATGTTTACTCCGGCATCGAAAGGTAGCGCGCACGTACCCCAATACATCATAGGTGATGTGCAAAGTCCGGCATTGGTAACTTCACATCCTGCTTCTTGAAGGCCGTGAATAAAAGCTTTCTGTAGCGATTCTCCCGTGAGGCGGTTGTCTCTTCCTACTAATACTTTTGTCCCGAAATGCTCGAGAATATATTTTCCCGTGGCGATTCCGATAATATAGGAAGATAGGGGCGTGAGGTCGGGAGTTGTGCCGTCTTCCGTGATAGCTATGCCACGAATATCATATGCGCGGAAGATGTAAGGTTTGATAGGAGAAGTGTGCATATGCGGTATTAGTTTGATGTGATTTTGCGTCCCTATCCTTGTAGCATGATTGGCCTGGGGTTGCAACATAATTTATTTATTTTTTGGCTTAAGTAAGCCATTTTGGACGGATTATTTCGACATAATTATCTTTGGAGTTCAAGCGGTGTTGGTCGATTTTTTGGCTTATTTTTGCTATGATTGCCCTACAAAACGGTTAAGGAATAAGTCCTACACATTGGTTCGTTTCTTTCGGGAAATGGAGCCGGGATAATTTCTACCGTTTATTTTTATTTTTTCATCTTATTTCTATGATTCATGAGCTTTCAGATAGGGAATTGTTGGAACGATGTGTGAAATTTGGAAAGGAGGCGCTGCTGTGGAGGAATAAGTTCAGAGCGTTACTGCCGGAGGTAGAGAAGAGGAAGTTGTATTTCAAAGAGGGATATCCTTCCATTTACGTCTTTGGGAAAATTCTTGCCGGGCTTAGCGAGGAGCAAGTGAGTGAGTCGCTTCATATTGCCCTGAGGTTGGAGGATAAGCCAGCATTGAGGGATTTACTTGAGAGTGGAGAGGTGAGTGTGAATAAGATTGCCAAGATTATGTCTATCGCTACCGTAGAAAATGAGTGTGAATTGGCGGCAAAAGTGCAAATCATGTCAACTCGCACCTTGGAAGTATTTAGTCGTGATGTTCGCAATCTTCACGTGAAGAAGCCAGAAAGTAATTTATCATTTGCGCAAGAATTGCATCTTGATGAAGATGTAAGGAAGAGATTAATTGAACTTGAAGAGAAAGGAATTGATATCAATCAACTGTTGAGAGAGGCGCTAGATCGAAGGGATGAAGAAATTATGCAAGCAAAAGAACAAATCACGGAATCGCTTCCGGTGCAGTCTTCCAGGTATATCCCGGTGAGAGTGAGAAATATTCTCAAGAAGGAATATGGACAGAAATGTGCAAAAAATGGCTGCCAGAAGCCGTCACAACATGCACATCATACGAGAAGATGGGCAATGGATGGATCTCATGATCCGAACTTCATGGCGCCGCTGTGTCGGGAACATCATCAAATTGCACATGCCATCGATGTGAGGGTGCAGGAGATGAGGTTTAGATAGAGTCGACGCTTTTTAGAATTTTGTAGCAGGCGGGTGGGACCAGTTTTCGCCACTCGCCGCCGGATTTTATTTTCTCGCGGATAGCGGTAGAAGAGATGGGGAGACGGAGGTCGAGGGCGATGACGGGGTGTTTGTTTTTGACTTCGTAGAGGGATTTTGTCACGGGTGAGCCGGTGTATACTTTTCCATAATGGGGGAGTGTTTCATCGGCATAATCGCACCATCGTGCATCGTCGTGGATGTCGTTGAGAGGGAGGATGATATATTTTTCCGGAGAAATTTTTTCTTCGGCGAGCGAGGACTCGATGATTTGTTTACGAGTAGCGAACGTATAGGGATTTGTTTCTGTGTTACTATATTGAGCACTGCCTATGGCGATGATGACAGAAGTTTCATGCGAAAGAATCTGCCGTACTGCATCAAGATGACCAAGATGAAATGGCTGGAAGCGACCTATGTAGAGTGCCGGGAGTGACATAATTATTGTCTCGTAATCTTCAGCGTCGGAATGGGGCTGGTTTTGTGCTTGTTGTCCTCGATTCGACGGAAGGTTCTATTGAGAAGCGCTGGATTTAAGCCCTTTTCTAGGAGTTTATCAAAACCAAGTTCGTGCTGTTTGAGAATAGGATCTAGTTCCGTATAGGTAGCTCCGAGTTCGCTCTCGTCTGTTTGATTCACGGCTAGTTCGGCAGATGGTTTTTTTAAAATCAATTCATCGGGAAGTCCGACGTATTTCGAAAGTGCGTATACATCTTCTTTGTAGAGTTCGGCGATAACCTCGATATCCGCAGCAAAATCACCATATTTCGTTCCGTATCCTAGGAGCATCTCGCTTTTGTTGGAGGTGCCGAGTACGAGTGCGCCGTGCGTATTGGCAAAATGATAGAGAAGCATCATTCGAACGCGTGGCTTGATGTTCATATTTGAGAGGGCGTTGCCTTTCCACGGGAGAGTATTGAAGTCCATGACAAACTTATTGATTTGTATGGTGTGATTTTTTACTCCAAGGAAGTCACAAAGCGTACGGGCGTGATACACACTTTGTTCGCTGGAAATTCCTTTCTCCGGCATCATAAGGCCGGTTACGTTGTTCTCGCCAAGAGCATCGACGGCGATTTTGAGCGTAAGAGCAGAATCGATACCTCCTGAGACGCCGAGAACGGCTCGACTAAAGCTATTTTTTTTGAAAAATTCTTGGAGACCGCTGACGAGCTCTTCGTACATTTGTGCGATTTGCGTCTGATCCATAGGGAGGAGTGAGATGTTGTTGTCCATGGTCGTATCCTACTGATTATTCATATTTTTTCAAGGCGCGCTTGACGTCTAGGTCTTGTGCTTTTTTCTTTAAGTCGTCTCGTCTGTCATGCATTTTCTTTCCGCGACATATACCAATGAGAACCTTGATGAGGTTTTTCTTTCCATAAATCTCAAGGGGAATAAGGGTGATTCCTTTTTCTTCCTGCTGCTGCTCCAGCTTCAAGAGCTGCACTTTGTGCAGAAGAAGCTTGCGCACGCGGGTGGGTTCGAGAGGATTATTGTCGTAGGGGAATTTGGAGACGTTGGCGTTTCTGAGCCAGGCGGCGTGATCACCAATGTCGATATAGCTTCCTTTGAGATTAACATGACCTGCCTTTACAGACTTGACCTCGCCCCCCGTGAGCTGGATTCCAGCTTCAATTTTGTCGAGAATTTCGTAAAAGGCGAAGGCTTTCTTATTTTTGTTGTAGCTTGTAGTGATATCGGTCGACATGGACAGAGTGTAGCGTTTCGTGCTCGTGGCGGCAACTTCCCTTTATGGTATTTTTGTCTTGTCTTTTTTGTAGTGCCACCATATACTCATGCCTTAATTTAGCCTTTTGTCCATCTATGTCAGGAAATAATACACGATCACCGAGCGATACAGCACTTTCTATCCCTAGTAGCGATACGGCTGAGTTAGGTTTTGATGTTGTAAAAGCGACAGGTCGACTCCCCGCTCCTACCTATATTCCAGGAAAATCACCTGATGATGCTGTTCAGGCACCGGGAGCAATTGATACTGACGAGCCTCTACATCCTACGGTTATTCCACCTCCGAAAGATCGAAGCGGTGATGCTTCTCAATTCCAAATGGCTATGCGATTGGGTACAGCTCATCAAGTTTCCGCTACGATGGACGGTGTCGATGCAACTCATGGCGATATGGCTTTTGATGCTCAGGCATTTGAAAGAGAGCCTCTCTCTATGCGGAGCGCCTCTTGTGCTGCTTTTTCTACGACATTGGATGACGCTACGATCCAACATATTCTACGCAGTACGCAGACGTTCAGGAAAGTTTCTACTTCTGCAAAAGGCACTGTATGGATGTATTCTTGTTCCGGCGAGAGATCTCCGGTTCCTACCTCTGAGATTTACCATGCTGTTCGCGTAGCATCTCTTTCTCGGGATCTACCTGAGCCATCGGTAATGTTTATGCACTATGGAAAACAGCAAGATACCTCTTCTATTTTGGATACTTTTGAGCGTGAGGCGGGTAGCGGTTTCCCCCTTCTTACTGAGAGACCGGTGTTTGTTGGTGATGAGGCTTTTAAATCTGCCGTAGAGCATCCGCGTGTGAAAGTTTATGTTGGTGGCGAGATCGCAGCGCAGCCTCGAGCATGGCTCGGAAGGCGCTTCTATGCGATGAATCTCCAGCCTGCTATCAATAGCATTCGTGCCGGTGGTGCAGAGAAGCAGTACGGACGAGAAGGCGAAGAGAAGCAAATCCGAGCGTGGGTTGATAGTACGTTGCGTTCTGGGAAGTATAGTAGTTTGACGATTCATGGTGATCCGATGATGGGAAAGACGAGAATGGCTGCGGAAATTGTTCGATATGTGCAGCAAAATTATCCTGGTACTACATTGGTTTTTGCTCCTGCGATGGATACACACAAGTCAGATCCATTTCACTATGCGAAGGCATTTACCAAGAGACTTGTAGAAGGTTTTTCTGAACGACCTGATATTACGAAAACGTTGGTATATCAACAGCTTTTAGATTTTGTTCATGGTACGGCTGAGGATATGTCACCAAATGCACTTTCTACATTGCTTGTTTCATTTTTCCAGCTTTTGCCATCTTCATCTGCAAAACTTTTGCTCGTTCCTGATGATATGCAGTGGCCGGATACCGAGTCGAACGCTTTTTTGACAAAGATATTCTCTCAACATGTTACGTTTGGAAATATGGCGGTTCTCAATCTCACTCGTACGGGTGATGAGGTAATGAGTCCAGCCCTTTTGTCCGCTATGCAATCACGAGATTCTGATTCGATTTCTTTGAAACCTCTCGCTTTTTTGGATAAAAATGGTGAACCTACGAAGATGTTATCCGCTTTTGTCGCCGATCTCCTCCATGTTCCGGAGTTTGACGTTCCTGCCGGTAAAGAATATCTCAGGAGACTTGCGAAAATTGCCCAGGGAAATCCCGGCGTGTTGACGGAGGTTGTTCGTAGTATGCAGCAAGAAGGTGTTATCGCCGTGAAGGGTGGAGAGAGGCTTACGATTGATCATACTCGCTTTATGGCTTGGACTGAGGCGGGTGAGGCTGACAATATTGTCGTTACGAAGGTCGATCGATTATTGCAGAATGAGCAGTATAGAGAGGTGCTTGTGCATTTGGTTGCCTTCCGTGAGTCGGGTGGATGTGATGCTGATTTATTTTTGAAATTTTTGACGAATGTTTTGAAGAAACCGGAGCTTGCGAATGCATTTACGAAATTAGCGAATCAGCAAACTATTGAGCTTCAGCAGATGGGCGATCGGGGCGATACTACGCTTTCTTTTTCCCAAGAGCTTGTCGGTGCGAGATTGAAAAAAGTGTTTACCGAGGAGGGTTCATCGTATGGTCCTCAATATCAAGAGGCTCATCGGGTAATTGCTCGATTCATGTTTGATATGCAGATGAAGGCGGGACGTGGAGGAAATCCCCATATGGCCTCAATTCTTGAGCGATGTAATCCGCGAGCTATTGTTACGCATGCTGCTGCATCTGGTAGTCTGCCTAAATTGGCAGAAGGATACGCTATTCAGGCTATCACGGAGGCTTATAAGGTAGGTGATCATGCCGCGACGTTGGAGATCTATAAATCTATCGTTCAGTCTAATCCTGCACTTCGTGCCGAGATTGAAAAAGATGAAAAATTACAGCTCTCTATCCTTCATTCCATGACGGTGTTGCGTGCTGAGTGGGGGGAGATGGCTATTGCGCTTGGAGACAATCTCAAGAAAAAATATTTGAAACTTTTGAACGCATCTGAGCAGTACGATGAAGCTCTTATTTCTCGTATAGATCACCTCTATGATCTCATGTGTACTTTTTACTTCATGAGAGGAACGGCCCGTAAACTTCGTGACGAGAGCGTGTTGAAGCTTGCGGAGTGGGCGAGTGGCTATGGGAAAAATTTATTATTCAATGCGAGAAACGATATTAGATTACGTCAGGGGATGTTTTTTGATATCAAGGAGTCGTTTTATCTCATGTTGGCTGAGTATATGCAGCAGCGTTATGCGCAGGCTTGTGAGATGTATGGCTCACAGTTTGAGATGCGTTGCGTTAACCTCTCTCGAGAGTTTCCTGGAGCCGAAAAGGATCCACGTTTCCAAAAGTTAAATCTTGAAGCTACCCGTTTGGGCGCGAATGGTTGGCTTATGGGTTTCAATAGAGCTGAAATTCCTGGTCTCGAGGGTGTCGCTTTTGCTTATGATGATGAGGAGTCTTGTATGGTTTCTTCTCGTGATCCTCAGAGTTCGATGCATCAGCATCTTGTACACGCAGAAGAACTTTTCCGTTCCTATTTGGCTCAAGCTACTGATGCTCCTGACCAGGTCATGGATCGAACACAGGTATATCGTGCTAAGCAGGCCTTTGCTCGTACGTTGGGCATGCTCGGAAAGTATTACGAGTCTTTGGAGCAGTTCTTGGATGCTCGTAGTGATGCTCATCGTTATGGTGATCCGGAGCGTTTCGCGGATATTACCGATGGAGCGACCTCGATGCTTAGCAATATGGCCAAACACTTTCTCGCAGATCCTGACAATCGAGAGTTTCAAGAGATGATTATGTCTATCGCCTCATTGATCCGTCGTAGTGAACAGGGAGAGGCTCCTGGTGATCAGGATGTTTTCTCTTCACTTCAATATATTCTCAAGAAGGCTCATCAGTATTCCGAGCAGGCCGCTCGCATAACCGCTGATATTAGTCACTCATCTAATTTCGATACGGCTATGGTGAATATTCTTGATATTATTGAGACGATGGTTAATTCTCATAGCGCCTTTAATAAGCCATTAGATCCAGACGTCCTTCTCCTCTTGGGAGAGGCGATGAAACGAGTTTTGAATCCTACGCAGCTATTACCTGATGGTAAGACTCCGGCTCCTACTTTTTTTGAGCGCATGACGAAGCTTGATACAAATGGAAAGGCTAATGAATACTGGACGCTCTATATTGCTCCATGTTTGTCACGATTGGCTCTTGGAAGTACGCAATTTGAAAGCGAACAGGCGCAGGATGTATTTGATCCACTGTTGAGAAAACTTGGATTCAATGTGAAGGGATATGCTGGTCTTCTTGATTCGCTTCATGCCCTTAATGAAGAGCGGCATACACCGACAAAAGCTCGTTCACCTGCGTATGATCAAGCCATAAAAGCCAAGGCGACTTCCGTTGAGGGGACGATGGATCTCTTGGAGGCACGTGACTTGGTTCAATATAGTTTTGACGAGAAATAATCCTCCATTATTTGCACGTCTTGAGTGAAACAAGTACACTTTTGGTGTATTTTATTTCTTTATTTTTCATATTCTATGAATAGAAAAAATATTATTCCGTTGATGTTGGTGGCGGTTTCTTTGTCGGGTTGCGTATCGCAGACGGTGACGCCTCCTGCGGCCGTTGAGAAGGTTGCCCCGGTTTCTACTGAGGCTGTTACGTTTGCTGATGCGCCGGAAGGATGTCCTAAGTCCACGAAGCTTACCGCTAAGACTTCAGATCTTAAGGAGACGACATTCACTTCTGTAAGTAACTGGTTCACGGTCTGGAAGACTACTCCAGAGTCTGCTCAGTTGGTTTTTAGCACCTATGATGTTCCTAAGGATAATGTTTATGCTGATCATACTTATACCGATAGCGATGCTCTTGTTGTCGTGAAAGTAACGGATTCCGTGACGAAGGTTGCCGGCGTTGGCAATTATTCAGGGGCGGCTGATGCCAAGATGAAGGTTGTTGAGGCGAATGTAAGTTCAAAAAATCTTGCTGGAGGTGTTTTTGACAAGAATGGTGCCCTCGAAATCAGCCACCTCGACAGCAAGTATGCTTGCGGAACAATGAAGTTCGACGATGGTAGTAACTCGTTAAAGGGTGATTTTATTGCACAGGTTAATTCGATGGGATTATAGAAATTTGAGATGATTTGAAAACGCCCGCAGATTCTAGTTGCGGGCGTTTTTAGTGTGTTCGTATTTTCCGAGAGACGTATTATTGTCCCATTGTTTGAGGATTCGTAATACCGTTCAGTGTCTGAGGATTGGTGATTCCTGTTTTTGTCTGAGGGTTTGTAATGCCATTTCTTGTTTGAGGATTCGTGATGCCGTTCACTGTCTGTGGGTTGGTAATTCCACGTACGCTGTAGCCGCTGAATATTGAAGCCTGTCCGTTATTGACGGCTGACTGCAGTATAATCGTCATGATAATAATGAGTGCACCCGTGAGAAGTCCCAACCAGAAATAAATAAATGATGCGTTTTTGTATGTTGCGGATCCGGTAGCTGCTTTTGCCATGGTGAGGTGGAATTAATAAAATGAATACTTTTCTCTAAGATTGTAGAGTATTAGCTTTATTCTTTCAAGTTTTTGCATATGTCAGAAAAATAGCAATAATTATTCAATAATTTTTCAGAGGAATGTTAGAGGTGAATGGTATTGTGGGTGATGCCAGAAATGACATGGCAGTGGGGATGCTCATGGTGAGGTTCCGGACCTGTCATTCCGGATAGGCGGGTTCGATTCCCGTCATCTCCACCATTCCTGGCTTTAAAGAAAAGAGCCACTCAAGACTGAGTGGCTCTTTTTGAGAATCCGGACCTGTCGTTTGTATTATAACATATTTCAATAGACCGCTTCAAGATAGCATTTTTCGCAGTAAACGATTTCCGGTTGATTTGGAGAGTAGGTTGTTTGGATTGAAGTTGCGCACTTATCACATGTGCGATCGAATAAGTGCGGTGGATTACGTAGAAGCATGCGCTCTGCATGGCGACAGTCCGGGCAGTTATGCGGAACGGAAAGGTTGAGCTGGCGAAGTCTCTCAAGCTCCTTGAGAATGATTTTGTAGTTTTTTCCACAAGATTCGCAGGCTAGGGTTTCTCTTAGAATGTCGTTTGTGGTTTCTTCAATACGGTCCGGAGTTTTGTATGATTGCGGGAGATAGTCTTTCTGATCCGGATCTTTCCAGTTGTAGTTCCTGGCTTGAGCTTGAGCTTTTGTAAGCGGAATGTAATCTTGTGCGACCGTTTCATTATAGCCAAAAGGGGAGTAGTTCATCGGGAAGAACTTGCCCCACTCGCCCGTGGTCTGCATGTGCTTAATGATTTGAGGAACAAGTGCCTCGTATTCTTCTTTGGTGTACTGCTTGTTGAAGATGCAGTACTGTTTTTTCCTCAGCCCGCTGCAGCCAAAGAGATTTGATGAGTTAAAGCAAAACTCACTGTAGGCGACATTTTGACTGTGAAAAATATAGAGAGAAAAGATGACATTGTAGGTCTCGATCGTTCCAAGCACTTGATAATTAAGCTCGGGCTTGAGGTACATATTACTGCAATCGTAGATGTCTTTTACGTTTACTCCTACGTTAACATATTTGCAGTCCTCGCTGTCGTTGGTGTCATAACAGTCAGTGCAGTTGCGGCAGTTTGAGAGAAAGTCACCAGTGGAGTTTTCGCTATTTACGATATTTGAATATTTGTGAATCCGTTTTTCTCGTAAATTTTTTAGGATTTCTTTGGCTTTCTGTACAACATTATGTGAGCCAAAGAACTCTTTTATTTTTTCTTGATACGTTTCCTTGCTCAACGACTCGTTCATGAAGTAATACTCTTTGTTGTTGAGATTGGTGCAGAGGAAGCAGTTTTTGCAGCCTTTGAGATTTTCGCTAAAGGCGCAGTCGAATGAATTTTGGCTATAGGATGTGTAAATACAGTTGTTGCAGTTTTTGACGTTGAAACATTCGTAGAGAAGCTCGCTGTCGTAAACGTAATCGGAGTCCATGATGTCTCGAGAGGTTTGAACTAACTTTCCATAATAACAATCTTCACAGTTTTCTGAGCAGTTAATGAGGTGGCAGTTTTTGCAAAATGCTGTTCCGGTTGTGTAGGGACAGTTTTCATTGTTGAGCTGAATGAGATTTACATGGGGAATTTTGAGGCATAAATCGTGGAACTGATCGAAAAATGGCCTATTAAAATCGTAATCCTGGCCGTAAGTGAGTCCATCCCAATTCTCGCTCCACCACTCTTCGTGCGTGACAATTTTGTAATCTTTTGAGTAGAGAGCGATGAGTGGTTTTCCGGTAATTGCGGACGTATTGCGGTACATATACTGCTCATTGCGGTAGGCCGTGCGATTGGCGAGCCGGCATGATGGGCAGTTGGATGGCTGCGGAATTTCAAATGTTTCTGTGCCGTAGGTTGGCCTGATTTTGAAGAGGAAAGTTAGTTCCTCAGAAGTGAATTCAAATACTTGTTGGCAGGAGGTGCAGGTTTTAGTCATGGTGAGTTATGGGTCTTATTTTAATAATTATTTCCCAAATGTACCCTCTGGTACACTAACAGTTTCTTTATGATCAAGTCTACTGCTATCAAAATTTTCCTGAACATGCGTGGCACAATACTGAATAATATCTTTCACATCTTTTACACCGGACGATCGTGCATTTGCTTCATGAATATCACCTACCCGATCCTGGAGACAATTTTGCATTCCAACATTAGCCATTCTACTTCCATGCCAGCCATGACGCGAGTCAGGTTTATTCGCTTCTTCTCGGTCGCAGTAGGAAATCTGATATTCCATATTGGCATGTTGCAATGTGGGCTTTATTTCATTTCCTCCTTGCAGAATATCTGCGGCTCTTCTTGAAAGACAAGCTGATAAACTATCTACTTCTGATGTGAAATCTGCTATGATTGTTTTCTTATCATGTTCATGTATTCCATATATTCCAAGACCGATTATTGTGCTGACAACTAAGCCAGCATATATGTGTTCACGAGTTGTCATTCTTTCTGATTCCATAAAAATATAATTATTAAGTAAGGCCACATTGTATGGTGTTATTGCATAGTGTCAACTAAGTGTTGTAAATAATCTACATGATGGTACTTCAAATTCTGCTTTGTATTAGCCTTATTTTTGTGATATACTATATTCTGACGAAATATTTCCACACAATTTACTCTCACGCACATGATGGCACAACTTCTCAAATTAGGATTAAGTTCGAAGGAGGTGGCGGTGTATATGGCCCTCATGGGACTCGGGGTGAGTTCGCCGGTTTCGACTATTGCCAAGAAGGCCATAGTGAATAGAACCACGACCTATGATATTTTAGAAATTTTGCTCGAGAAGGGTCTTGTGATTAGTCAGAAAAAGAAGTCGAGTCGGTATTATGAGGCGCTGCCGCCGGAGAAGATCGTGGCGTATCTGAAAGAGCAGAGTGAAAAGTTCTCTCACTTGGCGCAGGAGGCGTCGGCGATGCTTCCAGAGCTCAATGTTCATTATCGTGCTTCTGGTCGTCCTAAGGTGTATTTCTATGAAGGTGATGAGGGTCTGATACGAGTATATGAGGAGACATTGTCGTCGAGCGAGGAGATTCTTGCGTATGCTTCGGATCAGGCGAATCAAGATGCAATTCCGTGGTATTTCCCCCAGTATTACAAACGACGTGCCGAGAAGAAGATTCCTATTCGGGCATTATTTCCTGATACGCCGAAGGATCGTGAGCGTCACAAGTTAGATAGTGTTGAGTTGCGCCAGAGTCGATTATTGCCAAAGGATAAGCTTGATTTTACTCCCGAGGTTAATTTTTTTGATAATAAAATTATGATCGCCGACTGGAAGGAGAAGTTGGGAATTATTATTGAAAGCGCTGAGATCGCCAAAGTGTTCAAGCAGACGTTTGAGCTCGCTTGGGAGGCGGCGGGGAAGTATGGTCAGGAGACGGATTTGTAGAGATTTTGGGTTGTCTTTTTTGGCGCGTTTTTCTGGGGAAATGTACTCCATCATTTTTATGTGCATTGTCACGTTGTAATGTTGTCATTTACATTTACTCTCTGCGGATAAAATGATATTATTCATGTACAAAAC
>JAPLYO010000021.1 GCA_026395555.1 Candidatus Peregrinibacteria bacterium | reverse complement strand
ATTCCCTATCCGACAAGCCTCGCATATGATCCATGGAATAAAAATAAAGAAATAAAAAAACAACCGACGAGGAATAATCCCTGGAACTTCTCTCGTGAGAATCTCCGTAGTGTAGGACTTATTCCTTGGCCGGTTTTGTACCAATATTATAGCAAAAATAAGCCAAAAACTCATGAATCTACCATTGAACAATAGAGATAGTTATGGTGAAATATCGCACCAACATTTGAGGGCAAAAAGCCAAAAAGCTATAAATATATACTTTTAAATTATTTAGATGAACTGAGCTCCGGATACTCCCTCTCCTCTACCATTTTCGCATATTCAAATCCAAGCTTGAAAATACTTCTCTGCGTATCGGCAATGTATTGATTTTGAATAATTATTCCCACCTGATCCTGGTGAGAAATAATAGCGACCTTATCATCGTAAATATTAATTTCATTATAAAAAGGAAATTTATCTTTCGGGATTAAGTAGATTTCACGAAACTCCGCCACTCCCCTCTCTTTGAATTTTACCGCTAAAGGATCATAAGGAACCACACCACGTAGCCACAGAGTTCGCTTCACCTTTCGCTCAATATAGGATGGATAATAGTCAGTCAACGAGTCCATCGCGAGTGATATATCTGCCCAGCAAAATAATTCCGTTTTTGCCGTCAAAGTATCATCCATGATTTTTTTCAAACCTTCCTTTCCTTCATAAATTGTCATCTGTGGAGTCGCAATTAACTCCCGTCGCAAGCTCAATAGCTCCGGTAATGCTTTTTCCAGCGAACGCATTTTTGCCTGCTGATCATTTACATATGCCTGAGGATGAAGCGCACGAAAATACAACGTTCCCTTCTTTGTAATATGACTCACTAGTCCCTTCTTCTGTAGTTGCTCCAAGATTACATAGCACGTTGGCCGCTTCACCCCGGCTTTCTTCGCGATCACGCTTGGCAAAGCCTCATCATACTGCAAGAGAGCCATATATACATTTGCTTCCTTCTCGCTCAATCCCTGCCCCTCCAATATTCGAAGTATATCCATAAGTGTCAATAATTATAACAACAGTATATCACAGAATAATATTGAGGTAAATGCGAGAAAACAAAGCTAAATTAAAAGAATACCAGAATGATAGATTTAAAATATGACAAGATTATTGACTATATAGAATTGACAGATTATTATTTAGTTGCAAAGTAACTGATAATCAAAAAGTATATGACAACCGAGACGACAGAAAGAACAATAAGTATTATGGCCGGAAATCCAAAAGTAGAGGCCCTCGCAGATGGAAGGATTATGCTGGATTCCCACCTTGAAGCCTTTGAGGCTGCGTTGCATTTAATTTCAGAGACACGCGAAAAAATTGGAAAAATATATATAATGTTTGATCATATTGGACGTTTTAATAAAAGTTTCCTCCGAAAAGATATATCAAGAAAAGGGAAGGAGAAGCCATCACTCGCCGATTGCATTCCGGAAATAGCTGAAACGTACAGACCGTTAGCTGATAGATATGATGTCATGCTGGAAAATGTTGAGATCCTTACGGAGGAATATGTACGAGCAGTTATGCGTAAGGCCCATCCTTCACTGGAGGCTCCGTTTCGTGGAGTTGCAGGAAGCATGACACAGCCTCTTTGTGAAAAAGAATGCCGCGTTGGAGAGAAGCCAGATGAAGAGACTGAAGATATATTAAAAATTTCCTGCAAAGGAATAGTTGCCGAAGTTATTGAGCTCCTCGCGCGTCATGGTGGCGATATCCATCTTTTTTGGGAGTACAATCCAGTTCGCTGCAAACCATTTACCATTACTGGAGGTATAGTTCTTGCTGAAAAAATATTTCCCCTCGATGGGAAAAGAATTACAAGTACGATGATATTTCGAATGCGAGATGGAAGTACTAAGTCCATCACAACATAACGCATATGAACTTTTTACCCCTTCCACTTCACCTCCTCTACTCCCCTGATATGATTTTCAAATCGTGACATCACGAAAAGTACATCGGATAAACGGTTTAAATATTTCACGGAAAGATCGTTTTTACCGGCTTCCACAAGATCATTTTCGCTCTTCACGAGAGCAGCGCATATCCTCTCGGCCCTTCTGCACACGCTCCTCGCAACGTGCATCATAGCCGCAACTTCGCATCCGCCAGGCAAGATAAATGCCGTCATTGGCTCGAGACTCATCTCCAATCGATCAATAATTCCCTCTAGTCGGATTATGCTTTCTTCGCTAATTCTCGGTACGTCACTTGCGCCGCGAACCGCAACTACTCCGGGCGTTGCCAAATCCGCTCCCAAAACAAATAAATCTTTTTGAATTTGAATTACATCTTCTCGCAATAACGCATTCACGTCACCGGAAAGTATCATTCCCATCCACGAGTTCACCTCATCTACACTTCCAATCGCCTCAATACGCAAAGAATTTTTCCCCACGCGTAATCCGCCGAACAAATCCGTATCTCCTTTGTCACCGCGTTTTGTGTAGATTTTCATAAAACTACTTTACCATTCGATTGCCACATCAGACCACTCCATCGTACAATACATCCATGAAAACTCACACCTCACAAGCTACCGCAGAAATCGAACTCGCAAAAAGCGAAACAGCTCTCGCGAAAAGAATGCAGCAGCTTGGAACCACTATCGAGCGCATTGAAAAACTTCAGCCATTCGAGATTATGCGTAATCGGAAGCATTTTCTCTGGTACTCGTTTCTTCATGGAATAATGGTGGGCTTCGGCTCCGTGCTCGGAGCCTCGCTCCTCATCGCCTTTTTTATCTTCCTTCTCAAGCAAATTCAGTTCGCTCCTCTCATCGGCAGCTTTGTTCAGAGCATCCTCGAACACATGAAGCGCTAAAGCTGAAACATTGACGAAAACACGAGAATAGGATATAATTAGAATATGAGCGCACACACACCGCCAGAGGCAGCACCCGCCGAGCCCGCAGCTAAGCCAGTAGCAGCGGAAACTTCGAGTACACCAGCACACAAAACACCGGAAGTTGGGCACCCAACGGATAAAGCCGTCGGCGACACTCAAGCGGAAACAGCCACAGCCGCAAAAAAAGCAGCCGAGGAACCTGCCGAGCATCCTGAAGATCATCCCGCGGACCATCCTGCAGACCACGATAAGGCAGAAGAGAAGGCCGCCGCACCTGCCGCCCCGCACGCAGCCCATCCCGCCGCTCATCCAGGACATAAATTGCTCATCCCAAAATTAGAGGGTGATGGTTTGAAAAAGGTATCATGGGACGCCGCAAAAGGTGTTTTGACGATCGGTACATTGCCAATATCAGTTCCATACGTAGCAGTACGACTAGTCGTAGGGACGATGTATGCCGCCGGAGGAAAAATATATGATGGCGGAGCATGGGTAGGACACAAGGCAAAAAGCTATTGGAAACATGACAAATTTTACATTCCAACAGTGACGAAGGCTGTGGGCAGTGCTATCGCATGGCCGTTTAAAAAAGTATGGCAAGGTACGAAATGGACGGGCAGAAAAATAAAAGGCCTCTTCTCAAAATCTAAAGAACCGGAAGTTACATTACCAACGCATGAAGCCGCCCCGGCACCCGCCGCTGAAGCCGCACCCGCAGCACATGGACATCCAGCTCCCACTACAACAGCTCCCGCCCCGGCACCTGCAGCAGCACATGCAACTCCTGCTGCACCCGCAGCAGCAACTACTCCAGCCCCAGCTCCCGCACCAGCGGCACCAGCCGCAGCCGCACATCCCGCTCCGGCTCATCACTAGGCCTTGGACATATCCGCTAGCGCCATTCTTAGTGCCGCTTTGAGTGTCTCCGAAGTAACGGGATGACCTACAATAGAGGTAAACATTTGCGATGCCGTAATATTCAAATCAAGTGCAAGAGTGGCCTTGTCGATCATGGTCGTCGCATCGGGACCGATGATGTGAACGCCGAGTATGATGCCGGTACCACTTTCTACGATTACCTTTGCAAATCCATCGCGCTCGCCCATGGCTAGCGCCTTGCTATTGGCGGCAAATGGAGCTTTTTTGACGATGATATTTTTCCCTGCCGCGCGCGCAGCCTCTTCGGTCAATCCGACACTTGCGATTTCAGGAAGTGTGAAGATAACACTTGGAAAAACGCGATAGTTCATTTCATGGAGTGTCTCCCCCGCACTCGCGCCCAGTATATGATCTGCCGCAATCTCGCCCTCGCGTTCGGCGGTATAGGCAAGCATGGCCTTTCCGGCCAAGTCCCCTATCGCATAAATATTCGCCGCTGAAGTTTGCATAAAACCATTCGTGACAATTTTTCCATTCTCAACTTTTACTCCGCATATTTCATAATCGCACACGTCCGTATTAAGCGTTCTTCCCGCTGCAGCAAGAGCATATTCAACAATAACCTCCTCTCTTACTCCTCCCTCATGCTCCATAACAACCTTTACTCCAGAGCCTGTATCTTCCATGCTCACAACGCTTGTTTTGAGATGTACTTTTACATCACCACGAGTAACTAATTTCAAAAATTCTGCAGAAATTTCACCGTCCTCTCTTCCCAATAATCTCTCCCCCATTTCTACTAAAATAACAGACGTGCCAATGTTTGAAAAAAAGCTCGCCATCTCGCAGCCAACAGTTCCTCCGCCAGTAATGAGAATTGATTTAGGCTGTTGTTCGAGAGTGAATATTTCTCTATTTGTTAAAATTCTTCCACCAATTTTTACACCTTCCGGTACACGCGCATTGGATCCGGTGGCGAGAATAATATTCTTTGTCTCAATCATTTGTTCGCTTCCGTCGGCCATCGTAACCTTCACACTATTTGGCCCAACCAGCCTCCCCTTTCCCATAATAATTTGAACTCCTGCAGTTTTGAGTGAATTTTCCAGTCCACGATGCAACATCGGGATGAGTTTTTTTCGACGTTCTACTAGTTTTGCAAAATCAAATGTAACGCCACCGGTGACGACTCCGCAGGCATCCCCCGACTTCAGTATAGACTGGTAGAGATGGGCACTATGAAGATAAATTTTTGAAGGAATGCATCCCCAATGGAGACACTCGCCTCCAATCAGAGCTGATTCGATCAGCGCAACTTTGGCTCCACGAGCCGCTAAAGCAAGAGCGGCTCCACTGCCGCCCGGTCCTGAACCGATGATAACACCATCAAATGATAAATTTTCCATGCGTAAATTATAGCACGAAGAATCCATCTCAGGTACTATAAACGCAAATGCTTACCTACACCGAATTCGCTCTCGCCAATCTCAAAAAAGAAGGCTACAAAATTACCGGCCCACGCATGGCTGTTATCGAAGTTTTGGCCAAGACAAGCCGATCCCTATCGCCTTACAAGATTTCAGAAATAGCGCTACAAAAACATCAGATCAATCTCGATACCGTAACGGTGTATCGCATTATTCAGGTAATGGAGAAGCTCGAACTCGTCCATAAGGTTCATGGGGTAGAAGGATACATCCGTTGCGAGGTGAAAAAAGAAGATAAAGATTGCCATCACTCCTTCATCTGCCGTAAGTGCAAAAAAGTTCAGGAGTTTACCGGAGAAAATCTAGACGCCTTTGTAAAACAGATGGAGAAGATGCACCGCTTCAAAGTTGAGAAGCATCAGCTTGAGCTAAGTGGGTTATGCAAGAAATGTAAATAGCGCACACCCCAGTGCGTAAAGGTACTCGAGATAGCTTATTCCTCTTTGTGTAGAGATGCTTTTTATATTAATATTAATACGTATTATGTATCATATCTAATATAAATGTCATTCCTGGGAAGACATAGCCTACCGATTTGTTTTTCAAAACATGAGCTTCGCGCTCTTTCGCCCGGCACGCCAATGATGCTGAACGGAAGAATTCAACGAGCCTTGAAAAGTGGAAAACTTCTCAAGCTTAAAAAAGGTATGTACGTAGTCGCCGAAAATTATATTCAAGAATCTGACAAGACCAAGCTTACGGAATTTGTGGCCTCGCAACTCTATCGGCCATCATATATTAGCCTTGAGTATGTACTGGAAAAGCACGGCATGTTAACGAGAGCTGATGGGCCAATACTCATCACATCTATCACGACGAAAAATACAAGTAACTTCAAGAATTTTGCTGGAAATTATACGTATAGAAACGTAAAGCCATCGATCTATTTTGGATTTGAGAAAGTAATATTTCGCGATAACGCCTATCACATCGCAACCAAGGCAAAAGCACTGTTTGATCATTTGTATTTAAACGCCAAATTGGATTGTCGTAATGGAAAGCGTTTATATAATCAAATATTCAAGGAAGCCGCCTATCGATGGGAGAATTTCTCCGAAGAAGATTTTAGGCAATTCGATAGCTACGTATGGAAATCGAATTCACGTAAGATGATGAAGATACGGGAAGTTATCGAAAAGTATTTTGATGGAAAAAAGTTTGATATGTGGGCCAAGGCTATTTTGTCATAACTAGACGGCCGTTTTCGGCATATCCGGGAACGTTCTCACGCTCATAGATCCGCCATTGGTCTCAATGGTTTTCTGGATCAAATCTTCGAGTGATTCACGGAGAATGATACAACCCATACTTCCATAGCGACCAGGAACCTTGAACATCGCGTCTTCATTCAAGAAGGGGTGAATTCCATAGGATGTACTTTCTTCAGTGCCGTCAGCGTTGACCTTGAAGAGTCTGATAAATCGTCCTGATTTTCCAAACGTCCATCGATCCCGCTTAATTTCCGTTGTACGTACGATCCAGTTTTGAGCAGGTGTTGCAGCGAAATATCGCAAACCGATATAAGAGACAACTCGGCGTACGCCGGTTACAACCTCGAACTGCACAGCCTCTCCGTTCTTGTGAACGAGACGTCCCATATTAGTTTCAACATTTACCTCGAACGTATCGCCAGGCATCGGCGTCCACTCTTTGAGATCATTGGTAAGGTAACTCGGAGGAGTGAAGAGGGCATCGCTTGCGACTGTTTGAGACTCGTCAGCGTGAGAAGTCTCGAGAAGAGTGCCGTCAGTGGAAGCACTTACTCCACCCGTAGCACTGAGTGTCAAAAAGGCGGCTATCGCGAGGAGAGCGAGTCTCATTTTATGGACAACAACGGGGTTGCCTTTGGTAGAGGCAGAGGTGACCACTGCGCCCATTCTAATGCGTGTTTTGGTGAATACGACGGGCACTGCAGACGTTCTATGACGTCGTAGTGATGTTTTGGTCGCCGTAGGAAGCCTTCGTGTTGTTACGGGCTTTTTTGATGGCGTTTTGGTAGTTTTAGCTTTGACTGGCTGCTTTTTCGTTCTCATAAAGCTGATAGGTAAAAGAGTATTACGAGGACAAGGGAAGAAGCATACAGTAAAGAAAAAATATGTCAATATAAACAGGAGCAAAACAAAGCTAAAAAGCTCTCAAAAAAGAAAGCTGAATAAAGCTAGAATATAAAAAAAGTGCCAAAAAAGTCGGGCCAAAGCTAACCTTTTTGTCGCTCTTAGAGAACGGTCAGCACATTCTGCATGGTGCCTAGAGCCTTATCGCTCACGCCGATATCGAAATAGTTCATGGAGTAGGTTCCGTGCACCGCCATATCTCCTACGGTAACTTTTACATTAGCGGAAGATCCGTCGGGTGATAGAGCGAGATCACTGAACGAAGCATTTGCACCTGCAGATATAGTAAGAATGATATTCGTACCGGAAAAACTAAGTGCCGTGCCGGATGATGCAATAATCATGGGAGCGAGGTTGACTCCCTTGATAGTAAGGATGGTGCTCTGACCGGCCTTTACGGGTGCGTCGGACACGATAGTATTTACAGAAACCGGCTGAGGTTTTATAGCGGCGGGAGTAGCCTCTCCCGTGAGTGGAGCAGGTGCCGCTTCTCCGCTTATAGGTGCGATTGCAGGAGGAGTTACGGGTGTTACGGTTGTCGTCATAGGAGTTGCAGGCGTAGCCTCTCCCGTAATAGGTTTTGCCGTCGCCTCTCCGGTGATCGGTGTAGGAGTATCTCCAGTAAAACTTCCTTTTAGTCCGGTGCCACTACCGCTGAAAAGAAAGTAGCCACCAACTCCCAGTACGACGAGAACGCCGAGACCGATCAATATCATCTTGCGAGAAGAAGAAGGAGCGACAGGGGAAGTTGGTACGGATGGTGAGATATTTTCCATGAATATGGTTTGTTTTTATTCATCTCATGATACCATATATTGCAATTTTTAACAAGCACCCAAAAGAACGACCAACATGTTTTGTTGATCCTCTATCGGTGGCGAAATAATGGCGGAATCGACGGGACTCGAACCCGCGACCTCCACAGTGACAGTGTGGCGCTCTAACCAGCTGAGCTACGACTCCATAAAAGCCCACCTATCATAGTGATAACCCTTCCTGCTGACAAGTCTTAAATTTTAGAGAGACGATAAAGCTATACAAAGGTACAAGGAATAGGTAAAATACGAACAATTTTAACCCCAACTCACATGGAACAGTCTCCAAAAAAGAGTTCAGTCAGCTATTCGGCCGGCTACTCTCCTACTCTCTCCCGTCTCTTTATCTTCCGACCATTCGTCATGTTCGTGGAAATCTGGGTAATCTACGTATGGGCCTTCTGGATGTCACTTAATATGTTCGTTCAGTTTTGGATTATGCTCTTCCTAGGAGAAAGAAATGAGAGCATTTGGAAGCGTCAGCTTCGATTTATGCGTCATATCGCCAAATGGCAGGGTTACCTTATGCTCCTTACTGACGAGCGCCCAATGTGGATTGAGGACTAGACGCGAGCGAAGACGAGCGTTGTATTCGTTCCCGCTCCCGTTTTCACTTGCTTTTTCCCAAATTTCCCCTAAAGTATGAGGGCTTTTTGATCTGATCAAAAGGCCCTACGTAATCTAAAACCCCAATAACATGGCACGAGCAAAAACAGTAGTAGCAGTATGGAACTGCACAGAAACCGGACTCCAGACAGGAGCCTTCACCTCAAAAAAAGACAAGCTCAAGGATCTTACTCGTATGCGATACAATCCTACACTTCGTAAGCACACCTTACAGAAGGCAAAGATAGTAAAAGGTGCAGAGAAGTAGTATATTGCTGAAGCTCTATAACGATAAGTCTTCATGGCCTCTTCAAAGGTTTTTCGTATAGGTATTGATTGCCGCATGTACTCTTCGAAGTTCACCGGCATCGGAAGATATGTTTTTGAGTTAGTACAGCATCTTGCACGGATTGATACAAAAAATCACTACGTGCTTTTTTTTAATGAACCGGAATTTGCAAAATTTACCCCACCAAATAAGCGCTTCACGAAGGTAAAAGCGGGCGCTTCACACTACTCTTTTGGAGAGCAGACAGTTTTTCTGTACAAGTTATTGAAGGAAAAATTAGACATCATGCACTTCACGCACTTCAACGCACCAATTTTATATAGAAGAAAATCAGTAGTAACGATTCACGATTTGACCCTTTCTTTTTTCCCGGGGAATAAAATGCGATCGCCTTTTTACCGCAGCGCCTACAGGCTTACGCTCGCCTCGAGTGTGAATAACGCCACGAAAGTCATTACCGTCTCTCAAAATACCGCAAAGGATTTGCAGAAAATGTTTAAGGTGCCGGAGCAAAAAATTCACACCATTTACGAAGGTGTTACTGAAGAATTTGTGCAGAATACCAACAAGGAGGAGCTAGAAATTACACAGAAAAAATTTGATATTACGAAGCCATTTATTCTCTACACGGGAGTATGGCGCAGTCACAAAAATCTCGTTGGCCTCATAAAGGCATTTGAGATATTACGATCGAAACATAACGAAGAAGTTCAACTGGTGATTACGGGCCGTCAGGATCCTCTCTATCCCGAGGTGAAACGTGCGGCACATGAGACGAAGCATGAGACAGATATTATTTTTACGGGAATGACCTCGGAGCAGGATTTGATCAATCTCTACAGTACGGCGCGAGTCTACTGTCTCCCCTCTCTCTATGAAGGATTCGGCCTCTCCCCTCTCGAAGCCATGCAGTGTGGTACGCCCGTCGCGGTATCTCGAGCCGCCTGTCTCCCGGAGGTTTGCGGTGACAATCCCGAAAATCCAACAGCCCTCTTCTTCAACCCCTGCGACCCTTCCGACATCGCCGAAAAGCTCTACACCGCCCTAGTAAATGAGCCTATTCGCAACCAACTCATCACAAACGGACTCGAGCACGTAAAAGAATTCTCCTGGGAAAAAATGGCCAACGAAACCATGGAGGTATACAATAGCATACTTAGATCTTAAGTCTCAGAAAATGGCTTTAGATAAACCAGGTTCTCGATTCGTTTTGACTGATGAAATGAAATATTCAGTGCATGCACAGATAAGCAGGAGAACAGGATTAGTCTCAGATTATGTAAATCAATGTTTACCATTCGGTATAGCATTGGCGAGTTATAGAGAAACAAAACAATATAATCCAGGAAATTTGGCGCGAGTAGAAGAGAGAATAATCGGTGCCATATTGGAGTTTCAAACCTATCGCGCAGACTATTTGAAGCGCAAGTCCCATTGGTTCAACGCACTATTCTTTAATGGAGAAATGACTCCAGAAGATGAAGAAGAAATGGCAAATGATATTTTTGACGGATCCCCGCGTTCAGGAGCATTGGATCAATTAAGTATCGCCTTCAGGGCCGAGCTCGACACAATCAAAACGGCCGCCGATATCCCTCGATTTGAGGCTATATTTGCAGAATATGAACCAAGATTCAGAAGTTTATTTCGCGACTAAATGATTCCGTTCGTTGAATCATTTTGCAAATCTGATACGATATCCCCATGTTCTCCCCTTTCCAAGATCTCTTCCAAAAAGCCGTCGCCCGTCACGGCATGACCGAACTGGTAACCGCCGCATCTGTCTGCGCTAAATTTGCCGAGCTTAAGCCAAAAATCTTTCCCGAAGACACCGCAAAAAACCTCGAAGCCAAACACTTCAAAAACGCCACGCTCACCATCATGGTCCCCGACACCGTCTGGGCCAACGAAGTTCTCAATCGCCAAATATCGCTCATTCAAGACATAAACGCCACCTTCGGCAAAACCGTTATTGAAAAGATTAAAACAGAATTGAAGCAGCTAAAACAAGACGCCGGCTCATAATAGCGCGGGTGAAAAAAATATGGCTCCTTCCTAGGAAGTCGAAAAGTGATAAATTTCCTTATAAATAAGCCATTTAAATAAACACAAGTAGGGGTGTATGGACAGGAGGTGTATCCAAATGTATAGCAAGGAGATAGTAAAACGGATACAGGTCATTTAGAACGTATGTAATAGTTCCTATTCACCATCAATACCCTACAATTCCCTTGACCTTCTGCCATTTTCTCGTACAATGAGGCTGCTTTAAAGAGCAAGCAGGTGCTTTTCATCTTCCGCGTCAGAACGGAAACCTCGTGAGAAACCAAAGCTGAAAACGTATTATTTACTATCATCCATCACATGCTCGTCATCAGATTATCTCGTATTGGTAAGAAGGCTCAGCCAAGTTTCCGTCTCGTCGTTCAGAACAAAGAGACAAGCCCAAAGCGAAAGGCACTTGATATCGTTGGATACTACCTTCCGGCTACAAAAGAGAAGAAAATCGAACTTGAGAAAGAGAAGATTGAAAAATGGATCAAAAATGGTGCTATTCCATCAGATACCGTAGCGACACTTCTCAAGAAGAACGGCTTTGCAAACATGGACAAATACATCACACCACGAAACAAGACTCACAGGTCAAAGAAAGAAGGCGCAGCCGCTCCAGCAGCACCAGCAGCCGCGTAAGTTAGGTAAAATGGTTGGTATATTTTCTTGATACTCCTCTTTACTCTCTTATCTTATTCTTATGGCAGATATCACTCAGGGAGCCGATCGCGATTTTGTTGAATATGTAGTGAAACAAATGGTCGACCATCCCGAAGATGTTGTTGTTACACGAACGGTTGATGATATGGGCGTACTCATTACGCTCTTAGTGAACAAGGAAGACATGGGAAAAATTATTGGAAAGAGCGGACAGACCGCTAAATCACTTCGCGTACTGCTTCGCATGGTAGGTTCACGCTCCAATGAGCGCGTTAATCTAAAAATTGCCGAGCCGGCAGACGCCGACGGGTCAGCAGACTTGTCCCTTGGGGGAGCGATAGCGTAGGCGTCAGATTTCGTTCCCGTTTCCACCCTCACTTAACAATAAATATCGTATGGGAGACTCACCAAGCATCATCGACGCAGCCATGAATTACGATATCATGACGATCATTAATCGCGGTTTAGCCTATGCGATTATTATCGCCGGTTTCCTTTCCGTGGTGTTTATTTTTATTGGAGGTTTCTCATTTATCCTTTCTGGCGGCTCCGAAGACAAGATTAAGCAGGCCGTAGGAACCATTCGTTACGCGATCATTGGTCTCGTCATTACTATCCTTGCGGTCGTCATCGTCGCCGCCGCCGGCAAGTTCATCGGCGTGAATGTTATTCAATACATCAACTTCAAAGACATCATCGACACCGTGATATCGATCGGTCAGTACGGCAACTCCAGCTCATCGAGCCTGAGGTAACAGACACGCAGCGTAGCGAAGTGCCTTATACTCTACTTCTCACGATGCACTTCCAATCAAATGGGAAGCGATAGGTTTCGCATGCGCGCACCATAGCGGCGAACATCAACCATGGATGTAATTTTTCAAACACAAAGGCATTACCCTTTTCGCGATTAGGATCGTAGTTTTGTATATGGGACATTTTTTTTGGAGCAAGTGGAACGACCATTGCATCGAGAGCCTCCTCTACCGCCTCTTGAGAGAGACAGAATACCATATCACAGGCACGCCACATCTCAGAGTAGTGTGTATCGCCATCGCGGACGACGGTCACGCCAATGTCAGCCTGAACCTTCACACCAGATCGAACAAAAAGAACGATAGGAGTTTTCATAGCAATCATTCCATCACGCATCGCAACAAAAAGACCAAGATCACTCTCAGTCTCTGCGCGGAACCCAACCAGTGGGAGATCGCTCAAGAATGGAACGGTATCAGCTGTCGTAAAGTTCGCTGCATGTTGTTTAGCAATTTTCTTCTGATCAAGCTTGGCATCGAGTCGTTTTACTGACATAATCTAGGCGTTTTTGTTTTTGGAGAATTCCAATCATTATATCAGAAAAACAGCTTCTTGCGAAGGCTACAGCATTGACACACTTATAAATTATGGCAGAAAAATTACTTATCATCGACGGCAATGCCATTATTCATCGTGCATTCCATGCTATCCCGATGCTTACGACATCTTCGGGGCAGCCGACAAATGCGATTTATGGCTTCTGCTCAATGATTATGAACCTCCTCATCAAGGAGCGACCGGAGTATATCGTTATAGCGTATGACCGTAAGGGCAAGACCTTCCGCGATGATCTTTATACAGAGTACAAGGCGACGCGCACCAAAGCCCCTCAAGAGCTTTACGACCAGATGCCGCTTATCAAAGACGTAATGAGGGCTTTCAAGATTCCACAGTTCGAGGTTGATGGTTTCGAGGCAGATGACATTATCGCCACGATCACACACAAGATGGAGAGTAACGCCGATATTCATTGTTATATTGCTACCGGCGATCGCGATGCATTCCAGCTCATCACTCACGCCGTTTCCGTCATCACACCCAAAAGTGGTTTCAAAGAATATGCGACATACACTCCCGAAAAAGTAAAAGAAGAGTTTGGTATTACACCCGAACAGTTCTGTGATTACAAAACGCTACGCGGCGATACATCAGATAATATTCCGGGCGTTCCGGGTATTGGTGAAAAGATCGCTACGGACTTATTGAAAAAATACGAAACCATCGATGGAATTTTGAATCATCTCTCCGAACTCTCCCCCGCTATCGCGAAGAAAATGACAGAGGGAAAGGATAGTCTCGAGATGAGTCGCAAACTTGTGACGCTCAACCACGAGGTTCCTATAGATTTCGTATTGGATGAGTGTACGACGCACAACTTCGACGTCTCAGAGATCACTCGCCTCTTCGAAGGCTATGAGTTTCGGTCACTCGTGAGGAAGCTTGGTGAACTTGAGGGCAAGTACGATCATGTTCGTAAGGGAGAGACGAACGGAACGCTACCGTTGATATTTTAGCTTCATATAGGTTGTACAAAAAAAGTATTCAATGCAGTAAACATACTACCCTACCGGGAGCATATGTCTGTCAATCAATTTTACATATCGCACCATAACATTCTCCAACCGCAATACGAGCGAAAACAGCTTAGAATGATACCAAAAAGCGAGAACAAGAAAAGTATACATAACCCTATAAGTAAGCTAAAAAACGTACAATAAATTTGTAAAAGAAAGAGAGATAGAATATAGTGCACGCAATATGGCTAAATCACGAATACTCGCTAGTCTCGATATCGGCAGTTCAAAGATCCGAACGGTAGTAGGAACCCTCGACGACAAGTCGGAGGTACTGAACGTTATTGGTGTCGGTACGGCACTCTCAACAGGACTTCGGAAGGGTTCAGTTATCGACGTTGAAGAGACGATCAACTCGATCGCCGCCTCCCTCGAAGATGCTGAGCGTATGGCAGGAGAACCTATTAACCATATCTTCCTTGGTATTGGTGGAAATCACATTGAGTCTATGGACTCAAAAGGCGTTATCGCCGTTGCCAATGCAAGTAATGAAATTACTGAAGATGATGTAGACCGAGTATTGGAGGCCGCACAGGCAGTGAACATTCCAAGCAACAGAAGAATTCTTCGCATCATTCCAAAGACCTTCACGGTCGATGAACAGCGGGGTATCAAGTATCCAGTAGGTATGACCGGTATCCGTCTCGAGGTTGAGGCGCATATTATCTCCGGACTTATTCCAAACATTAAAAATATCGAGAAGTGCGTACTGCAGGCAGGCGTAGATATCGATGATATCATCCCTAACTGTCTTGCCGCTCCCGAGGCCGTCCTCAATAAGCGACAAAAAGAACTTGGAGTGGTAGTGGTAGATATCGGATCCGGAAGCACCTCTGTCTCCGTCTTCGAAGAGGGAGTTACGCTGCATACAGCCGTTATTCCGGTTGGCGCAGAGAACGTCACGAACGACATTGCGATCGGACTCAGAACATCTATCGATACATCAGAAAAAATAAAGATTGAGTATGGTTCATGCATCCCTGAAGATGTGAACGAACGGGAAACCATCGATCTCTCTCTTATGAGCAAGATCGATACACAGAAAGTTTCAAAAAAGGCGATGGCAGAAATTATTCAGGCCAGATACCAGGAGATCTTCCTTCTCGTCAAAGACGAGTTAGCCAAGATCCACCGCGACGGTATGCTTCCTGCAGGAGTAGTACTCACGGGCGCCGGCGTAAAGATGCCAGGCGTTATCGACCTCGCACGAGAGACACTTAACTTACCAGTTCAGATTGGTTTCCCACAGAATTTCGACGGCATCGTAGACAAGATCGATGATCCTGCTTACGCTACAGCGATCGGTCTTTTGATCTGGGGAACACGCATGGAGTCCCGACCATACGGTATGGCATTCCGAAGTCTGAATTTGAAAAAAGCGGCTACGGGAATCAAGAAATGGATTAGATCCCTTGTGCCTTAATTATACCTCTACTCGCCTTATTCACTAACTCCACTTTCCCATCAGCCAGAAGACACCGCAGGTGTCGGATCCCGCTCCCGTTCCCCTGCTCAAACCTAACGATAAACTCGCACCCACCTCATTCGAACTTTATCCCGTTGACCCTATAGACATGACAACTCAGGATCCAAAAAATTCGAAAGCCAATCTGCGAAATATATTTTCAAAAGGTTATGAAGCACAGCCACGAAGATCTCAGGAAATTATTCCGGAGATTACTCCTATTGCGAATATTAAAGTAATCGGTGTCGGTGGAGGTGGTAGCAATGCGGTAAATCGCATGATCAAGTCTAATCTCAAAGGCGTAGAATTCGTCGCGATTAATACCGATGCACAGGCACTTTATTACTCAGATGCTGCTACAAAGATTAACATTGGTAAGGCTACGACTCGAGGACTTGGCGCTGGAAGTAATCCTGACGTTGGAAAGCAGGCTGCAGAGGAGTCAAAGGAGGAGTTGCGTTCAATTATTGAGGGTGCCGATATGGTATTTGTTACCTGCGGACTTGGAGGTGGAACTGGTACGGGAGCTGCTCCGGTGATTGCCGAGCTTGCCAAAGAGATGGGAATTCTCACGGTCGCCGTGGTTACCAAGCCATTCACATTCGAAGGTCACCGACGACGAAGTCAGGCCGAAGACGGTCTCGAAAATCTTCGTGGAAAAGTGGATACACTTATTACGATTCCAAACGACAGACTTCTTTCACTTATTGATAAGAAAACGCCAATTAACGAGGCATTCTCTGTAGTAGATGATGTTCTCCGACAGGGTGTTCAGGGTATCGCCGATTTGATCACGATTCATGGAATGATCAACGTCGACTTCGCTGATGTACGCGCTATTATGGAAAATTCCGGTTCAGCTCTCATGGGTATCGGATATGGCACAGGCGAAAATCGTGCTACCGAAGCCGCAAAAGGCGCTATCGAGTCCCCTCTTCTTGAAATGTCTATCGAGGGTGCAAAAGGAATTCTCTTCAATATTACTGGTGGAAACGACCTCTCAATGTTCGAGGTGGACGAGGCCGCACGTATTATTACAGAGGCTGCCGACCCAGACGCAAACATCATCTTCGGTGCGGTTATCAACGACTCATACACAGGCGAGATCAAGATTACAGTGGTCGCAACTGGTTTCGATCAGGTCCGCGAGCGAGCTCAGGTTCGTCAGCAGGGCGTCATCAACCAGCCACAAACTACCAATCTTCCCCAGAAGGCCGTTGAAAACGAGCTCGATATTCCTGCATTCATTCGAAGGAAGATGCTGTAGGACATCGGAGCGTTAGCGGAGCGCATTGAGACGCGCCCCTCTGCTGTAATTCAAAGTGTGCGCGCGCACACGCCTTTGGGGTAATTTTCAAATTTCCATCAAATCTGCTACCATGCAATCATGTTTTTCGCCTGGAATGGTAATTAATTTCTGTCTTGTCTCCAAGAGACACACTTACTAGTGTGTGCACGTGCATAAATAAAGATAGTAAAGAAAAATATGTCAACGCCAACGCCACTTCACTTCTGGAATGACTTCGTGAAACTGCAACCACTCGGTTCGCTCTATCAGACCTCAGTTTGGGAGCATTTTCAGAAGCAAATCCCCGGCAAGGGGAAAAGTTGGATGTGTATTGTGACTGATCCTAAGAAAAATAATCACATACTAGGTGGCGGATTAATAATTCTTCACTCACTCCCCTTCAATCTCTCGTGGCTCGAGTGTCCTCGCGGTCCGGTTTTTGATGTTACGCACGCCAGTGCGTTCTCCCCTTCTGAACTTGAATACTTTTTTCAAAACTTTCTCGAACAGGTACAAGAAATAGCAGATGCGAATCGCGCTGTTTTCCTACGCATGGATCCGCCAATGACCACATCAAATATTTCGCTTGTAGAAGGCTATAATAATCTCACAGAAAAGTTACAATTCAAACCTGCGCACGCCTCATACTTTCCGCAGACTACGCTCACGATTGATCTCACACAGACGCCGGAAGAGATATTGAAACAGATGAAATCAAAGGGTCGATATAATATCAAGCTCGCAGAAAAACACGGCATCACTATTGAACGGATTAATACACGCACGAACAAAGAAGCTATCGTGCAGTTTTATAATCTTATCGAGCAGACCGCGAAGCGTGATAACTTTTTCGCCCACAACCTCGCCTATTATGAATCCATGCTCGAGGCTCTTGGGGAATCGGCAACGTTATTTATGGCTTATAATAAACAAAAACCAGTAGCCGGTCTCATCGCCACCTACTTCGCCGATACGACTACGTATTATTACGGCGCATCTTCATACTCAGATCGCCCCCTGATGGCTCCATATCTCCTCCAGTGGCACGTTATGCTCGATGCCCGGTCCCAAGGCTATAAAACGTATGACCTGCTTGGAATCGCCAATATTGACCAAAAAACAGGCACTCCAGACACGTCCCATCCTCTCGCAGGCGTTACCGACTTCAAAACAAAATTCGGCGGCACCATTCTCTCCTACCTCCCGGCAAAAGAGTTAGTATATATGCCAATCTGGTATTGGATTATAAAAATGAGAAAACGACTACGGGGATAAAAGGTGTCAGAAAAATAGCAATAATTTGTAAAATATTGTTCAGTCTTTTGTTAATATCGCCTGATACTATGGGTAATACATGTATAAAAAATTCACGGATTGGATTGGGCTCAAGGAAAAACTACACGAAAAAATGAATATAGTGCCTCGAATACATGAGGGGGATATTTGGTGGGCCAGTTTAGGTGAAAATATCGGATGGGAAATTAATGGAAAGAGTAAGGATTTTACGCGCCCTGTAATTATATATAAGAAGCTGGCTCATGGATTTTATTTTGTTATTCCCGCAACAACAAAAACAAGAAGTGGAACGTGGTATGTTCATTACCGCTATAGATCTACTGATGCCATCGCCTGCATACATCAGGCCCGGGCAATAGATTATCGAAGATTTTACTCAAAAGTAGGAGAGTTGGATAATAACAATTTTCAAAGAATCAAAGCTGGATTTGCTGCGCTTTACCTATAAAAATTTCCCCCACCTCTTTCGAAGTGGGGTCGAGGGAAAATCCCTAATGCCGAACAATTGTAACAAATTATGCAACAAAATGCAATAAAAGTACTTTTAATTATTTCTTGGCTTCATACTTCAAAATCTCAGCAGCGAGACTCATAGCGAGATTTTTTTTCTTTTCGGCTTTTTCGGCAGTTGGATGGCTGACGAAGAAGACAATCACCTCATCGAGATGAGCTTTTGCATCAGCAAGTTGACCTAATTTTGCCTCGGCCTGTGCAACATGGAGAAGTGATGTGTAATACGGAGCCTCTTTCTTTGCCTCTGTTAAGGCGAGAATTTTTTTCTCAGCATTGAGGTATGCTTCCCACGAAGGTCTTTTCTTCGGTGAATCATTGACAAGAGATTTTGTGCCTTTACGAGCGACGTCATTGAGTTTTGCGGCTTCCGCATCGAGTTTTTTATACTCCTCATCCTTGGTTTCATCATCAAGATCACGATCATCAAGTGGATTTGGAGCCTCCTGTAATCCAGGTCCCCCGACAGGAGTTGCCTCTACGTTCGAAGGAGTGGTAGCATTAAGTTTTTTTTCTCCGAGGACGATAAATTTGTGATCCAAATCATACTGCTGAAGAGCAACTTGTTTCATATAAGATAAAACATCTGCACGATCAGTTCTTTTGGCTCCACGGATATAATACTCGAATTGTGGCTTGCCTCCTGCATTTGGAACGCGTCGTACATCGACGAGCGTAGACCAGATTGCGTCTTCGGTTACGGAGAAGAGAGCGCCGGAGTACATAGCATTATGAAGAGTTTTTCCCTTCAGGTCCGTATTAGGCTTTGTCTCAAATTCCTGCAAACGAGCCTCGAATCGTTTATCAAAATTCTTTGCAAATGCATCACGTTCGGCCTGTTCTTTGGCGTTAGGTTTGTTGATTTTGATTCCATTTTCTTGAACGAGTTTTTTGTAGTAAGTACGAAGATCGTTTTCAAGCTCGCGCAAAAATATGCGCTCGCCATCAATACCCGTCTCCTTCAGATATGCTCCTCTCACCTTGAATCGGTTAATCTGTTTTGCCGTATCGCGCTCTTTGCCATGTTCGACGCCGTAGCCCATTGCAACCTCGTGAAGAGCCGGAGTTTTGATATCCATAATCGGATCTCTCAGGAAAACATTTTGTTCTTTGCCGAGGCCGTTGTAATCATTTCGTGAGGTCATATTTTGGTATGCCTGGACGAAAATCTTGTAGTCCTTGCTAATCATTCCCTCTACCCATTCTTTTTCCGGGTCAGGTCCGGTTGGGAGGACTTCGGGCGCAGGTTTTGGTTCGGGTTTAGGCTCCGGCTTAGGCTCAACTTTTGGTTCTGGCTCACGCTTAGGTTCGACCTTTGGCTCCGGCTCTTGTTTAGGCTCCTCCGCTTTAGGCGGTTCAGCCTTAGGTTCTTCCGGCTTCGGTGGTTCAGGGGCTGGTTCCTCTGCTTTTATCTCACCCAATGCCCAGATACCTGATTTGCGAGTAGATGGATCCATATTAATTTTTCCTACATCGAGATAGACCTCCTGCTTGGCAATATCAAATGGTTTGCCACCACCAAGCTCCTGGTGAGCATGTTTGGCACGCTGGTAAGCAAGGGCAATATTAAAGAGTCCATCTTCGGCAAGAAACGCTTCTTGGTGAGTTTTGATCACTTCGCTTTTCGTAGTACCTCTTTCTTTCGCCGTGATATAAAGGTCAATTTCACCAGTTCCAAAGCCATTTAATGCGGATTGTATTCTGTCTTTTATGGACTGAGGGTGAAGTCTATCCCCTAGCGCCTTCATTTCTTGGAAAGCTTGAATTTTTTTGTTATGCCAATCTTTTGTCTGGTTCAAAACTCTTTTCAAATTAAAACGCTTGTAATCAGTGCCACCATAAAAAACGATATCATCCATCTTGATCGCTCCATTCCTGATAGCATCCTTAATTTTGGAAATAACGGCTTCCTGGGCAGCCGGAAGTCGCTTGGCAAATTTCGAGAGATCATATCGAAGTACGGCTTGCTTTACCTCATTCTCTTGCGTCGACATGTCGATTGCCGCGGCAATTTTTTTCACATTATCTGGATCTTTGTTGATACTCTCCTTGAGTGCTGCAAGTTTTTTAGCCGTCTCTTTTTTGGCATCAGCTCTCTCGGCAGGACCTTTTGCCGGTCCGGCAGCCGGTCCACTCTCAGGCCCACTAGCCATATATGCTAGCCGTTTCAACATGAATGTTGAGTAGTTGGAAGAAAGATGTGAGGGGAAGAGTTTGATGTTCATGGCGTGGGAGATAATGGGAATATAACTTTTTTGTGTAGTTTATTTTTTGCTATTTTTTTCTTCATATTCCAAGATGGCACTGGAAACCCTAATAGCCAAATTTTTCTTCTTCAATCCATTTTCCACAGCTGGGTGGCTGATGAAGAACGCTATTACCTCTTCGAGATGTGGTTTCGCATCAGCAAGTCTACCTAATTTTGCCTCAGTCTGTGCGACATGGAGAAGTGATGTGTAATACGGAGCCTCTTTCTTCGCCTCTGTTAAGGCGAGGATTTTTTTCTCGGCGATCAAATAATTTTCCCATGCAGGTGCATTTTTTGGTACATCATTGATGGTATTTTTTGAATTCTTCATGGCGGTCTTGTAGAGTGCGCCAGCCTCAGCATCTAATGTTTTGTATGCTGCATCCGCATCAGCCGGTGTATCTGACCCACGGTCTTCTTCTTGAGGTGCGGCATCTGGCAATGGAGCGGGAGTGGCTGAAATCGCAGCAGGCTTTTCTGCATCAACTTTTCCATTGGCCTTGGCGATCTCTGTTAATTTTGCAATAAAGGCATCTAGACCTCCTGAAACCTCAACTTTATCTGTTGGTTTTTTTGTTTTAGCATCAAAACTTTGAATAAAGAGCGTGGTGTCTTTTCCGTTCTCGCCCTTATATTCAAGCATCATATGGGCATTTTCCATGGCGAATATATTGGTTCCGAAAAGAGCGTGATTTGAGTTAATTTCGTAAGGAGAATGATTTTCTTTTGATCGATCAAAGGCATTTTTGAGCTCGCGAATAACGGTACCGCGAACATCCGTTCCCTTTCCTTCCTTATTGAACAGCGTCCTTAATTTACCCTCCATGGTATTGGAGATGTCTTTTATGGCTTCTTTCTGCGGAGCTAGACGTGCAGCCTGAGCTTTCAACGCCTCGTTACTTGATTTGGAGAAGCTCGTAATATCCGCATTTGCGGCGATATAATTTACGAATGAAGCGAGATCGGAGAATGTTTTGTCTCCATAGGAGAACTCAACTTTATCCGACTTCGTTGTGGTATCAAATCCCTTATAGGTGACTTTGATCGCCTCATATTCACCGGCAGCATTTTTCTTGGAAAGAATGATCGGGCTGAAGAGCGCGGATGACATAAGTTCAGCGGATTTACCGGTTCTCTTGGATACATTGAGCGCATTCAAAATCGACGCGAAGGCACTTTTTTTCTCGGAAACTCCCTCCTTGGCATATCTCATTTCCTCCTTTTTCCACTGATCCGGCGTCATAAGAGCGAGTTCCGAGGGAGTAGTTTCGGATTGTGCCTTAAGTGCTTCACCCCTGTCATGTTCTGCAGATGGAGCTGGTTTTTTCGGCTCGGATGCTCTGGCATGAGCAGCAATAATGTCTTGAACGATGGCCTGTACGTGTGGATACATCGCCGGATACGTGTTTCGAAAATAAACACCTTCGGCTATAAGCTGCCGAGCCATATAATTTGACAGAGATTCGCTTATTGGCGATGAGATTTTTCCATCTTTTCCATGCTCACATGCAAGATGTAAAGTTGAGAGTAGATTATCGTTTACATATTCATATTTTGAGGCTTTTGAATAAGAAGAGTTACCCTTGAGTGTATCAATTAAGGT
>JAPLYO010000010.1 GCA_026395555.1 Candidatus Peregrinibacteria bacterium | reverse complement strand
TTGTAGAGATTTTGGGTTGTCTTTTTTGGCGCGTTTTTCTGGGGAAATGTACTCCATCATTTTTATGTGCATTGTCACGTTGTAATGTTGTCATTTACATTTACTCTCTGCGGATAAAATGATATTATTCATGTACAAAACGGCCAAGGAATAAGTCCTACACTACGGAAGCCTTCATAGGCGACCAGGAATTATTTCTCCCGTTTATTTTTTAATTATATTCTTATGGATACCATACGAAGTTTGTCGGATGAAGTTCTGCTGGAGCAGTGTGTAAAGTTTGGAAGAGAGGCACTTCTGTGGAGAAATAAGTTTAGAGCATTGTTGCCTGAGGTAGAGAGAAGGAGATTGTATCGTAAGAAAGGATATAAGAGTGTGTATGAATTTGGAGAACGATTAGCAGGATTGAGTATGGCCCAAGTAGCCGAGTCACTGAACGTTGCCGAGCGGTTGGAGAATAAGCCTGCGTTGAAGAATTTATTAGAGAGTGGTGAAGTCAGTGTGAATAAAATTGTGAGAGTGGTGAGTATTGCTACAGTGGAGAATGATGGTGAGTTGGCCGAGAAAGTACAAATCTTATCCAAAAATGCCCTGGAAGTATTTGTACGTGATGTAAAATTATCCCAGGAATCAGCTTTGGAAAGTCTGCCCGGGCAGACTATTGTAAGAGCCTCTCACTCCATCGAGCTTGACTGTGACGTTGAACGGGAACTTTTGAGGCTTCAAGAAAAAGGCATTGATATCAATCAACTCTTGAGGGAAATACTCAACAAAAGGAAGCAAGAGATCATGCAAAATAAAGGTCAAATTGCAAAGGAACTTCCTGAGTCGTCCTCCAGATATATTCCGGCAAAAGTTAGAAATGTAATCCAACAAGAATATGGAAATATTTGCGCATCTGAGCGCTGCATGAAGCCATCAACGGATGTTCATCATACAAGAAGGTTTGGGCTAAATCCATCCCATGATCCCAACTTCCTAGCACCATTATGCAAAGAGCATCATCAGATTGCGCATAGTCTTGATGTAAAATATCAGGAGCTGAGGCGGCGTGGCTAGTACGTTGAGTGCCACGGACACGGCCACGGCGCGGCTAATTCATCGCCTCTAAATAGCATGCATCACAATATACCGTTTCAGGATGGTTCGGCGGATAACTCGTCTGGATTTGCATCTTGCACTTAGGACAGGTGTCGTTGAAGAGTTCGAGGGGATTGTCGAGTGAGAGGCGTCGAGCGTGCCTGCAGGTAGGGCAAAAGCGTGGGAGTGGAAGGTTCATTTTTTGGTAAAATGAGAGTTCCTGTGGAATGATTTTGTAATTTTTGGAGCAGGATTCACAAGCAAGAATTTCTTTGGTAATTGTTTCTGGCGCATCGTTTATATTTTCCGGAAGTGCAGGAATCGTGGCAGGAAGATAATCCTGTTTTTCTTTTTCTCTCCAGCTCCAGCCGCCTGCAATAGCTTCTTCTTTTGAAAGGGGATAGAAGTTGTTGGCGCTTGTTTCGTTGTAGGAGAATGTTGAGAGACTGTGCGGGAAGAATTTCCCTAACTCGCCTGTAGACTTGAGATGCTCAACGATTTTCGGCATCAGGGCTTCGTATTCTTCCTTGGTGTACTGCTTGTTGAGGATGCAATATTTTTTGTGTCGAAGGCCGATGCATCCGAAACAGCTGGTACAGCTTGAGCAGCTATCGCAGTAGGTGAGGTCGTTTGAGTGCCAGCAGTAGTAGCAAAATCGGCAGTCGGTACAGCCGCGAGATACAGAACTGTAGTAAATAAGTTCACATCGTGGCCAACCCGCGGAATAGATACTGTAGAGGTCTTTTGAGTCTCCGGTCGAAACAGAATTATACACATCTTCAGAATCTTTTCCCTCGAAAGCATTTTCACAATTTCTCGAGTTGAACATGTGATCGCCTGTTACGTTTTCACAGTTGATGTTGTTGGCGGCTCGACGGATGGTGGATTTTTTGATGGTTGCAAATTGGGCCATAGCTTCTTTCCAGCTGGTATATGAGCCATTGAGGTACTTCTTTTTTGCCTCTTCAAACTCTTCTTTCGTACATGGTTTATTGAAGAGGTAGTAACTTTTATTCGCAATATTGGAAGAAAACATGCAGTGATCGCAACCTCGAACTTGGTAGCAGAAAGCGGAATCGCTCGTGTTGTTTGATTCTTCCACCATGATCGTATTGTAGAGTTTTTCTCCGTGGGTGCACTCGTAACCGAGGGTAGAGTTGTTGGTATAGGATGAGTCGACGACGTCGGTGTCCTTCACCATCCAGTACGAGTACATCACGTTTTCTCCTTCTACAGCGAGAGAGTTGAGGTAACAGTTTTTTGACATGCGGACGTGGCTGTTGTAGTCGCAGTTTTCTGAGTTGAAGACCGATGTCCCTTCGCGGGGAACGACCTTCTGAAGATCGGCATACTGATCGAAAAATGGCCTCGAGAAGTCGTAATCTCTGCCGTAATCTAATGCATCCCATCCGTCGCCCCACCAGATTTCGTTTTTGTAGACCTTGAATGGTGCATCGGCGGCATAAGCGCTGATGATTTTTTCTCCTGATTTGTCGCATGTACGATGATAGAGTTTCCACTCATTACGCCATGCCATGAGCTCACGTATACGCTCCTTATGCGGAACTTCCGATAGGGGAATGCCTAGTTTGTCACATAATTCCTTCTCTGTCATGGGAGCATTCTACCATCGCTTTTTAAAAAGTGTATACTCATATTCCATGGAACCACTTGCATCAAAAATAAGGCCAAAAAGTCTGGATGAGTTTATCGGGCAAGAGCACCTCGTAGGCAAGGGAGACCCTGCTAAAGCTGTTTCGAAGGGGCCACTGCGGGTAGCCATCGAAGAAAAGCATCTTTTTTCCTTTTTGCTCTGGGGTCCGCCTGGCGTGGGGAAGACGACTTTGGCCAGGATGTACGCATCGGCTATCAATGCTGAGTATTTTGAGCTTTCTGCTGTTTCAGCGGGGAAGGAGGATATACGCAAGATTATTGAGGGTAGTGGGGATTTGTTTGGGCCGAAGATTCTTTTCCTGGATGAGATTCATCGCTTCAACAAGGCGCAGCAGGATTATCTGTTGCCGGCGGTGGAGTCGGGTCAGCTCTATCTCATTGGTGCTACGACGGAAAATCCGTCTTTCGAGGTGATTCCGGCGCTTTTGTCGAGGTGTCGAGTGTTTGTTTTGGAGGAGATTCCTGAGGGGAATATGAGAAAGATTATTGAGCGAACAGGCTATAAGATGGATTCGGAGGCGATGGATTGGCTGGTTTCTATGTCCGGTGGAGATGCGAGACAGGCGATTGCGATGGTTGAAAATACCGTGAAGCTCTATGGTGAGTTGACGCTGGAGCACTTCAAGCAGACGTTGCAGTCCAAGTTTTTGCGATATGATAAAAAAGGCGATGAGCACTACAATACGATTTCTGCGTTTATCAAAAGTATGCGCGCGAGTCAGCCCGATGCGGCGCTGTATTATTTGGCGCGGATGATCGAGTCGGGCGAGGACCCGAAATTTATCGCTCGCAGAATGGTAATTTTTGCCTCTGAGGATGTTGGTATGGCTGATTCGAACGCGCTGATAGTGGCGAATGCTGTGTTCCGTGCCGTCGAGACTATTGGGTATCCGGAAGCGGGTATCAATATGTCACATGGGGTGGTTTATTTGGCCAAAGCCCCTAAGAGTCGAGCGGTGAATGATGCTTATTTGGAGGCGATGGACGATGCACGTACGTACGGAAATTTGCCCATACCGTTGAAGATACGCAATGCTCCGACAAAACTTATGAAGGATTTGGGCTATGGTGCCGGTTATGAAAAATACACAAAAGAGGAGTTACTTCCCGAGGAGCTGAGTGGAAGGAGATACTGGGAGGGAAGTTGATGTTTTGAATATAATTATTGTGCCCAAAAGTGTTAATACTCCGCCTGCGAAAAGGTTAATTGTGAAGCACTCGCCCAATAGAAAATACGACCATATAAAGGAAAATACAGGCTGTATGTAGAGCGTTGATGAGGAAATAAGCGGTGAGGAAATTTTTACGGCGTTGATGAGAAATAGGTAGTATAGTCCTGTTCCAATAATGCCTATGTAGAGCATTCCGAGTATGCCGGATAGAGAGAGTGTCGAGAGCCATGCGTGATTGGTAGCTATTTCAATAGGTGCGAGTATGAGTGAAATCGCTAATCCTGTAGCCATAAAATAGAAATTTAATTCTATGGATGATGATTTTTTCTCATATTTTTTAATGAGAACAGTATAGAGAACGTACGAGCAGGCTCCTGCAAAAATGAGAAGATTTCCTATCGTTCCTGATTTGAATTGTGAGATATTCGTAAAGTATGGCCCTAGTATGAGAATAAGTGAGCCAATGAGGCCAATGAATAATCCGGAAATTTTCGAGGTGTTTAATTTTTCTATGCCTGCTACATACGAAATAATAATTGTTATTATCGGAAGTGTGACGTAAATCATCTGTCCCATTATGGCTGTGGTGTACTTAATTCCTATAAAGAATAGTACAGGATTTAGCACGGCTAAAAGCGATAATCCTATGATTTCCGCTAGTTCACCTTTTGTTTTTTTAGGGTGTTCCGATTTGAGAAAAAACGGGAAAATTATCAGTGCCCCCAGAAAAAATCTGATAAACGTAAGTGCCATCGGCGGGATATCGTTTGCTGCGATTTTTGCTAATGTTGCCGTCCCAGAGCCGGTAATTGCCGCCGCAAAAACATAAAATAGTGGTCCGAGTTTTCGCATAATACCATTATTCTATCATAATTTTTGTCAGCTACTAGCCTCACTTAATAGACTGACTCTAGATAGCATTTTTCGCAGTACACCTGTTCCGATCGGTCCGGAGAGTATGTCGTTCTAATTGGCTGTTTGCACTGCGTGCAAATACGATCATACATGACACGTTTATTCCGCATCTGGAGACGTGCGTAGTGGCGTTCGTTTGGTGTTATTCGAGGTAGTGGAATTTGATGTGTACGATAAAAAGCGAGTTCTTGGGGGATAATTTTGAATGGTTTTCCCGATAGAGTTGATGCGAGAATGTTTTTTGTTATTTCTTCTGATACATCGTTAATGCTGTCTGGAAGCTCAATATTAGGTCCTTTGTAGCTGTTATTTTCTTCTTCCTCTTTCCATTTCCATTTGCGTTCCAAAACTTCCTCCTTTGTTAAGGGAATTTGTTCATAGGCGAGTGTTTCATTATAGGCATAGTGACTTTTTGTTGTCGGGAAGAACTCACCAAACTCTTTGGTTTCTTTCATATACGTAGTTATTTTTTGTACAAGTTTTTCGTATTCTTCTTTGCTATATTGCTTATTAAAGATGCAATATTCTGCTTGTCTTAGCCCAATGCAGCCGAAGCAATTTTTACTTGAAAACATCTGATCGCAGTACGTGAGATCACTACAATTTGACCAACAAAGGTTACAAAATCGGAGATTGTATCCTCCATATCCACATGCTTGGCATTCATACGTTTTTTCAGTTCCGTCTCCCCAATACGAATGATCCATAGCATTTTTTGCTCGATAAATGCACATGCTGTACGAAGTATCTTCTACATTTTCACATTCAAATCCGTAATGGACATTTTTACAGTTATTTAGATAATTTCCTATGCAGTTTTCGTTATTGGTTCCATCAAATTCTTTTGTTATCAAGTTTTTTGAGAATTCATTAAATTGCTCCTTCAAGGCTTCAATTTCAGAAAAACTTCCTGTCTCGAGTGACATTATGAATGCTTCGTATTCTTCTTTCGTTTTTTGTTCATTGAAGATCATGTATTGTTTTTGTATTTGGTTGTAGCAGCCAAAACAATTTGTACATCCAATACACGCACGCAAAAACATACTGCTACTGCAGTTTTTGCAATCACGTGAATATTGCAGGTCGTAGCAATTTGTACAGTTTACGCACTCGTAGCAAAGTTCTGAATCGTTAACGTTCGTGGCGTCTACGCATGATTTGCATCTGTTGAGCCATGTTCCGAAATAGCAATCCTCCCCTGTATTTGTAGAGAAGCAGAGGTAGCAGTTTTTGGAGTGTCCTGCGGCATTACAGTATTCAGAATTTTCCATTGGTTTTTGTTGGATCCTAGCCATTCTAGGCACCTGGTTTCTCATTTCAAAAAACTGCTCGAAGAACGGTCTGGAAAAGTCAAATTCGCGACCATATGATTTTGCATCCCACTTGTCTGACCACCATGCGTCGATATCGTAGACGGGGAATGGCTTATCAGTTGAGTACGATGAGATCATTTGCTTGCCTGTCAGATCACATTTTCGGTGGTAGAGGAAGCGTTCACTTCGGAAACTGAGGCGTCGCTGCATCCGACAGACGTAGCATAGCCTTGGAGGTGGTACATCCATTTCTTTGTAGAAGTCGAGATCTTCGGGATGCACCATGAACGCTATTTTACAGTGATGGCAGACTTTTTGCATGATGTTGTTTTAGTAAATTGCTTCAAGGAAGCACTTTTCACAGTATACGGTTTCGGGTCTTTCGGGAGCGTATGTGGTTTTGATATTTTTCTTACACTTCATACAAGTGCGATCCCATAAATGTCGCGGATTGCGCAGCTTCATGCGGTTGTTGTGGCGTTCGTCAGGGCAGAGATGGGGGATAGGGAGATCGTGATTACGGTAAAAGGCGAGTTCTTGGGGGATAATTTTATATGGTTTTTTCGTAAACTCGCAGGTGAGAACTTGTTTGCAAATGTCATCCGATACGTCTTTTATATTTTCCGGTATGTCGTATTGTGGTCCTTTGTAGAATTTTCCTTCATTCATATCTTTCCATCGCCATCCTTTTCCGAGTGTCTCCTCTTGTGTGAGCGGAAAATATTTATAGGCGATTGTTTCGTTGTAGGCGAAAGGACTGAGATAGGGCGGGAGGAACTCGCCCCATTCATTATTTTTTTTCATCAGTTCAATGAGTTTTGGCAAAAGCATTTCGTATTCTTCTTTTGTATACTGTTTATTGAAAATACAATACTGTTTGTTTTTGAGCCCCAGAGAGCCAAAACAGTTTTTGCTATTGTAGCACTGATCGCAGTAATACATTTCCGAAGAGTTTTGGACGAGATGACAGCTGATGAGTTGGTATCCCTGAACGGTCACACAGTTGTAGCACCATTCGGCGGGAGGAGTGGCAAAATTACAATCATAGACGTTCGTAAATGAGTCTAATGTGGCACAGTAGCGGCAATTCTCGCAGTTCTTTAGATCGTATGAATCTAATACATTTTTGCAGTTATAGAGGTAATCACCGGTTACATCTTCACAGTTAAAGCCATGAAAATATTTTACGATTTCGTGGTTTTGAAGTTCTTTGAGTTTTTCTTGAGCAAGTTTTTTGATGTCGCTATTTTCATTCTTGAGTCTTTTTATTTCCTGTTCGTATTCTATTTTTGAGTACTTCTTGTTGAAAATGTAGTATTCTTGATTTTTGAGTCCTACACATCCAAAACAATTACGGCATCCGGCACAATTGATGAGATACTCTGAGTCAGAACAGTTGTCGCAGCTATTGGAGAATTTTAAATTATAACACTGTACGCAGTCTACACATTCATAGCACTCTTCTGATTTATATACGTATAAACAGTCGAAACACCGCCTAGATTGCCATACGATATGCCCATAGCAGCAATCTTCATTTCCTACACACCCAAAAACGAGGTAGCAGTTTTTGCTTTTCCCGGACATGTTACAGTAGTCCGTATTCTCGGATTGGAAGTTCATAATTGCTGCACGCGGAACTTTTTGATGGATCGTTTTTAGCTGCTCAAAGACAGGTTTTTCCCAATCGATATCTTGGCTATATTCAAGTGCATCCCATTTGTCGCTCCACCACTCATGCATTTCATACACTGGAAAAGTCGCATCAGTATCATACATTGATATGATTTGTTTTCCCGTCATATCGCACTTTCGGTGGTAGAGATTGAAGAAGTTTCGAAATAATTGGCGCTGCTGTCGACGACAATCGGGGCACATTGTTGGATCCGGAACGTTCATTGTCGTATAGAATATTCGATCTTCCGCAAAGATTTCAAATGAGGATGTACAGTTTCGGCAGGTTTTGTTCATGAAAAAATTTAGTAAACGGTTTCGAGGTAACATTTTTCACAGTAGACGGTTTCGGGTTTAGCTGTGCTGTATGTTGTCGTTATTTTTTCTGTGCATTTTGCGCAGTTTTGCTCGTAAAGCGTCCGTGAATTCCTCAGAGCCATGCGCTCTTTGTGACGTTCGTTTGGACATGTGTGGGGAACGGGAATGTTCATCTGTTTATAGAGTTTTAATTCCTGAGGAATAACTTTGTATGGTTTTCCGGTTACCTCACAGTGGAGAATTTGCTGCGTTATCGTATCTTCAGTTTCTTCAATTGAGTCAGGTGTTTTCATGGTTGGACCTAAATGATTTTGTTCTGTTATTTCTTCGTTGTGCCATTTCCAGCCTTTTTTCAATACTTCTTCTTTTGTTAACGGAAAATAATCCTGTGCCAGAGTTTCGTTGTATCCAAACATGGAGAGTTCTATAGGGAAAAATTCGCCCCACTCACCAGTTTTGCGCATATGTTCAATGATTTTCGGTATAAGTTCTTCGTATTCCTCTTTTGTGTACTGTTTGTTGAGGATGCAATATTCTTTGTGCATGACGCCAATACAGCCAAAAAGATTTTTTGAATGAGGAGAGTGCGTGCTGTAGGTGAGGTTATTTGGTTCACCGAGGCAGTGGGCGCTGAATAATACATTGTAGAGACCATAGCCCGCAAATGCGCATTCGTAGAGCATTTCTCCGTCACCGCATTCTTGAATATCCATAGCATCTTTCAGTTTATCGAATGCTTGAAATACATTTTTGCAGTCCCATAGATTATCGGAATCGAAACAGTTCTCACAATCTTTGCAGTTGGTGAGGTAGTCGCCAGATACATTCTCATTCTGAAGTCCGTGCATGGACTTTTGGGGATATTGTTGTTTCATGTTTGCGAACTGTTTTTTTGCTTCTTCTAGCGCCATATATGATGTGAGTTTTTTCTTGTATTCCAAAAATTCTTCTTTTGAAACTTGTTTATTTTCTACAATATATTCTTTGTTTCGGAGGTTATTCGACATGAGACAGTTTTTTGATCCGATACAATTTTTTAAAAACATACTATCGGAACAATTATTGCAATCCTGGAGAAATGAAGAGTTATAGCAATTTGAGCAGTCGACGCAGCTGTAGCAAAGCTCACTTTTCCGCACACGGTAGCAGTCCATGCAGCTTTCGCAGCTGTTAATACTGTAGGAATAATAACAATCGCGATCGAGATCGGAGTCAAAAATGAGATAACAGTTTTTATTCTTACCGGCATAGTTTGTGTACTCTGCATTTTCATCATAGGTGTAGCCGCGCTGAAGTGCCGGCCGAGGTACGATGAGAGAGAGTTCGGCAAACTGCTGAAAGAATGGTTTACTAAAGTCAAAATCACGGCCATATGCAAGGGCATCCCATTTATCGGAATACCAGTTTTCCTGGCGGTAGACCTTGTGTGGATTATCTGCGCTGAAGTTTGTGATTATGGTTGCACCGGTGAGATCGCATTTGCGACTATAGAGATTCATCTGATTTGCTTGGGCAACTCGGCGTTGCTGGCGGCAGTTTGGACAAAGTGTTGGCGGAGGAATGAGATATTTTTTCCCGCTATATATTGGAGATATACGATCGTAAAACTTTAGATCCTTTTCCGTGACGTCGAATGCTGCATTACATTGTCGGCAAGATTTATTCATGGGTGATTCTTATGAGTATCCATTGTCTCATAATGTTCTGATTTGTGAACTGTATTTGCTGAGTTTTATTTAAATAGCTTTGGAAACGCTAGTTTTTGACATAAAATGTGTAGAAAAGATTCTACAACATGTGGTATAATGTGAATATGATTACAGAGTTAATGCAGTTAGGACTGACGGATGAAGAGGCAAGAGTGTATCTCGCGTGCGTGGAGATTGGTGGCGGTCCTGTGTCGATTGTGGCGAAAAGAGCGAAGGTACATCGCGTGAGTTGCTATCATACGCTGGAGAATTTGGAGAAAAAAGGTTTTCTTAGCCAATTTAATAAAAATGGTGTGCGTGCATTTGCGCCAGAACCTCCCGAAACGTTTTTGAAAAAAGCCGAAGAGCAGGTAAACCTCGCTAAGGGGCTTTTGCCGCAATTGCACTTGATGGTGAGTAGTTTGGCCTTTAAACCAAAGATGAGGTCTTACGAGGGACGTGAGGGCGTGGAGCGTGTCTTTCAGGAGTCGCTTAGTGCATCTGGCGAGATTCTTGGATATACCAACCTGAAGAGCGTCGTTGAGTTTTTTCCAGATTTTTTTAAGAAATATACTCGAGATCGGTTCGAAAAGAAGATTAAGGTTCGTTATTTATCGCCGACAACTGTGCCGAGCGTGCACGTGTTAGACCCATTTTTGCCTAAGGGCTACGATCAAAATTTGATTGAGATTTTTCTTGTAAACAAAGACCAGTTTCTTTTTGAGAATGAAATTTTGATTTTTAATAATACGGTAGGAATTGTTTCGCTGAATCCGGATGAACTACTGGGAGTAATTATCGAGAGCTCAACATTTGCTCATACGATGAAGGCGGTTTTCGACCTTGCTTGGCTTGGCGCTACGGCGTTTGTAGCGAAGTAGGCTTAATATACCGCTTCCAGATAGCATTTTTCGCAGTATACAATCTCCGGTCGGTCGGGGGAGTATGTGGTTTGGATGGGCGTGGAGCATCTCATGCAGTTTCGTTCGAAGAGTTTGCGAGGGTTGCGCAGAGACATGCGGTCATGGTGGCGTTGATCTGGATGACGACGAGGTAGGGATAGTCCGAAATTTCTATAGAATTCGAGTTCTTGTTTTGTAATTTTGAAAGGTTTTTTGGTTATTTCACATTCGATAGCTTTCGTGAGAATTTCGTCGGAAATGTCATGAATATCTTCCGCTAATTCATTAGATTTGAGGGTTTGTGCCTGCGATGTCGGTATCTCGTAATCGCTCCATCTGTAGCCCTTTTCGAGAGCTTCTTCTTTTGTGAGAGGAAAACATTCTTGGGCATGGCTTTCATTGTAACCGTAGGGTGAAATGGATGGTGAAAATGACTCGCCCCACTCGCCGGTTTTCTTCATATGTTCGATAATTCGTGCTACTAATATTTCATATTCTTCTTTGTTATATTGTTTGTTTAGAATGCAGTATTGCTTTTGCCTAAGCCCCATACATCCAAATAGATTATTTGATTTTTGTTGGCAAAATATACTGTAATATACGTCGCTGGTATTCTCTAAAATAAAGTGGCAAAAGGCTACTGTCGAGACACCAATTCCTCCTCCGAAAATATCATAGGCCCACTGAAGATCACCAAATGCATATGAGTCATGCACATTATTTGACTTCATAATGCCATAAATCACGTTTTTGTTATCTTCCCCGCCGGTATGATCAAAACAGTTTTTGCAATTATTGCAGTTACGAAGGTAGTCTCCTGTGCAGTCTGCGCATTGTGATATATGAGCGGCTTTTTTCGGAACGGTTAGGTATACTTTTTTTGATTCATTTTTATAGTGTTGAATATTTTTTCGTGTTAGCCGAAGCATTTTCATAAATGTATCCCACTCCTGATCGGATACTTTTTTGTTGAAGATATAGCCCTCTTTGTGACGTAATCCGTGACATCCAAAACACTTTCTGCAACCAATAAGGTCGGATGAAAAATAGCAATCCTGACAATTTTCGAGATCTTGTGAAAAGAAGCATTGATAGGCTCCTGTTACGTCTATGCACTCGTAGCAAATTTCTGATTTTTGCGCGTAGGCGCAGTCAGTCATGTCTTTGCAAAACTCAACGATATAATTATAAAAAATATTCTCCCCCATATCGGAGCAGAAGTTCATGTAGCTGTCCTTCAGGTCATAACAGCAGTTATTGTATTCCGAGTTTTGGTCTTTCATTAGCCATAATCCTATACATGGAATTTCTTTCCAGAGCTGCGAAAAATTCTCTGCGAATGTTTTGTTGAAGTCGAAATCACGACCATAATCGAGAGGAGACCAGGCATCACTCCACCAGCATTTTGAACAGTAGATGTTATACGGATTTTCCGGTGAATATATCGAGATGATCGATTTCTGGCATTTATTACAGACTCTTTTGTATATAGACCGTTCATTTCTGAATGTCATTTTTCTCTGAAGTCGGCAGTCGGGACAAAGAGTGGGGGGAGAAATGATGTGGGTTTTGCCGTTGAGTGTTGGGGAAATTTTTTCATAAAAAAGTAAATCCTCGTCTTCGATTGTGTACGTTTTTGAACAGTTTTTGCAGGTTGGCGATAGCTTCATGTGGCCATTCTAGCACGTTTTGTGGTGTCAGAAAAATAGCAACAATTATTCAATTATTTTTCACAGGTTTGTCAGGTGTGGGTGGTAACGTAAGAAGTGCCAAAAGTGAATTGGGACTTCCTCGTGGTGAGGCCAACAGCCTCAAGAACTGTTGAGACGGGTTCGATTCCCGTAAGTTCCACCATTTTTGGCTTTCAAGAAAAGGAGGTATCCGCATGGACGCCTCCTTTTTCAACAGCCTCAAGAACTGTCTGCATTATAGCATATTTAGTATACCGTCTCAAGATAGCACTTTTCACAAAGCACCTGTTCTCCCCAAGGGGCGCTCTTGCTAGAGCGTTGTCGAGCTGGAGAATAGGATGTTCGAATTGGGGTTGAGCATTTTGTGCAGGTTTGGTCCCATAGTTGTCGTGGATTACGAGTGCGCATGCGATCGTAGTGGCGACACTTGAAGCATTTTTTGGGGATGGGAATGCCTTTTGAGCGGTAGAATTCGAGTTCTTGGGGAATGATTTTGTAGTTACTTCCGCATGTGACGCAGGCCAGTACTTCTTGGGTAATCGAATCCTTTGTTTGGTCTATGGACTGAGGAATTTCGCATGTTGATGGAACCTTCTTTTTGTCGTCCTCTCTCCATGATAATCCTTGCGCGAGAGCCTGTTCTTTAGTGAGTGGTTTGTACTCCATTGCCATCGACTCATTGTAGGCAAAAGGGGATATGGTCTCGGGATAGTGTTCGCCCCATTCTCCGGTACTCTTCATGTGCTCGACAATTTTTGGTACCAGCGCTTCGTATTCTTCCTTCGAATATTGCTTGTTAAGAATGCAGTATTTTTTTCGCTTCAATCCGATACATCCAAATAAATTTGAGCTGTAATGACAGTGATTACTGTAGATGATATCGCTATTTTGATCGAGGATATTGGTGCCGAAGAGAACGTGATTGGCGTTGTATCCGGAGTTAGAGCTTTCGTAGCATAGCTCTGCATTATCGCCAATTTCGTCGCAGTCCTGACAATCTTTTATGTTGGATCCGAAACTTTGATAGATACATTTACCATCGCGAACATCGTTGCAGTCGAACGACTCTCGAACATCTTTGCAGTTGGATATGTAATCACCAGATACGTTTTCATTTTGTGTACCGTGAAGATATTTCTTCGGAGTGCGTGCTCGAAGTTCCTCAAACTCTTTCTTATATTTTTCAACACCAGAATGTGTTTTTAGCTCAACCATAAGCGCTTCGTACTCTTCTTTTGTACCTTGTCGATTGTTAATAAAATACTGCTTATGCTGTTGGTTGCAGCTCATAAAACAGTTTTTGCAGCCCTCACAGTTATCGAGAAAGGCGCTGTCGTTGCACTGTACGGAGTTGAATATGTAATCGCAATTGTAGCAATTTTTGCAATCGACTGATTCGTAGCATAACTCAGATTCTCGCGTACGGTAGCCATCTATGCAGTTTGTATCGTGATTGGCGCTATAGGAGTAATAGGTATCTCGATTGTAATCCGCATCAAAAATTAAATAGCAGTTTTTATTTTTTCCGGCGTAATTGGTGTAGTCGCAGTTTTCATCGTAGCGAAATCCGGTAAAGAGACTTGGGCGAGGAACTTGTAAGAATAATTCGTTTATCTGCTGGAAAAATGGCTTACTGAAGTCATATTCTTTGCCGTAACTCAATGCGTCCCAATCATCAGACCACCAATATTCCTGGTTATAAACCGTATGAGGTTGTGATGAATGATAGTTCGAGAGAATATCTTTTCCTGTTTTATCGCACTTTCTTTTGTAGAGATTAATTTCATTCACATGCGTGAGCCGACGAATTTGTCGGCAGTCGGGGCAGAGTGTAGGGGGATTTATTCCGTATTTTATCCCGTTAAATGCAGGCGCAACTTTATCGAGAAAGGCGAGATCGCTCTCGATAATTTCGAATGAACTATTACATTTTTTGCAGAATGACGACATGAGTTTATAGGTTTATGGCTGGTTCTAATGCCTGCTCCATGGCTTTGAGATCTATTCGTGATTTCCAGAAGAAGTATCCGACCACCGCGAACGTGGCGACGGGGGAGAGCCATTGCGGTATGTGGAATCCGAAGGCGTCAGCTATCATAACGACTCCTAGGATAAGAATTGAATACATGGCACCGTTTTTCAAATATTTATACCTCTTGATGCGTTCGATATTACTGACGGTAAGTTTTCTCAGTACGAGGGCGCCGAGGCCGTTTCCGATGAGGATAAGCGGAATAGAAAAGGTGAATGCAAATGCTCCGACCACGCCGTCGATTGAAAATGTAGCGTCGAGAACTTCAAGATAGGCGATCTTGCTAATATCGGACATGCTTCCGGTGATGAGTTTTTTCTCTTGTTCTTCTGCAAACTGCCGAAATCCATGAATGATAAAAAATGTTGTGGAGCCGATGACGGCGGAAAATCCAAGCATCGGACTTACCTTTAGGGCAAACCAAACGATCACACTTAGAAGAATGGATACGACCGCGAAGAACCATGCTCCTTGTGCTTGGAAAAATCGTTCGCCCTTGAGGCCAAAGTTTTTTGGTTCAATGAAGAGCCAGTTAAAGAAGAGAAATACGAGAAAAACTCCACCTGATAATAAAAGGAGAGGGGAGGTAGCTTGAATGGCGGCTGCGATTTTTGGATCGCTTGAAAAAGCGGCGGTAAATACCTCCCAGGCGCCAATTCCTGGGTTTGCGAGCCAAACAATCATGAGAGGCAAAAGACCTCTTACTACAAATACCGCAAAGAAAAATCCCCAAAGTAAAAACCAACGTTGTGCTTTTTTGCTCATACCTCCGAGAACTTCGGCGTTGATGATGGCGTTGTCTATGCTCGTGATAATCTCGAAAAGAGAGAGGCCAAAAATAGTCAGAAAGATGGTTGCGATGCTCATAGTGGTGTTATTTCTAAGGATTTTTCCTCGTTATTCTAGCAGCAACATTGCAGTTTGTCATGATATGTAGTAGTCTTTGCCCTACCTATGCGTAATTTTACCGATGAACAACTTGTTGCGTTAGCGATTGATGGGCGAAATGAGGCCCTTGATGTTCTGATTGAGCGTTATTTAAAGCTGGTTTATAGCTTTGTTTCCCGATATGTTCGGGATGATGCGGATGCGCAAGATGTTGCACAGGAGGTTTTTGTGAGCGTGTGGCGACATTTGGAAAAGTTTGATCAGGCTAAGTCTTTCCGTCCTTGGCTTTATACGGTGGCAAAAAATGCTTGTTTAGATTTCTTGAGAAAGAGGTCGCATGTTCCTTTCTCTCATTTTGAAGCTGATGCGCTTGAAAAGCTTGAGATGCTTGACCTTAATGATCGAAACGAGGTTTCGGCTCCGACTTTGACGGATCGTGGGTTTTTGGCTGATCAGCTTGGAGCAGCTATGAGCGGGCTTTCTCCGCAATATGCGGAGGTAGTAGCTCTTCACCATGATAAAGATTTGAATTTTCGAGAGATTTCTGAGATGAAGGGGGAGTCTATTCATACTGTAAAGAGCCGATATAGAAGGGCTATTGCCGTTCTTCGGAACACTTTAGACGGATTTAATTTCTAAAGGCTCTGTTTCTGGAAGTTTTTTGCACCAAAAGGTAATCTTTGTACGTAGTGCTTGATGTACTAACCCTTTTTGTATGTCCAAGCTTCCGGATTTTGATCCACTGCTTCTAGAGACCTCGAAGCTCACCTCGCTTCATCCTCAGCTTCTTCCCTCGGTTATCCGCCGAATACAGAAGGAGAGGAAGATGAGGGCGTTTTATGCGTTATTATCTTTTGTACCGCTCTTGGTTTTGAGTGGACTTGCTTGGCGTAGTTTACAGACCGATCTTGAATCAACAGGATTTGTAGAATATGCCTCACTGATACTTTCTGATTTCCAGGCGGTTTTGATCCATTGGCAGGAGTTTGCTTTTTCTCTCCTTGAGACTGCACCGGTAGTTAGTATTGCTTCTGTATTTGCGGTCTTGCTCGGATGGCTTCTTGCTCTCCGTTTTTTGGTTATCTACGGGTCTTCCTTATTTTCATCATCGACTTCATTATCTTTTCATTCATCTAAATCATGACGATTACTATTCCTGAATTTTTTCATTCCAAGAAGTTTTCGTGGGTCTTGAAGAGTATAGCTGCTCTCGTTATCTTGCTTGTTGTTTTTCAGTTAGGTGTATTTGTTGGCTTTCGCAAGGCAGGATTTTCTTATAGGTGGGGTGAAAATTATCATCGTGCATTTGGCGGACCACGCGGTGGTTTTATGAGAGATTTTGAGGGACGTGATTTTGTGAGCGGTAGCGGGACTGTCGGTGTTGTCGTGAAAACCGAAAAAGATCGTTTTGTCGTAAAGGGTAATGATGGTGTGGAAAAAATTATAACGGTGTCTCAGGCCACAACTCTTGAACGTGGAAAGACGAGTATTTCTCTCGCTGATCTCAAGATCGATGATCGTGTTGTCATCATTGGAGCTCCGGATAATAATGGTTCCATTGATGCCAAGGTTGTACGAGTTTTTGAGGCGACAACCTCTACAAATCCTCCTGTACCTCAGGTGCCAATGCGAGGATCTTTTTTTATGCAACGTTAATTTCTACTCTAATTTATTTCTATGAATGCATTTACTGAAAAGTTCCAGAGTTCTAGATCGAGAATAATTCTCGGTATCATTGTGATTGTCGTGGTTTATTTTTCTTATCGCCATTTTGCGGCTCCTTCGGTGGCGCCACAGTATATTACTGCTGCGGTTGAAAAAGGAACGCTTACCGTTTCAGTTAGTGCGACAGGACAGGTTTCTAGTTCTCAACAGATAGATATTAAACCGGAGGTTTCTGGAGATGTAGTCGCGCTTATGGCCAAAAGTGGAGATCAGGTTTCTGAGGGTCAGCCGCTTCTGCGTCTTGATGCCCGTGATCAGGAGAAGGCAGTTCGTGATGCACAATTAAATCTTGAAAGTGCAAATTTGAGTTTGAAAAAATTAACAGCCGATGCTGATGCATTATCACTCCTACAGGCGGAAAATGCCGTCACGAATGCGACAAATAGTCTTGCTGCCCTGAAGCTTTCCCAGCCTACCGAATATCAGAAGGCGCAGGAGGCGAAGAGAAAAGCCCTTGATGATGTTCAGAAGGGTCATGATGATTCTTTCAGTGCTATTTCCAGTACATTTTTGGATATTCCTACGGTGATTACCGGTCTAGATGATGGGTTACATGGTACGGGAATCAGTGATAGTGAGCGTTCTCTTGGATCGCATGATTGGAATGGAACAGCCTTGCTCAGTTCACTTCCGGCTGATGGTCGTGATACGTTGCAGACTTTTGTAACGAAGGCGGAGAGTGACTATAAAGATGCTAAGGCTAAATATGATCAGAATTTTATCGACTACAAAAATGTAGATAGATCTTCTACTCAAGAGGCTATTAACACCTTGCTTACCGAGACACTCGAGATGACAAGAAGCGTTTCACAGGCGGCGAAAAGCCAAAGCAATATGTATGATACGTGGGTTGAGTTTCGAACAAATACCGGCTTGACCACTTTTGCGAAAGTAACAAGTTATCAGTCGGCAATGTCAGGGTATATCAGCAAAGCGGACTCTCGCACTTCGTCACTTTTGACCGCGCAACAAACGGTGAAGGATAATCAGCAGACCGTGGTGAATGCCGATCGAGATTTATTGGCGAAGGATCAGAATAATCCTCTGGATCTCCTTGCCGCGGAACAGTCGATCAAGGAAAAAGAGGCGGCATTGGAAAAGTTAAAAAGTGGACCAACCACACTTGATATTCAACAGCAGCAATTAACAGTCAGACAGAGGGAAAATTCCTTAATGGATGCGCAAGATCAGCTCGATCGCACTATGGTGAGAGCTCCGTTTGCCGGATTACTCGCCAAGGTAAATGTCAAAGTTCACGATGCAGCTACATCCGGCGCTGCTGTTGCGACGTTGATCACGAAGCAGCGAGTAGCGGAGGTAACATTGAATGAAGTAGACGTTTCTAAGATTAAAGTAGGACAGAAGGTGGTATTGAAACTTGATGCTTTTGAGGCGTTAACTTTTTCGGGTCAGGTTTTAGAAGTTGATACTCTTGGCACGGTGACGCAGGGAGTTGTTTCTTATGCGGTGAAGATTGGTTTTGATACGCAGGATGATCAGGTGAAGCCTGGCATGAGCGTATCGGCAAGCATTATCACGGACGTGAAGTCGGATATTTTTATGGTGCCAAGTAGCGCTGTAAAATCACAGAATAATGGTTCATCATATGTGGATATATTGGCAGGTTCTACGCCGGGCGTGGCAACTCAGGGACAGCCTGTTTCGCAGCCGGTTGAGACTGGTGTTTCAAATGATACCTCTACGGAAATTATCAGTGGTATAAAAGAGGGTGATCCCGTTGTCATACAGACGATCACGCCGACTGCAACTACAGCGGCGGCTAGTTCTCAGCGTAGCTTGATCCCTGGAATAGGAGGTGGTGGAGGTGCTGGCGCCAGAATAGGCGGAGGTGGTGGTAGAGGTGGCTGAGATATATCTTACGCCTAGAATAGTCGATATTTCTTTTCGAATGTTTATATGATTGAGTGTATCAATCTGAGAAAGGTATATGAGAGCGGAGACACTGCAACCGTGGCTCTCGATAATGTGTCATTCAAGATTGAAGACGGAGAGTACGTGGCTATTATGGGCCCCTCCGGTAGCGGAAAATCAACTTTGATGCACTTGTTGGGCGCTCTGGATACGCCTACATCAGGTAAGTATCTGCTCGATACGGTTGATATATCCACGATGACGGATGATCAGCTGGCAGATATTAGAAAAGATAAAATTGGATTTGTGTTCCAGGCGTTTAACTTGTTGCCTCGTGCGACGGTTTTGCGGAATGTGATGCTTCCTCTCATGTATAGCGAGGTCCCAAAAGAGGAGCGTGAAAAAATTGCGCGTAAGGCTTTGGCAAATGTTGGCATGGAGGAGACACGTTTTTATCATCACTCAAATCAGATATCTGGTGGACAGATGCAACGCGTGGCGATTGCTCGTGCTCTTGTGGCTAATCCAAGTCTTATCTTGGCCGATGAACCTACGGGAAATTTGGACACCAAGACGGGAGAGATTGTTCTTAGTACTTTTGAAGAATTAAATAAGCAAGGACGCACTATTGTTTTAATTACGCATGAGCCCGATGTTGCTGAGCATGCTCATCGTATTATTCATGTACGAGATGGTAAGATACTTTCCGATACTCATACCGCAAGACATCCAACCCACAAAAAATCATGACTACAGCCGATCTCATAGAGGAGACCTATTTTTCTCTCACGATTAATAAAGTTCGTTCGGGATTAACCGTTCTTGGTATCGTTATCGGTATTGGTTCTGTTATTGCCATGATCGCGATCGGCCAGGGTGCGCAAAACTCTATTCAATCGAGTATCCAATCGATTGGTTCAAACCTTGTCTTGGTAATGCCTGGAGCAGCTCGTGGAGCCGGGGTGCAGGTGAGTAGCGGCCGTGGTTCATCGCAGACTCTTACCCAGGCGGATGCTGATGCTATAGGCAAGTCGGTTACGGGAATCAAGGCAGTAGCCCCTGAAGTTTCTAAGCGCTACCAGATCACTTCCCGCGGAAAAAATACGAACACGCAAGTTATCGGTACGGTTCCAACCTATATGGATGTGAGAAATGTTCAGATCGATAGTGGCAATTTTGTCACCGACTCTCATGTGAGATCGGCGGCAAAAGTGGCCGTGCTTGGTCCAACGGCACGTGATGATCTTTTTGGGGTTGATGCGAGTCCTGTCGGCCAGACTATTCGTATTAATCGTATTGAGTTCAAAATTGTAGGCGTGACGAAAGCGAAGGGAGGTTCTGGTTTTTCCAATCAGGACGATATGGTTTTTGTGCCTTTGACTACTGCTCAGCGCTATTTGTCGGGAGATACATACGTATCGACCATCAGCGTGGAGGCACAAAGTCAGGATCTGATGGCCTCGGTCCAGCAGCAGATTACGAGCTTGATTCTTACGCGTCACAAAATTAGCGATCCTCAACTGGCGGATTTCAACGTCTTGAATCAGTCAGATATCGTTGCCGCGGCGACGAGTGTTACCGGTATCTTTACCATTCTTTTGGCTTCTATCGCCGCTATTTCGCTCCTGGTCGGAGGCATCGGTATTATGAATATGATGCTCACGACGGTAACTGAACGTACGCGCGAGATTGGTCTGCGTAAAGCGATCGGCGGGAAAAGTCGGGATATTTCCATACAGTTTCTCGCGGAGGCGGTGATGCTTACCTTTTCCGGAGGAGTGCTTGGCGTGATTCTGGGATGGCTCCTGACTCTTGCTGTAAGCGCCTTTACAGGCATTGCTACAAGTATATCTATCACCTCTGTTCTTCTCGCATTCGGTGTTTCTGCCGGTATTGGCGTTGTGTTTGGATACTATCCTGCTCGTCGAGCGTCTCATTTAAATCCTATCGAGGCGCTTCGGTATGAGTAATTTTTATTTCTTTATTTTTCACATTCTATGATGAAAAAAAATCTTTCCTGGATCGTCGCGTTGGTCGTTGTAGCCGGAGTTGCTTTTTATGGTGGTAATCTCTATGGCCAAAATCAGGCTGCAGCAGCTCGTAAGACTGCTCAGGGTCAGTTTGGCGGTGGTGCTGGTCGAAGAGGTGGCATGGGAGGCAATGGCGCAGGACTTGTAAGCGGATCAATTTTTAGTAAAGACGATAAGAGCATTACCGTTACCCTTCGTGATGGTAGCTCAAAGATTATCTTCTACTCACCAACTACTACGGTTGGGAAAATGGCTCAGGGAAGTGCTAGTGATCTCGTTACCGGCGAGCAGGTTAGCGTTGTCGGCAAGACGAATGATGATGGAACCGTGACGGCTCAATCTATTCAACTACGTCCACCTATGCCTGCTGATGCTACTTCGATAGCTCCGAAGTCAGTGAAGTAAACATGACATGAAAAAATTAAGGGCGGGGAGATATATTTTCTCTCCGCTTTTTTGTTGTAGGTTTTTACCCCGATATTAATTTTTCCGGAATGGATCCTGGAAAAATGGCCTTGAGAAACGTCGGATCAACGGCTGCGATTATTCTACGTATACTTCTTTTTGGTACGTATCCATTTTCCGGTTCAGCCGCGAGCTCCTCTTCTCTTCTTACAAGGCTTTTTGCGAAGTCATTTTTTTTCGGGAAGCGCTCGCAAATCACATCGGATTCTCGAATAGAATGCATCAGACGTGGAATGAGGTGCTGATACTCGGCCTGTCGTCTCATGTACACCTGTTCGAACGTCATGCCATTTCTTCCATCAAGCATATCGCGTAGCGTTGCCCTGAAGAGGCTTTCTTCATTCGTTGCGTGCATTAATACTGAATACGTTTGGCACTCATCTGAAGATGCACGTGGAGTTGCTATGTTGTGGATTGAGCCAGCGCCTTCGACCAGTATGAGTCGTGTGCCTTTTTCTGCTCTCAGAGTGTATTCTCCAAATTTGCCTCTATTCTCTCCATCTCGGAGATATGCTTTTGGTAGCAGAATGTTTCCACTATCGCCGTTGGTTATCCTATCGACCATTTCGTCGAGTACGGCTGCGGCTTCTTCATATCGTAAGTAATGCCGTTGGAAAAACTCCGGCCCGCTCTGCGTCAGTTTTTCTCTTTCATGACTTGCTCGTTCGGTTCCGAGAAAAAGATCTAATGGTAATTTGAAAATGCGTTCCGGATCGATAACTCCCTCTTTTGTGACCTTGTCAGCTATCCGCTCCGTTACTCCGCTTTTTCCTGAGCCGGGGAGTCCATCGATGTAGACAACCATGATGAGTTTTCTCCGAATGGCTTCGGATAATTTTTGGCACACGATTTGCGATATCGCGCTTCGACCCTCCACTACCTTGCCGCCGTGTTTTAGTGCTGACACGATACGTCCCGGAATCAGTTCCGGGGCACCGCTATCAAATACGCCTTTAATTTTCATAAGGGGGGATTTTAGATGAGTTTTTTCTTTCTGTCTAGCGCTTTGTTGAAATGGCGGAGAGGGAGGGATTCGAACCCTCGAGAGTCTTGCGACTCTGGCACTTTTCGAGAGTGCTCGTTTCAACCACTCACGCACCTCTCCCTATATGTAAGCTCACTGCCGTTCGCAGTGTTTATGCACGCGAGCTTGTTTTGTGCTCGCGAGGCGTAGTATGCCATGTGATTGGCTAGCGGTGAAGGGCAATCTTGGACTGGTATGTTTTTTCTTTTGCGGCTTTATATGGCTTTATTTCTTTTCCAACCGTATCTTTTCGATCTTTTGCTTCTGCTAAATCGTAATGAGCCTGCCATTTTATCCAAAATTCTGCTGACATCCCAAAGTATTTTTCAAGACGTATCGCCGTATCTGCTGTAATGGATCGTTTTCCCCGAACAATTTCAGAAATTCTTATTGTCGATACGTTTATCTCTTTTGCAAGGCGATACATTGAAATATTTAGCGGAATGAGGAATTCTTCTTTCAGATATTCTCCCGGGTGGATATTTGGAATTTTTTTTGGCCGCATAGTGAGTTAATGATAATCAATAATTTCTACGTTGTACGCATTGTTACTATGCCACTCAAAGCATATTCTCCACTGCTCGTTAATGCGTATGCTATATTGTCCTTTTCTGTTTCCGCTTAGTTGTTCAAGATAGTTTGACACTGGTATTCGCAACTCATTCATGATGAGTGCCATGTTCAGGGACCATAATTTCAGCTTTGCTCTTTTCTGGATTACTAGTGGTAATTTTGACGACCATTCTCCATTAAACACCTTCTCTGTTTCCTTGCATTTGAAATTTACAATCATTGACCCATTGGTTATATAGTATCGCGTCACGATAGTATCGTCAAGTGATACTACCCTATGGCATTTCGATCTGTTTTGCTTATCTTATCCCCCTCGTTTTAACAAATTTCTGACAAGACATTGAATTATGCATGAATTATGCGTATTGAAGCTGAAATCCAGGTATTCATCCTTTTTACTCCTTTCGCTACACCACTATTTGCAATTTTGGCTTTTGTCTGTATAATCTCCGAGCTTTAGGCGCTATAGCTTGAACAAATCAACCCCAATCTTTATGCAGAAAATTCTCAATATTGCCATTATCGCTCACGTAGATCATGGAAAAACAACCCTTACTGATCACCTTTTGAAGCAGGGAGGAGCCTTCAGAGAGAATGAGGCTGTGGATGATTGTGTTATGGATAGCAACCCGCTCGAGCGTGAGCGTGGTATTACGATTTCTGCTAAAAACTGCTCTATTCACTACAACGGCGTCAAAATTAATATCGTCGATACTCCGGGGCATGCCGACTTCGGATCAGAAGTTGAGCGTGTTTTGAAGACGGTTGACTGCGTTTTGCTCCTCGTAGATGCGAAGGAAGGACCTATGCCACAGACGAAGTTTGTATTGAAGAAGTCTCTCGCTCTTGGTTTGAAGCCGATCGTGGTCATCAACAAGATTGATAGAGCTGATCAGCGAGCTGAAAAAGTTATTGATATGGTATTCGATCTCTTTGTGGTTTTGGGCGCTACGGATGCTCAGCTCGACTTTCCAATTGTCTATACGATTGGTCGACAGGGTCTCGCTAAGTTGTCTATGGATGATACGACGAGCACCGACCTTACACCGCTCTTTGAGACGATCATGAAGCATGTTCCTACCTATCCAGAAAATGGTAATGAGGTCTTGCAGATGCAGGTTTCTAACCTTGCGTATGATGACTACGTCGGACGTATTGCTATCGGACGTGTGTTCAGCGGAACCTTGGAGAAAAATAAATCAGTCGTTGTCTCTCGACGTGATGGAACGCTTACTTCAGCGAAGTTGACGAAGCTCTTGGTATACGAAGGCGTTCGTCAGGTAGAGGTAGATCGTGTTGAATGCGGTGATCTCTGCGCTGTTGCGGGTGTTTCTGATATTACGATTGGTGAGACTATTACGGATGCAGACAATCCAAAGGCTATGCCACTTATCGAGATCGATGAGCCAACATTGGAGATGAACTTTATCGTTAATAACTCTCCATTCGCCGGTAAGGAGGGTAAGTTCGTCACGACACGACATATCCGTGAAAGACTTGATCGTGAGTTGCAGACGAACGTCGGACTCAAGGTTACCGCTCTTGAGGGTACGGAGGGATATACCGTTGCAGGACGAGGAGAATTACACTTGTCGGTTTTGCTTGAGAATATGCGACGTGAGGGATACGAGCTCCAGGTTTCTCGACCTGAGGTTATTATGAAGACGATTAATGGACAGAAATGTGAGCCTATCGAATACGTTATGATTGATGTTCCTGATAACTATGCAGGTATCGTTATCGAGCGCTTGGGCAAGCGAAAAGGTGAGATGCTTAACATGCAGTCGGAGAATGCTCATACGCGTTTGGAGTATAACGTTCCTACTCGTGGACTTCTTGGTTTCCGTTCAGACTTCATTATGGACACACGTGGTGAGGGTATTATGGATCACAGCTTCTTCGAATATCAGCCGTACAAGGGTGATATCCAGCACCGACAGAACGGAGTTATTATCTCCGGAGAAAACGGCAAGACGGTTGGATATGCTTTATGGAATCTTCAGGAACGTGGAAAACTCTTCCTCGGGGCTGCTGTTGAGATTTATGAGGGTATGATTATCGGTGAGCACTCACGTGATAATGACCTTACCGTAAATCCATGTAAGGAAAAGAAACTTACGAACATGCGTGCTTCCGGTACGGATGAGTCTATTAAGCTCATTCCGCCACAGTCTATGAACTTGGAGCAGGCTCTCGAGTACATCGAAAATGATGAGCTCGTCGAGATCACTCCGAAGTCGATCCGTCTCAGAAAGAAGGGTTTGACGGAGAATGATCGAAAGCGAAGCTCAAGGGACTAATATGATATTACATCTTCTTGAAAATAATCTTTGATTTGTCTGACAGGTCAAAGGTGTATTTTCCGGAATCTTCCATCTGTTGAAGATTACCGTCGAGATCGATATAGAGAAAATCTTTCACTGGCTCGTTCTCTGTTTTCTGAAAACTAAGAATAACAACATTTCCTGTGCCAGGGATGTTTTTTCTACCGCTCTTTATGAGCGTTTGTTCACCGGTGGTATTTTCTAGAGTACGTTTTGTTTTGGTCGTGCCGTGCTCAAATGAAATTATTCCGTCTGCTACACTCAATTTATCACTTGCCTCAGCGACTCCTTCGATTGGGTTTGCTGCGATGTATTCTTCGAGGCCTTTCAAGATGCATCTTTTTACCTCCTCTTTACCTTTTGAATAATCTATTCCAATAGCTTTTGCATCTTGATGATATCCATCATGAATTGCCGCTGAGTGTCCGCTTGGATTGAGACGTATACCGATATTGCCTATTGCCGAATACTGAGCGGGTTTATATTCTTTTATGTCGCTTACTACATCTTCTATTCCTTCATCTATGTCATTGAACTTGTCATTTAATTCTACGAAATCATAATTTTTATCCTTTAGTTCATCAGCCCAGAAATTCACGTTTTTGAATCCAGATTTACTAAGACTATTAATCTTCTCTGTAACCATTGCTCTAAAATTTTGTGCCATTTTTTCCAGATCTCCCGTGATATCTCCAGATGAAACGTCAACTGTATATGAGTAATGACCATTCTTATCTCTTTCAATTTTTGAGTTTTTTAAACCAACATTCAATTGCATGGACTTGAGTATGAGTTGCGTATTGAAATCTAGTTTGCCGTAGGCTTGTCCGAGCTTGAAGTCGCTTATTCCTTTTATCATTTTTTCAACACGATAGTATTCTTGTTTTGTGTTTAAGCCTGCTCCGCGTTTATACGGCCCAATTTCTCTATTTCCAAGGCCAGGCATAATTTGATCAGCCAATAGCCTTCTCATTCCATTAAAAACATTGATTATTTTTTGTAGGTCTTCTTCGTTTTTTTCCGGTAGATTGTCTTGACCCTTTGCTTCTGATGTTTCTGGGGCTGTAGTTGGTGTAGAAGCCTTTGCTTCTGCTATTGGCGCAACAGCTACGGCTGTGTCAACTGGTGCAGGCACTACGGTGGGAGCTATGGCTGGGAGTGCACCTGCTACTACCTCTGCTGTTCCAGCTACGACCGCTGCGGCATCGACTACTGTTGCGGCTGGAGCTTCAGGTTCATTTTTAGCTACCTTTGGTGCTTTCCAGTAATCACCTGAATAAATTCTGATGTATCCGTCTCCATTGCTGAAGTCTCCGTTTTCTTTTCGTTCAGTGCTTTCACGAGTGAAATATGTCACGTTATTTGGATCTTTTTCGTATGCGGCATAAGCTTCTTGAGCTTCCGGAGATTTGTCGTAAATAGCTTTATTTCCTCCCTTTTGAAGATTTTTTGGATGAATATAAAGCGTAATTTTTTCTACGTTTTTGCCGACGAGATCACGAAGTCCTATATTTTCTTCTACATCTGCATTTCCTCGTGAATTAAAAACGGGGCTTCCTTCTTTTTGCGCTTTCGTGAAGAGGGCGTTAAGAATATCTGGTTTTTTCTCGATACCTTTGCGTAATTCTTCGGCTTTCATCGCCTTTAACGCCTCATCGGTCATTTCAACTCCAAAGGCGTCCTTGAACTTCTCTTTGTCGTCTTTTGTAAATTCTATAAGTGATTTTCCTATCTCGGCGATGGTTCCTTTTAGGACGTTACCTACCTGTCTGAATAAATCGAGCGGGGTTTTTACGGCTTCACCTTCAACTTTAGGGGCTTCCGAGCCCTGAGCTCCTCCCGGGGTAGACGGCATAACATCATCGAAAACATATCTACTATATCTGAAGGTAGAAAATCCGGATGTGTATTTTTCTGTGCGCATAGGTGTGTTTTTTTATTTCTTTTCATTGTACCGCAAATTCTAATATTTGTCAAACGGCTACATTATACATTGTATATTATCTTTGATAGCCCTTTGCATTTATCCTCATTTCGTGCTATAATGGTAAAAAATAAACATAAACAAAAAAACACTATGGCAGAAGTACAGAGAAATGCTCCAGTAGAACAAGTTGATACAGGCAAGGGTAAGCGCGCTGAGGTTGTTGCTGCAACGAAGGGTGCTGCACTCGAACTGAAGTCCGAGGTAAAAGATATTCAGGTTGGTTTTAAAACATATGATGGCGGTGAGTGGCCACGCAAAGAGGCTGAAAGGAAAGACGCGAAGACGCCGGAAAGTGGCAAGAACTACACGGCTATTGGTGCTGTTGATCGAGTCCCTTTCAAGCCGGAGGTCCGTTCATTTGAGTGGTATATGACGATGGGAAGTTATGCTCGTCATATGGCGAGAGATTTTAATCGTATTGATTTCCAGTTTCCTGGACTCAAAAATATTCCCAAGAACGAGAAGGCTCGTCAGAAGATTCTTGATATTATTAAGAAGGTCTCTACTGCGTCAATCGATGCGGCGGTCGTCGATGATCCTAAAAAGGCGGCTGAGGCTTTTAAGAAAATCTTGGATGCTGCAGGTAATAGCGCTGAAGTTTATGGTGCTGAGGGTGTATTGAACGTAGTTCTCGCCTATGGTCGTGCTTCGGATAATCTCAAGGGTGTTACTCCGGAAAATGCCGGTTCTATTGATTATAAGTTGGAGCTTTCTAATAAGCGATATTCTAAATTGTTTGAGAGGAAGGCAAAAGTTGAAAAGCCACAAGATCCTCGCCGTAAGGGTGTGATTGAGAGGGCCAAGAAAGAGGGTAAGGGCATGGGAGAGACATTTAATGAGGTCATGGAGGACTTCTTTGCACAGAATAGGAAGCTTATTGAACGTATTGCCGTTGCTGTTGAAAATGGAAAGATGACTCCAGAGGAGGCTAAGAAGTATAAGGATGCTCTCGATAATCTTAATTATAAGAATGCTGTTTCAAGTAATGAGGCGAGCGATGAGGATTTTGCTCGATTGGCTCTTGTCGATGAGACGGTTAATCGCGTAAGAGTGGCAGTAGAGAAGGCGGAAAAGCCTGAGAAACCTGAGAAACCTGCTGCTCCGGTGGCTCCAAAGGAGACGTACGATGAACGTGAGACGAGAACCAATGCGATGCGTATCATTAATGAGGGAAATCTTGAGAAGCGTTACGCTTGGAAGGATGAGTCAGCGCAAGATGTTGAGGCTATGGTTAAACGTATCGCCCATGATGTCGTTGCGGCGGTAAACCCTGCTGATTCTCCAATGAATATTGAAATTCCTCGTTATGAGGAGGCTCTTTATGCTCTTATTCGTGCCAGTCTTCGCAATGAATTGAAGGATAGAATAGCAGCTCGTGAGAATAAGCAGAATGTTTCTCCCGACTATGTATTGAATGAAAATGAAAAAGTTCGATATGTATCTACCGTTCTTAGCCGAATGAATAGCAAGGCTATTCGAATTCGACGTAATACTCCTCATTTCTAAATGAGCGCTATGCCTATGGCGAGCCAGATACTACCTATGAGATAGCCACCTATGACGTCGCTGAAGTAGTGCACTCCGAGGTAGAGACGGCTGATGCCGATGAGAAAAATCAACAGGGTTCCTATTGAAATTGTTGTGATTTTTTGTGATTTCTTTTTGTAATTGCGGTAGATAATGTAGGTGATGAGCCCATAAAGTGCCATTGATATGAGAGCGTGACCGCTTGGGAAGGAGAAGCTTTTTTCGGTAATAAGTGCGTCGCGAGGACGTAGACGATGAAAGAAGATTTTTGTCGCATAGATGGTGATCCCGGCACCAATCGCTGTGGTGAGAAGTGGAATGATATATGTGTGGTGTTTTTTGTAGATAATTGCCGCTACGATAATAGTTATGACGGTAGTCGTGATGGGCGTGCCGAGCATGGTAATAAGCTCAAACACCTGTGTGAGAAGTGGCGTTCGGAGACTCAAGAAAAAGTGTGCGACGAGAGAGTCGAGAGCGTGGATAGTTGAGATGAGATTCATCATGGGAATCGGGAATGAAATCGGGAGCGGGATCCGACATGCGAAGCATGTGTGGCGGAGGGGGAGGGATTTGAACCCTCGATACCTTGCGGTATACAACATTTCCAATGTTGCGCACTAGGCCACTATGCGACCCCTCCTCGTTATAAAGCTCACTTCGCCTCGGTTCGGGACCCACGAGACCCGTAACCTCGTCTCGTTCGCGCTCACTACCGTTCGCTTTTTAAGCTCGCCTTTCAGGCCTTCTATTCTTAACAGGTTTAGTGGATAAGTTCAACGTTTTTCGCTACAATACGCGGGTATGGAGCTCATATATCTCATTATCGGCTTGCTGGTAGGCATTACCATTCACGAGTGTAGTCATGCTTTTGTAGCTGATAGGCTAGGGGATCCGACTCCAAGGATCCAGGGGAGGCTTACGCTTAATCCCTTGGCGCATATTGATGTTGTCGGAACGATTATGATGCTTCTCTTCCGTTTTGGGTGGGGGAAGCCTGTGCAGGTCAATAATCAGTACTTCCGGTCGCCCGTGAGGGATATGGCGTTGGTTTCACTGGCCGGGCCGGTTTCGAACTTTTTTGTCGCGTTTGTATTGTCTTTGATACTCAGGAGTGTTGGTGATGGTATGCCTGATGTGATTTTTTCTCTTCTGAATTTTGTGATTGATGTGAATATCGTGTTGGGTGTTTTTAATTTATTGCCGTTTCCACCGTTTGACGGCTCGAAGGTTGTGGCGCTTTTTGTGCCGAGACGTTTCGAGAAAACATATCAGCGGTTTTTGGATCATGGAGTGGTTTATGTGATTTTGTTTGTGGTATTTGATGCCATTGTTTTGGCGCCGATGATGGGACATGTTAGTTTGATTGGCCGTTTTATTTCTTTTGCGGCGGCGTTCGTGAAGGGCGTTATCGTGCTTGGAGCGTAATGTGTAGGGCGCGTTGATGGCCGTATGCGCTTTATTGACGTTGACGTATTTTGTGAGTTTTTTGTAATGGTGAAAATGCTAGGGTGGTGCCACGAAATGTTGGTGGTATTTTTCTTTTGTGTACCTGACAGTAGTGGTATGGACTTGTGGAAAAATGTGTCGAAGGTTGCTCTTTACGCGGGGTATATTTTTGATAAAATTAAATCACTCTAGGATGTTCGTTGACGTCAGTAATACTCTCTCCATCATTAACTTATGGGAATTCTAGATTCGAGATCACTGTGGTGGTTTCGTGCGATTTCCCGCCTTGCTTTCGCGGGGTGTTAGTATTTTGGTAGAGACGGCATCGCCGGAGACTTTCAAAAGTCCACTCGTAAGAGTGGACTTTTTTAATGGATATTTTTATATCCGTATGACAAGTCCGTTAATTTGAAAATTTCCTGATTGTATTCTTTCAGTGATGCGCCTGAGATTTTCAAAATATTGGTTTCCGCTTGCCGATGAGTCGACTTGCACTATTCGTGAATCAACCTGATATGTTGCTCCCGTAATATGATTTTTTAAATTTTTTTCTAGTTCTTCCATGTCTATTCCGCAGCTCGAGAGCGCATCGTCTGTGACAAAAATTTCGATAATTGCTTTTGGATTGAATTTTTTTAATTCTTTTATCTTTTCTGCAATTGCGAGAACATTTACTATCAAAACATCTTTACTCCTGCCTCCGTAGACGTTGTCCATGACAAATGACATTCGATTGTGGGGTTGTGTAAGTTCTGATCCCATAACCGTAACGATCTGATCAGAGATGCTTTCTTCATCTTGCATACCTTCCAATCTGGTAACAATCAGAAGTTTATTTCTATCTCCGAATGATAAGTTTGTGTCGTTATTTTCTCCGTCTGTTTTGCACGTTAAGCATTGACGAATGTGATTGGCGACATCATTGATATCGCTCGTCATGGTGCTTCTTACATGAACAGGGCCACCATATTCCTTTGCGTTAATTACTTGCGCTAGAGATTTTAGCGCATCCCTGAACAATGAATACATGAAAGATGGACGCTGTTTTAATACCTCCTGTAGTTTTTTGAATTGTGCGCTTATTTCTATGCGCAATGTGCGCAGCTTTTCCGTATTTTGCCGAGAATCGAGCTGGGCTGGGATGTTTAGCGTTTTACAGTACTCCACGAAGGCTAAAATTGCGGCATATACACTTATTTCGCTCGGACTTGCGGCTTTGGAATTATGCAGTTCCATTATGCTTCTTGATAACTCATCCGTATCTTCATTTTGTTCTATGGTCCATCCTATCGTCTTGTCTCTCACTTCTTGTGCTCCAAATCTTTGAATTATTCTTAATACCCTTGGATGAAAGTTGTCTGGATCTCCAAGATCTCTGTAATTCAACTCAATATTCGAGAGAATGTCTGAGATATTCGGTCCCTTTCCCTCAAATTTTGCCTCACTTTTGCCTGTGAGCTGCTCGAAGAATGCTTCGCTATGTTCTGCGTCCACCATGGAGCTGAAGTGTGTCCTGAAGGTGTCGTTTTTCTTTCTCTCTTCGAGATACTCTTGTATTGTTTTTTTCATGTCAGGAGAGAGATACTCATCAACATCTATTGTTTTACCGCTGCGAAAGTCATTCCATTTGTTGAGAATTTTAAGCAGAATGAAAAATATGATTATTCTTTCATTTTTTGTATCGGTTTCATTTTCGCCTTCTCCTGATTTATTATTTTTATGTATATTCCTTAAATATGTGAGAAGCGGCATGATATTTTTCACAGTTTCTTGATTGATTTCCGGAAGGTTTTGTAGTCCGAATCTATTTTTGAATACCTTGATGAGTGTTGTATTGAGGTCATTACGTGCTGCGATAAGGGCTTTTCGCTGCGCTTCCGCCCCTTTTATTTTATTAAGCGCAAATTTCAGTGTACGTATTCTTCGTTCGAGCTGGTGATGATTATTGCCAATCATTGATGTTATTGCGCAAATATTCATTATTTCTTCCTGCATTATGTGAAAGTTTTCCTTGTTGAGATCGAGAGTATTGAAACAATTTACGAGCGTTTCCCGAATATCACTGTTGCCAACGCTTAACATCTTTTCATAAAATGATGCATATTCATCGTTGGTATAGTTAATACTTTTTTCGTGTATGCGGCGGTTTCGATGTGCAAATTTTTTGAATAGCTCTTCCAATTCCTTGAAGAAAAAGTATATAAAACCATCCGTTTGATGAAGCATGTGGATAAAATCTATTGTTGTTTCCAGCATTTTGCAGTGAGACACACCAAAATTGCAGATGGCGTGTATTGCGGTTCGCGTTGATGTTTTTTGTGTTTTCGTTTTTAATATTCCATCTCTTATTTTTTCCAAATAGGTGAGTAGGAATTTTTTTGAGGATTTTACTTTTTCTTTGACATATTTGCGGAACTCCTCCGTCTCAGCGCTAACCATATCTTCCTCTGAGATATTGGCATACATGAACATTAGGAAGAGTGCGTTTTCTTCGTGTATTTCACCGGATATATCGAATTCAGGGATTAACGTAATGATATGTTTATATTTTTCATTTGTTACATCGTTTCTGAAGCCAACCGCGCCCTGCTCATATATGCTATGTTTTATGAATTCTGTTGTTATTTCTTCTTCCGATGGCGTGCCTTTTAACTCATCTTTTTTCATGAATGCTTCATATCTGAAGATATCAGGATTAAATAAATTTCTGCACACCGCCATGCCAATTCTTTCAAATTGTTTTTCGTCTTTCGTCCTGTGCCCTATTTTTACCATTATAATAATGTCACTTTTGTCGTCTATATTTTCTCTATGTAATCGATTTTTTATGTATTTTGTGATCCATGCTGCCAATTCGGTGTTTTTCTCAAGATCTGCGGTGATTTCTGTTGCGGCTGGAATTTGTTGGGCTTTTTTTGCGCGTGTTTCGATGAGCGCTTGCAATATGTCTTTGAAAATTTTGAACTCAGTTTCGTCGTAGTTTATAATTTGGTTTGCATCGTTACTATCTGAAACTACTGCGAAATAGGCGCATTCTTCTTGTCGTTTTTTGAGTCTTTCGTATTTTGTTTTGAAATGAGGATCGTATATAAATTTGGGTATAGTAGGGCCAATTTTCCATTGCGGAAAAATTTTAGACACTTTAATACATCGTTGAATTTCCTCCGGTGTCAGAAGTGTTATATCCAACAGACTGACATCGTTTGAGATATCCTCGGAGAAATATTTCATTGCTGCATTGTCAGGATTTGCTTTGGAACGTTCTATATCTACTATGATGTCTCTCAGCTCTCTGGTTTTTCTGTTTATTGTTATCCATCCATTTCTTCCGTGTCCCTCGAGGATATTCGGCTGTGTATCGTAGAGGGTTGTAAAATTTTCTACGCCTCCTGCATATATGAAGAGTAGCCATTTAACACTATTACTTAATGGAATATTACCTGAATAGGCCATTGGAAGTATTTCGGCTACCTTTTTTTCGAATTCCTGGAAGGTTATTTTGAGTTTTTTTATTGCTGGTAGATATTTGGCATCTGGGTAGCCGTGACAAAATTTCGTGATGTACGCCAACACTTTTTCTTGATCGGGAGTGATGATGGTAGCGGCGAGCGCTGTTTTTGTGTCCGCAACGATAGTGCCGAGAGCGTTGTCGGTTGGTTTTGGTGCATGTATCGCATTTTCAGGTGTTGCGATTTCTGTATCTGCGATTGGCATTTCAGCTTCTGTCGGCATTTCGATGTGTTAAAGGCTTTATTGTAACATATTCTGCTAATAAGTCTATACTTGATTGGTGTGCATTTTGTGAAGCTATTCGAAGCTGATGCTTGATTGAGTAGGTGAGTAAATCCTCACCTATACCATGTTGCTGCGTTTTGTCGTTGGGAAGTATGGAGAGTATATGGAATTTATGGCTTATTTGACCTACTATTTTCTATATGTTTGATGAGATATATCATGGACAGTCGTGGCCGAGGGCTATCGTGCATATCGATGGGGATGCGTTTTTTGCCTCGTGTGAACAGGTGATGCATCCGGAGCTAAAGGGGAGGCCGGTGGTGACGGGGAGTGAGCGGGGGATTATTTCGTCGGCGAGTTATGAGGCGCGGAAGTTTGGGGTGAAGCGCGGAGTGACGCCGTGGGATGCGAAGAAGATGTGTCCGGGGTTGATTTTTGTGCAATCGGATTATCAGGTGTACAGCGAGTTTTCTCAGAGGATGTTCGCTGTGATGCGCAAGTTTACGCCGACGGTGGAGGAGTACTCGATCGATGAGGCGTTCGCGGATATTACGGGATATGATCGGCTGTATAAATGTTCGTATGGAGAAATCGCGCGCAGGATGAAAGAGGCGATTGAGGAGGAGCTGAAGATTACGGTTTCGGCGGGTGTGAGCGTCTCGAAAGTTTTGGCGAAGGTCGGATCGAAGTGGAAGAAACCGTCGGGGTGTACGGCTATTGCGCCGCAAGATATTGAGACTTTTCTCGGAAAGCTTCCGGCGGGAAGTGTGTGGGGAATTGGTGGCAGAACGGCTGAGAGCTTGCAGCATCATGGCGTTCATACTGCCTTGGATTTTTCGAAGAAAGGGGAGGGGTTTGTGAGGGCTTTTTTCGCGAAGCCGCAGTTGGAGTTGTGGAGGGAGCTTCATGGAGAATCGGTATATCCGGTTGTAGATGCGCCAAAAGAAGGCCAGTCGTCGGTGAGCAAGACACGAACGTTTACACCGGGGTCGGGGGATCACGTGTTTCTATTCGCGCAGTTGTTGAAAAATTTGGAGCATGCGTGCGAGAGGATGCGTGCGTATGGGCAGGTGGCAACGGGCCTGAGTGTTTTTCTGAAGACGGCGCAGTTTCATTATGCGAAACTTGATATGAGATTGGAGCGAAGGAGCGCTCTGCCGACGGATATGGTTGGCACGCTTCGCGTGCGCGACGGGGGTGACGCTCACGGGATTAAAGTTTGCGGATGAGGCGCAACAGTTATCGATTTTTGATTCGCCGCAGAGGGATGCGAAATCGGAGCGTATGTACACCGCCGTGGATGCCTTAGTGGAAAAAATGGGACGACATACCATTTACCTCGGTGGTAGTATGAAGGCACGCGCGGGCAATAATGATCCCGCACAATATGACCAGCAGGTTGGCAAAAAACGTCACACGTTTTAACTCTATGAAAACAGAACAGGCAACATTTGCGGCGGGATGCTTTTGGGGCGTTGAAGAAACCTTCAGGATCCTCCCTGGCGTCACTTCTACCGAAGTTGGATATAGTGGCGGAAAAGGAGAGAATCCCTCGTATGAGGAGGTCTGTAGTGATGCCACGGGTCATGCCGAGGCGGTACGTGTTGAGTTCGACCCCGAGAAAGTTTCTTACGAGCAGCTTTTGGAGGTTTTTTGGAACAATCACAACCCGACGACTCCGAATCAGCAGGGTCCTGACCATGGTACACAGTATCGATCGGTTATTTTTTACCACACTCCCGCACAGCAGCAGCTTGCGGAAAAGTCGAAGTTGGCACTAGAAGAATCCCGGAAATGGCGCAATCCTATCGTGACTCAGATCGTCCCCGCCGCACCTTTTTACCGCGCAGAGGAGTACCATCAGAAGTATTTACAGAAGAGAGGGCTGGATAGTTGTCATGTTTGAGCGTTATATTATTTTTTGTTACGGACTTTTTATTGGCAAGACATTTTTCTTGTTTTTTGCAATGCCCGTTGTTAGGGTTTGTTCATGAATATCCATGATTTTGCTCGTGCCGAAGTCGCTGACAAACTTCCTACTTCAGAGAATGATGTGAAAAATATTTGTTCTACATATCTCAGGGATGTTCATCGCATGAGTGAAAGCGCTGTTAAAGAATTAATGGTGGTCTTATGGAAACAGCATGGCGAAATGCTTCTGAATTTGGCGATAGACTTACGATCTGGTGATATTACCTCACGAGAGGTTGGAGATCGTTTATCTCAACTGATTGAGACGGATCAAATTCTCTATTCTGGACACTTGAGCGGTATATTTACAAGACGTCTTGAAAGCGTGAAGGCTGATATTGGCGATAGAGTGCGTTTTGCTCAGGCCGATCTTGAAGGTAGGAGGGCGATTTGCATGGAACGAGCCAGAAGTTATATCGAGCGTTCTACTCAGAGCGTTAGTATGACCAGACAGCTATTACTTTATCTTGTTGAACATGCGGGCGAAGAAGTTACGGATGAAACATTAAAACAGGTTATTTCTAAAAATACCTATCATCATTTCTATACTCAACCAAAAACTTTACTTAGCGGCTGGAAACAGAAATTTTCCCCTTCAATGTTTACTGTTGAGCGAGTTCATGGAATTGGATTTGTGGTGAAATTTATGCTGTATCCGGATTTGCAAAATAAGCACTTCACTGCTGTGGAACCTGTGGCTGCTGTGGAACCTGTGGCTGCTGTGGAACCTGTGGCTGCTGTGGAACCTGTGGCTGCTGTGGAACCTGTGGCTGCTGTGGAACCTGTGTTAGCACCATTTGTTATTGATCCGTTGAAACAAGCTGCGACGCAGCAAAGGTCTCGCGAGTGGGCAGGTCGGCATTTTATGCCACATGAGGCCGATGTAAAAATTCTTGCTTATTATTTTATCCAATCGTTTGGTAAAGTAATAACTGATGCTGATATCAAGGCGCTGGAAGGTGATAAACAGAAAGCTACTCCAACCGTGCATCTTGCCGATAAGTTGTATATTCTTGCCGATTTGCGGAGGAAACATATGGATGTTCCTTTTGTTATTGTGGTTGTAAAGGGTGGATACCAGATGATTCCCGTAGAGATGGTCCGACCTTTGGCCTCTCATGGAAAATCTATTTTTCCGGCTGCTCCAGAAAAGCCTGCAACAGTAATTGATCCAATAAAGCAAAAGGCTATTGATTGGGCTCAGGGATATTCTTATGGCCCTAATGGTAATGTACTTCGAAAAGTTTTTATTCACCTTGCGCAAAAATTCCCTCAAAAGTTATCACTTGTTCAGGTGGCTGTTGATCTGGGTCTTTCGGCTCATGATATATTGGCGAATGTTGAGGTGCATGAAAAACAGATGCGAAATAAACGTTTTGCCCAAGATTTCCGCTTGGACCATGATATCGATACTCTTGGCAGAGGAAAGCCCCATTACTTGCAGTTGCTGAAGAGCTAGCTCTTCGGAAAGCGTAGCTCTATACCTGCTCGTTGCATTAATGCGGCAATATGATTCATACTTCGCAGCGCTACTCCTTCTATGGATCCTGATCCAGCAACTTTTGTCCATTGAGTGAGATCGCCTTCTACTGACTGGAGCATTTTTTCTGTATCTCTTACCGATGGATGATAATTTTCTCCTTGCATAACGAATGGCATAGCATTGTCATCTTCTCCAAATTTTGAGTCTATGAGCCATCTTTTTGCATTTTGCGGAAAAACGAAGAGCTGTGTCTGATGTTCATCTTTTGTTAACCATTCTTCTCGGTCTCTTCCATGTTTTTTTCTACCAAGAAACCACTGTCGCAAGAGATATTGTGTCATTTGCGGTCCTTGAAATGTAAACTGCCGTACGTCCCATCCAGTTTCTCCACCATGTTTTGTCTTGTCGGCAAACTTCATAGGTCCAATTTGCTCTAACGCTATTCGTGTTAATGCTAATACGCCTTGAACTCGCGGTAAGAGTTCCGGCTTCTCGGTTAATACACTTCCTTCACGTGCCGGGTAGAGTGGGTGATCCGGTTGTCTAGGTCGATCAAGTGCTGATATGGGGGTTACGTGATCACTGAGCATATTTTTTAGTTGTAAATTAGGAGGTGAATATAGCGAAGATACAGATGAGAGTCAAAATTAATCATCTCCTAGGCCGAAATCCATATCCATGTCGTCATCGTCTCCTTTTGATACTGCTACGGCATCAGTAGTGACGATGGTGGTATTTTCAGTTGATTGAGCGATTTCGATAGTCGGTACTGTAACAATATTTGCTCTAACTCGAGCTTCTTTTTTTATCGCCGCATGAAGTCTTTCCGCTATTTCCGCTTCTACTCTTGAGCTTGCTTCATCATATCCTTTTCCTATATCGAGTCGCATATCTTCATATGCATCAACTTCGATTTGCCGAACGCGTTCTCGAGTGAGGTTCATAAGTGCTCCAACTTCTTCCAAAGTGATGTTGCCCCTGCCAGCAACATCCAGTGCGCATGTTTCTGCCATGAGGTGCATTTCGTCTGCTGGAATATCCGGGAAATTGAGTTTTATCGAGCCGGTTGTGGGGTTTACATCGAGATATAAATGCTGAGAGCAGCTAACAAATGGACATGGTCTCATTTCTTCCCGAGGATTTCCGCGTTCGTCAGCACAATCTCCGCGATGACGAGGCCTTATTTTGTCTACGAGCGCAATTTCTTCTCCAAGGAGAATTGAATCAGTGAAAACTTTTCTTGATCTGCCAAGTCCTAGCGAAGAAAGGGTTACGCCTTTTCCCTTCCCTGTTTTTTCTTCCTTTGAATCGTCGGGCTCAGGGCTATCTCCAGGTGTATTAGGATTTCTTGACATATTTTTTCAAAAAGGTATAAAGCTTATACCATGGCACTTTTTGAAAATCCAGCAAAAGACATACCCGGTTTAGACGCGATTCCCCAAGAGAATATTTTAACTTGGGATATTATAGAACAGACAGACATTACCCAACATGGTGACGTCGCTCCTGCAGGTTTGGGACGATTTGTTCGAATGCCTCAGCTCGAGCTCAAGACGTGGTTCTTGGCCGCTAAGGATCTCGATCTTATTTATGCGAATCCTGATCAACCTCGTGAATTTTTTGAACCGGGAAAGATGGAGGCACTTCAGACTTCTATATATGAAAAAGGCCAGAAAGAGGCTATCAAGATCTCACCCTGCATGACTGATGATGGATTAGTTCAATTTATTATTATTGACGGCGAGAGACGTCTTCGAAATCTTAAGGAGATGGCGGCTCCGTACATAAAATTTGAAATTGAATTTTCTGCTGATGAGCGTCAACTCTTTGAGACATCATATCTCTACAACGATGCTAGGGCTGAACATACTCCTATGGAGAATGCTCGATCATTTCAACGAATGGTGGGATGGGCTGTGGAAAAAGATGGATTACCGAAAGAACAGGCTATTGCAGCCGTAGCAAAAAAATTAACTAAGTCAGTTGCATTTGTTCGAAATCACTTGAAGCTTCTTACTTTTTCAGCTGAAGTTCAAGAAATGGTAGGACAGGGAATGCCGATATCATCAGCGATTACCCTTGGCTCTGCGGAGAAAAAATTTGGTGCAAATACTTCGGCGTTGAGAGTCGCGAGAATGATTCTTCAGGATCCTGATAGAGATTTGCCTGTAGCAACGAAGGGAGTTAACGTCGGTCATGTTACCCAGAGGGGCATTAAGGATTTGCTTACTTCAGAACTTGTTCATGGCGGAACATTGAGTCCCGAAGACGGCCGTAAGCTCAAGGCGGCTCAAGCGGTTTTAGGTTTTGCCAGTGCTTTGCACTCTGTTCGAGTTGCTGCGACAAGAGTTCTCGATCCGACTATGAAGGCTGCTATGGTTGAGACTTTGCGATCACGACGAGGAAATCCTCCCGAAGTGCTCTATGAAGAATTAGATGAGACGGTAAAACTTTTAAAAGCATTCTATGCGGACTTATTAAAGGATGCACTTGAGGCGCCAAAGATTGAAGTTCCGAAAGATGCACCGAAGTTCAGAGAACTTCTCGATCAAGGCAAAGATAAAGTCAAAAATGAAGTTCGATGGCAGATGTTGCAGATATTACTTCAGGAATCAGAGGGTGATGGCAGATTTATTACGGCAGATTATATTCAGCGAAAATTGGCAGAGCTTAACATCCAAGTTGATGGTGTTATGGTGGGAAATAATTTGCGCACTTTGAATATTGAACTTCCGGCTGGAGTTATTATAGATACGATGGAAGTTCGCCAACGTTCCAAGGTTACTCAAGATCTTAAGAAAACTACCGGATACCGCCTTGATTATAGAAAGGGACATTATGATCCTGTTACGCCGGCAAAGCGATAGATCCCTTTACTCCACAATCACTATTCCCTTCATCGAAGGGTGGATTTTGCAGTGGTAAGTGAAGCTTCCGACGGTGTTGAATGTGAAGGTGAAGCTCTTGTTCTGGGGGAGGGTTTCCGAGGTGAAGACTCCTGTGTCGGATGTTA
>JAPLYO010000002.1 GCA_026395555.1 Candidatus Peregrinibacteria bacterium | reverse complement strand
AATTTCTTCAACCATTTCATTTAATGCTTCTGCGGATGATCTGCTATACATAAAGCACGAGCTGGCTGAATATATTCTTGAGGAGTCGCCATCACTCGAAGCGTGCACGATTTTTCTCATGGCACATATATCTAAATTAGACATCAAGAGGGCGCTTGCTGACACTACAGAGGCGTCACAATACGCGAGACAGGGACGAAGTGCGATGTACATCCACGAAGCCTACCAGGGCAGCCAAGAAGATGCACGAGACTCAAAAGGAGGCCGACCCCGCCAGGACGCCCACAAGCTCAAGGTAGACGTCAGGCCAGGTTCAGACATACCAACTCTCGTCCGCACTGCTTTTGTTCGATTCTTCGAAACCAGAGCCGAAAAGAAGGCAACTTCATCACAATCCAAAGCTGAAATTCAGTAAGAGTGCGCCCCAGGTGAAAACCCCTTCCAAAAAATATTTTCACAGGTATAATTTGCCAGCAACCACACCGAAGGTGGGATTTTGTTCTCAGGTGTACGTGGAGAGATGGCCGAGCGGTTGAAGGCGATAGTCTTGAAAACTATTAGGCGCGCAAGCGTCTCGTGAGTTCGAATCTCACTCTCTCCGCCATTTTGTATTTCCGAAATAATCACCCCAATCCCCCGCAAGGAATAGTGATTCTTCTCTCGTCAAAACTAAATGATGTTCCGATCGCCGGTTCGCCGAACTGTTTGTAGGCGGAGTTTTCGAGTCGCTGCTGGGGTGTCCAGGACTCATCCCATTTGGAGAGAATTTCAATACTTCCATCATTTTCATAGATGACGAGCGAGCCTGGTTTTGCATCGCCAAGCGATTTGCCAATAGTGGCATTGCGCCATACCTCACGTTCCTTTTTCGGAAAGTACGAGATTGCCAAACCGATCGACATATCCGAGCGTGCGACCATCCGGCAACTCGGGAACGCTGGATGGCTTGGTATCTTCCAGGACGAGACCGTGATTGTCAGCAACTAGTCGCGGCGTGAGGCTCGATCGGTGCTGTTCGTGGCTACCATACAGTCCATTGTTTTCGTTGGGGAGTATTTGTAATTTTTTTATGTCACCTCGTACACCGGAAATTACGCTTAATGGCGTGCCGACAATGCGGAGACCTCCGCGAAATTCCGCGCGAAAGAACGGTTGGCCGTTATTATTTTCCTTCGTTCTCGCCGCGCTATTGATAAATAATCCCGTCGTTCCGGCGCCAGGATTATCTCGACACAACCGTACGGCCTCTTGCACGACAAACTGATAATATTCTTGAGGCGCACCGAACGTGTCGAAATGTTGGATGCCTGGAAATTGTGATCGTACGGCCTCAGAAAGACGCGCGACTACATCGGGAGATTTGAGAGGACTGTATAACTCCTGCCCTCCATGGCAATCACTGAGAGAAAAAAGACGATCTGGATAATTCAATTTGGACATAATAAGAAAAGATAAAAATATAAAAAATTATAGATACGTTGGTAATTTCTTCTTCCATCGCATGATGGTGCTCGGGCTGAGTTTGATTAGTTGTGCCGCCTTGCGAATAGGCACTCCGGCCCGTAGCATATCGGCGGCTCTGCAGATTTTTATCGACTCACTGCGTAGTCCATAATGAAACGTTCCCGAGTGCGCGCTCCAGGTTTTTCCGCATGATCTACAGCGTAAGCGGCTGCGAGTTTTGTCATGAATTGAGACGAACTCATCGCCACACTTGTGATGGTTGCGACAGAGAGTGTTGGGGTAATAAAAAATATATATAAAAAAAATCCACGGAATTCTTTCGAACTTCGTGGAGGTGATTGTATGCGTTTCTTCAGTTTAACGTCGCATCAAGAAATGCTCACCACGAAGTTTGTGGAGTCGCATCATCATTGAGGAACGCGATTGGCTGAGGACGGAGTGGATCATATCGGGATAACAACGTAAGAATGTGTGCTCAGTATATCGCACGTTTGACGTCTGTCAATTATGTTGTACTCACATAGCGTGAAGAAACTCGCCAACAGGGCAGTATTCTGCTAAGGTGTGCCCATGAAGATCACCTCAGCAACATTTGTAAAAAGCATTACGGGACTTGATCGAACTTTGTCTGACGGTAAGCCTCAGGTGGCTTTTATTGGACGTTCGAACGTAGGTAAATCCAGTACGATTAACTCACTGGCCAAGCAGAAGGGTCTCGCCCGTGCCAGCTCCTCTCCTGGACGCACCAAAGAGATAAATATTTTTTTGATCAATAAGGCTTTTTATCTGGTCGACCTTCCTGGTTACGGTTTTGCAAAGGGATCCCGAGAAGGAATCGATAAGTTTCAAGATCTGGCCTACTGGTACCTCCTTGAGGCTCCATATAAACAGAAAAAAGTAGTGCTCATTATTGACGCGAATGTCGGACCGACCGGCGACGATTTGGAGATGCTCTACGGTTTGGAAATGCAGAAAAAGAGTATCGTCATCGTGGCGAACAAAGTCGATAAGCTCAAGAAATCAGAATATGTGAAACAGTTTAGGAAAATTACCGAGATGGTAAGAGGCCACAAGGTTATCCCCTATTCCGCCGCAAAGGGCACCGGCGTGAATGAGCTCGCGAGAGAAATTACAGAATAATGTTTTCATTCTTATGAAAAAAAATAACGGTGGAATAGTAAATCCGTTCGGAAGACTCAAGAGGATGATAGTAGGTGTCATAGACGGAGCGATGGTTCCGGAGCTCGACATATCAGTTGAAGCAACAATGCCCAAAAGTCAGATAGATTTTTTCAGAAAGAATGGCGGAAAGCCGTTTCCGGCGGAGTATGTGCAAGGGGCAAAGAGAGAACTAGATACATTTGCGGCATGGCTGGAGAATGAAGGAGTCATAGTAGACAGGCCAAAGGTCATTGATCTTTCGAAGCCAATTATTACACCTTTTTGGCAGACGCAGTGCGGGCTTTACGCCGCAATGCCTCGCGATATTCTTCTCGTTGCGGATAACAAGATCGTCGTTTCTCCAATGTCATGGAGATGTCGATATACGGAAGTTGAGGCATATGAAGGCTTACTGGAAATGTATAAATCGATGGGATACGAAATCCTTATAGCTCCAAAGCCATTACTCAAAGATGAACTCTACAAGAAGAATAGGGTGGTGGATGATGAACATTTTATCTCGATTCTCAGTGAGACTGAGCCGGTTTTTGATGCAGCGGACTTCCTTGTTCTCGGAAAAACGATTCTTGCTCAAGAGAGTCACGTGACGAATAAATCAGGAATTGAATGGCTAAGGAACGCCCTTGGGGATGAGTACAATATATATACCGTGAAAGTAAATGATAGTAAGCCGATGCATATCGACACAGGACTTCTTCCGCTACGGGAAGGTCTTATGTTGGTAAATCCGGAGCGAGTTGATATTCCAGAAATGAGAATGCAGCTACCCGCGCAGTTTAAGCATTGGGAGTTTATCAATGCGCCAACGCCGGTAGTGAGAGCGGGCGATCCACCAAAATTTATGAGTAGCGATTGGTTAAGTATGAATATTATTACAATTGATGCGGGCTTAGCCCTAATCGAAGAGGATCAGGAACCCCTTGCGGAGCTATTAGAAAAATATGACTTCAAGGTGGCAAGACTTCCGTTCAAAAACTTTCAGTGTTTTGGTGGATCGTTTCATTGTGCAACGCAGGAGATTGCAAGAGAATAGGTTTAAATTCAGTTAAAATCGCACCATCTTTACTCTAAATATACTTCCTGATACACTTTCGACATGAAAAAAAATGTATTAAAAAATATCGGTCTTGGGATTATCTCCCTACTCCTTATTGGAGGTGTTGCTTTTGAGGTTAAAATGATGATGAAACCAGGTCCATACGATGAGTTCACACGTTGTCTGAGCGATAAGGGCGCAAAATTTTACGGAGCATTCTGGTGTCCGCATTGCCAGAGACAAAAGGCGCTTTTCGGAAAATCCGCACCGCTTCTTCCCTACGTAGAGTGCTCTACGCCGGACGCAAAAGGACTGCTTCCTATTTGCCAAGAGAAGAAAATCGAAGGATTCCCAACATGGATTTTTGCTGATAACACTCGACTAACGGGAGAGATTGAGCTTCAAAAGCTTTCAGAAAAAACCAGCTGCGCACTGCCACAATAACGAATTGAATTATGTTTACACCGCTCACCAATCAGATTCTCGCTCTTCTCACGATAGGCGGACAGGTATTTATAGCCTTAGGTATTTTGTACGCCATCTATCAGCGAAAAAATAAAGAGAACAAGTTGATTCAATTTTTCGTTCACAATGCGATATTCTTCTCGTTTATTATTCTTCTTACGGCGATGGTTGGCAGTTTGATTTACTCGGGAGTGATTGGCTATGCGCCGTGCGATCTCTGCTGGTATCAGCGAATTTTTAGCTACCCAAGCGTATTCATGCTCGGTATGGCGATGGTACGGCGTGAGCACAAGGCCGTCGACTATGTATTAATGCTTTCCATCGTTGGAAGTATTATATCAATCTATCACAACTACATCTCACTTGGAGGCACGAGCATACTTCCTTGTCCTGTTGGCGGCGTTTCCTGTACGAAGCTTTATGTCTTCGAATTCGGATATATCACCATTCCAATGATGATGCTTACGGCATTTGCCCTCACGATTTTTCTGCTTGTGATTCAGAAGAAGTTTACGCTCGCGAAGTAATTTTCTTCAACATTTTTTCCAATACATACATCGGTAATCCGATGACATTGTTATAATCTCCGCAAATTTTCGTAATCATTTTTCCTCCCTCGCCCTCAATAGAAAAAGCTCCGGATATATGAAGAGCATCTTTTTGGTGAGCAAGTAGATCCACCTCGGCCGCACTCATTTTTTTAATGGTCAGATCGGTAACCGCATAATCGGTTATTTTCTTCACCACATTCCCCTTTGTATCTGTTTGCACGACCGCCACGCCGGTATAGACCTTGATAATATGCCCGCTCATATACCGAATGAGTCGTTTCGCGTCAGCGATCGACACAGGCTTACCAATATTTTTCCCACGACAGGTTATAAACGTATCGGCCCCAATAATCACCGCCTCTGGGAGCTTATGAGCAACATGCAGGGCCTTCCCAAGGGCCAGAAACTTCGCCAGACGCCACTGAGCCCGGTAGGCCTTCATATCTTCCGGATAATCACTTGCAAGCGCCGAAAAAGGCATCCCAAGCTCTTTCATGAGCTCTCTACGTGCCGGCGACCGTGATGCGAGGATGAGTTTCATGGGACAAGTATACCTGATACAAAATCATATATCACAAAAAAACGACCTCCTCTTTCGAGAAAGCCGTTTTTAATAATTTCAAGTTAAAGAAATCAGTTTCTCATTACGAGAAGATTACCAAGATGGTCTGTCTTCACGTGGTGAGAATGAACGTCGTGGACGGTCAGTTCGTGGTTCCATAGGACGAGCCTCATTAACAACGAGCTTACGACCCTGCTGTTCGTTTCCATTGAACATAGAGATAGCGGCCTGAGCCTCTTCTTCTGTAGCCATTTCAACGAAGCCGAAGCCCTTTGAACGACCACTCATTCTGTCCATGATGATTGTTGCAGTCTCAACTGCACCTGCCTGAGCGAAGAGCTCTCGGAGAGAGTCTTCAGTTGCTGAAAATGGAAGATTTCCAACGTATAGTTTTTTTGCCATAAATAATGTGATTTATTCTTCTTTAAGTAAAATGTAAGACGACCTCTTTTCCCTAGCGCCTTTGGACTTCTTGATCCTTTATTGGACCCTACCCACTTGCGCGAGAGAAGAGAAGCTTATACGTGCTGACCTATGAGAAAACTTACGGGAACAGGGTACGCTTCCAGGCCTCTAAAGTCAAACAAATGAAGGATTACAGCTTTGTGTATTTCACCTCAAAGCTTCGGCTTTTTGGAGTCCCCGTGGAGATTTTTTCGGCTTCGTGGTAGGCTGGAATAGTATGCACCAGAAAATTGCTAAAAAAGTACGAAAAATAATCGAGTCTTGGCTTGGGGTACGCCCTACAGGACAGCGATATCGGATCATCGTGAGGTCACAGCCCCGGACCCATAGAAAAATTAAGTATATCCAAGAGAAGAAGCTCGCAAAGCTACACTTCGTGAAGCGTCTCACAGAGATTTCAACCACATACAACATTTCCTATAACATGATGCGAATTTCCAGTGCCAAGACGCGCTGGGGATCATGCAGCAGAAAGAGAAACATAAATCTCAACTGGAGGCTGATATTCGCACCACCAGAGGTTCTTGATTATGTTATAACGCACGAGCTCTCTCACCTTACCCACATGAACCACTCCAAAGCATTTTGGGCACATGTGGAAAGGATGATGCCTGACTACAAAACGCATCGAACGTGGTTGAAGAAAAACGGAAGAGTACTCTCGAGAGCGACAAATGTAGTTCCAAAAGATATACAGATGCTTTCTATTCATTGATAGAACTTTTATGCCACACTTTCTCACGAGCCTCGCGTATTTCAATCAGATTCTCATTCCATATGTTTTGACGCTAAAGCATGTTGGATTGGCATTTTCACTCATCATAATGGTTGTGGCTTTCATTGAATGCTTTCCGCTGTTGGGATATGTGATTCCCGGAACAATTGTATTTTATGGTGCCGCAGCCTTTGCGCTGAGAGAAAATCTCATACCGAGCTACATTATTTTTATGGCGATAGGAGGCTTCACGGCGGACATGGTGAGTTATTATTTAGGAAAAAAAGGAAATGCCGTAATGATGACGCGTTTAGAAAAAAGAAAAGAAACGTTTGAAAAAGTACGCGCTTTTTTTACCAAATATGGTGCGGTTGGGATGATAGTTGGAAAGAATATTGGATTTATTCGCCCAATGATCGCCTTGATCGCCGGAACCTCAGAAATGAGTTTGAAAAAATTTATGATCGCCTCATGGATCGCCTGCTGCATCTGGCCATTCCAGTACCTTCTCTTTGCAGTCTATTTCCGAAAGCACGCCGGCCTGATTAATATAATCGTCCATCGCTTCGGACTTTTAATCTTACTCCTCGCTGTTGCCTATCTGCTCATACGCAAACTCATACATCTATCGAGAAAAAAACCACTAGAAGATTAGGGGTGATATGGTAGGATGCATATATGAACGTTTCTTTATCTACTTTTGCCATTTTCGGAGCGGAATATCTTTATTTCGTTCTCATCCTCATTGCCGTGATTCAGTTTTTTCTATTGATAAAATCCAAACGTCAGCAGGTTGCTATGCTCGCGATTACAACGCTCCCGATCAGTTTTATCATTCTGAAGATCGCGGGCGCTCTGTACAATAATCCTCGGCCTTTTGTTACGGATGGCGTCATTCCGCTCATCGCGCATAAGGTAAATAATGGCTTTCCCTCTGACCATACCATTCTATGTGCCGTCATAGCCTCACTCATTTTTTCTGTTCATAAAAAAACAGGCATAATTCTCTGGATACTTACGCTCTTGGTAGGCGCAAGCAGAGTGTACGTGGGCGTACATCATCCTGTCGATGTGGTCACAAGTATGTTGATCGCGGTCGTAGTGGCCTATGCGTGTTCAATCGTAAATCCAAAATTGCTGAAGTTCACGTGGTACGTGAAGATTCAGGAACTGGTAAAAAAATATGTGTAGTTAGTGTATGTATCCAATTCCGACACAGGAATAAGTTCGAGGAGATCGTTGAGTTAATTCGGTGCCATAAAGCTGATTTGTGAAAATAGGCAGTGACGTGAGAGAACTACAATAGAACAATATTAGATATATGTCAAATATTGAAGCTGAATAAAGCTGAAAATTGGCTCAAGTGGGAGGGGCACAAATGTAGTGATATATATATCTTATATAAAATAGATATCACTCCTTCATCGAATCATAAATACGCGTTGCGGCGCCCCCAGAGTAAAGATCATAGGCTTCTAGCTGGCTCCTATAATCCAAAAGAGCAGCCTTCATCATGACCATATGCATCCACGCTTTATGTTCTTCGGATGGGTAGGCGAGCTGTTTCGTGACATCAAAGGGGTGATTGAGATCCATCCCGGCCCGCATGCGACGAGTAACGAACTGTATCTCGGTACATAATGTTGCTGGCGTATTTTGAGGTTTTAACGGTTGAAAAATTACATTGGCGCAACGAAGTGGCGTATCATATTTGCCAAGGGTGGGCCGATAGATCCAGTCCATAATTTCAATGACCCGTAACTTACTCGCATCAAAGTAAAGTGCTTCTGCTGTCAGGGTGATATTTCGAAGCATTAAGGGTAACTCGGGCACAACCACTCTGATACGTGACATATCAGTAATGACGGGGTGCGGCCTCTTGGGAGTTGTTTTTGCAGCGAGTTTTTGCTCCAAGCGTTTTCGTGATTTCGTTCCACCATCTTCCCAGGTCAAATGGGAAAAACGTTCTTGCGCGAACAGGGAGCCAACGAGTGCGATACGTCTTCGATGCTCAGCAATAATGTCTTCAGAAACGACAGTAGGAAAATTGGGATCACTTCGTTTCATATGGCCGGGACGCGGAACGCTCGAAAAGATAGCCTTTTTAAACGTCTGTGGATGCATATAGGCTCGAATAGCTTCACGTACACGAGCACTTTCCTGATATACGGCATCATAGTCTCTTTGAATCGACTCGTCGACCTCCTGCAGGAGCGCGAGGTGCTCCTCGGTAGGTTTTGGTTGGTTCTCCGGCAGCATGCCGAGGAGGTCTTGTAAGTATGGTGAGGACATAGGCAAAAGGAAGTGTGTACAAAGAGCCACATTATATAATAACAAGTAAAAAAGTCAAGAATCAAAGCTGGGTGAAGCTGGAAATTAATGGCAAGAGGGGCGGCACTATGAAGGATGATGATATACATTTCTTATATGTTTCTTATATATTCTTTATATATTTATTATATAAAACGCAGGGGTGTATAAAAAACATCCCAGCCCCAACACGACCAGGGAGTATTTTTCCTAGTCAGTCCCAAAAAAATACGTTACAATCCGGCCTGCAAGCCATCGCGCGGAGAGGTACCCAAGTGGCTGAAGGGGCGGGATTGCTAATCCTGTAGTAGGGTTTCGACCCTAGCGAGAGTTCGAATCTCTCCCTCTCCGCCAGTATGACAAACAGTATGAATCAAAACGATCCAGTTGCATTTTTCCGAACCGCCAAGAAGGCGATAGAAGTTATGCGTGAGGCCGCCAAAAAAGATCCGGAAAAAGTAAAAATGTGGAGCGATACGATGTACAAAGATCGTTGGAGTAACTTCATATGGTCAACGATTTTTAGTATCATTCTCTGCACGGCATTCTATTTCGAAATGAAATTTCATCTCATTCTTGGACTACTCGGTGGCGGGATGGTGATGCTCATTACGGCAGCTCTCGCGCTTCTCAGTCTCTACACGATGTACACCTACGCCAAAGTTATTATCACGGGAAAAAGTGATATAAAATTATAAGAGTTCTGAATTGCCGGAGAAGTTATCCCAAGAGCTCCTCGATCTTCAGGAGTCTATTGTATTTTGCCACGCGCTCACTTCGGCAGAGTGACCCTGTTTTGATGGTTGGGCAGTTCATACCTACGCACAGATCAGCCAATGTCGTGTCCTCGGTCTCGCCGCTACGATGGGAGACGATTGGCTTCCAGCCAACGCTTTGCGTAAGGGCGATCGCATCAATGGACTCAGAGATAGTTCCAATCTGATTCATCTTAATCAAAACGCTATTCGCAGATTTTCTCTCAATGCCCGTTTTGATTCTCTCAACATTTGTCACAAATAAGTCATCGCCGACAATAGTAATTTTTTCTCCATACTGAGCCGTCATCTTATCGAAACCATCCCAGTCATCCTCGAAAAGTGGATCCTCGATAGATACGAGTGGATATTTCGAAATTAACGCTCCATACCACGCGATCATCTCATCTGAAGTCGCAGTACCGGATGGTTGTACTTTGCAGAGATATGTTCCATTTTCATAGAAGCTGCTTGCCGCTACGTCTACGGCAATCTGTACCTGCTGAGTCGTATAGCCGGATTCAGATATGGCCTTCAGCAAGAGCTCAAAGGCCTCTTCATTTGATTTCAAATGCGGAGCGAAACCGCCCTCATCACCTACACTCGTCACCATCCCCTGCTTGGACAGAATACCTTTCAACGTGTGAAAAATTTCAGCACCGGCGCGTAACCGTTCGGCAAACGTTGAAAAGCCAGAAGGTACGAGCATGAACTCCTGGATGTCCAATCCGCTATCGGCATGTTTGCCACCATTGATGACATTCATAATAGGGACCGGAAGTTTGAAGGTTGTATTATTTCCAAGTTTTCCGAAGTATTGGTAGAGCTCTATTCCATCTCGCTTGGCACATGCACGTGCAAAGGCGATAGAAACACCGAGAATGGCATTCGCCCCGAGTCGTGATTTATTCGGAGTTCCGTCAAGTGCGATCAAAAGAGAGTCCAAAGCGCGCTGATCGGCAATCTCTTTCCCCTGTAGTGCATTGAAAATCTCAACATTCACATTTTTTACAGCATTCAAGACGCCCTTGCCTCCATATCGCTTCGCATCACCATCTCGTAACTCTACTGCCTCGTGGATGCCTGTAGAGGCACCACTCGGCACCATAGCCACGCCAACAGTAGCTAGCGCTCCCTCATTTCCTAAAACCAACTCAACCTCTACGGTTGGATTTCCGCGTGAGTCGAGAATTTCTCGTGCATGAATGGATGTGATGGTGGACATGTTGCCCGCATCATAGCAAAAAAATCCCAGAGTGCAAAAATATGTACAAATAGGTAATAATATTGTGAAAGTAACAATACCCGCCTATAATTGAAACAATATCCTCTTACTCACTTCTCTATGAAGATGCTCTCTCATCTCGCGTTGCTCTTGCTCGTCGTTGGTGGTCTCAATTGGGGACTCGTTGGCGTAGCAAATTATAACCTCGTTGAGGTTCTTTTTGGTAGCTGGCCGGTGGTCGTCACGGTCGTCTACGACCTCGTAGGTCTCGCAGCACTCTTCATGGGATACCAGATGGTAATGTGTGCCGCAGGAAAGGGCGGCTGTTGCTCATCTGACTGCCAGAAGTAAGTTTGGAAGTTAAATAAAAAAAGAGGGTGCGCCATTATGGACATCCTCTTTTTTGATTGAATACTACTTGAGTACTTTCAGCGCCGCATCCATCTGTGGGTCAACGCCCTTCTTCAGATCGGCCTCGGTATATTTGACCGTCTGATCCGGCTCAATACCGATTTTATTAATAGAGCGACCGAGCGGAGTGAGCCACTTGGCAATCGTCATACGGAGACTGGCGTTGTTCTTGAGTCGTTCGTCGATCTCTTGAACACTTCCCTTTCCATACGTTTTTTCTCCAATGACCGTGCCGCGCTTCAAATCCTGCACTGCACCTGCGACAATTTCCGAGGCAGAGGCTGAGCCGTTATTGACGAGTACAACGAGAGGAATAGCGGTGAGCCGACCGCTGCCGCTGGTGAATTTCTTTTCATCATTTTTCGGATCACGTTTGCGGATAGTGACTACTTCTTTCTTGCCCACGAGTAGTTCGGATAAAACATCAACTGCAACCTCGAGATATCCACCGCCATCATCACGAAGATCGAGAACAAGTCCCTTTGGTTTTTTCGCAAGAATTTTCGGAATAATTTCCGTCAACTCAGTCATCGTACTGTCAGTAAACTGATGAAGCGCGATAACAGAAATATTATTTGGCTTCTCGGTAAGTTCAATGCTATTGAGTCGGATTTCGTCGCGAACAATGGTGAGCTCAAAAGGATCACCATTATTTTTGCGGTAGACGAGGAGTTTGACCGAGGTGCCTTTGACGCCGCGAATCTTCGTGATCGCCTCATAAATCGTCATATCACCGGCAATCGCATCATCTATTTTTAAAATAATATCACCACCCTTCAGCCCGGTTTTTTCCGCAGGAGAGTCTTTGAGAACGCTCATAACCGTGAGATTTTTGTCTTTCACGCTGAGCTGTGCGCCAATGCCATCCAACTTTCCGGTTAAATTATTTTTGAACTCTTTGGACTCCTCCGGATCCATGAACACGCTATAAGGGTCATCGAGGGCGGCCACCATGCCTTTAATCGCACCATAGACCATTTTGTCGGCATTGATCGCGGTTGGGTCAACATATTGAGCGCTGAGGCGATCCCATACGTCCCAGAAGAGCGAGAGATCGGCACGATCTCGAGCGATGTTTGCTCCCACAAAAGACTGAAGACCCGCGTGAGAACGATCCTCACTGGCTACCAATCCACTATGTCCCGCTTGCCATCCAATAAGGAAGAAAAATACGGCTACAACCGGAATAATAATCCAAACTGTTCGCTTCTGCATCATGGTCGTAGTATACGCTTTTTATATATTTTTTCTACTACTTCAGCTTTTTTATCATCTGTGGAGGATAGCTCATTACCTCCGTGAAGAGTCCCGGTGTCACCGTCGTCTGAACAGTGAGTGGAGGGTAACTCGTTGAGCCTTTCGTATTAGACACGGGCTCTACAGTGAGAACGATTGTCACTTTTGGCTGATGGATATTGGTAATCATGCCGGTATTTTCATTTGCCTCAGCGAACGCCTTGTGGGGATCTTCCGTCGGAGAGATGAAAAATTTAATACTGATAATATTTACACGAGATGGGGTAAAGGGGACAAAGTCTTTTCCATTATTATAGGCCTTGTCTAGAGGTGTATCTCCCAGCCCAGAGGTACCCTTGAGGTCATCGGGATTTGGGTAGCGGAGGGTGATATTTTGAGCAGGAGAAGTGAGCGTAGTCACATCCACGGAAGAAGGGCAGTTGGCGATATCACAGGTGAATAAATGAGGAATACTATTACTTGCGGCGTCTTCATAGGCCGTCATCGATGCGCGACTCAGGACCGTAGAGAATTTATTAGTATCCCAATTAATCGTTTCAGGAGCTATGAACGTTTTCTTGGTTCCATCCGGATTAATGAGGTAGAGTTGCTGAACGCATGCGTGTCCTTTTGATGTTGAGAAAATTGGCTCAAACCCATTGCAAAAGATATCTGAAGTTACTCCCGACTCATAGAACGCATTCGACTTTTCAGGAAAATTTCCTATAGACGGATTCTTTCCGACATTTACGCACTGCGAGTTTGGAATAGGACATCCTGGCTTGCTATCCTTCACGTTATAATAAAACTGCGCCGCATAGAGCCCATAATTCATTCCCGGATTACCTCCAACGACAATTCTATTATAATACTCTTCATAGTCGATCGCGCTCGAGCTGATTTCTTTTGTAAGTTGATCGAGTATAAATTGCGCATCATCATAGAGCGTATTGCGCGAGCTTACTTGTTGCTGACCGCGACTCAAATTCAAGAACACTCCGGTAGTCATCATTCCAACAATAGAAAAAAGACTCGCCGCCAGTAAGACTTCCAGTAATGTAAAACCACGCGAGTGCTTCATGTAATTAATAATTCATAAGATACGAACTATACGTCTCCGAACGTTTCTGACTGCCAACTTTCCACGCGACAGTGACATCGGCCTTTATGGAATCTTTATTGATTTTAGAGAGGGTAATTTGTCGGCAAAATGCCGGAATACTATCGGCTGGAGGAACTCCATCCGTACCGAACATCACGCCATTATAGGCGTTATTTGGATCATCTGTTTTATTTTCATAAACCGCATAGGGTGACTTATCAAGTGGGTCAAAATTTTGACAAGTGGCGAAGCTATCAACACCAGCATTATCCACTACCTCCGCAAGTCGCATATAGAGATCCTGTGGCGTACTGGTCACGAGACCAAAATGAAGCGTGCTCCCCTGCTGAACAATAATGTCAGGATTTTGTTTTGCACAGGATTTTGCATCAAATGAGATATCCCAGCAGTTTTCATCCGAGAAGCGTATCCAGTTTGTATCGCGAATCATCTTCAAAACATCGAACGCCTCTCGGGCGAGATAACGCGCCTGAAAGGTTCGGCGTATGTCATAACTGGTCCGACCGGAGCTGATAATCAATGAAGTAGTTCCTGTCGTCGTGAGTGCCAAAATAAATACAGCCGCAAGAATCTCTACGAGAGTCTCCCCGCGGTGTTTTTTGAGAGCGTGTTTTTTGAAAAAATTACTCAAGGACGCCAACATTCGTGTAGAGGGTTATGGCTTTGGTATACGTATTTTGAAGGGTGCATTTTTTGGTATCGGTCGCCGTCTCGCAGAAGGTCAGCGTGATTTTTTGAGGCGCCGAGGATATCTGATCGTCTACGGCAAAAGTTCCAAAAGGGGGTGTATAGGAAAAAGGTATATCATCGGCAAACTTCTCCCCGGCATTATTGGGTCCCACATACCAGTATTCTATTTTTGGATTTACGCAAAAAGAATCCATGGTCACAATATCGTTTGGATTAAATCCGGAAGCCGTCGCCTTTTGGTATATCAAGCGTACGGAACGGTTATTGGGAGAGGTGGTGCACTTCGGATCATTTTTTTGAGTAATAACAGAAAAACTCTTAGGAACGCACTCGGTTTTACCATTATCGCAGCCAGAATTTACGAGTTTACCATTGAGAGAATAACTTCGTGCAAGCTCGAGAAAATTTGAAAATTGGCGATTGATAGCATTAACGCGCGAGGTACGTTGAAGGTTGAGCATTCCACTAAATGCGCCGGTCGTAATGATAGCCATAATGATTACCACCAGGAGAACCTCAATGAGAGTAAAACCAGTTTGCCTTCTATTGAATTTCATGGTGAAAGTGTAACAAATTATTCAACATAATGTAATACGTTTGTAAGGGTTTTGTTATATACGAGTGATATCGTTTGAGTGTTCTTTTCAGTATCGTTCGTTGAAACCAGCGGAAGAAATGTTACATCACATCGAAAGTTTCGAAACGTAATGCGACTTCAACTGGTCACAAGGATCACACTTCTTTAACCCTACGTCACATGGAGCAGCAGACAATGGCTACCATCAGCAGCACGCGGATCGAAAAGATCCTCTTCATCACCCTCGCCATCATCTTGTCAGTGGTTCTGACGGGATGCGCTAGCGACGAAATCGCGATGGGCTCATCGGGCTCGTCCATTCAGGAGGTCAGCGCGGTCAGCAACCAGCAGGACGCCAAGCTCAGCAGTATGAGCATCGACAGTGGCAGTGACGCGGTCATCGCGATCGATGACGCGAACAGTGCGATCGACGCGGACGACTCGGATAGTGAAAGTTCGGAAACTTCATCGCCGAACGTGACCGATATTTTGGTCGGCACGGACTCGACGAGCGCGACGGTTCAGGACACGCAGGACGCGACGGTACAGGATACGAACATCAATCAACAGCCCGACATCCAAATCCAGCAGCCTGACATCATTACGATCACGACGGACGTCATCAGTGCCGTGGAAGAAGTGGTCAACGAAATCATTGCCGACACGAGCGCAGAAGTTCTGATCGACATGATCGCCGAGACCTCATCGCAGAAGGACGAGGTCAAGGAGGGGGTGTCAGAAAAGGCAGACGCAGGAGTGGATGCGGAAATGGACAGTCAGGCCACGAAAGATACCAAAGTCTCGCCCGAAGATATCACTCAGCTCGACGATGGAACGACCTGGTACACGAGCAAGGTGTATCAGTACAAGGTGCAGTTTCCATCATGGGTTGAGGCGAGTCAGCTGAAGACGACCGATCTTTTGTTGAGTGGAAACTCGGCGAACCAGATTGGTCTGACGAATCAGCAGCTGGCATCGACGGCTCACTTCACGCTGCGTACAGAGTTTGAATACTACCCGGAGTACATGAAGTACGATGCGTGGTGGAAGAATCTGTATGGCAAACCGGACGAGGCGGAGACCTACAAGGGGCAGACGTTTCAGTACCACTCGGCCGATAGCGGCGGTGGATTCAATCGGTACACCTACGTGAAAATTGGAAACGTTGGTGCACTGCGCATCGAGATGAAGTTCAGTATGCCCGAGCAGCTCTACGTCGAAGGTTTCGAACAGAAGGCGCTCGAGGTTCTCAACATGGTCACCAAATCCGCGCAGGCGGTAAACTAGCGCAAAACGCGTGAGGAGCAGTCAATGGAAACCAAGCATCCAAAGGAAAACGTTCCCTTCGTCATCAAGATCATCCTCTTCATCGCCATCACGTTGATGTGGGTGAAGAGTGGACACGCGATCGCCCCCGAGTTCACGAGCTACAAGATCAACATCACCGACCCCCTCTTCGAGGACTGGACGGACGAGTACAGCCAGATGGGAAGCGTGGCGCTCTACGATCTGGACTCGAGCATCGGCACGATCAAGGACATCTGCGGAGCGATCGAAGACCCTCCCTACGGTCGGGCCTACGACCAGCATCACGGCTGGGATCGCAATCTTCCCAACGACATTGGCGGGCAGTACACGGTGTTCGCCGTGGCTCCCGGAATCGTCGAGAAGTTGTACGAAGGCTGCGACAAGGGCGACAAAAACTGCAATGGAAAAATGGGAAACGCCGTCTTCATTCGTCACAACGACAAGGTCGTCTCCAAGTATTTTCACCTGAAGAAAGATACGATGTTCGTCAAGGTGGGTCAGTGGGTGGATAGATTTCATCCGCTCGCCTACGGCGGCGGCACCGGCTACAGCTTCGGTGAGCATCTTCACCTCCAGATTGAGGTCGACGGAAAGCCCGTCGACATCTGCAGTTTGGCGAGTGACTGGAAGCCTCCCCTCACCTTCAACATGAGCAAGTGTACGCTTGATCCGCAACACAATCTGATCAACTACATCTCGCTCCTCGACTACACGAAGAGTCTCACCACGAGTTACCACGACAACTACATCAGTCAGGGCTACACGGTGAAGAAAAGTCTCTCGTGGCTCCTGGCTACCGGTGGTGCCGCGGAGAAAGAGCTGCTCATCGAAACATACGAAAAGGATGGTCAAAGTGCCGCCCTGATCTATGATCTCACTGGACATGCTCCCACTCCGATCACGCTCGCAGAGCCGATCTACTCGTGGTGGCAAAAAGGTGGCGGAGTAAACGTCACCGGGAAACCCATCGCGAGCACCTTCGACCTGGTGAAAATGACGACGGAAATTCTCTTCGAAAAGAAAGTCCTCGTCTATACCGGATTCGGAGGTGGCAACATCAAGACGGATCAATTCTATCCTGAAGGTGCCTGCCCGGGAATGTTCTCGGACGGCTGGATGGGTGGAAAATCCTACGCAGTAGTAACCGCCTTCAAGAAAAATGGCGGTATCTTTCAGGTCGGCAACGCGACAGGAAAAGATGCAAAGACGCCCTACGTCCACGAGTGGACTCCGGGCTATTTCCTCCAAGACTACTACGGTGGGAGCTACGGGAGTTGCGGCATCATGCTGCAAAACACGAGTGACGACTTCCAGGCATACTTGATTCGCGGCACCATGTGGAACGTTTACCGGGCAGCCGGAAACGGACCGTCGAAGTTTGGTTACCCATTGGGTGACCAGTACCTCGATCCAGGGTTCGGTGTAGCGCGTCAGGACTTCGAAAAAGGCCTCTCCATTCTGGACACGGGAGAGGTCATCGCATCGACAACGACCTGTCCACAGGCCGACGCCGGATCGACCGGCAACACCTGTAAGTGCGCAGGAAATACCAAAACACTTCCCTGCGGAAATTGCGGCAGCCAGCAATGGAAGTGCCAAAACAACCTCTGGGTAGTCAACGGAACTTGCACGGGACAGGGCGCGTGTGCGCCTGGAAAGACAGAAGAAGCAATCTGCGGTGGCTGCGGCGGGAAGATGACCCACGCGTGTAGCAATCAGTGCACGTGGGGCGCGTTTAGCGCCTGCAGCAAACTCGCATCGGCGGAGATCTGTGACAAGATCGACAACGACTGCGACGGACTCACCGACGAAGACAACGTCTGCTGCGCGTCAACGACGGAAATCTGCAACGGAAAAGATGACGACTGCGACGGGCAGACGGACGAAGGTGTTCTCAACGAGTGCGGCGGCTGTATCATTCTCAAAATGAAAGCCGGCGACTCATGCGGCGCATGCAGTACCTACGAGTGCGACGCCACGAAGAAAGATCTCGCATGTAAATCCATGGGAATATGCGAACTGGGAAAAGTGAAAACGCAATCCTGCGGAGCATGTGGTGGTCAGCAGTCCGCAACGTGCGATGGATGTCAGTGGAGTGCGTGGTCTGTATGCAGCAAATCCCCTCTCCCGGAAAAGTGCGACAAGATCGACAACGACTGCGACGGACTCACCGACGAAGACAACGTCTGCTGTCAATCGACCGTCGAAATCTGCAACGGGAAGGACGACGACTGCGATGGACAGGTTGACGAGGGTGTCAAAAACGCCTGCGGCGGCTGCTCCAGTCTGAGTAATCAACCTGGCGGAAGCTGTCCTAACTCGGGAACGTGGCAATGTAACGGCATAGATTCAGTGACGTGTAGTGGACAAGCTCCACCTCCCGTCAAGAACGAGTGCGGCGGTGAATCATCGCTCGCCAACAAGCCGAACACGTCTTGTTCCTACTGTGGAATCTACCAATGCAGTGGAGCAAATGCCACGACATGCACCGGACAGGGATCTTGTTCGCCGGGAACGACAGCGCAACAGAGCTGCACAGCCAGTGGTGCCTGCGGGAGCGGTGGTGGTACGCAAACCAACGTCTGCACTCAGCAGTGCCAGTGGCAAATCGGAAGTTGTATCGCATCAGGCGGTGGGCAGACCTACAAGTTCGACACGAACAAAGTCTGCGGCACCAAGTACTGCTTCCGAATCGAGAGCATCAGCGGCACAACCGGTTACGGCAAGATCAGCAAGGCCAACGGACAGGCCTTTGGAAACTTTCCAATGGAATGGTTTGTCATGAACGCGACGACGAATCAAGTCATGGGAAAGCCCATCGGCTCCGGCTGTCAGTCAACCTTCACGGGTCAGTACGAAGGCGCCCTCACCTTCAGTCTGAATACGGTTCAGGGTTCAAGCGCGGTCTATTTGGAGACCTACTCCAACACGAACTGCGTCGACTACGAAAAAACCGGAACCGTGAACGTCCAGAAGTGTAACTGATTTCTTCCGCCCTTCAACGGTACATCTCTGAAAAGATGATGACTTGCCAGTGATAGAAACATGGAGCGCACATTCTCTCCATCGTGAATATCCGACGGGCCATCCCCTTCACGAGAAGGATGAAGTATCTTACCAAAGAAAGCTTCATCGTACCGTATCTTCCCTAAGTCCTCGTGCAGTAGTCAAAAACTACTGCACGAGGCAACTCCCCCGGAGACATCGGAGACGGTTCAGCAGAATCAAGCCGAAGAGGCTGTCTTATTCCCGTTTTTTTACAATACACATTTCATGAACAGCATCCTGAAAAGACCCCAGTTTTTATAAAATTGGCACATTGACTTTTCTACCTGCGAGTTCCTGGTGCTATTAATATCGAAAAAGTGCCATTTTTAAAGCTGAAAGTTTTCCCGGGAAAAGAAATGAATCAAGAAACAAAAATAAAATATTACCATATATCAGCTTTTAAGGATTTTTATAATGGCTTGAGAAAGGCATATTTTTTTGTGTTGGAAAAACTGGGGTCTTTTTTAGCAGCAGCACCTTGACCAAAACACATGATGTACGTTATAATGTACATATGAAAAAATCACCTACAAAACCATCGGCAAAACCATCAAAAGTCACACATCAGAAATCCATGCTCTCGGCAACCAACGCGCGTCGTGAATTTTTCAAACTCATCGAAACAGCCCAACAACCCGGCCAGGAAATTACTATCACGGTCGACGGCGAACCAAAAGTCGTCATGCTTTCATATGAAGATTATGAGGGTCTCATGGAAACGCTTGAGATTATGTCCGATCCGGAAGCGGTAAAAGGCATTAAGGACGGCCTCGAAGATTCGAAGCACGGACGAATGCACAAATGGGAAGATGTGAAAAAAGAATTAAACCTTCCATAGCATGTACCAAATTGAAATTGCCGATAAGGCAAAAAAGAAGTTTCGGAAACTTCCTAAATCTTGGCAAATAAAAATCGGCCGTGCCATAAATCTCCTCGCAATCGATCCTTTTATTGGCAAAAAACTTCATGGCGACTACAAAGGCACCTACTCTCTTCGTGCCTGGCCATTTAGAATTATGTACTCTATCGATTCTCATCGTATTATCGTGGAGGTCCTTGACCTGGGTCATCGCAAAGATATTTATCGATAATGCTGTTTGAATAATCATAGACATATCTCCAAAGCTGAATGCTAGCTCTGGGGGCTTTTAAAAAATACAAAAATATGTTATAATTAAAACATGTCAGATCAGGATAAAACAGAGCAAATACAGGCCCCGCAGACTCCCGAAGTATCAAGTGCGCAGATACATGACCTGCCGCCAGTTGTAGGTAGTGAAACAATAAAAAATTCACTCCAAAGAGTGGGGCAATACGTGAGAGACGCGCTGATATCGATCACGGGAAATAAAGCTCCAAGAAATATGTCAGATATTATGGAGCATATGTACCCTGGAAGAGGGAAGGATTTTGAAATGGAGCAGTCAAGAAATGTGGGAGATTGTTATTTTGTGGCAGCGCTGTATGGCCTCAAGCATAATGAAATATTCGAGCACCTCATAAGAAAGATGGTTAAAAAAGATGGAGAAAATTGGATAGTACAATTTCCCGATGGTTCATCACCGATAACGATTACTCCGGATGATCTGAGTGGCCAGCAAACTCCACACAAAAAAACAGGAGAGCCAGTACACAGAAAACCGGT
>JAPLYO010000001.1 GCA_026395555.1 Candidatus Peregrinibacteria bacterium | reverse complement strand
TACATATGGTTTGTATTACCTGAACGATCGAAAAAATACGGTACAATAGATCGTAGAGCATTTTCTCTCTCCTCAGGGTCTTCAGACAAGACGTTAGAAATTATGGTAAGTATTACCAAAAGCGGATACTCATCCGCAATCACAAAGCTCAAGGTAGGTCAGGAGGTAGACATTATTGGACCAATGGGATCGGCATTTATCGCGCCACCCGAAGGTGCAATCATGATCGCGGGCGGTCTCGGCATCACGCCATTTCTCTCTATTCTACGATCGCAAATACCCGGGGATTTCTCATTGCTTGGCTATACTCAGAAGTCAGATCCGCACACTACCGAAAAGAACTCCAAGAGCTCTCGGATAAATACGGTTATGGAGTGATTCTCAAAGAGGGAGATCCTGAAAAAACAGACCTCGGGAACATTATAAAAAAGGGAGAAAAAAGACTTATTTACATCTCCGGATCTCAAAATTTTGTGAATGCCGTCACGGCAATCCTTCTGGCATTAAAAGTCCCACCGAAGCAGATACACTGCGAAGCAAACTACCCGGCCATAAAAATTGATACGAAAATAAAAAATATATTTTCAAATTATGAACATAAAGATGCGAATAATGCGATCAAAGAACTTCCCCAGCTCGATGACTTGTTTTTACAGGTAACCAGCCAGGCAAGTAATCACGTCATTCTCACGGATCACAACGGCGTTATTCTTTTTGCAAATCATGCAGCCGAACAGATGACCGGATATACGTTTGATGAGATGAGGGGAGAAACTCCGCGATTATGGGGTGGAGTTATGCCGGCTACTGATTATCAGGAAAAAATCTGGTCACCACTCTCAAAAGGAGTCTCTGCTAAAACAACGATGATAAACCGAAATAGAAGTGGAAAGCTCTACTGCGCACTCCTGACGGTCACCCCAATTCTCTATAAAAAAATGCACACGGTATACGTTGCCACCGAAGAGGATGTGACAATATTATGCGAAATTGACAAAGCAAAAACCGAGTTTGTTTCGGTAGCCTCACATCAGCTCCGCGCACCGGTAACAGCCGTAAACTGGTATACGGAGATGCTCCTCTCCGGAGATGCAGGGAAGCTCAACAAAAAACAGAAGGAGTACATGAAAGAAGTATACAAAGGCAATCAGCGGATAATAGAGCTCATCAATGCCCTTCTAAGTATCTCTCGACTCGAGCTGGGAACATTGGTAATCGACCGCGAACCGATCGATATTAAAGCGCTCACGCAGAAAAGAATTGACGAGCAAAAGTCAGAGATTCAAAAGAAAAAAATCGCCCTATCGGTAACGTGTAAAAAAATTCCGTCCTTCAAAAACGATCCGAAGCTCATAGAAATGATTATCCAAAATCTCCTCTCGAACGCCATAAAATACACTCCCAAAAAAGGAAAAATCACTGTATCCATTTCTCAAGATGCGAAAAAGAAATCTCTCCTAATTACCGTTTCGGACACGGGCTATGGCATACCAAAAAACGAGCAGGCAAAAATATTCAGCAAATTATTCCGCGCGGAAAACGTAAAAAACAAAGAACAAGGAACGGGTCTCGGCCTCTACATCATCAAATCCATCGTGGATCGCATGGACGGAAAAATCTGGTTCGAGTCAAAGGAAGACAAAGGAACCACCTTTTATGTAAGTATACCTATGGTGCGCCCGGCAGGATTCGAACCTGCGGCCACCAGCTCCGCAAGCTGATGCTCTATCCCCTGAGCTACGAGCGCACGTAGCAGCAAGGCGTATCTTAAACGCAGATTGATGTTTAGGCAAGGGCTCCTCTAGGCCAATTCTTCCTAATCTGAAACCCCGTCCTTATCCGGGTATAGGGTATGCCGAGCAAATTTCACGGCTTTTTCCGCATTCTTCTTATCTTTCTGTTCAGAGTGCAGCTGAATCTCAACATGATCCCCGGGGAGAAGCGTTAGGTGTTTCATTACCTCGACATCGGTAAAAATATTCTGCTGACCACCACGATGCACACGGATAGATTTGATATTGTGGCGAGTAAGCATCGGAAAATAATAAAACAAACCATAGAGAGGATTGGAATCTTTCGGAAGCGTAACCTTGGAATCAGCTACCTTGCGCCGCCGATCCAGTATCACGGAAAACTTTCCCAGCTCAATTCGGGGGGACATGTGGGTCATAATCTGTTCCTTGTAGTCATGGTAAAGTCTCATAACCTCCTGAGCATAAGCCACCATATCCGCAGCATCACACATTTTTTCTCCAAAAATATTCAGACGATCCTCTGTCGTAGACGTCGAAGTATCTATCGCCTGATCAGCACCATCAACAGGTGCCGCCGGTTTGAAATAACGCATGGCGGAATAAATTTGAGAGCGAGTATCGTTAATCTGCTGAGCAACTGGAAGGGTCGCAAGATAGCGCAACTCATCCTCAATCGTCCTCAGAACACCCTCTACGTGGTCAACATGCGTACCCAAGGTATCGAGAAAAGCCCGTAATTTCCTGAAAGCTGACTTGTCTTGATTGAGATAGGTAGCACTTACGAGACCTTCTAGGTCATTGCGGACCTCAGGCAAACTGCGCAACGAGTAAACAATATATCCTCTCCCACAAGAGGATGCTGTCGCTCGGCCACTAACTTCCTTCTCTCAATAATCGGAGCAAAGCTCGTCATAACACTATCGATAATCGTCTTAATACGTAACGCGATATCAGGACGATCATCCAACACACGAATATCGATGATATGCATGAACTTCGTATCATCAGGAAGCACCCCCGTCTCAATCGCCTTCTGAACATTTGATTTAATATCATTAATGGCTCTTCTCCACATGATAACTTGAAAAGCACCTTCGGGAAGAGGCTCCTCATAGGCGTGCTGATAACGATCGTTCACGGCCTTAAAAAGATCTCTCTCGAAAATTTCAGCCCTACTCATACCTCCATCATCTCTATCTCTATCGGTAATTTTTTTAATCATAACCTTATACTTCTGCCGCTGGTCCCAGTTGGGAAATTTCAAGGCATCATTGATCTTGTAATGAGCGATTTGCGCTCCAAGACGTTTCATACCTCTTAGTACAACATTTCGAACCATGCCCTCCATCTGACGACGTTTATACTGCTCACGCTCAGAATGCTCAGTACTCTTCCCCTCCTTGTGACTCATCTGGAAATAGGAATACACATTACTAAGCGTATCGAACGCTTTGGGGAAAAAATACTGAACAAACATAATCATACGGATACGAGGATCCGACTCGGAAAGTATACGAAACAGCTTCGCGTTCACATCGCGATACCTATCCTTGGCATATCCGGGAATAGCACCTTGGATTTTTGAGAGATCACGAAGAGTGTCGGAATGATACAATTTGCTCGCAGCATAGGCATCAAAACGGTTACCTGTTAGCAACTGCTTTCCGGAATCATCAAGCAACGCCATATCGCGGAAAGAGCTTGGGAAATTGATAGGAGGTAAGTTGGCATCCAGATAATTGCAAAGGAACTGGAAAAAATCGCCATTACGCTCAGGGGCTAATCCCGACTTCGTCATAAAACCCTCAGGATGATCGAAATCCTCTCCGGCATCGTGAAGACGGCACGCCGCTAAAACAGAGGTGGCAAAGGGTTCACAATACGATCGGAGAAAACTCAAAACCTCATCAATATGACCTTTTTTATAAGGACGATTATCCTCGGCATCACCGCGCTTTTGACCATAGTGAATAAAAGTACTCAAAAGCTCGGTAAACATATGAACCTTTCGAAACTCATTCGGATCGCTTGGGTGAAGTCCTGCGGGATGATGATACGCACGTATATCTTGAGAAAGTTTTGCAATTCCACGAACGGCATCCATATATGAATTTGCAAATTCAACCGTAAACGCGCGTAACTCAGGGCTATCTTCTGAAAATATCGCGCTAAATGAAAGACCAAATTTCTGCTCAGCAAGAGCTAGAAAAGAAAATAACTGCCCTATAGCGGGATCCTCTTCGAAAGAAACATCCAACGTAGCAAAAGCATTTCGGTTAGGACTATGCTCGAGACAAAAGCGAACATCTGACAAAAATTTACTCTTAACGGCAGGATCAAAAATCGCCTCAGGAGTTTTATCCATCGAGGGAGCAAAATGCGATACGTGTGATGATGAAGCCATAACCCCTTGCGCTAAAGGGGGGCATTCTATCACCAAAAAACAGATTAGTAAACAATAGTTACATTATCGCAAGCTTTCTATGGCCGCTTTACGATCCGGAGAGCTAAATACAAAATTTCCAGCTACCAAAACATCAGCACCCGCCTCCTTGCACAGCTTTGACGTTTGGTCATTCACACCGCCATCAATTTCAATAAGCAGCTTTGGTTTGAGCTCTTTCAGCTTTACGACTTTTGGCATTACCGAGTCGATAAATTTTTGTCCTCCAAATCCAGGGTTCACCGTCATGCAAACAACCATATCTACATCATCAAGGACTCCTTCTATGGCATCCCAAGGTGTAGCAGGATTGAGCGCAACACCCGCCTTCATACCGAGCGCCTTGATCGCTCGAAGCGTAGTTGGCAGATCTTTTGTAGCCTCCTGATGCACCACCAAATAACTCTGAGCGTACAACTCTTCTCCTACGGCACTCTTCACTCCCTTCGCAAACTCGCTTATGTATTTGTCAGGATTTTCGATCATCAAATGAACATCAAATGGCTTCTTGGAACGCATGTGTCCCACCTGTCCCGGCCCGAAAGTGATATTGGGAACAAAATGTCCATCCATGACATCTACATGAATAAGATCGCTGTATGGGTCTATTGATGCGATCTCCTCATTAATCTTTCCAAAGTCCGCGGAAAGAATTGAGGGGGCGATATATATTCGTTGTGACATAGATTTTTTCAAAGAAAAAATTTACTTCTTCTCATCTCTTGCTCTCTCGATCTCTGAAATCTTATCAATACGTCTCTGATGTCTCTCGTCGCCATCAAAAGGCGTTTCGAGAAAGATCTTTACCATTCTCTTGGCTGACTCCTGATCGATAATACGAGATCCAAGAGTGATGATATTCGCGTTATTGTGTCGTCGAGCCATTTCCGCCATAGCATCAGTCGTCACGGCTGCAGCACGAATGCCATTAAGCTTATTAGCCGCAATCACCATGCCCGTACCTGTTCCGCAAACCAAAATTCCCATTGCGCCATGATTTTCCGAAACCTTTTCGGCAACCTCTCGAGCGATATCAGGATAATCCATTGAATCTGTCGTAAAAACACCGAGATCAACAAAGTTCATGTCACCGGCATTATCCTTCAAAGAAGCCTTGATCGCCTCTTTCATCTCATATCCGGCATGGTCTGATCCAACGTAAATCATGTGAATAAATATTAAATAAATACATTCGTAACTGACTTTGATTCATGAACATTCTCAATAATCTGAGCAAGCATAGGAGCCACGGACAAGATCGTAAGACCCTGAAACCGTTTTGCCGGAGTAACCGGAATAGAGTTGGAAACTACTACCTCCTTGAAACCCGCAGACTTAAGTCGCTCAACACATGGATCAGAAAATACAGCGTGCACCGCAGCCAAATACATATTCTTGTTTGCCCCACGTTCACGCAACGCCTTTGCAGCATTCACTACGCTTCCACCGGTATCAATCATATCGTCATAGATCAAACACGTTTTTCCATCAACATTACCAACCACATGAAGAACTTCTGATACATTAGCCTTTGGACGAGTCTTGTGAACGATAGCGAAATCGACACCCATCATATCGGCAAACTTCTTCACATCCTTGGCTCCACCAGCATCCGTACTGACCACGACGAGATCCTGAAGCTTCTTTTTCTTAAAATAATCCACAAAAAGTCTTCTCGGATTGAGATTATCAACCGGGAAGTTAAAGAATCCCTGCTCCTGATCGGAGTGCAAAGCCATCGTAATAATATGATCTGCTCCCGCAGCCGAAATCAAATCCGCGACCAGCTTCGCTGTGATAGGTTCCCTCGGCTGCGCCACCCTATCCTGTCTCGCATAACCATAATTCGGCATCACCACATGAATCTTTCCTGAAAATGACCGCTTCAAGGAATCGATCATGATGAAAAGCTCCATCAACTCCTCATTAACCTTATCGGTACACGTTTGAATAATATACACATCACATCCGCGAACCGTTTCTACGGGTCTCGTATAAATTTCCCCATTCGCGAAACGAGTATTGATCGCAGCAGACACGGGAACCTTGAGATACTTCGCTATTTCTTGAGCGAGCAATGGATGCGAACTGCCGGCGAATAATTTTATTGGGTTTTTCTGCATTGCAGGCGAAGTGTACCACTATGAGATAGAGATGTCCATGCGTGAACCCTTCTGAATATGATGGGAATGAGCCAATCCGGCATTAATTTCCAAAACGTATCGAGCCGGTTCAGTTGACGCATAATTTGGACAAGCGGATGACACTTTCTCTCTGCAAGGCTGAACATTCGCGCTCACGGAAACCACCTGCCCATCTTTATCCACAAAAATCATATCTAATGGAATCAATGTATTCTTCATCCAAAAGTTCCGAACAGCATCATCGTCAAATACAAAAATCATCCCACGATTCACGGGCATACTCTCTCGAAACATCAGTCCTCGCGTACGCTGTGCAGCCGTTCGAGCTACCTCAACATCAAACTGCACCCCCGGAAATCGAACGAACGAATCCTGAACAACCTCCTGAGAACGGGCGACACTTGCCTGCATATCAAGCAGCAATTCATGAGGAGTCATTCCCCCAAAGAAGAGTTCAAAAACAAAAATGAACATCAAAAAGATCATGATGCTAGTATAGCAAAACAACTCATGGAGGCCTAGATTTTTTAACCTCTTGAACCCTCACGTCAATCGAATGGGCAATTTGATGATGTTCACGGCACAACGGAGCCATAAATTGCGGATTATGTTGTCGTACATATCCAAATCGCTGCAAATGATGAATATCATTTGACGGCTTATTGCAGGCATCAATAGAACAAATTTTCCCGTATTCTTTTTTAAGAATATTTTTTATATCAATTGGAATATATCGCCCAGACACACTCTTCCGCTCATTAGCCAACACACCTAATCGCATTTTTTCATTATCAATACACTCTTTTCGTTGAATCAGGTAGAGCCGCAACTCACCATTCACATCAATTCCCTTATGGTGCAATCTCTGCAACTCTCCCTCGACATCTTCCGCTAATATAAATTGATGAGGTAATTCAACTCTCCGTACGTACGGAGAATCAGGCATAGTGCTTTTCTCATCTCTGACAAGAGTGTCCAAAGCTTGTTTCGATAGCATCTGCACTTGATCAGCCAAAAATTCCTGATTTTTCGGTTCGGCAATTGAAGCAACTCGTTCCATTTTGTGAATACCGACCGTACCCCTTTCCAGCAGAATTTGTAACGTTGGCGTATATTTTAGTCGCTCGTGCAATCGTAAAACACGAACTACTTGTTTTCCATTTACTCCTCCAAGTACAAAAGCAAAGTGAAAAATAGATTCGAAACCCTTGGCCTTATACAAATTGCGCCTGGAAACTTCGGGTAATAATCCCAGAAATTTATTGCGCCATTTACGTGCCTCTTCGCCGTAATATACACACCGCACCAATAACTCATCATCAGACAGTTCATTCATACACAAAAACTGGTTAAAAATAACCAGTGCAGGACTCATGAATGGCACTGTGCCCGATAAATATTTGTACCCTAATGATAACAAATAGTAGGAGAAAAATAAATCATCTCCTGTTGAAAAATTCTGACATGCGTGTCGCAATATATTAAAAACTTCCACTCATTACCACGCGGTGATTATCTTCACATTGTCGTAATAATTGCGCAGCGGAAAGGCCAGAAACAGGATGAATCACCTCTCCGGAAATTTCAACCAGAGGAACAAGCACAAAATTTCGTTCATGCATGCGAGGATGCGGTACTATAGGATTTTCATTCAATACTTCATCTCCATATAAAAGTACATCAATATCGATTGTCCGCGCGCTCCAACGCGTCTCTCCTCCAGCCCTCACGCGACCCAAGAGTGACTCAACCTCCAGACACGTTTCCATCAACTCGCTCGGCGACAAATCCGTCTCAACCTCTACAACAGCGTTCAAAAAATTCTGCTGGCTCTCCTGACCATTTGCCAATACCGGCTCTGTTTCATAAACAGATGATCTTGCCACCACAGCTACCCCCCTCTCTTCCAGTAGCACCACGGCATCGCGTAATAACCGCGAGCACTCGCCACAATTCGACCCTAAGCCAAGAAAAATTCCACGCATAGATTTTTCGAAGTAAAATTATGAATTGGCGCGCAACCAAACGCTCGCCCCTTCCGTCTCCCACAATCGTACCTCATACAATCGAACACCAAAATTTACACCACCGGCAACATCAGCAGGAGACACTGCCGCTTCTCCTTCTTTCAAATATTTCTTCATCTCATCAGCTAAATTTGGATCACTCACCTCTTCACGGAGCAACTCCGGAAGTGGCTCTAGTACCTTCCAAATCCACTCACAGACTCGCTCAGCAGAGGGATTTTCAAATATATCATTCAGATGGTTATGATCCAATTTTTCAATAACATTTTTGACAACAACGCGCTTCAAAATACCAAAATCCAAAACAAGATCATTACTCGCGATATCACCCTCGATAGTAATCTGAAGTTTGTAAGAATGTCCGTGCAGACGTTCACATTTTCCAAAATATTTCGTAAGGAAGTGGGAGGCGTGAAATGTAAATTCTTTCGTAACAAACATGGTATAAAAATAAATGAATACAACTACGAACGTACTGCAAAGGTCGACCAAATGGCATCTAATCCCCTTCTTGCCGCTCCAACATCATGCACTCGCAAGAAAGATGCTCCATTGATATATGCGACACACGAGCTCGCGAGTGTGCTTTCTCCCCTTTCATCTAATTTTCCACCAAGGAAAGATTTTCTGGAAGTACCGACAAGAATTGGTAATCCAAAAATCTGCAACTCCTTCAATCTTCTTAGAATCTCGAAACTGTATTTCGGCTCACCGCTGACGAACGCACCCATGCCGGGATCGAGAACCAATCGATCGCGAGAAATACCTTTCGCAACCGCAAAATTGATCCTCTCCTCAAGGAAAGAAATTACTGTCTTCACCACATCATCATAGGATAGCTTCTCGCGAGTCGTCCGTGCTGTTGCATCTTTCGAGTACATCATGACAATCTCACATTTTGATTTTGCCAATACGGACGCCATTTTGGGATCACCTCTCAGTGCCGTAACATCATTAATCATCATCACCCCACTCTCAAGTGCGGCACTCGCCACAGTAGAATGGTAGGTATCCACGGACATTTTTACTTTTTTATATATTTTATTTTTTTTCAGTAAATCCAGTACTGGCTTCACGCGAGCCAGCTCTTCTTTCGAAGAAACATCAACCGATCCGGGACCGGTAGACTCTCCACCGATATCGATATAATCTGCGCCCTCATCAATCATCGCTTCTACTTTTTTCATCACAAGCTTGGGATCAATTTTGCCTCCGACGAATAACGCACCTCCATCAAATGATGTAGAAAAAGAATCCGGAGTTACATTCAAAATACCCATGATTTTTGGCCGCGCGAGCGAAGACGAGCGTTGGTTCCCGATTTTTCTCATAACATCCTGCAATCTCTCCCCTACCTCTCGCAATCCAAAAGGCTGAGCTTTTAATTTCATTAATAATCTCTCAAGTTGCGCCTCATTCATCATCAGAACCGCATCGGTAAACTCTCCCTCCAGGAAAGATGCCGCTTTTGGCAGAGCCAGATCTCCACCTACAGATATACATTCTTGCTTCAAAATATTCGCCGCTCGCACTGATAGCCCCTGAAGGAAAAATGATTTTACCATCATTTTTTTCGCCATAATGCCCACGCCGGCACTATCAACGCCAAGCTCACGCAAAACATCCTGCGCCTCCCAAAGTGACTCAATGTGACGAAGATAAAGATTCATACAGTGCGAAGTATAGCATTAAAAATGAAACTTTCTCATTATCTGCAAAGCTCGTGGCTTATTGGGATGATGAGCAGCAATCCAGGCAGACTTCTCAGTCAGCACAATTTGAAGGGCCGCCTTAAACATAAAACCCGGCTTGATTGCCAGCTGTCCGCTCGCATAGTCGGTACTCGCATCAAAATAATCATCAAATAGATTTCCAGCGGCTGCGACACGAATCATAAAGTTGGAAAAATTCTCAGGAGTATCAGGAAAATCCAACACCTTGAGTGCAAGTTCTCCCATAATCTCACCCTGAAGCAAAGAAGATCGAATATATTCTCGTATCTCGGTAATCTTTCGAGCTTGGCGAGAAAGTCGAGTAAGCGCAGAGGCGTGATCTATAAAATCCTGCATTGACTGAGTCTGATGCAGCACCTCCCTCAAGGCGACAAGATTCTGAGTAAGATCGGTGGGAAACGTAACAGGACGAATACTTCTCAGAACACCGTCTTGAGTTTGCAAAAATAAAAACACATCTTGAACAAATCTTTCAGCCTGTTTGTCATCCGTAATAGCATCATAGTATCGATCGAGGCACTCGAGCGATCGCATAAGCGTCGCCAAATTAAGATTCTGCGTAACCTGCGGATCCAATCCAAAATCACGACAAAGATTAAGAATATGAGGAACAACGCGCTCATACTCTGGTCGAATCGGAGAACCGGTCGAAGATTCATCATCCTGAAGGCCCAGTATAGTCGTAAAATCGGAATCGGACGGAATCAAAGCCATAGACGTTATTAAAGGGCGATGATTCTAGCAAAAAACACCGATCAAATCAATAAAACTGCCTTCAATAAGCCTAAATCAACTCAATAAAGCTGGAAAAAATCATTTTCGTCACTATTCCGCTGTGTCCACTGCCAACTTTCTTCTCTCCCACCTTCACGACACTCACCACTCCACTCGGGGCATTCGTAAGAAATACCTCATCGGCGCTCAGGACAAACGACCGTTTGAAGTAGCAATACACGATCTTTTTCAGCTTCTTCCTGCGTACCAAGCCACGCGCGATTCGCAGAATAGCGTCTCTCGTTACGCCCTGAAGCATGCCTGCTTTCGGCGTATAGAGAACTCCTTTTTTCACCACAAAAATATTACTCACCGCCCCCTCGCTCACATACCCGTCACGGTCAACGAGCAAGGTATCAAAAAGTCCCCCCTGAAGCGCATGCATTCTCGCCATGACCAGCGGAAACATGCTCGTCGTCTTGATGGTCGGAAAAGACCTCTCCACCGGGAAAAACGCCACCGAAACCTCCGGAAGCACCACCCTCCCCGTAAAAACAGGAAGCGGATATGACGTGATGCAAACCGTGACTTTTCCCTGCATATTGGGTGCAAACTTTGCCCCCTTACTCGCGCTTACTCCACGCGTAATCATGACTCTCACTCTCGCCTCTTTGAGTTTATTTTTCTGGATAACTGTCTTCACCTGGTCGATCAACCGCGCATAGGAATATGGCAGAACGATGCCAGCCAAACGCATCGACTTCTCGAGTCGTTTCATATGTTGATCCACCCTCCACAGACTTCCACGATACGTTCGCATCGTCTCATACACGCCGTCTCCATACAAAAAACCCTGATCAAAAATAGAAATTTTTGCCTCCTGCTCATCGACGTACTTACCATTGAGGAAAACGATCATATACACGCATCATACAAGCCCGCATTGACTTTACAAGCTCATTCTGCGATCCTAAAGCTAATATATTTTTTATCCCTCACCCCCATGCCGGAAGAAGTAAAACCAGAAGCTGTCGTAGCCTACTGCGTAAAATGCAAAGCAAAGAGCGAGATGGTAAACGGTAAAGAAGTCGCTATGAAAGGAAAAGGCACTACTCAGCGTCGTGCTATGACAGGTCAGTGCAAGACATGCGGCACTACCATGTACAAGATCCTTCCAAGCAAGAAGGCGTAAGTTCGCAAAGCTACAATACGATAAAATCACTCAAACGAGCGGAGAAATTCGCTCTTTTGAGGTGAGAATTTGCAACAATGCAAAATTTATGTTATAAACAGGTCTATG
>JAPLYO010000029.1 GCA_026395555.1 Candidatus Peregrinibacteria bacterium | reverse complement strand
CCTAAAAGATGTTTACATTTTGTTCTGATATTTTATACTGCCCGCATGGCCACATGTCTTATCTGCTCGTCTGAATTTCTCATCGATGATACCGATCGGGCGTATTATCAAAAAATAAATGTTCCACTTCCGAAATGTTGCCCAAAGTGTCGTCAGCGAAGACGACTTATCTTCCGAAATGAACATGCGCTCTATCGTCGAAATTGCGATCTGTGCAAGACGTCAATGATCACCATCTACAAGCCAGAAAGTCCTTTTACGGTTTACTGTCAGTCGTGTTGGTGGTCGGATAAGTGGGATCCAGCGACCTATGAAAAAGAATACGATTTTTCTCGTTCTTTTTTCGAGCAGTTTCGAGAACTCTCAAGAAACGTTCCTCGATCAGCACTCTATAATGTTAACTGTGTGAATAGCGAGTACTGTCAGCAGGTCGTTGATGACAAGGACTGCTATCTTTGTTTTGTATCCAAGGGCTGCGATTCCTGCATGTACATGGGAAATGCGCTGAACGATCGCGACTCGCTCGATTCAAGTTATCTTACCTATAGCGAGCTGAGTTATGAGTGCGTCGATAGCGATCACCTCTATAATTGCTCATTCTGCGAGCACTGCTCAAACTCAAATGACTTGATGTTTTGCTACGATCTTTCCGGTTGCCACAACTGTTTTGGATGTGTTGGTTTACGAAATAAAGAATATTATATTTTCAATAAACCATATTCGAAAGAAGAATATTCTGAAAAAATAAAAAGCTTTGAGCTCCATAAACAATCGAAACTTCAGGAGATAAAAATGCAGTTTGAAACGTTCGTCCTGAAACATCCGCATCGAAATTTGTGGCAAGTAGCCGTCGAAAATTCGACCGGAAATTCTATACAACATGTTATGAATTCTCGAGAGTGTTATGATGCACATTCATTACAGGACTGCGCTTATAGTGCCTGGATATTTGAATCAAAGGATTCCTATGACTGTTACGGTATGGGTGGCAGCGAATTAGTGTATGAAACTATTGGCGACGAGGAAGTTCAGAACTGCCAGTTCAATACCTTTGTTACACGCTCTTCAAATGTTACGTACAGCGACTCATGTTTTTCTTCGCATGATTTATTCGGATGCGCAGGAATGAAACATGCGCAATACGTCATATTCAATAAAAAATATACACCTGAGGAGTATAAAATATTGACCGCAAAAATTCGAGCATCCATGGAGAAGAGTGGTGAGTTCGGTGAGTTTTTTCCGAAAGAGTTGAGTCCATTTGATTATAATGAAACGATTGCGGAAGTTTTTATGTCTCTCGAAAAAGACCGGGCTTTGGCCCAGGGATTCACGTGGCACGAAGAGCCAGCATCTGAATATCGACCTGCTACATATCAGATCCCCGATTCCATTCTTGACGCTCCGGACAGTATCGTTCGCGAGATACTAGCATGCAGCGTTACGGGGAAAAATTATAAAATCATTCCTCAGGAGCTAGAATTTTATCACAAACATGGACTTCCCGTTCCCAGAAAATGTCCCGATCAGAGACATCGTGAACGCATGCAAAAACGATTACGATACTTCATGTATGAGCGTCCTTGTATGAAATGTAATACGATAATGAAAACCATTTTTGCGCCAGAGAGGCCAGAAATCGTATACTGTGAGAAGTGCTATTTGGAAACCGTATATTAAATCATCGGCTCCTCGAATTTTTCTTCGACGGAGGAGGCGATTTCTTCGGGGGCGGGAGGGGCGGAGGCGGACTCGTCCCATTTGGCGAGGACTTCGTCGACTTCCTTGCGGGGGAGACAGTATTTGGCGCGCGAGGCGGCGATGATTTCTTGCGTGAGGTCGTTGGTAACGGGTGGAACGCTTAACGTACGGCCGGAGAACGCCTCGCGCAGCTCACCATTGACGGACATTTTTGTGTAAAATTCTCGTACTCCAAGATTGATAATGTCGCGAACCTTGAAGACTGGAGTGTACTCGCCCTCGAGAACGGCGGCATCTTCGGCACCCACACGGAAACTTACCATGGAACCGACGTTACCAAATACCGTCTTGCGAACGACATCATTGAGCTGCCCCATGTACTGATGGGCGATCGTGAGATTGAGGCGATATTTACGTGCTTCGGAGAGAATTTCCGCGAAGGTATCGGTGGCGAAGTTCTGAAACTCATCAACGTAGAAGTAAAAGTCTTCACGCTTTTCCTCGAGCATATCCGCACGACTCATAGCCGCCTGGAATAATTTTGTAATAACCATTGATCCGATCAATCCTGAGTTTTCCTCACCCAGAAGACCTTTCGAAACCTTCATCAGGAGAATTTTTTTATTATCCATCACATCACGAAGATTGAACTTCGTCTTTGGTTGGCCGATAATATTACGAATCATATTCGTAGAAATCAGCTGACCAACTTTGTTCAGGAGGGGAGTGATAGCCTCGGAATCGAACTTCTCCGACCATGCGGCAAACTCTGAAACCCAGAAACTTTTTACCGTTGTATCCTGAATGCGTGAGACGATTTTCTGTCGGTAATTCTTGTCCGTGAGCATTTTCTGAATAGAGACGACCGTTGTATTTGGACTGTCGAGGAGCGCGAGCGTCGTATAACGAAGCACGTGCTCAAGACGATAGGTCCAGTTGTCGCCGAACACCTTCTTAAAGATGTTGAGAAAGCCTGTTGTTACCTGCATTTTATAAGCATCATCTACACTTTCCATCGGATTGAAAGCGATCGGGAATTCCGTATCAGCAGGGTCAAAAAGTATTACATCATCGATACGTTCTTTCGGAATATACCGCATGATGTTATCGATAAGATCGCCGTGCGGATCGAGAACTCCAAAGCCCTTTCCATTTTTAATATCGTCAATAATAAGTAGCTCAAGGAGCTTCGATTTACCAGAACCAGACTTACCGACGGTATAGAGATGACGGCGACGATCGTCACGCTTAATACCAAATGGTACGAAATTATTATGATAATTCGTCACGCCAAATCCTGAGACTTCCGGTTCTCCAATTCGCGGAAGATCCTGTGGTGGATCGGCTTTACGGGCTTGTACATGTACGATATGCGGAACAAAATCGGCATTCGGAAGATGATACAGCGTCGCGATTTCTTTCGTGCTCGCCACAAATGGCGTGCTGTGCAACCTGAGCTTGTAATCACGGATAAACTTTTTGATATCATGCGTGTGATGAGCGTGGAACTCGTTCACATCACTATCGTTAAACTGATAAAATGAGTTGATCACTGCTTCAATTTTTCTATCAGCCTCTTCGTGCGTTGGCGCAATATAGGCGCAACGAATACTAATCCTGAAAGGCTTTTCCGCATCTTTCTCATGTGCTTTGTGATGTCTCATCTCGTTGATGGCGTGTCTTCCTCCCGTACGAAAACGGTCCTTAATCGAGAAGAAATGATGTAGTGCTGCAAATCGATAACGCCAGTTTCGTAGATAGAAAAAAGATGCCGTGTCCGGAAGTGGCTCTGTGATAATCTGAATCCATACCTGATCGTTGGCGGAGATTTTTGAGATAACGGAAAAAAGTCTAGACATACTATCCTCTCCAAAATCATCATATGTTTTAATCGGATAGACATCACTATGGTGAACGCCGATTTCAGCGCCCGCAATAGCCATCTTGTCCGGAATAAATCTTTTTGTGTAGTCCTCGGTCTCTTGAATTTCTGCGTCAGGATACGTTGAATATATAAGCGACTCTATTGTCTCCTTCAACGTCTCCTCCACGGCAATATAAAAATATGCATACTGCGCATGCCCATAATACTCAAAAGAAAACCGTCGACTTACGATGGTATTTCTTAGATTCAAAAGAAGACCCTGGAACTTACTTTCCCATTTTTGCCCCTCTTCGACGGAACCTTGCGGTACGATAATATGAAGAAATCTGAGCTTTGCCATATGCCTAATTATACCTCTAGTTGAGCTTAATGTCAAGGACGTTAAAGCTGACTTTTGCTCGTCCATGGCCCGAGTTGAGCTTCAAAATGCGCTGTCACATATTTTCTCATCCTCTGCTGAACATGTCAGAAATATGTCATGATTTTGTAAGGATTTCATCTAGGATTTCGTTGGGCATAAGCCTGGAAATATGATATATATTTTTTATACGTTTTTTATATATTTCTTATATATATTTTGTATATCTTTTATATATTCATTAAAAAATATGCTCATTGTAAATTTTCATCATAATGAAATACAAGAAATGGAACTCAATCAATTAATGAAAAAAAGGCTTCACAAGTAGAGCTGAATTTTTCCGCTTCCTTATGAAATTTTACAAATACAATCAACCGGCGAACGAACAGTTGTTATCTTCAACGTCAACGCTAATTCAGACTCCCTCTTCATCCTTGGCCTCAGCGAAAATAACACCCAAAATTTCCACCACTACAGACGATTCAAATCTTTCTCCTGAAAAACAAAAACTTCTCAATAATCCCCATATTTTTGACGAAGAGGTTCGGCAGTTCATACGTGATATGGAAGAATAAACTATTCAACCCGAAATTGCATCGCTTCAACGAGATGATTGAATGCAATAAGAGAGTTAACGGTGGCGGAAGGTTCCATATCGGCAATGGTGCGTGCTATTTTGATGAGTCGATGTATAGCGCGAGGGGAGAGGTGAAGTTTCTTTATAGCATTGGCAAAGAGTTTTTGCGTGGGTTGATCGAGCGGACAGAGCGTTGGCATGAGCCTTGAGGAAATGTCACTATTGGTATGAAGATGATATGGCGTAAGACGTAATTGCTGAAGCATACGCGCTCGAGTAATCGCCGCCATCATTTCCCTCATATCGCAGCTATTATTTTGTATAGACGATCCGCTAATTATCTCAGAAGTATCTACCGATTCCATCTGTACTCGTATATCAATACGATCCAAAATTGGTCCAGATATGCGCGACTGATATTGCTTGAGTCGGTGAGGGAGGCAGGTGCATTTTCCGTGAAGTATTCCGCAAGGGCATGGATTTGCGGTGGCGAGCAAAATACAGTTTGCGGGATAGGTGATACTTCCGCTTGCTCTCGTAATGGTGATATTTTTTTCTTCCAAGGGTTGCCTGAGAGATTCGAGTACGTCTCTCGAAAATTCCGGAAGTTCATCTAATACAAGTACTCCGTGGTGTGCGAGCGAAATTTCTCCGACCGTGAGTCCGGAAGTTCCGCCAATCATAGCGGCTACCGAGGTAGTATGGTGGAGCTCTCTTACGGGACGATGACGTCGTGCGAGGATTCCATTCGTTGTAATGCCGCTCGCATTTTTCAGTGAATGAATGGCGGCCACTTCGATAAATTCATCATATGACAATGGCGGAAGTAGCGCGGCCATTGCATGTGCAAGAAGCGTTTTTCCGACGCCCGGCGGCCCACTGAGCAAAATGTTATGGTGACCTGCGGCTGCGATGGCGAGCGCGCGCTTTGCAGCATCCTGCCCTATTACTCCATCAAATGGATTAGCGGAAAATTCTTCTGCATATACTTCCTCTATTTTTTCATATGGATTTATATTTTCGATTCCCGAGAAATATCTCACTACTTGCTTCAACGATATAACTCCAAGAATTTTTACCCCCTTGATTACGGCGGCATCATGCGCATTTTCGAGTGGCATAATTATTTCTTTTACACCGGATTTTTTGGCAAACATCATGAGCGGAATAATTCCGGGAATCGGGCGAAGTTCGCCAGTGAGAGTGAGCTCGCCGAGGAGCCAGACATTGTGCGCCACTGGCGCGATCTGTTGCGACGCGGCGAGGATGCCGATCGCTATGGGTAGATCGAATGCCGGCCCGTGTTTCCGCAGTCCCGATGGGGCGAGGTTGACTGTTTTTCGGTGCGCGGGGAAGCTGTATCCGCTGTTTTTGATTGCGGAGCGTACCCGTTCGCGTGCCTCCAGAACAGCCGTATCGGCCAGGCCAACGATGTTGAAGGCCGGCAATCCGACACTAATATCAACCTCGACCTGAATGATCCTGCCTTCTAGTCCAACCGTAGATGCTGTAGTAATACTGACCGGCATATGTGCCAACCTTAGCACTCCGATCTAACAAAACCCTGAAACAATCTTGAATTTTTCTTGCTATTTTTCTTACAGCTTCACGGCGTACGCCTTCTTCTTTCCCTGGATATGGAGCTCATGCAACTTCTCGTCTACATAGACAAATTGAATCGTATCCACGCTACTGTTCCACTTAGAAATCTCTTCAATTTTCTTCATTTGTACCGAGCCATTACCATCATCTAGCAGCGTACGACTGAGTGTGTCCTCCGTTTGTCCGTGCTGAATAATATACAGTATAGACTCGCCACCCCATGCCATTGTTTTTTCGGTCTGCCCTCCTACGAGTAATTTTGCGACAATATTTCCATCGCTATTTACGACATCAACCTCATCGGAAAGTATAATAAGTGCAGAGGATCCTATTGGGGATGGCACGACGGAGAGAATAGATTTTGTCGTGGAGAATACAGCCTTTCTGCTCTTCTCCTTCACGTTTACTCTGTATATTGATTTTTCTGATGCGTCATTTTCTGATCTCTTTCCGTCAGCGATCCAGGCGAACTTTCCCGACTTGTCCGTCGAAATGTCTGGTGATGTAAATGGGCGAGCAAAGTATGCGATAACCTCATCTTTCTTCGATCCATTCGATGCTTTTCTCACCAACGAAGTTTTGCCATCTGCGTCTACCTTGAACACAAATGGATTATCAATTTTTGGAAGGGCAAACGTTGTGAGTGGTCGAGTTTCAACCGTGAGGACTTTTAGCAATGATGGCTTGAGTTCGATACTCTTTCCGCGTTCGATATTGACCTGTGCTAAAAAATTTACAAATCCTGATTTTGCAATTAATACGTCATGACTTCCTGAAGAGAGCGTGAGCGTACACGTTCCTGAGGTGCAGGTGACCATATCTGATGTATCAAACATGAAGGTAAAAGGTGCCGGCTCAATAATTGTCACCGTTCCAGTATTAAACTTCTTCCAAAGAACATATCCGATAAATCCTAAGATAATGGCCGCGAGTATACAAAGGGATATGAATCGTTTCGACATTATTCGAGGGGGATATTTTTATAGAAGATGATTTTTGAAGCGAACTTGAGATATTGAATAGCTATAATGTCTATTTGCCACCTCATCACGCCTTTTGTCATGCAGTAGTATTCTATCGTTTTTTTGAGTCGGAGGCGCTTTTTCGCGTTGACAGTTTCGACGGGCGTGCCGAAAGTCACGTTTGTACGAAGTCGAACTTCAACAAAGTGATAGATATTATCCTTTTTTGCCACAATATCGACCTCGCCGTAGCGCCCTCGGACGTTGCGATCGATAATAAGATACCCACGCTCTTCTAGCAGTCTACAGGCGAGGTTTTCGCCCTTGTCTCCAATATCTTTCGTCGTTTGGGTAGTCATGCGATTCTTCATAATTGATTACTGTACATGAGTGTTCTGACTAGGCAATGACAAAAACTTTAAAAAAAGATGACACTGTGTCAAACTCAACTCCCAATCGGCAGATTTACAACATCCTATGGCAGAACATTTTGGAAAAATACCGCCGCACAGTTTAGACGCTGAAAGATCAATTCTCGGATCACTTTTTGTCGATAAAGAAGCCATTATTAAGGTTTCCGATATCCTCAATGCTGATGATTTTTATCATGATATTCACGGCATTCTCTACAGGAGCGTTATGGAGCTCTACGATCGACGTATGCCTATTGATGTCGTGACCCTTACGAGCTACCTCGAAGATCGCAATCAGTTGGATTTGGTCGGCGGCGTATCGTTTATTGCCGAGCTTTCTACGGAAAATTTCACCTCCTCTCACGTAGTGCAGTACGCGCTGATCGTGAAGGAAAAATCAACACTACGAAAATTAATCAGGGCTGGAGATACTGTTATGTCCATGGGATATAGCGAGACAGAGCCGCTAGAAGACCTTTTGGAGAAATCAGAAAAAGCATTATTCAATGTTTCACAGACATTCTTAAAAGATAAGTTCGTCCATGTACGAGATGTTTTGGCGCAAACCTTTGAGAAAATTTCGAATCTCCATGATCCGGAGGCGAAGCAGAAGTACCGAGGTGTCCCAACAGGCTTTGCTGATATGGATGAACTTTTGTCGGGCTTACAGCCCTCGGATTTGATTGTTATGGCTGCTCGTCCTTCGATGGGAAAGACGGCTCTCGCCTTGAATTTGGCTCAAAATGCCGCAAAACGTGGATTTGGCGTTGGCGTGGTTTCATTGGAAATGTCGAAGGAGCAGCTCGTAGAACGTATGTTCTGCTCGCTGCTGCAGGTAGACTCATGGAAACTACGTACAGGAAAACTTACTGACGAGGACTTCGCTCGTATTGGTGGCGTCATGGATGAGCTTAATGGTATGAAGATTTTTATCGATGATACCTCGGGAAGCTCCATTGCCGAGCTTCGTGCAAAAGCGCGCAGACTTCAGATGGAAAATGGATTGGATATGTTGATCATCGATTATATGCAGTTGATGTCGATGGGAAGCGGTATGGGCGTAAATCGTGTTCAGGAAATTTCTGAGATTTCTCGTGCCTTGAAGCACCTCGCCCGTGAGCTCCATATTCCTATCGTCGTCTTGTCCCAGCTCTCACGTGCCGTCGAGTCACGTCCAGTCAAAATCCCTCAACTCTCCGACCTTCGTGAGTCCGGTGCTATCGAGCAAGATGCCGATGTGGTAATGATGCTCTACCGCGAAGATTATTATGAAGAAGATTCTCAGCGAAAAGGTATTCTCGACGTCTACGTCAAAAAACATCGTAACGGCCCAACCGGCCGTATCGAGTTAATGTTCAAGAAAGAACAGATGCGCTTCATTACGATTGAGAAGTCGAAGCAGAGTCAGAATTATGCGATGGATGATTAGGCTTCGCCGTATATCCTCGTTCGGCCAATGCCTCTGCGAGCTGTGCACGTAAATCGTCTATCTGTTTTTGCATATCCTGGATGGTTGTATCTCGACCTCCTTCATGGACGCTCAACTCAATCAGAGTCGATGTAGTCCTTTTTCCTCTTTTCATTTTTCCCTCTATTGCCTCATCAATCGCCTGTGCAGGAATGAGATCACGCCTTGGATCTAACTTATTCTGCTTAAGAATTGGGTCGATAATTTTATCATACTCATTCCAATCCGGCTGAACTCTTTGCATTCTTCTCTTGAGAAGAACAAGTTTCTTTCCGAGATTTGGCGATAATCCAAAGCGGTTGTTTCCATTGATAATTTTCTGGGTACGCATATCAAGATCCAACAACATCGTATAGCTCTCCATTGAACTTTCGCTTCGATCAATCATCGTTGCAATTTTTGCATTGGTCATCCACGGACGCGTCGTAAATTTCATTTTCAACAACGCATATGCCGTCTTCATTGGTGCACATCTGATATCGGCTCCTCCTATATTTCTGCGAAGTGATTTTGTACAAGCATCTTCGAGACTCTGAATACTCGTAACTCGAATAGGCATCGTCTTGTCTCCTCGTTTTTTGAGGATGTCATATGTCTGTTCACCATCGACGATCAGCGCCCTTTTTTCGCCTTTTATAACGACAAAAGCAACTAATATGGGACGTGGCCCGTCTTCATGTATCCGCTCCTCCAGAAACGATCTATCCCTTCCAAAATAATCCTGTGAAATTCCCGGATTTGGCAGTACATTCTCCACCTGTATCATCCATGTATGTCCCTCTAATTCCGGAATCTGAACGCACTGCGCCTTTGTATGAGAAGGTGGCATCGATAGAATTTCTCCTGTTACCGTGAATGGAAGTGATTCAATTCGTAAATACTCCAAAACTACCCCAGGTTCATCGCTCTCCCGACCCTTCTTCGTGGGCATTGGCCCGAAGATTCGATCGTTTATTGGCTCCGATTTTGGTTCTGAATTTCCAAGCGTCATAGAGGGAAGTTTATATGCTACTTTTCCGTGAAATACTCTTTTGATGTTCTATTCTATATTATTTCTTATTTTTGTCAATTTCAATATTTAAAGCTAATATATAGCAATTCTGCTTTGAATTTAGGTTGATGTCAGGAATTTGTAATGGTTATATCAGCTTTCTGTTAGAAGCGTCTGATATTCTCTAGATATTCTTATTCGAAATATTTGCTCTATATGATATAGTATATATGTAATCATATATTTAATCATATATCTATGGCGCGAATTATAACCACTACCCAGATGCAGCAAAAAATTGGTCAGATTGCCGACTCGATCGATACAACGCCCTACATTGTCACAAATAGGGGATTAGGAAAAATTATCTTGCTCCCATATTACGATGGATGCGATGAGATAATTGAGGATTATATGGAGGATTATGAGATATGGAAGAATCGGGAAAAGTTGCAGAAAAAATGGGTGGCGTCGCTTGCTTCTGGAGATAGTGATCTTGTTATCTAATCATTTACTATGGTGGTATTTATTTTTTCTAAAGAGGCGAAAAAATCTATCATGGATCTACCTGTCGAAGTCCAGGAACGTATTCAGCAAAAACTTTTTCTCCTCAAGAGTCATTCTGATATTTTCTCGATTCTCAAACCCATTCATGAGCGCAAGCCTGTCACTCATCGTTTGCGGGTAGGTAATTATCGTCTCGTCCTAGAACTTTCTTTATCATATCCGCAATATTCCCATGCAACCGTCTTTCGAGTTGCGGATATCGGCCATAGAAAAGATATTTACTCTTGAGGTTTCGTAGCTTTGAGCCGTATACTGAGGCGGCTAGAGTTTTGTATTTTTTGTATTGATTATCATGTTTGATTTTTTCAGAAAAAAGAAAGTTGTTGAGAGTAAAAAAAATGCTAAAGAGCAAAAAGGCGAAAAACCTGAGGTAAAGGCGGAGGCAAAGCAACCTTTGGAGTATTTTGACCGAATGAAAAAGTTAGAGGAGATGCGCGCGAGTGGCGTGCAGCCATACCCGGAGAGGTTTGAACGGACCCATACGGCGGTAGAGGCGCGCGCGCTGGGCGACAAAGGTATGCGAGAGACGGATGATGTGGTGAGTGGCGCTTCCGGAGGTGGCAGTAATGGCGAGGAAATTTCTTTGGCAGGACGTGTGATGACCTTCCGTTCTCACGGTAAGTTGAGTTTTGCGCAATTGCAGGATATTTCCGGAAGAGTTCAGTTGTGTTTCATGCGCGATGTTTTGAAAGATGAACCATATAAATTTATTACGAAGAAAATTGATGCGGGGGATTTTGTTGGCGTAAAAGGAGAGCTATTCAAGACGCAACACGGTGAGACGACATTGCTGGTTCGTGAGTTTACGTTGCTCTCGAAATCACTTCAGCCGTTGCCGGAAAAATGGCATGGCGTACAAGACCAAGAGACGAAGTATCGCTATCGCTATTTGGATATGCTCATGAGCCCGGAAACGTTTGCACGTATGAGAATGCGAAGTAAATTGATTCAGGTTATTCGTGGATATTTAGAAAAAAATGAGTTCATCGAAATAGAGACTCCTATATTATCGGCAAAGGCGAGTGGTGCTATGGCGAAGCCATTTATGACACATCATAACGCGCTTGATCGAGATTTTTACTTGCGAATCGCACCGGAGACCTACCTCAAGCGCGCCGTAGTTGGCGGCCTGGAGCGCGTATTCGAGTTTGCTAAATGCTTCCGCAATGAGGGAATGGATCCATCACACCTTCAGGAGTTTACGATGCTTGAGTATTACGCCTCGTATTGGAACTACGAAGACAATATGGATTTCACGGAGAATTTATTTAAACATTTTATTCAGGAACTTTTTGGAACGCTCACGATAACCGTCGGCGAACAGCAGATCGATTTCAGCAAGAAGTGGCCACGAATGACACTTCGAGATTTGATTTTAGATAAGTCAGGTATTGATATTTATGCAGAAAAAACAGCCGATGATTTGCGAAAGAAAATTCAGGAAAAGGGGATTGCTCTCGAAGACACAGCAAAACTTGGACGTGGAAATTTGATTGATGTTCTTTATAAAAAAACAGTTCGACCACAACTCATCCAGCCGATTTTCGTAACATCACACCCGATCGACCTCTCTCCGCTCGCTCGAAGAAATGATACGAATCCTGATATTACCGACCGCTTCCAGCTGAGGAGCAGGCGAAACTAAAAGCCGCCGGCGACGAAGAAGCGATGGAGGCCGATTATGACTACGTGTTAGCCATGGAACACGGCATGCCACCCATGTCCGGTTGGGGCATGGGCGTTGACCGTATTCTCGCACTCCTTACTAATCAGGAGAATTTAAAAGATGTTATTCTTTTCCCTTTGATGAAGCCTTTGGAGGAGTAAAGGCAGCGAGACCATCCTGGATGGTAACATGAGCCCTCTTTAATTCGTCCACATCTGGAGCATCCGTAGCTACCACTTTTATTTCGTGGTTTTTTAAGTCTCCGAGTTTTATATTTCTAAAAAGTTTCTCCGCAAGATGCTTCAAGCCTGCCATATATAGATCCAGTGGACTCTGCCCCTGATCAGCACTCTCTTCGCTGCTCTCTGAGGCTGACACATCTGAACCTTTTTTGCTGATAGCATTATTTGGGAGAACATACTCCCTCCCGTTCGCAGCTCCTTCAACGTCGACAGGATTTCGAGCAATGAGTGTCGTTCCATCTCTCATAAACTTCTCTACCGATACTCCTCTTTCCATCGCCATTGCATTTTCTCTGCTATCCATACCCTGAGTAGATACCGGACTATTTCCGCCAAAAACTATCTCAATCTCTTCGCGAACTTCTTTCATCATAGCCTCAAAAACTTTGCCTCGAGCTGTCTCCTCTGCTGTAAGGGATTTTTTTACCGTTTCACGTGCCCCTTCGACTCCAGTTACTACTACGTCCGCTGCTGCTCTACCTTTTGGTACATTTCCTGTTGTCATACTAGTTTTGGTTACGAAATTATCTTGAAGGTTGTATTTTACCCTTTCATTCTCTTTTGTCAATGCATGTTCCCCATATTTAG
>JAPLYO010000016.1 GCA_026395555.1 Candidatus Peregrinibacteria bacterium | reverse complement strand
GGGTTCACCTCCCTCGCAACCTCTATCGTCATCGGGCCGTCGATGGTAAATGCCATAGGCGTCTGATAAAAAGATAAGATTTAACTCTACCATGACGAAAATAGCTTTGCCAGTTTTTAGCCTATTGAAGTTCCGTTCGTTCCAATGTCAACGGTGTCGAAGAGCAATGCTGCAATCCTATCTTTACCTGCCTGTGTATTGTTTGTAATAACTTCGCCTCCCTGTACTCTTACGACGTCCGCTGCTCCTTTTGCTTCTACTCCTGATTCAGGTACTTTTGTCGTCTCGCCTGGCTGATTTGATGGTGTTCCGCTCATAGTATAAAAATTACAATATAGGACGTAATCCTACTTCGTTGGGGTTTTGGATGTCAATCGAAATCTGAATTATCCGTTTTGTAGCACTAGTACGTGATTTTTTAGTTCGCTTTCCATGGCTTGTTCTTCAGTTAATAGTTCATATCGAGTCTGGAGGTTAAGCCAGAATTCTGCTGAATTGCCGAAGTATTTTGCTAGTCGTAGCGCGGTATTTGCTGAAATTCCCCGTTCGCCATGAATAATTTCATTGATACGTCGTGGTGGTACATGAACATCAATCGCCAATCGATATTGGCTGATCTTCAAGGGCTTGAGGAATTCTTCGTGTAAAATTTCTCCGGGATGAATTGGTTTGATTTTGTGAGACATATGGTGCGTTATGAGTGATAATCTGCGATTTCTATATCGTAAGCGTTATTTTCTTTCCAGGTGAAACATATTCTCCATTGATCGTTAATTCGAATGCTATGTTGATGCGCTCTGTTTCCCTTGAGCTTTTCAAGATGATTACCTGGCGGAATTCTTAGATCATTTATGTTTGTTGCCGCATCGATGATTGATAATTTTCTCATTATCGCTCTTTTGATATCCGGAGGTAACTTCGTACTTTGTTCCAGATAAAATATTTTTTGCGCTTCTCGATCGGCGAAAGTCTTGATCATTTGTCTGTACGGTTACATATTAACGGAGTCTGTTAATAACGTCAAGAGTTATTATATTCCAGCTTTGTTTGTGCTGAATGTGTCTATAAATCTTTTTATTACGGTACATGGAAAAATTAGCCTTTCAAAGGCTCTTTATGGAAAAAGTGTTATCAGTTTTTGATAACAGTGGCGTATGAAGCTAGATGTATTACCCCACAGCTATCGTCTATAGATCATGAGGTGAATTTTGAAATAATCTTTTCCAAAGTTTTTTTGTCTTTTGCTGCAATGTATTTTACTGCATTTTTTGCAACCCTTTCATTCAAGATTTCCACATGTTCTTTGGTAGCTTGTTTCCACTTTGGTCTTTCTGAATTGCTTTCATGGTCCATTATTAATAGACCCACTCTTGATGATAAGGGTATGAATCTTTGTATGTTTTTATTTGTGATATCTTCCTCGCTCGTACAGGGCGCATCAGATGTAATAAAATATTCATCCTCTGGGCTCACTACAAAAACTGCAGAACGGGAAAAGAGAAAATTTATCATTTTTTCAGCTTCGGGTAGCGCTTTTAATAGCCATATTTGTCTAATTTTTTCTTTATCAAGTTCTAACTTATTTTCTTTTAATCTTGCTTCTAGCTGCGCTCTTGGCTTTGGTCCTCTGAGCCACTGTAGTGCCACAAATTGTATGATTATTCCATAATCTTCTCCGGATATCTCATCCATTTTTAGCTCTTGAATTTTCTTCAATATCGGCGATATTTGCCTATCGATTAATCCAAAAAGTTCCTTTTCTACACTTCTGTTTGGTTGATCACTTATGTCAATAAAAGTATAGAACTCATCTTCGAACATTATTGCCTTCGGTGCTTTGTGGTAGGGTGGTCCCTCTATTTCTTTGTTGTATATCCATAATTCGCATTGTCCAGCTTCCAGAAAGCCTTTTAGATAACAAACTGCATTATAGTGGTGCTCAATTGGTTCGTTGATCATTCGTGTTACTATTCTTTATCTTTTTCATCCACCACCTCGCCTTCCACTACATCGCCCTTGTTGTTGTCTTTGACTCGGACGCCGTCGTCTTCTGGTGCGCTAGCTCCTGCGCCTGCAGCGGCTTGTGCGTCCTGTCCGACGTGTTTGTAGAGTTCTGATCCGACCTTCTGTAGCTCGTCAGAGAGGGAGTCGTAGGCGGTCTTGATGGTTTCCATTGGGGAGTCTTTGTTCTCGAGAACTTTTTTGAGTTCATCGATTTTTTCTTGGATTGGTTTACGAATGTCGTCGCCGATTTTGTCGCCGGCGTCTTTGAGGGCTTTCTCGGACTGGAGAATGAGACCTTCAGACTTGTTGCGCATTTCGATGGCTTCGAGGCGCTTCTTGTCCTCTTCGGCGTACTGTTCGGCTTCTTTGCGCATCTTTTCGATCTCGGCCTCGGACATGTTGGAGGTGCCGGAGATAGTGATTTTCTGTTCCTTGTTGGTGGCTTTTTCGATGGCTTTCACGTGGAGAATACCGTTGGCGTCGATGTCGAAAGTGACCTCTACCTGTGGAACACCGCGTGGTGCCGGCGGGATGCCGTCGAGATTGAACTTACCGAGAGACTTGTTGTCGTTGGCCATAGGACGCTCGCCCTGTAATACATGGACCTCGACTGACGTCTGGTTGTCTGCAGCAGTAGAGAATGTCTGAGATTTAGATGTAGGAACGGTCGTGTTGCGTTCGATGAGTTTCGTCATAACACCGCCGAGCGTCTCGAGACCGAGAGAAAGGGGAGTGACGTCGAGGAGGAGAATGTCTTTGACATCGCCCATGAGGACACCACCCTGGATGGCCGCACCGATTGCTACGACTTCATCCGGATTGATACCTTTATGCGGCTCTTTTCCGAAGATCTTTTTTACCATTTCCTGAACGGCCGGCATACGTGTCTGACCGCCTACGAGAATAATCTCGTCGATCTCGCTTGGATTAATTTTTGCATCTTTGATGGCCTGCTTACATGGACCCTCTGTGCGAGTAATCAAATCAGCCACAAGTGACTCGAGCTTGGCGCGGCTCAACTTCATCTGAAGGTGCTTAGGACCTGCGCTGGTTGAGGTGATGTATGGAAGGTTAATCTCACGCTCCTGCATCGTGGAAAGTTCACACTTGGCTTTTTCTGCCTCGTCGCGAATACGCTGTAATGAAAGTTTATCGTCCTTAAGATCGATACCCTCGCTCTTTTTGAACTCTTCGAGAATCCACTGAACGATCGCATTGTCGAAGTCATCACCACCGAGCTGCGTATCGCCGTTGGTAGACATTACCTCGAAGACGCCATCACCGAGGTCGAGAATGGAGACGTCGAACGTTCCACCGCCGAGGTCATAGACGGCAACTTTTGAAGCTTTGTTTTTCTTGTCGAGACCATATGCGAGAGCGGCGGCCGTAGGCTCATTGATAATACGCTTCACATCGAGACCGGCGATCTTGCCCGCGTCTTTTGTAGCCTGTCTCTGAGAGTCGTTGAAGTATGCAGGAACGGTGATGACTGCTTCCGTTACCGGTTCACCGAGAAATGCCTCAGCATCGGCCTTCAATTTTGCGAGAACCATAGCAGAAATTTCTGGCGGCTTGCGATCTTTGCCATCGAGGACGATTTCGGGCTCGCCATCTTTTCCTTTTACTACTTTGAACGAAAGCTTGCTGATAAGTGGCTTAATCTCGTCGAACATACGTCCGATAAGACGCTTTGCAGAATAAATGGTATTTTCCGGATTCATAACGATCTGACGCTTGGCGAGAATTCCAACCATACGCTGGCCGTCCTTACCAATAGCAACAATTGAAGGAGTTGTTCGCATGCCCTCCGTGTTTGGCACAACGGTAGGTTCCTGACCCTGCATAACCGAGACGCAAGAGTTGGTCGTTCCGAGATCGATTCCAATGATTCGTGACATAATGTTGGGGGTTTAAAGTTGGTAAATAGGTGTAAAATGAAGCTAAATTGAAATTAGCACTCAAGATTATAGAGTGCTAACGCATGATCGTCAAGAGTGAATTTTCAATTATTCTTGTCCTTCTGATTCAGCTTCGGCTCTTTGGCGAATTATCTCGGATATCGTAGCGATATGTTCGTTGGCTTCAGCTAATTGTGAAGGGGAGACATAGAGCGAACGCTCGGTGTGGTCACCGTTTAGTCCGATTCTTGCTTCTATTCCATTGTCGAATAGAAGATCGGATATTTGATCAAAAAGTACAATGGCACCTAAATCGCCTGCTGTTTTTCCAGTTACTACCGGCTCGGTAAGTCTCTCTTCGTCTGACAAATGATGATCCGCGGGATGCAGAGATGACATTGGATTTGATTATTTTGTCGGATTAAGCCTGGGCTTGAATGGCTACAGTTTGCGCAATTTGCGCGTAGGTTGGCGCCTGTACTGTTGAAATTTTTTGTATGCTGGCTGCCTTCGTGTCTAGCCGTGGAATGAACGGCTCGTGTGGTCCCTCCATATCGAAGTCGGCCTCAGTATCTTGTCTTAGTGCTGAAGTTGGTCTTGGCCGGGTTTCGTCTGGTGAACGCGTGTCGTCAATTCCCCATGGGTATCCGTCTACCATATATTTGCTGGTTATGTTTAAGCTCAGCCGTTTTACGGGAGTTTTGGCTTGTTGTCAAATTTTTGAAGGAAAAAGACGGGGATGAGGTGACCTTTTTTATCTCATTCTGAAACCTTAGCAAGTTCTTAGCTTGCAGTACCTCATAGTGCTAGCATTTCCTTAGTATTTCAAAACTAGGTATTTTGAGGGGCTACTTCCGGCGTGGTTCCATTTCCCACGATTACTTTGGCGGGCTTGAGAACCTGTTCGCCGATCATGTAGCCTTTTTCAAACTCTTCGACGATGGTGTCGAGAGGACCGGGGCCCTGAGACAGGACTTCGTGGAAAAGAGGATTGAATGGTTTTCCGATGGTTTCGATTTTCTTTACGTTATGTTTTTCGAGGAGTCCGGCGAGCTGGCGATAAATCGCGTCGATGCCTTCTTTGTGTACGGCGTCGAGGTCGGCCATGTGGGCCATGGCGCGTTCGAAGTTGTCGACGATTGGGAGAATTTCGCCCATTATTCCGCTGACGCCGAACCATGCAGCTTGCTTGCGCTGGTCTTCGACAAATCGTTTGTAGTTGGAGAAGTCGGCAAGTGTTCGCTTGCAGGTCTCGGTCATTTGATCGAGCTGGGACTTGAGTAACTGAATATCCGAGTCGGGAGTTGAAGAGTCGGTAGGCGTTCCTTCTGTTGGAATTGGCTGTGGAGTAGGTTCGATTGGTGGGTTTGTTTCATCAGACATATATATTTTGGTTAGAGAAATTTTCGCTTATAATAATTTTTTTATTTCCTGAAGCATTGCGACGTGGAAGGCGTAGTCCATACGCGTAGGGCCGAGAATGCCTAGTAGTCCTTCATAATCGCCAACACGATATTTGCATACAACGATGGAACAGGATTGAATTTGAGCAATAATATTTTCCTGGCCGATGAAAATTTGCGGCTCTTCGTCGACACTGAGTTGAGAAAGTGTGTTCAGAAAGTTGTCGTCATTTTCAAGCATCTCGACGACCTGCGAGGCGCGGAACGGATCTTGCTGGAACTCCGGTTGTTTCAAGACATTCGAGAGTCCGAGGAAGAATGTTCGTGGGCTATTGGGAATGGTGGCGAAGCTTACATTGTTACATGCACGAGCTAAAATATTTACCGCATCGTAAATTTTCTCTTTGGCTTTTTCGGCGGTGTATTCAGCCCAAACACTCTCCAGAAGTTTTTGTGCTTTGATGGTAGCAGATCCATAGTCGGCGATTTCTTCGACAAATTTTCGATACCCTAATTCTGTTGGAACACGGCCGGAAGAAGTATGTGGTTGAAAAATTAATCCTTCTTTTTCGAGTGTGGCCATTTCATTACGAATCGTTGCCGGAGATACTTCAAACTTGTAGCTCACGATAATCGTATTTGAGCCAACCGGTTCGGCGGTCGTGACGAAGTGTTGAACGATGGCTGCGAGAACTTGGGTGCGTCGGTCGAGGTCTGCCATATATATTAATATTTCTTATCGATCGTAAGAGCTGTCAACGCGATCAGTATAAACACAACTGCGGCTCCCAGCCAAATTCCGTTGATTCCAAAGCTGGAAAGGAGAAGTGAACCGAAAAGTGGTGCGGCGATATAGGCGATAGGATAGGAAGCGCTGTATATTCCGTAAAATCGTTCTACGTCTCTTGGGGGTGCGACCTTGAAAAAGTAAATTTCTTTGATTGGTTCTATGAATGCCGATCCGACATTAATCATAATCATGAGCTTGATGAGCATTGGAACGGATGCCACGGTAAAGAGTAGAAGACAGAGACTGAGGATAGAGAAGCCCATAACGAGATAGGTTCTGGAGCCGTATTTCTGTGCGCCATCGGAGGAGTGAAACTCGAGGAGGATGAGCGGGATGATATTGAGCGAGAGGACAAGTCCGATAATATCCGGTGCGAACCCGAGATTTTTGAGAGCGATCGGTATGTAGATAGAGCTTGTTGACCACCAAAAGTACATGCCGAAAGAAATGAGAGAGGCGATCAGGAGATTTCGATTCTCTATGTATGACTTGATGTTTTCTATGAGGGATCCTGTTGTTTTTTCTGGTTCAGGAAGCGATGCAGATGGTGTTGCAAGTCCTATATCCTCCGATTTTTTACTAATGGCGGGATGCTTCGCGATAATGTGCTGTTGAAGAAAGAGACCGAGAAGAAAAGTGTAGCAAAGAGCCGTGAAGATAAAAGCCGACTCCGGGCCGTATGCTTTTGCCATGAAGCCACCGACGAGCGGACCGATCACCCAGCCGATGTTGCTGAAGAGATAAAACCGTCCTTCCGCGAGTGCTATCTCCTCTTCGGTAGCAAAGTCTCGTACGAAGATGGCGAGAATGATGAAGAAGAGGGAGATGAAGATGACGCGCGTAATATCCAGTGCGGCGAAATTCCAAATGGACTTCGTAAAGGTGAGAGAGAAAAAGATCATCGCCAAAATAGCGACGATGAATTTCGTGAGTGTGACTTTTGAAAATCGTTTTAAGATTTTTCCACTTAATAGCGACACCGCGAGCGATACGACGGCGAACGCGGAAAAGTAGTAACCGACATACACGTCGCTCTGTAATTTTTCCGAAAGAATAATAGGCAGCATCGTCAAAAAACTTGCATATCCCGTACTAGAAATCAGCGCCATCCAGGCGAAAATTCGGCCCTTGTCGTGCTTGTGGTGCGTACTGATTTTGTGTGAGGGGAAGTTCATAATGTTTTAAGAAAAAACGGGAGCGAAGACGACGCTCGTGTTATTACACTCGCGTACCAATATATCCGGCGAGATCGAGAAGGCGGTTGGAGTAGCCCCACTCATTGTCGTACCAGCCCATAACCTTCACCATGTTTCCACTGATGACCGTAGTGAGTGCGACATCGAATACACATGATGCTTGGTTGTGGATGATATCCGATGAAACAATCGGATCGGTGCAGTATTCGATCAAGCCTGCAAAAGCGCCTTCTGATGCGGTTTTGTAGGCAGCGTTAATTTCTTCAACGGTTGTAGGTTTTGATACTTCGCATACGAGATCTACGATTGATGCGTCGATAACGGGAACTCGGAGGGAGAGACCGTCCAGCTTTCCTTTTAATTCCGGGAGTACCTCTCCGATAGCCAATGCTGCGCCTGTAGATGTCGGAATAATATTAGCGGCTGCTGCGCGTCCTCGTCGTGGGTCTTTGTGTGCGAGATCGAGTGTTCTCTGGTCGTTCGTATAGGCGTGTACTGTTGTCATTAATCCCTTTACGATGCCAAAATTGTCATTTAATACTTTTGCAAGAGGAGCGAGACAGTTGGTGGTGCATGATGCATTGGAGAAGACGATATGCTTGGCTGGATCAAATGTCGTGTGATCAATTCCATAGACGAATGTTCCATCTACGCCTTTTCCCGGTGCGGTAATCATGACGCGTTTTGCGCCGGCGGTGATGTGTCCTGATGCACCCTCTTTTGTCGTGAATACTCCTGTTGCTTCGAAGACCATATCGACCTGAAGTGCGGCCCATGGAAGCTTGGTCGGATCTTTTTCTGCATAGCATGGAATCTCTACTCCATTTACGATAATCGACTTATCTGTTGAGGTGATATCCATATCTAACTTCCCGTGTGTCGTATCATATTTCAATAAATAGGCGAGTGATGATGGCGGGTTCGGATCGTTGATGGCAACGATATCTACGAGATCTTTCAATAAATTCACGCGGAATAGAAGTCTACCAATTCTTCCAAATCCATTAATGGTAGTACGTAATTTTGCCATGGTATTGATTGGTAATAAAATAAATATGAAATAAGAGGGCTTGCTTAAAACGTCCCTAGTTTAAATCATTCCAAGATAGAGTCAATCTAGGCTAACGGTATTATGACTATTACTGTTCCAATGTATTCCTTACCATTTGCAGTGTCGTGATTTGTGGATTCATAACTCTTGTTCTCGTTGTTCGGTCATGGAGCAGTCCTATTACCATATTCATTACATCTAGTTCTGCCTGTTCGGCAACACCTCTCTTTATGAGGTGTTCTACGCTTGTTCGTTTTTCAACTAACGTATTTCTTAGCACACAACTCTAATCCCTCTTCCGCTTCTTTATGTCCGGGTGTTGAGTATGAGGAGGTTTTTAGTAATACTCGCATGGTCTCAATCGACATTTCCGGTTGCTCTGCTCCAGTTGGCGTAAGTTCGTTTGTCATATATACTTTTTATAGGACGTTTATTATAGAACGAAAGATCGATACTGTACAGTTATATAATCTCAAAATATGATATCTACCGCTATTTCAGCTTTGCGCAAAGGAGGTGTGGTTCTGCATCCTACGGAGACCTGTTATGGGCTGACGGCTGATGTTTTTTCTGAACAGGCGGTTAAGAAAGTTTATTCATTGAAAGATATGACGGAGTCCAAGCCGGTATCTATTATGGTGTCGAGTTTGGAGGAGGCGATGAAGTATGGAAATTTTAGTGAAAAGGCGCTCGAGCTGGCACGGGAGTACTGGCCCGGACCTCTAACTATCGTTGTTCCGCGCACGGAACTTCTACCGACTTTCCTTAATAGGGGAGTAAGCACCGTGGGAATTCGTTGTCCTGATCATGAGATTACGCAAGATTTGTTACGTGAGTTCGGTGGACCGTTGATTACGACGAGTGCGAATCGAACAGGGGAGCCGCAAGCGTATGATGTTGAGACATTTTTGATTGGACGTGACGCTGATGAGACGGGTGGTAATGGTATCCCGGACGCTATTATTGATATGGGTCATATTGCAGAAGTTGATCCTTCGACGATTGTGGAGGTGATTGGGGATGAGATGAAGATATTACGAAAAGGTCCAATTGCGTTATAACTCTTGCTTTGGTCGAGCTTTGTTTCACTGTATACATTTGTTATGCAATAACTAAAAAGTTGTGCATCATTATTTGAAATGATGTTCTTTTGCTTATGGCTTGAGCATAACTCGCCTGTTGTATGGTAGGTGTATAGTTTTTGTGTACTGTTTTTATGTAAATAAATTGACTCTCCGGCTTTGGATGACTATAGTTACGTCACTTAAGAGTAAAAAAGTTATACGCCGTTGCATACAAGTTTTGAACAGTTGATTTGAATCAATATGAGTGACTCCCCAGAATTCGTACATGTGCCCGTCCTTCGACAATCGGTAAAAGCATTTATGAATTTACAAAAAGGTGATCGTGCCATTGATGGTACGCTCGGACTTGGTGGTCATACGATGGATATGATTGAGACTGTTGGTCCAAAAGGCCATGTGTATAGTTTTGATCAGGATCTGGAGCACCTCGAGATAGCCAAGCAGCGAATTCTGGAGAAGTTTGGGAAGGATGGACTCAAATCCGTCACCCTGATTCACGCGAATTTTGTTGATATGGCTGAAAAGATGGCAGAGTTAAAGGTTGCATCAGTGAATGGAATTTTGTTCGACCTAGGACTCGCATTACCACATCTTACTCGCGCAGAAAGAGGTTTTTCTTTTCAACAAGAAGGTCCACTCGATATGCGAATGAGTCGGGAGTTATCCGCTCTCACGGCTGCAGACATCGTCAACACCTATAGTGAAAAAGATTTGGCGGATATTATCTTTGAGTTTGGAGAAGAGAGACTTTCCCGAAAGATTGCCCACATGATTGTGGAGCATCGTCTCAAGGAGAGAATCACTACTACCAAGCAGCTCGAAGATTTAGTCTTCCACGCCTATCCTCCACAACTCCGGCACGGCAAATCACATCCAGCGACAAAGACGTTCCAGGCGCTCCGTATCGCCGTCAATCATGAACTTGATGTTTTAGAAAAAGTTTTACCGCAGGCCGTCAGCCTGCTCGCTCCCCGCGGAAGATTGGTAGCTATCAGCTATCACTCCCTCGAGGATCGCATCGTGAAACATTTTCTGAGATCTCAAACTGTCAATTGCATCTGTCCCCCGGAAGTTATGCGCTGCGAGTGCAGCACAAAACCGGTTCTAGAGATTCTGACGAAGAGCCCTGTGTTGCCAACTGATGAAGAGACTCATGAAAATCCTCGCAGCAGGAGCGCCAAAATGCGAGTTGCTGAAAAAATATAATTCATGCTTTGTACCGATCTCTCCCCCCTCACTTAATTCCTCTCATACCTCACTATGTTCGGACTTTCCTCACACTCTTCCCATCATCGACGACGCAGCTCGTCACGCAACTTCACACCGGTTATCCAGTGTAGTGTTGGTCGTGATCAGGAGATGGCTCACTCACGCACTCCATCCTTAGCGGGAGGTGTCGGCGCAGCGCTTCTCGCCTTTCCGTCGTTCTCGTCTCTTTTTGTTAATCCATTTAAGAATATTCAGGAGAGCATGTCTCATGATGTTCGAACTGTTGGTGCCGAACTTAATATCAAGCCGGTCTACTTCCTCGTAACGCTCGTTCTCGTGGTTGGATTTAGTACCGTGATGACTCTTATGTTTTCTACGAGTGGCGTGACGCAAGGATACGTTCTCCGTGATTTACAGGCGAAACGTCAGGCTCTCGTCATCGAAAACGAAAAGGTCACGATGTCCATCGCTAGCGCTCAGTCGCTTCAAGCTGTAGTTACAAACGATGTGATTCGCTATATGCATCCAGCTACGAAAATCACGTATTTGCATGCCAATGCTGAGGTAGCAATGAAGTAAGTTGATTCTCTGTCATCCGAACTCTTTTCTCGATTGTGTTTAGCGATTTAGTACTCACCCAATAGAGCTTTCTCCGCCTTTAGGTCTGTGTCTGTTCTCTTTCGGGAGACTTCATCACGATAGTAATTTTCGCCACCGTCTGATCCGGCATAGACTTGACCTGATTCATTATCAATTACTATTTTTGAATTTCCAAGGAATTCCGCTCTATATTTTGTTACCGCTTCGCATTGTTTCTTTTTCGGTGTGCCCTTAATCATTGTCTGTAGCCAACTGTTATTACCTTTTTTGTCTCCAACTCTATGTGATATTTGGACTACATTATCACCATAACTATCCCCAAAATAACTTACAGCAATTGATTCAGGTTTTTCCCCCGTTGTATTTGAGGTATAGCTTTTGTAGGCATCGGTAATTACTTTACCGTTTTTCTCTATCGTCGTGCGTGTTAGCTCCATAGAAAACACGGTAAGCCCTTTGTAGTGGTATTCAAAGCCTTCATATGTCCTTGAGGTGCGTGTAGTGCTACCGCTCTCGGTATCATATGATGTATGGGGCATGGCCTTTTCAGGAGTAACCTCTTTACGTGTTAATTCATTGATATCTATGCCAAAATGTCTTGCCAATTTTTCCTTGAGGGTCTGTTCCGACTGAGGAGTTAATTTTCCATCTGATGTAATCTCTAGCTCTTCCAGTATTGGCGTGAATGGTGGAACGATTTTTTTGGTCAGTGCGTCTAATTTTTCCGGGTTGATTGTTCCGTCTTGTACCTCATGTGTTTCTTCTGCATTGAGCACTCCCTGTACATTTTTTCCGCATGCAGCAGTAATTAATCCTGCCGTCAGCGCTGCCGCTCCTCCCAGGAAATTTCTCCGAGTCATTGGTTTACTCGTATTGGTTTTGTTTTCGTGATCCTGAGGTGCGTTATTCTTATTCATTGTTTGTGGTTTAATAATTGTTTACATTATACAATTATATGTATATATTGTCAATTCGTTGACTTTCTTCTCCTATCCGATAAGCTGATGCCAATGTAAATGTTAATTATTCAGCTTTATGATCGACTCATTGATAGTTGCGGAACTTGCTAAGATTGCGAAGCGGATGGTGGCTTCCGGAAAGGGTATTTTAGCGGCGGATGAAAGTATGAAAACGGTAGGAAAGCGTTTTGCTTCTATTGAACGGAAGATAATCGACGGGCGTTCCGCGAGATGCTTCTCACGGTTCCCGGAGAGAGTGAGTATATTAGCGGTGTTATTTTGCATGATGAGACGATCCGTCAGACGACATCAACCGGAAAAACGTTTGTAGAGGTGCTGCAGGCTGCCGGAATATTGCCGGGAATCAAAGTTGATCTTGGCTTGGTTGAGTCAGGAGCTGAAAAATTGACTACGGGATTGGAGGGGCTTGATGCTCGCTTGAAGGAGTATGTCGCTTTGGGCGCGAAATTCTGCAAATGGAGGTCGGTCATTACGATCGGAGAGGGAACGCCTACGGAAGAGAATATTCGTCAGAATGCGAAAGATTTGGCTGCTTATGCACTTACATGTCAGCAGAACGGCTTGGTTCCTATGGTTGAGCCCGAGGTTCTTCTCGATGGGGACCACACCATTGAACAGGCGGAGGCGGCGAGTGAAAGAGTTTTGACAGCGCTTTTCGAAGAATTGAAGAGTGCTGGAGTGGCATTAGAAGGAGTTATCTTGAAGACGAGTATGGTGTTGCCGGGCAAGGATTCGGATGCGAAGGCCGCTCCGGAACAGGTTGCTGCTGCTACTCTACGGGTATTTAAAAAAATACTTCCGAGCGAACTTGCGGGAGAGGCGTTCCTCTCAGGTGGGCAGGGTGACGTGGAGGCTACTCAAAATTTAAATGCGATGAATCAGGAGAAAAATCTTCCTTGGCCGCTTACCTTTTCTTTTGCTCGAGCGCTCCAAGACGCCGCTACGAAGACGTGGTTGGGCAAGCCCGAGAACTTAGCGGCTGCTCAGAAGGTATTTTTACATCGTGCAAAGATGAATAGTCTCGCATCAAAGGGCGAATATATTTCAGATATGGAACAGAATGTTGCACAGGAGGCAGGCGCAACCGTCACTCAGGATTAATTTCTAAAAAACCACCACTATGCAGCTTGATGAACATTTGAAGATACTGGGCGTCAATGATGCGCTTCATGCCGTTGTTATGAGCTGCGCTCAGGGTGTTTTTGATATCGCTAATGTGGTGCATACGGGTGAGATACTTGGATATGCCGGCACGCAAAATGTTTTCGGAGAGAGCCAGCTCAAGTTGGATGTCGTCTCTAATGATCTTCTTATTGCTGAGTTAAAAAAGCTTCCAAGTATTCACATGATCGCCTCTGAGGAGCTGGATGATGAGCAGGAGTTGCATGCAGATGGTGATTTTTCTGTCGCATTTGATCCACTGGATGGTTCATCTTTGGTTGATGTGAATTTTGCTGTTGGGACAATTATCGCGATCTACCCGAAGGGCTCATTCATCGGAAAAAAGGCGAGTGAGATGCGCGCTGCGGTCGTGGCGGTTTATGGTCCACGCACGACACTATTCGTGGCGGTTGCCGGCAAGGGAACGCATCAATATTTACTTACAAGCGGCGGTTTTGAGTTACAGAAGGAAAAAATGAAGGTTGACGATGAGGGAAGATATTTTGCTCCGGGTAATTTACGAGCTTGCGCCAAAAATCCCCAGTACAAGGCGTTGGTCGATTACTGGCTCGCGAATCAGTATACGTTACGTTACTCGGGCGGCATGGTTCCGGATATGAATCATATTCTCGTGAAAGGAAGAGGCGTATTCACCTATCCCGGATACAGCGATGAACCTAATGGAAAATTGCGACTCCTCTACGAGTGTGGAACGATGAGTTTTCTTATGATCGAGGCCGGAGGTGCTGCGAGCGATGGAGCGATGTCGCTTTTGGATAAGCCACTGGAACATTTAGATCAGCGCTCACCTATTTTTGTAGGATCCAAGAAAGAGGTTGAAAAGGCGTTGGAGTTCTTTATAATGGGATAAAAATCCCTAGGTCTGCCACTCCGTTTCAATTCCTACACCTCTTTTATGATGACCGAGACTCAGATTCAGGAGCTTGTTGAACAGACCAAGCAGGGCGACAAGGACGCTTTTGCATCTTTGTACGAACAGTATGTCGATAATTTTTCTTCGTGGTTATTCCGTATCGCTCACAACTTGGTCGTGGATCACTATCGCTCGAACAAGACGATCGAGGCGATCACCGAGGAGTATCAAGAGTATCGTGCAGAATATCATCCTAAGATCGTTACTGAGCGGGGACTGGAGAGTACTATGCTTCAAAAAGCTCTGAAGGGGTTAAAAGATGACTATCAGCAGGTTTTGGTGTTGAAATATATTAATGAGCTCTCCAATAAGGAGATCGCAAAGCTGCTCGACAAGAGCGAGGGGGCTTTGAGGATATTACAGTTTCGGGCTTTGAAGGCTCTAAAGATAACCTTGGAAGATATGGGATTAAAGATGGAATCGGGTACAGGAACAGGATCTACCCCTCCGGGGCAGATCTGGTAACGTTTTTGGCTTTCCTCCGTTATAAGTTTTGAGTTATGAACAATTTTGGATACAACAATACGGATGATAGTGGACTTGATATCGAGATGGAGGCGACCCTCCTGGAGCTCGGCGAAAGCTTGCGCGCGTTACAATCTACGCATTTTTCTCCTATGAGTCGTGATGCGAAAAGCCGAATTCGTGCGCATATGTTCGAGCGAATTCAGGATGCTATTCCTGGAGAGGCAGATGTAGAAAATGAGTCGTATTTACTCGATCGATTGATTTCTTGGATACGAACCTCATCCCAGAAGGTTGTTTTAAGTCCTGTTCGACGCGCGATTATTCGAGAAAAGTTATATGCCTTGCCAGCCCACTCACCTTTTGCCCCTTGGTTCAGTGGAGGATTGGTCAAGAAGCTCACCGCAAGTTTTTCATTAGGGGGTGTTTTGGCCCTGAGTTTGTTCGCCTATGTGCTCCGTGTTCCGGTGACGTATGCGAGGGAGTTTACGGTGGTGCATGAAGTTTCTGGAAATGTTCAGGTGGTTCGTGATGGACAGACCTCACCGGCTCAGCAAGGGTTTGAGTTAAAGGAAGGTGATGAGTTACGCACGGGTGATGACGGACGCGTGGAGGTAAAGTATTTTGATAAGAGTTTTACTCGATTGTTTGCGAATACTGATGTGGCTTTCCAGTCCCTTCGTTCGGAGAACTTTGGTATTGATCACTTGGTAGAACTTGATTTGGAGCGCGGTACGCTCTGGTCGAGCGTGTTTGATTTTGTGAAAAATTCTGATTTCAAGGTAAGAGCGAATGATCTCGTTACTTCTGCCTCTAAGCGAGCAACCTTTAGTGTTTCTTCTGAAAATGGTACCTCTCAGGTGCAGGTATTTCAGAATGCGGTGAACGTCTCACTTCCGCAGAAGCCTGAAGAAAAAGTAGTAGAGGCAAAGACGGTCGTGAAAGGATTTCAGTTGGTGGCGGATGCTGCTGTGGGCTCTAGTGTCGCAAAGAGTCGTGTCGAACCGATCCAGCTGAAGGATACGGAAAAAGAATGGGTAAGTGTGAATTTGAAGAAGGACGCTCAACTTATCGATGATGCTCAGAATCAGAATCAGGGCGTAGTGGCCGGGCCTCTTGGAGCTCTTCAGGAGAACGCCTCCTTGCTTCTTGCTTTTGATGATAACGAACGATTCAAATTGGAGCTGAATATTGCCGAGAAGTCATTTTATGAAGTATTTGGAAGAGCTGATGTAAAAGCCGATGAGGTGCGAACATCGTTTAACCAGTTAGAGACAACTGCTCGCAAGGCTGATGGTATCCAAAATGACGACGTGAAGAAATTAGCGGCGGCTGTTCTCCAGTCTGCGAGATCGAAACTGTTGTCCGCAAAACCTGATTCAAGTCTGTATGACGTGAAGGTTGCCCTTGAGGAGAGAGATTTTGCTGATGCTCCGGAAGAGCAGAAATTAAGTGTAGCCCTCGATCAGGCGTCCCAGTTTTTGGCTGAGGCACAGGTTCTTCAGGACAAGGGTTTGAAGGATGCCTATATGAAGGCACTCAATAAATACCGACAACGCATTAAAGATGTAGATGTGTTGGTCGCTGCGAAGATATCGAAAAAGTTGGCGCTCGATGCCGATGTTTCCGCTCGAAGGTCGAGCTTGGAGGTTCAGTATGTTGCGCTCAAAAATCCAGTGAGTGTTGTTCCGAAATCTGAGGAAGTGGGAGAAACTCCTGTTGTGGCTGTAATTAAACCAACTTCTTCTGATACTACGAACAAGGCACCTGAGGTTGTTAAAGTCCCGACAGATCAGAGTGATGTCCTTGACGATACGCAGCTACCTCCGAAGTTACAGTTGAGTAGGGATTAGTTTACCGTGCAGTCTAGTCCAACCGGTTTGTAATATAGGTTCGACTTGAGGCGAGGATCTTCTTCGCTGTTTCCTTTTTGTATGGAATCATCAGATAAAATACATTCGAGATTTTTCATATTATCTTTATTGCGAACTTCTCTCTTTAGTTGTCGAAGTACTTCTGCCATACATTTTTCTACCTCCTCCGAGGGCTTGGCTTTAAGCTCGATCATAGCCTTAGCCTTTAGGGTTACGTGACCTTCTGGATCCTCTTCGGCATGCGATTCCGCGAAGAGATGCCATATATCCTTATTGCACTGTTCTTTTAATATCGCCCCAATTTGCTGTAGTATCGTGGCTTCGAGATTCGTTACTTCATGTGCGAACTCTGTTGCCATTTGTTTCTCTTCGGCCGTGAGAACTTTTTGGGATGGATTGTCTTCCGTGGGGATAATCGTGACAGAGGCGCTGGCATTTATAATTTTTCCCGGTGTGCCGGGCATTGACTCTGCCCGTGTCGATTCCGCTGCCGTAGAATTTGTTGCTGATTTTGCACAACTTATTGCGGCTGGCATAGTTACTATGGCAATAGCAGCAAGAGTGTTTTTGAGTGTATTCATGAATGCGTATTTTATCTATTTTTGTTTTTATGTCAAATTTTTATAGTAAAAGAACTCCGATTTTCTGGAATTACTTGTTCGCCTTTTTTATCATCATTATTCCTGCTGCAAAAAGGGAGATAGAAAGGATGCTTGAAAAAGTAGCTGAGAAGGTTTCTTCCATTGTTACTCCTACTTGAAATAGTTGCATTATCGTATAGGTTGTCCAGATTCCATAGCAAAGACCGAGAATAACGAAGACGGTGCCTAGCAATTTTGGCTTTCCTGGCTGAGATAGCCAGATGGGAGTGCGGCCACCGGTAAAGTGGCCGGGATTGTATTGGTTGTCCTGCCAGTCTTTGTACTCGTCGATGTAATCTTTTTTGGGAGACTTATTTTTCATTCTCTCTATTTAAAACCCTCCTGTTAATCTCAGGATGACGCCTAAGACGGCGAGCATGCCGCCAACGATCCAGAAGCGCATGACGACCGTGGCCTCGGGCCAGCCGAGTTTTTCGAAGTGGTGGTGGATGGGGGCGATGAGGAAGACTTTGCGGCCGAGGAATTTTTTGGAGGTGAGCTGAATGATGACGGAAAGGGTTTCGATGACGAAGACGGCGCCGATGAGAATGAGGGCAATGGCGGAGTTGGTCATCATGGCGATCACGCCGAGCGTGGCGCCGAGCGAGAGAGCACCGGTGTCACCCATGTAGAATTTGGCGGGAGGAACGTTGTACCAGAGGAAGGCGAGCAGGGCGCCGACGATGACGGCGCAGAAGGCTGAAAGGATGAAGAGTCCCTGTACGAATGCGATAACGCCAAATCCACCAAAGGCGATAATGAGGAGGCCGCCCGCGAGACCATCGAGGCCGTCGGTGAAGTTCACGGCGTTCGCTGTGCCCGAGATGACGAAGATAAAGAGGGGAATATACCAGAGTCCAATATTGATATTTCCTAATAATGGTATGTGAATCGAGTTCACTCCGAGTTTGGAGTAGAACCACCAAGCGCCCATGGCGGCGAATAGGAGAAGCCAGAACATTTTTGGTTTTACCTTTAGGCCTTTGGACTCGCCTTTGACGTTGATGTAATCGTCGATGAGTCCGAGGAGTGCCGTAGTGACAAGCGTGAAGACCGGGAGCCAGGTTTCATTGCGATTAATGAGGGAGTGGTCAATCACGCCAAACCACTGGAGGAGCTGTGTGAATCCGAGCGTTACTAATACTGATCCCCAAATCAGTACACCTCCCATCGTTGGTGTACCTGCTTTTTTGGCGTGTAACTCGTTAAAAATCGTTGCCTTCTCTCCGGATGTAGCGTTGATGCGCAACTGTTTTCCGAGTTTGTGAGAGTGAAGGAATCGAATAAAGGGCGGAGCCAGAAGAAGGGCGAGGATGAAGGTAAAAATCTCTGATCCAATGATAAGTGTTAACTGACGAAGTGGGCCGGTGAAGATGGAAAGTGGCTGAATGATATTGAGTGGATTTCCCATAGGATACAATAAATTACCAAATAAAATTTGCTACCGACCAGTCGATGAGACTTTCTGTCTCCTTGAACCGGTCAGGGCTGTTGAGTACGACGGTTAGAATAGGGGATCCGTGTCCCACTACTGCCACGCTTACAAAAGACTTGCCGGCCTCTAGCGTGTATCCCGTTTTGAGACCTTTTACGCGAGGGTCTTTTACGAGAAGTTCATTGGTACTCTTGAGCTCGTGTTTAAACTGTCCGTTTACGGAAGAGACGGTCATCGATGGAATGCTTACGATGCTTCGGATAAAGGCGTTACGATAGGCGAATGTTCCGAGCGTGGCGATATCTTCGGCCGTGGAGTAGTTGCCGTCGCGATCGAGTCCGGCCGGATTAGCAAAGTGAGTCTGCGTAAGTCCGAGCCTCTTGGCCTTGTCATTCATTTTCCCCAAGAAGTTTTCGACACTTCCGGCGTTGTATATGGCGAGCGCGTAGGCCGCGTCATTGCCCGAGTGAATCAGCATACCGCTCAGCAGATCTCGTACTGTTATTTTTTCCCCTTCAGCAAGCCAAATTCTTGATCCTTCGATCGTGGTTGCTGCGAGTGGAACCTTCACTACGTCATTAATATTATTTTCGTCGAGGATGATGAGCGCCGTAATAAGTTTCGTGATGCTACCAATGGAGCGCTGCTCCTTCATGTTTTTTTGAATGAGTGTTTTTCCACTTTTGAGGTCTACGGCAATATAGGCACTTGCCTGGATGTTGAGATCGTTCGTGTTTGGACCCGATGGAGAGATCGCTTGAGGAACCGGACTTGCTGTGAGAATATCTTGAAACTGAGATGGTTTTATCTCATTTGTGGTGAGCTGCGGGAGGTTTTGTATGAGTGTCGCGAGGTAGAAGGAAATGAGCGATGCGAACATACGTTTTATAGTAAGAGTGTTTGAGGCTTCGACGTAGTACGTCTTATGCGATTAACGAATTTATTTCTCTTGGTGTCAGATCGCGTGATTTTCCTAATGGTAACTTATCGAGTGAGATCTGGCCAATACGAACTCGCTTGAGGTATTGTACCGGGAATCCGAGATGTTGGAACATACGTCGAATTTGTCGCTTCTGTCCCTCCTCTAAGACTATGGAAATATATGAACGTCCGGTTTCTCGTTTGATAATACTTGCTGATTTTACTCGTGCCATTTTTTTCTTGATATCGCCCTTTTCTTCAAGTGGAACTAACATACCTTTTTGCATTTTTACTAAATCTCCATCGAGAACATTTCCAATAACGATGACGAAGTATTCTTTTTCGCACTTATTTTTTGGATGCATGATTTTTTGTGCGAAATCACCATCGGTTGTGAGTATGAGTAAGCCCTCGCTATCTCGGTCAAGTCGACCTACGGGATAGAGATGATGAACTTTTGGAAGGAGTGAGGAGAGATTTTTCTCTGACTTGTGTTCTGCCATGGTGCAGGTGTAACCCTCCGGCTTATTGAGAATCATGTAGTAGTGCTTGGAGCGGGGATTTACCCTTTTCTGCTGGAAGAGTACCACGTCCTTTGCGGGATTTATCTTCGTTCCGAGGACGGTGACTTTTTCGCCATTCACGGTAATATAGTTATTGGCGATGTAATATTCCGCCTTTCTGCGAGAACAGATTCCGCAGTCCGAGAGGTATTTTTGGAGTCGAATCATGGTTTCGCCGCCTTCTTTTTTGGGTATCATGGTTTTTTGGTGGTTGTGGTGCTGGCTTTGCTGGTGGCTGTAGGTGAGGTAGTTTTTACCGGGGTGGTTTTGGATCCTGAAGCTGTTTTCGTCGTTGTAGTGGCGGTTTTTCCTGTGGCTTCTCCTGTAATAGGCGCACTCGTTGCTTTTGGTATCAAATCGACGATGCCATCATAGGGATCTTTCAGCTTGTGAGCAAGGTAGTCTTGGCCTATTTCCACTATAATTTGGGCCTCACTTGCGTAGGGAATATCGAGATATTTCTGAGGTGGTGTATGTGATATTTCTCCGGGAATTAATTCCTGAAGAGCATCGAGAGCGCTTTGCGGAATTTCAGATTTGAGATAGTAGGTGGTCTTGGTGACATTTTTACTCTGACCATTGCCGAATCGCGCAACGTTGAGGCAGATCCTGTTGAGAATTATTTTTGTTTCTGCGGCGATTCCGAGCCCTTTTGTTCCGTTGAGAATCTGTAACTTGATATTGCTGTTTTTGAATTCAGGATGATTCAAAACGATATCGGTTAAACGATGAATATCCTCATATTTCGGAGCTGCCGGAATGAGCACAGAGGCGCCACCATAGAGCTCTCGCAGTGGAGTGTAGAGAAGTCCGCCGCATTTTGTTGGGTCGTCATGTATGGTGTATGTGGCTATCTGGTCTTGCTTGATTTGCGTACCGATTTTAGCGAGTGTGATTATTTCTCTGACTGAAAGATCAGTCTCCATGTATTTACCGAGTGAGTCATAGAGTGATTTGACCTTTCCGCTATCACTTAGTATCCCCATTTTTTCCGCTTTTTCCTTCATGGCATAGATCACCAGCTGTTGGCGCTTCGATCGATCGAAGTCGTTTGTGCTGTGTCTGCTGCGTGAATACTTCAATGCCGTTTCTCCGTCTAGATGCTGCATTCCCGCCTGCAGTGCAAATGTCTCATATCCTTGGCTTTCTCCAATAGGGTACTCTGTATCAATAATGGTATTTGGAACGTTGATATCAACTCCACCAAGAGCGTCTACCATTTCCTTGAAACCCGCAAACTCTACCTTCACGAAGTAGTGGACGTCCATATTGGTGATGATCTTGATCTGATCTCGTAGCATCTTCAAACCAAGTTCCTCATCTCCAAGTTCGTTTTTTCCGATGTGATAGAGGTTATTTATTCGGGTTCCTGAGAATTTTTTGTTTGGAAGGTCTTCAATGTAAAGATCTCTTGGGATGGAAAGGAGCGTTGCTTGGTTTGTTTTTTGATCGATACTTGCCAATATAATCGTGTCTGTAAGGTCTGCACCTTCATGATTTCCGCCGCCTGTTCCAAGGAGAAGGATATTGGTGTGCCCGTACTGATCCTCTGCGAGATCTTTGCCAAATGAGAATACGACATTTCGTAACTTCACTCCCTGGATAAGGTTGTAAGCCATAAAAAGCAGTACGCACGCAACTATGATACTTCCTATAATTGCATTTCTCGGCGTGAGAAGCTTATAGGAGAATATTTTTTTGAGGATCTCAAGGATTTTGCTCGAATCCTTTTGGCGATCTCGTATGTGCCTGACGGCGAAGGTATTTAATCGGTCGCTTCGATATGTACGGCGCTTGAAGTCCATCGTGGATGTATTGTAGTTACTTTTACTTTTTTTGGAAGTTTTTTAGCTTGTTTACTTTGATAGGAGGGTTGTGATTTTAATTTCTCCAAGCGGTGTGACACTTACGCCCAGTCCGATTTTATTCCATTTTGATTCTGTGCTGGAAGAAGGCTCGAGAATGCGAGAGGCTAAATTGTTCGTGCTATTGGTGCTAAATACGAAGATCTGAACGGTAGATTGGAGATTTGCGTTTTCCACAAGCTGAGAGAGTGATTGGCCGTCTTTTGTTGTTAGTCCAAACTCATCAGTTTTCGCGAGGTGATCGCTCCATTTTTGAGCGAGATTTTTTAGTGTCTCGTCTTCCGTTAGACTGGAAATCGTAGATGAGTTTCGTGTGCTATTTATCGTTGAAAGAATGTTTGATTCGAGACTTGCAAGTCCTTCGTTGGTGAGAGGTGCTGGAGCGAATTCCTGAACGACTCTCAGCTCGCCTTTGCTCGTATCCTGAGAAATCCCAATTCCTACCGAGGTCCACGTATCGGCAAGGATGTTTGCACGATGAATGGGGCTACGTAGTAATCCCTGCATTGAAGAGAGGAGTGATGGTGAGTAGGCGAGATTTTCTCCTACCTCTGTTGATATTCCTGCCTGCTTTCGACGATCATCCGGCGAGGCTCCGTCGGGATTGACGTGTCCGAAAAAGTTTCGAGCCTCCATGTCGTCTGCATGTTTTTGTGCCAGTGAGTTTAGTGGTGCGCTCAGTGTAACTTTTTGCTTTCCCATTCCCGTGCGGATGTCATTGATAAGTCCCAAGATATACTCTCGGTCCTTGATTATATCTGTAGGTTTTTTTACTACCTTCATCGTCGCATTTAAATCGATGTAGTCAGGAATGAGAGGGGTACCAGTGGAGACATATACCGGGATGTTGATAGCAGCGGATCCTTCGGCGTCATTTATCTCGACGATATAGCGTCCTGGTACTTTTGGCATGTAAGAGAAAGAGAATGTTGATCCCTTTGCGATCGAGAGCGATGGCGAATTTACGAGTGGATGATCTGTTTGCAGTGTTACTTTTTCCGTTAGTCCTTGTGTATTAGTGATGTAACCCTCGTTTTCTATATTCACGAGAGCGGTTCCCTGAATAGTAATTGCAGAGAGATTGTTCATGATTGCCGGTAAACTTCCGCTAACATCTACGGCGCTTTTTTCGATTGCCCTGAAGCCATGATAGGCGATAGGTGTTGTCGTCGACCCTACGGTTTTCCATGATCCTGAAAGTGATTTTGGTAGTACATCTATCTTGATATTTATATTTCCCGGTTTGAATTTTTTGAAATCTGCGTAACGAATAGGGAGAGATGAGACACTTTGTCTTGTGATATATGTTACTTTTTCTGATCCTTGCTCGAATGTGACTCGATATATGCCATCCTCGCTTCTTGTCCAGCCGATTGAGCTCTTGTCGGTGGCGGCATCGTACGAGACGTGAGGTGCTGCGCTGTTGCTTGTGGAGGTGACATCACTGCCGGTCGTTCCTATAGCCGCAACGTTAATTTCCTGTATTCTACTTTTTCCATTTGTCCCCGGCACGACGCCAAGCGAGTAGCTGCCTTCGTCGCTAAGATAAAGGGGAATAGAAAAAGTATTGTTTTTTGCTTCGGTCTCAAAGTTCTTGAACTGTTCTTTCTGTGCCTCGTCCTGATAATTGAGGAAGGCGAACATGGTGCTTACTTTTGCGGGCGAGGTGATTTTCCCACTCAAGATATATATTTCATCTTGAAAAAACTTCGTCGGCGCCGACTCGCTGAGCTCTATGTTTGCGAAGAATGATGTATCAATAGAAGATGAGGTCGGTCCTGTTTTTTTCGTTGGTTTGGGAGAGTTTTCATAGGTGTCCTGCGTGAGACTTGCTAGCTGATACTCGTCAAAACCTGTTTGAGGTACGAATGATACCCGGGATTTTGCGAGTCTTGCTGCGCGTCTTTTCTCAAGTTCCGCTTTTCTGAGCGCACGTTTTATTTTGAGTTGTTCCCTGAGAGACGTTGTTTTTTGAGGAGCAGATATCGCTCCGGTCGTCGGTATATCGCCGCTTGTCGTTGCTGCTTCGACTGATAGTGACATGAGAGGAGTGAGCCCTATGATGCCTGAAATAATAAGTGCCGTAATGTTTTTGGAGATGCGAATTTGGTGGTTTTTTTTCATAATCATGTTGAAAGTCTATCATATTCACACTATGGTTGTGTATGTTTTTCTCCCTTTACTGTATGGATTTTTCGTTTGCCAGATCGATGGATGATTTTGCTGGAGAGCCTAATGATATTGCTCGACTGCGAAGTATGCGCGAAAAAAATGGGTTACCTCTCTATGACTTGGCGAGCGCGAACGTCAATGATGCGGGGATTTATTTCCCGGAAGATGTTTTGCATGATGCGGTCATGAGTGGACTGGCCCAGGCGAAGAAGTATGAGCCTGATTCAAAAGGCCAACTGGTCGCCCGACAGGCGGTGGCTGATTACTATGATGATAATACTTCTCCTGATCGTGTTGTTATTACTCCGGGGACGAGCCAGTCGTATCTTTACCTCTTTAAGCTTCTTGCAAATCCTGGTGATGAAATTCTTGTTCCGAGGCCTGCATATCCGCTTTTCGAGTATATCGCTCGTCTCGCAGAAGTTACGCTTACCTATTATAATCTCAAAATTGATAATGGGCGTTGGATTGTAGATATGGACTCGCTGATCAGTGGCATTACTCCTCGAACTCGCGCTATCACGTTGATTTCTCCTCATAATCCGACCGGTCACGTACTTTCTACGGATGAGGTGAGGGTGATCGCCAGTTTAGCGACCGTTAAAAAAATTCCACTTATTGTTGATGAAGTTTTTTGTGAGTTTGTCTATGAAGATAATGGTGATTTGCGGGATGCAAGAACGCTGCCTCAGCGAAATGAGCTCGCTACGTGCCCACTTGTTTTTACCTTGAATGGTTTTTCTAAAATGTTTGCTCTGCCTGGAATGAAGATTGGCTGGATGGTTGTTACGGGCGATAGTGGCTTGGTTCGTAGGGCTGTTGCTGCGCTTGAGACGATCGCCGATACCTTTCTCGCTACAAGCGAGCCGATGCAGTTTGCCGTACCGTATATTTTTGAGAAGGGGAAAGATTTTTTGGATTATTATAGGAAAGAGATTGGGCGCCGACTTCAGTCGGCGCGTAGTTTGTACTCTATTGTTCCCCAAGGAGGTTTCTATGGAGTGAGAACTATTGGAGAGAAAGATGAGCATGAGTTCGTACTCGAGGCGCTACGGGAACATGGAATTCTACTCCATCCTGGATACTTTTTTGGACTTGATGAGCCCTCTGTGGTCTTTTCATTTTTGCAAAAAGAGAGCGTTTCCGATTGGTCTTTTTTGGATGTTTGATGTGAATATGCGAGTGTGCTATATTTGAGACACCCCTCTCACTCTATTTTATTATGTCGAAAAAAATGAAGTCTGCGAAAGCAGCACTTCTGCGAAAGCGTCCTTTGGGTGCTTCTGCGAAGCGAAGTATTACAAAAATTAAAACGTCTGTTGCGAAAAAGACGTCTAGTTTACGAAAGAAAGTTTTACCGCTTCGTCGATCAGGAGGATTTCTCGCTTGGCTCGACGCAGTATCTCCACTTTCGATTCTTCTCGTTGGCCTCTGCGTTGTTCTCGTCTCGATACTGAGTTCGTTCTTTATCGATCTTCAGCTCTGGTACTTCTCTCTTCCCGCTACAACCTATCAACTCTCCAGTTTAACGTTTGAATATATTCTTACTGGCGTTTTTGGATTTGTGGCTTTGTCTATTGTTGTCCTTTGGAACGCGTCATATCGACCACGAATGTTTCTTATGTGGCTTTTTGTTCTTGCGGGAATTCTTCATGTCATGTGGAGTATGTTTTTCTTCGGACTCTATATCGTGAACGTTTCTTTTGTTATTGCCTTGGCGCTTCTCGTCTTGATGATCGCCATTGCCCTGATATCCTGGAGACGTTCGAGGTATGCCGTTCTCTTCCTCTCTCCATATCTTGTTTGGCTTAGTGTCGTAACGGTATTTTGTGGTTGGATCACTTTTGCCTCTTAATTTGTATTATTTTCTCTTATGGAAAAACGTTCTCTTCGCAAAAAATTTCATGACAGCACGTTAAAGATTAGCGCGGTTCCTGCTTATTTCCTTCTCGCTTGTCTTCTTATTGCGCTTTATTATCTCCTGATTTTGCTTGCACCGTTTTCAACCGTCTTAATTTTTGCCGCCGTTTTGGCGACGGCTTTTCATCCGGTGTATAGGGCTTTGCGTAAGCATGTAAAACATGATGCGCTCGCGTCTTTTATCACCTGTATCTTAATTACACTCTTGATCGTTGTTCCTTTTATCGTCCTCGTATTTCTCCTCGCTGGTGAGGCGGTGAATATGTATATCTTACTTCAACATAAGCTTAGTCAGGGCTTTCTAGACCCACTTTTTCAGTGGCAACATAGCGGTCCGGTTTTTGACTGGTATACTCGCGTCTTTCCCGGTTTTGATCCTACGAGTTGGGATATTTCCGGACAGATCACCTCCTTCGTAAAAGATATTAGTAGTCTTCTTATTTCTCAGGTTCAGGGATTTGTTACCGGCATTCTTGGGTTCTTTGTGAACTTCTTGATTATGCTTTTTGCTATGTTTTACTTCATTAAAGATGGAGGAATTATTGTGAAAAAAATTATGGCGCTGAGTCCGCTTCCTGAGCCTTATGAGAAGAAGTTATTTAGCCGCCTCAGAACCATGACGAATGCTACGCTCTATGGCACCTTCTTTACGGCTATCGTCCAGGGCTTTTTGGGTGGAATTGGTTTTGCGCTCGTCGGCATCAGTCAGCCGGTTCTGTGGGGTACGGTCATGGCGTTTTTTGCTCTAGCGCCTTATATTGGTACGGCTTTTGTATGGGTTCCAGCCGTTCTCATCCTTCTTTTTACCGGCAGTGTCGGTCAGGCGGTTTTCCTTTTTGCATGGAGTATTCTCCTGGTTAGTACTATTGATAACTTTCTTTTGCCCTATCTTATCGGTTCATCTGCGAAGACATACTCACTGCTTACATTCCTCTGTGTTATCGGCGGTATCTATGTTTGGGGATTCCCTGGTCTTGTTCTTGGCCCGTTGGTGCTTACACTCCTTATCGCTATGTCAGAGATATATGAGGCTGAATATCGACCCCTTCTGAAGCAGTTAGATCATGATGATCTATAGATTCTGTTTTTTTCAGATACGTTTTTGCTGTGATCGTAGCTGCTCCTAGCAATAGTAGTCCCGCGATTACGAGTGCTTTGTAATTCAAGGTGTTTGAGGTTCCATCCTGTAATGGTTGCTTGTTTTGCATGGTGTAATTTTCGAGTACGAACGTTCCGTCGCTTCTTTTTATGGCTTTTATCTGCAATGTCGCGCCAAGCTTCAGCGCCGATGTAAGTATTTCCCTATCTGTTTTCTTTGGGTCGAACGAGATTAAGAGCTCCTCCTTGGATGTCTTGATGGTGAACGTATTTGTACTGTCTGGTTCATGGGTTACCACTCCATTTATTTTTAGAAACGTTGGGTTTGGTTCGCCCTTGGTGATCATCTGTGTCCACTCCCATGATGTCTCTCGGTCATCATCGATTATTTGTTCTGCGCTATTTGAGGATTGGGCATGTGCCGTGGGGATGAGCCAGTTCATAAATGATATCTGTGGTTTGGTCTCCTCCGGCAAGGGAATAGTGGCAATCTCGGCAAATGAGGTGTTTTCCGGTGCATCCTCGTAGCTGATTGAGTTTTGTATCTGCCCCATTGGATCCAGTATCTCGATCTGATCGGCGGAATTTTTGAGCGTTATTTTTGTCTCCTGGTCCGTAAGAATGATGTATCCATTTGCCGGGATAATCGTGCTCGAGGAGAAGACAAATGTTTTCCCTGTGCCATTGGTAATTCGCCATCCTCCCAGCGACACGGGATTTACTGTTTTATTATTAATCTCTATCCACTCATTTCCATTATCGGTTCCTGTGGGATTTGGTAGGATCTCTGAGATGATAACTGTGGGATCGACGGTTTCAATGGTGGTATTTTGCGTTCCTTGCTCGATGGGCGCGAGTTGCGAAGGGTCTGTAATCTCATCTGATTGAATATTTTCCTCTCCCGGGGTGAGTGTTTTAGTAAGCTTCCATTGATTGGATGTTGTGCGGGCCCAGCTCTGATTGGATGCAATTTTTGTATAAGGGATTTTTTCGTATTCTGAGCCGGATGGATCGAGAAGTCTGACAGCATCAATCGAATTGTTGAGCGTGATGTTTGTTTTATCATTTTTCAGAAGAAGAAAGCTCTCGGCTCCAACGGTAATGTCTCCAAGTGCGTATGGCTTGCTTCCTCCATCTTCATCGTCGATTTGCCAACCAAGGAGAGAGACGGCATGATCGCTCGTATTTTTCAGCTCGATCCACTCATTGCCATCATCGCTTCCCTCGGGGTCAGGGAGAAATTCGTTGATCATAATTTCATTTGTCGCGACGGGTGAGTTGGATGATACGGTTGATTCTGTTGTTGGTTGGACTGGATTCGTGGTGATTGGCGTAGCTGAAGTAGGAGATAGTATTTCCCAATCGGTCGCTGAGTTCGTATCGGCGTTTGGTTTTCTTTTGAAGCTGGTATTCTTCTCGAGGTTGATGCTTGAGAGGCAGGTCTCGATGGTTCCATTCCAGTTTTTTGATTCAGTTAGCTTTGCAAAGTCGCTCTTTTCTTGATCAGTCGGAGTAGCGCTGGCCCAGCAAACAGCATCGATATATTCGTTATTATGAGTGAGGACGAGCTGGTCGGTAGTAGCGGTAAGGTTGGGAATATCGTCGAACTTCAATCTGTCACCCGTCTTGACAGTCATGGTAGGAATCTTTTTTACATTTGCGTCTATAGAAGTTATCGCATAATTGTCCAAAATTTGTCCTAATCCATGATTTCCATCGTCTATTACGGTCAGTTCCACAAAGTCATTCACTGTGTTGTTGAAGCTGAATTCGCTGAGAGTAACTTGTGGAGTTGTTGTTCCGCAGCTTGTTTCAGCTTTGACTTCAGGCGAAAAGGAGGGAAGGAGAAGGCTTATAAGAAGAGTGAGAACTACGGGTGAAATTATTTTTTTCATGTTTTTAGCTTTAAAATATAAAAAAGTATCTCAAGGCTACACCCTGAAATTAACAATTCCCTGACTTTTGGTTGAATAATTCTTGCTATTTTTCTGACAGACTTTGTATCTTTCAGCTTTGAGGGGTGCCAGCGTTGACGGGGGAGGGAAAATTTGGTACCCTACGACTGTTTCACGTTTATCATTTCTCAATCAAATGACCATTATTCACATCCGTTTAGCTTCAAATATCGATGTTTCACTGCAAGGCGACGCATTTCGAGCCAGGCTAGATTTACGAGATTTTACCAAAATTCTCGGCCGGAGCGTGTAGTCTTTGATGTAGGTATATAAATGTGAACGCAAGATTCTATATGATCTAACGTTTACTTTTTTATGGACGCATTAACATTGTTACTAGCCCTTGTCGGGCTGATTATAGGAGGCGCTAGCGGTTTTGCTATACGCAAAGTTTTTTTGACGAAGAAGGATCGCGAGGTCGCTGATGCGACCGAGCGAATGCTTAACGAGGCCAATATGAAGGCCAAGGAGATGGTGATGGAGGCAAAAACTGAGTCCATCAAGATGCAGGAAGAGGTGAAGCGAGAGGAGAGAGCGAAACATGAGCAGCTTCAGAAAATGGAGGAGAGACTTACGAAGAAGGAGGAGTCTCTTGATAAGAAGATGGATGAGACCGAGAAGGCCAAGACTGAACTCGAGCAAAAAATTGCTTCCGTGAAGACGATTCGCGAGGAGGTGGAAAAAGTATACAACGCACAGGCTCAGCAACTTCAGAAGATTGCCGCCCTTACACCGGAGCAGGCGAAGGAGATGCTTTTGAAGCAGGTTGAGGAGGAGTCAAAAGAAGATCTTTTGGCTCAAATTGAAAAGTCCGAGAAAGAACTTAAGGAAAAAGCTCAGGAAAAAGCTCGATATTTGATCGCTGACGCTATTCAGCGTGTTGCGGCCGATGTGACTTCTGAGTCTACGGTTACGATCGTTAACCTGCCAAGCGATGATCTGAAGGGAAGAATTATCGGACGTGAGGGTAGGAATATTAATACTTTTGAGCAGATTACTGGTATCGATGTCATCGTTGATGATACTCCGGGTTCGATCGTCATTAGTGGTTTTGATATGATTCGACGTTATATTGCGAAGATGACTTTGGAGCGTTTGATCGTTGATGGTCGTATTCACCCGGCCAGAATTGAGGAGACTTATGAGAAGGTAAAGGAAGACGTTAATAATCTTATTAAGGAGATTGGTGAGAAGGCGGTGTTTGATGCCGGCGTTACCGGACTTCACCCTAACTTGGTCAAGTTGCTTGGTCGCTTGAAGTTCCGTTTGAGCTATGGTCAGAACGTTTTGAAACACTCTATGGAGGTTGCATTCATCGCTGGTGCTTTGGCTGCTGAACTTGGTGCTGACGTGAATGTCTGCAAGAAGGCCGGCTTGCTCCATGATATTGGAAAGGCGGTTGACCATGAGATTCAGGGAAACCATGTGAAGATTGGTGCCGAGATCGCCAAAAAGTTTGGTCTCACGGCTGATATCGTTCATGCGATCGAAGCGCATGATGGAAATATTGAGGCAAAATCTGTTGAAGCTATGCTTGTTGAGGCTGCGAACTTAATCGCGAATGGTCGTCCAGGTGCCGGTAAAGAAAATCTAGATACCTTCATTCGTCGTATGCAGGAGCTCGAAAACCTTTGCATGTCCTTCACGGGTGTAAAGAAGGCATATGCATTGCAGGCCGGAAATGAAGTTCGAATCTTTGTAAACGCTGACGACTTGGACGATCTTGGCTCCAAGAGATTATCCCATGATGTGGCTCGCAAGATCGAACGTGATTTCCAACACCCAAATCCTATCAAGGTTAACGTGATCCGAGAGGTGAGAAGAGAAGCTACGGCGGATTAAAGTCGTTTTAGTTTTTAAACTCTCCTCATGCGAACACTTTTTCTTGATACCGAAACTACCGGCATAGAACCACAGTCGCGATTGGTGCAGTTAGCCTACAAAAATGGACTAACGGGCGAGGAGGTGAATGCTTATTTCAAGCCACCTGTCGCCATTTCTTATGGATCAATGGCGGTTCATCACATTACAAATGAGATGGTTGCGGACAAGCCGGCCTTTGCCGACAGTGCGCAATACACTCAGCTCGTGCAACTTCTGAGTGAGACCATTTGCGTGGCGCATAACGCTCCGTTTGATGTGGGAATTTTAAAAAATGAAGGAGTGGAAATAAGTACCTATATTGATACGTTACGCGTGTCGAAGCATCTGATTCAGAGCGATCAGTATAATTTGCAGTACCTTCGTTATTCATTGCATCTTAATACGGTTCAGGTAACGGCGCATGATGCGATGGGGGATGTGCTCGTGCTCGAGGCATTGTTTAACCATTTGACGAATGTCGTGAAGGAAAAATTTTCATGCACTACCGATGATGATGTTATTAGCAAGATGTTAGAGCTAACCTATGCTCCGGTTCCGATGACGACATTTGCCTTTGGGAAATATAAGGGGAAGACCTTCGATGAGGTTCGAGCAATGGATCGAGGATATATCACCTGGCTCCATACGAGTGAAAAGCAGAAACCTGTAGGCGAGCAAAATGAGGATCTTATGTATACGTTGGATTTGTGTATGAATAATAAGTTGGGGACGCCGACGTTGTTGTAGTGAAATATTACAAAAGCTTATGAATAAAGAAATTATTTGGGATTTCCTTATACAAACTGCATTTTTCCAGAGTCTTGCTCGGAATTCTCAGGAGAAATTGCAAGAGAAATGGGCATCGTTTAGCAATGATCAGTTTATTGAAATTTTGCGTCTCGTTGGGTTAGAACAGGTTATTATTGACTTTATCATGGATGAAACGAAGCCAATCATTTCTATCGCCAAAAAAAACGCAGAGAAGTTGCTTCGTATGAAATTAGAAAAGGCAAATAGGATCGATGAAGATACGAATCTTGCTATTTTATTAGACAAAATTTCATAATGCCAGATAGTCAGGAATCTCAGATCATTGCCGTGAACCGTAAAAATGTTATTGATTCTCAGGAGGCGAGTGACCTCAGGAATGAGACCATTGATCGTGTTAACGATCAAGGAATTAATACACGGGCCGACCTTTTTGCATTTATAACAGAGCAGCAGGCCGAGGCAAAAAATATTCTCGCAGAAAAAGCTAAGGTATATTTCTCTGGTACGAATGGGGAATTATCCCCAACGGGAAAGAAAATTTTGAAGGAATCTCAGGATCTCATCGATATTACGGTTAAATCTCTTGATGGATTAAATAGCGCGTCGATTAGAGTAGCTTGTTCTAAGCTTTCAGATATTGTTGGATTTGCATTGCAAATTGACGAACGGTCTATTGATCAATTTGGCTTACGAAGGAGATATTCGACTGTGGAAAATAAAAAAACGGAAGGTTTTTTAAACTATGAAGGAGAGAAGATGGCTGCAAGTAAGATGGGTGTATACGGAGTCATGGAAGAGACTATTAGAATTAGGGAGATGGAGCAACATGATGTTTCGGAAAAGGATATTTTGGAAGCTGTTAGTGTATTAAAAAAGCATGGTAGTGTTACATATCAAAGTCTTGCCAAAAAAGGGCCAGTTCTCGTTCTATTGCCTGAGATGCATTATGACGCTGGGATACTTCGAAATAATTTTGATGCCTTGATGGAGTTGAAAAAAATGATTTCTCTTGTGGGTTTTGAGGGCGCTGAAGGTGAAGTTCGACAGGGTGCTGATATGCCAAAAAAATCTGCTAGTGATTATAGAGAAGACATTAAGCAGGGGAAGATTTTGTCGAGTAGTCAGGCACTTGAGGGTGCCTTAGGTGAAGAGGTGTACACGCTGGGACTTGAGAATACTCATACGCTTCAATATGTCGGAAAGAAATTGGCACTCATGTTTCAAGAGATGATGCAAAATCCTGAGAAGAGAGAACAGATGCAGGCTGAGCTTAGGCAGTTATCATCTAGAAAAATTACAAAGAGAGATTTAATTAGACTTATGGATGCTTCTATGGATGAGGCTATGAAAGATATGTTGGTTCATCTTAGAGATCAATTATGGCTAGGCCGATTGCAGGATGCATATCTGGGCGAGAGTGGAAAATTTTCCTCTCCAAGTAACATGACATTTTTAGTTTGCGGGTCTGCCCACGCTAAAGATTTAGCTAATAGGGCAGGTCATTATGGCTACAGGGGGGTGATTACTTTTTCGCCTAAAGCGCTCAATGATACTTTTGATGTTAAGACGCTTAGGATGTATATGGAGGCACAATTTGGGGTAAAGCTTTAATTTAGCAAAAGAAAAAAAAGAGGAATCATTCTCTTCGCCTTTTTGTGATGCTATGCGTTAGATGATGGATAGCTTTAGGCAGGATTCCTCAAGTTCTTGCCACTGGTCCTCTGATTACCCTTATTGACTGGAGGATTTTTTACTGTACAATTGGCATCCAGATGCATTTATTAACAATTTCATCACATGGCTACGCAACTTAAACCTACGGAAGATCATATTATCGTGAAGGCTGATGTCGGTGAGGAGAAGACGAAATCAGGAATTTTTATTCCGGCGACGGCTTCCAAGGAACGTCCGCAGATGGGCGAGGTGGTAGCTGTGGGTCCGGGCAAGATGACGGATGAGGGCAAGCGATTGGCCATGGAGGTAAAGGTTGGAGATAAGATTCTCTTTTCTAAATATGGCCCAAGCGAGGTCAAGATTGAGGGTGAAGAGCTTTTGATTTTGAATCAGGGCGATGTTTTGGCGATTGTAGGCTAAAGAATTTTTCGAAGAAAAATTTTGTATTTGTTTCCGTTTTTTATTCATCATTAATTATTATACTTTATGGCAAAGCAAATTATTTTCGCAGATGAGGCACGAAGCAAGCTCTTGAGCGGAGTGCGCCAGCTCGCATCAACGGTTTGCATTACCCTCGGTCCGAAAGGAAGAAATGTGGGTTTGGATAAGAAGTATGGCTCTGCGGTAATTACTCATGATGGTGTGACGATCGCGAAGGAGATCGAGCTCAAGGACCCCTATGAAAATATGGGCGCACAGCTCGTCAAAGAGGCAGCAACGAAGACGAATGATGTGGCGGGTGATGGTACGACGACAGCAACACTTCTCGCATGGAAGATGATCGAGGGAGGTATCCGTAATATTACGGCAGGTGCTAATCCGATGCAGCTTCGTACTGGCATGGAGCTTGCCATGCTTGATGTGACGAAAGAGCTTGAAAAGATGGCTGTTCAGATTGGTGATTCTCAGGAAAAAATCGCACAGGTCGCAACGGTTTCCGCTCAGAATTCCGAGATGGGTGAGTTGATTGCTGAGGTTCTATCTCAGGTAGGAAGCGATGGTGTTATTACGGTAGAAGAGGCACAGACGATGGGCCTGACGAAAGAAGTTGTTGAGGGTATGCAGTTCGATAATGGCTACATCTCGGCATATTTCGTTACGGATCCTGCAAGAATGGAGGCGTCATATGATGATGCTTTTATTCTCTTAACGGATAAAAAGATCACCTCAATTCAGGATATTCTTCCGGTCATTGAAAAAGTTTTGCAGAGTGGAAAAAAAGAGTTGGTAATTATTGCTGAAGATATTGAAGGCGAGGCTTTGGCTACGCTCGTATTGAATAAGTTGCGTGGTGCGTTCAGCGTTCTCGCGGTTAAGGCCCCGGCTTTTGGAGAGAGAAGGAAGGAGATCTTGAAAGATATTGCTGCTCTCACCGGTGGACGTGTTATCAGTGAGGAGGTTGGTTTGAAACTTGAGGAGGCTGGATTGGCCGACCTCGGACGAAGTACTCGTGTGGTTGCGGACAAGGAACATACAACAATCATCGGAGGAAAGGGAAATAAGGAGGAGATTCAGTCACGAATTTCAGAGCTCAAGATTCTTATCGATAAGTCAAAATCTGACTTCGATAAGGACAAGTTTGCTGAGCGATTGGCGAAGCTTGGTGGAGGTATTGGCGTCATCAAAGTTGGTGCCGCTACAGAGATCGAGCTGAAGGAGAAGAAGCATCGTTTGGAAGATGCCGTACAGGCGACAAAAGCAGCGGTCGAAGAGGGAATTGTCCCTGGTGGTGGCGTTGCATTGCTCCATGCCCTTCGAGCGCTTGAGGCTGCAGAATCATCTTCTGCACTTTCCGGTGATGTGAAGACGGGCTTCGAGCTCGTGAAGGCTGCTCTCATGGAGCCGCTCATGCGCATCGTTGAAAATGCTGGTCAGGATGGAAAAGTTGTCATCGCGAAGATTATGGATGGCGCAGAAGGAGTTGGATACAACGTCATGTCCGGCAAGTACGTCGATATGGTAAAAGACGGAATTATCGATCCAAAGAAGGTAACTCGTTCTGCGCTGCAGAATGCGGTTTCTATCGCTTCGACATTCTTGACCATGGAGGCTGCAATCGTTGAGTTGCCTGAGCCGAAGGAGGCTGCTGCCGCCGGAGGTCACGGAGGCGGCATGGGAGGAATGGGCGGTATGGAGGGGATGTACTAGGTTTAAAGATTTTTATACGAACAATCAAAAAATGAGGTGAATATTTCACCTCTTTTTTTGTTCCGTTTCTTCTTACGTAATTTTAGCTCAAGAGCTCCTGTACGATCTTGTTTACCATTCCTCCGTCGGCCTTGCCTTTGGTGCGTGGCATGAGAGCGCCCATAACTTTGCCGAGATCTGACTTGCCGGTGGCGCCGGTTGAGGTGATTACTTCTTTGACGATGGTGCGAATTTCTTCTTCGGAAAGTTGAGCAGGAAGGTATTTTTCCAATACGGCCATCTCGAGTTTTTCTTTTTCAGCGAGTTCCGGACGATTGCCTTTTTCAAACTGTTCGATGGAATCTTTTCTCTGTTTGATTTCTTTTCCAATGATTTGAATAACGTCTTCGTCGGTAGCGATTTTTTTCTCACCTGCGGTTTCGAGGCGGAGGATAGCCGCTTTTATCAAGCGAATGGCGCCGGTAGTTACCTCATCTTTTGCCTTCATCGACGCGATAAGATCTTGCTGAAGTTGTTCCTTGAGTGTCATGAAAGTGATTGTTATGAATGTTACAGCTTGCATTATACTTGAATAATCTTTTTTGTACATTTGTTGAGAATTTCTCGCATTGTGGTAAGATCGGAAGGCTTATTTCCTTTTTATATTCTTATTTTTTCTTATGTCACGAACAGATAACGCAAGAAAAGTATTAGCGATTGGTACGGTGGCGGCATTGGCACTTGGATTGTCTGGTTGTACCTGGTTTTCTCCGAAGCCTACGAAAGAACCAATAGCCATGTTGCAGGCGGGTATTACGAATTTCGCCTCGAAGATGTCGGCTGAGTATCAGTTGAAGTTTGATGCCACGCTTTTGGGTAAAGATACCGAGGGAAAGGCTCAGAATATGACGGTTGATCTTTCTGCTAACGGCGATGTGACAAGCGATCCTGCTGCACCTGTTCTTAATTCAAAGATTAAGGGTACGATGACGGTTAATCAGGATAAGTACTCTCTCGATACGGAGTTGCGTGCCAATAAGCAGTCTGTATTCGCCATTCTTAATGGTTTAACAGGCCCTGCTGCCGAAATTCCAAAAGAGTACGTTGCACAGGCTTTGGGTAAGTGGTGGAAGGTTCCTCTTCCGCAGTCTCTCATAAATACGTATCTCGGTGGGGCTGCCCCTACTCCAACGACTGCGGCGCCAGCGCCAGCAGCAGCGTCAACAAAATCAGCAAAAGGCACCACTCCGACTCCAGTGGTCGCAGCTCCTGTGACTCCTGTCGTAGCTGATAGTGGTGATGCTACAGCTCAGCGCCTCAAGGATGCAGAAAATATTTTTAAGAACCTTAGTGGCTATGTAAAAAATATTACCTATGATGGATCCGATACGATCGGAGGCTTGAATAGCTATCGCTATGTTGCTGATCTAGATAATGCGAAACTTCGAGAGTTCATGATTCAATTTAACAAGGATAAGGGAAGCGAACCAACAGCAGATGATCTCGTGAAACTCGATGACTTCTTGGCTAATTTCAGCGGTCATTTGACCTACTGGGTTTCTGTAGATGGGGAAATTTTGAATAGAGTTTCTCTCTCTCTCAAGATGGATAAGGTCTTGAGCGATGATGGCAAATCAAGCGGAAAGGGTAATATTAATCTTGATATGTCTTATATGAATTTTGGGAAGGCGGTTACGGCCGTTGCTCCTGCTGATTCAACCGAGTTTGACCTCTTTGGGATGCTTGGTGGACTCTCCGGACAACAAACGCTTGGGGCCGATAGCGCTCCTGCTCCTGAGGTGAAGGATGTTGCCCCTGCAGTGAAAAAAGTAACTCCTGCTGCAAAGAAGTAATTTTTCTAAAGCTCTTTGGAGTATGTTGGTGTCAGAAAAATGTTATGTCCCCATGGTAATTTCTTTCCATGGGGACTTTTTTTATGGCTTTTTTCTGCGGAGTAATAGGATGGTATGAAGGAATGTATTTTGGCATGATGGTCGTGCTGTGCGTGATGTTTTTCTCGATTTGCTATAGATGGTTTGATTGGTCGAGAAAGGGAATTGTTTATCTTTTTCTTCTCATTCTTTTTGGATTTTTTTGTGGCTACGCGCGAAGTGGTTGGGTGACGATGAGGCATCAGGATGCGGTTCAGAGGGTGATTCGTCTAGGTGAGGTAGAGCTTGAGGGAAAGTTGACGAGTGATCCGAAGGTGGCGGGTTCTGGGCAGAGGATTACGGTGAATATTGATGGCTTGGGTGATGTTGAAATTTCTGTCCCAGTGAGTATGGAATTATGGAGAGGGGATAGTGTACGTATTCGAGGAAAAATTATTGAGGATATTCGGTACGAGACGTCATATGTGAAAATGCAGCCCGGGAAGATTCTTTCGGTACATGAGCCGACAGGGTTTTTCGGAATACTGGCGAGTGTGCGCCGATATTTCGTTGTTCGAATGCAGGGGTTATTCCCTGAAAGTGTCGGCGCTTTTATGGTGGGGATTCTGGCAGGAGGGGAGAGAGGGCTAAGCGATGAGGTGAAGGGGGATTTCCGAAGGACTGGTTTATCGCATATTCTTGCCGTTTCCGGATATAATGTTTCGCTCTTGTTGCAGTTGGGGGTGGCGGTGATTCCGGTACGGCGAAAATGGAGATTTGCCGTATTTGGATTTTTGCTCTTAGTCTTTATCGGACTTGTTGGATTTCAGGCGTCGGCGGTGAGGGCGGCGATTATGGGTTTTTTGGGTGTGTGGGCGGCCGGACTGGGCCGAGTGAAGGATATGACCCTTATTCTCTTATGGAGCGGATTTGCCATGGTTTTGTACGATCCTTCTATGCTGCTGTTTGATAAAGGTTTCCAATTATCTTTTTTCGCTACCGTGGGGGTGATATACGTCTCGCCGGTAGTTGCGAAATGGTTTCCGGAGCGCGAGTCGGGATTGATAGAGTCTTTTGCCGGAACGCTTGCGGTATATATCGCCTTGTTGCCTGTTACGATGTCATTTGGAAAGTTGCCTTTGATTGGATTGGTTACTAATTTGTTATTCGTGTGGTTTATTCCAATCGCGATGACGATTGGGGCCGGAGTGTTTGTTTTGAGCTTCTTACTCTATCCGTTGGCGTTTGTATTGGCTCGCGGCGTGAGTTTATTTGTATCGTGGTACTTCTTTGCCATTCATTTTTTTTCGTGGCTTCCTTTTAGCGTGTTCGATGTGCCACCCATGACAAAATATGTCGTCGTTGGGTATTACGTTTTGCTGGCGTGGTGGGTGTGTAGAGCTGGATGATATTCGCTTACGCTGCAACATCCAGGCTGAACTTGTTGTTATCGAGAAGAATCTCCTCGACGGCTTTCTGCGCCTCCATCTTGGCCTGCTCCGAGAGGCTGCCACCGGTGATGCGGCTCACGATAGCGGCGGTGATCTGAGCGGACTGCGCCTTTGCTCGATTCTCGAGTTTGGTACTGTCGAGTTGCTGACCGTCTTTGTCGATCATGTTGTATCTCTTTCCACGTTGAGTCTCATCCGTAATAAGTCGGTCTTGCTTGAGAGCTTTTTTCTTCTGATGTATCTGATCTCGGTTGAGGTTCTGGAAGTCGGTCATCTTGAAGACGACGGCATCCTGAGCACGTCCGGTACGTGCGTCTACGACACTTTCGCCATCGGTATAGTCTGCGAAGTCCTCTGAGAAGTCCTTGTCTTCTGTGGAACTATGGAGTGCGCTTCGTTGATCGAATGTGCGCTCCTGAGTGAGTAGTTCATGCTGTTTGATGTCATGTGCCATACGGAGGTAAACGGCGTTTGCTTCGAGCTGATCTCTCATGGCGCTATTTCCCTTCGATGCATCGATGGCTTTGCCAATTGACTCGGCGTTTGGACTTACCATTATCTGAAGCTCTTTCAGGCGACCATTATTAATCTCATCTTCCGGATCGAGCTTGGCGATATCTTTGCGGACCTCGAACTCGGCTTGGAAGTTTTTCTGTCCCTCGAACTTCATGGCGTCTTCAAGTTTTACCTTTAGCTCTGTCTTTTTCTGCATCTCGTCGATCTGGCTCTTGGCTTCTTGCATACCGTTGAGGGAGTTTTTTAATGTGGCGCCGCCATCCGGTAAAATCGTGCAAAGCGTTTGGATGCGTTCGGAGAGATCTTGGTTCATAAAAATAGACTCATGCTTCTTTCGCTCGGATTCCGGAAGAGTCTCAAAGGTTTCGAGAACTTTGTCGCGACGTGGGTCGTCGAGATCGGAATTTTCAAGCATCTCTTTCATCTCGTCCGTCGTCTCAAGCGAGGCGAACCACTGCTGGTAGGCCTTGACGCTTTTTGGAGAAAGAAGCCGTCCATCGGCCATTTCCTGAACTTTGTCGTTGTACTTTTCGCATAATTCTTTTCGATCACGGTTGTCGTTTTCGATATTGTCCACTAAGGCTATTCGGTCACGTAGTCGCAAACTATAGAACTCTTTGTGCTTTTGCTGATCGCCTGCAGGGAGCTTGTTGAAGCGCGTAAGAGATTCTTTTCGTCGTGGGTCGTCGAGGGTTGAGCTCTGGAGAGCGGCCTCTTTCTCCTTGATTGTAGCTCCGGCGAACTTGTCTTTATACTTTCCGGCACTGATCTCACTTACGAGCTTGTTTCCTACGGCGTCTTTGAGTTTTGCGTCCCATTTTCCAATAAGTTCCATGTGTTTTTCGCATTCTGCCGCGATTTCTTTCTTGCCCTTCTGACTCTCGTTTCCCGAGTAATTCACATTATAAAAGTCGTACTGAGCCTGAACTTTTGCTGGAGCGGCTTTGAATTTTGCCTCGAAGCCCTGAAGTGTTTTTTCTGCTGTTGGGATATATGCGAGACTTGCCTCCAGCTTGGCTGCGTCTTTTTCCTCGCCCATATACTTGGCGTTGATGTTTTTTTCGAAGGGGCTTTGAAGAGGGGATGCGGTCCATTTTGCGATGGCCTCCTCGCGTATCTCGCCCTTCATTTCTTCTACTACTTCTTTTTTTGCCTTGAGACCTCTGGCCTTTTTTAACTTGGCTTCATACTTCTTCTGACGTGGTTCGGCGAACTTCTTGAACTCGTCTTTTACGGATTTTACATCACCATCCTTGAGCTCCTGCTCCATCTCGGCCAGCATTTTTTTCTGGCCCTCCGGTGTGGCTTCGCCGAAGCGAATTGAAAGGCTCTCCAGCTCATCATCGTCGGAGATATCGGTCTTCTTTAATTGTTCGAAGAGCTTCTTGAAGGCGGCCATGTTGTCTTTGAGTCCGTCGACATAATCGATTTTTTCCTTCTCGGTCATCTTGCCGAAGCGGTCCATGTAGACCTTGGCGCCCTTGCCATCGCCGATTACTTTGATGAGGTTGTCCCGGATCGATCGTAGATTTTTGATCTCACCATCGAGTTTTTTCGCACCTTCTTTTTTTCCATCAAGATTTGCCTCCTTGAACTCCTTTTTCTTGTCTGCAAGCGTGTCGATGTTGCGCGCTTTGTCTTTTCCGAAGAGATCGGCGTTCTTGTCGAGCTGTCCGACGTAACTCTGAAGGAGCTTGTGGGATGCGTCGATGTTTTGATCAATGTCTTTCTTGATGTCCGCGAGTCTGTTTGGATCGCTGTCCATTCTTGCTTTCTCGAGAGCCTTTTCATAGGCAACCTTTTCTTCCTTTCCCAAAACTTGATCCTTGGCGAGGAGGTTGCGTATGTTCGTGTGGATGAGACTCACGTCTCTCGCCTCGGCCTTTATGGTTTCGGCATCTTTTTCTCCTTTTTTAAATTTATCGAACTGTTCGTCGGTAATGCCACTTTTTCTATCGGTACCATCTTTTCTTTTTGGTCCGTCTTCGTACCGAGATGAGCTTTCAGGTCCGTATTTTGCCATAGAGATTGTGTATAGTAGGAGAGAAACAAAACCCCGGTGCCAACTTGAGCCCGAGGTTTGTTATTGTATCACTTTTTTTATCTTATGCAAGTCCTTGCTATGACTCAGCTTTGAGATGTGGCTTTGAAGCTTAGACGCTGCAGGCAGAAAATCCGCAGCTTAAGCAGAGCATGCAGCCCTCGGCGATCTGAACCTGGCCTTGGCACTCTGGGCATTCTTTCTCAGCCATAAGCTCGTGCTTCGTCTTGATAGCTTTGTGGGATCGAGTAGCGGTGCCGTCTTCCGATGATGAAGTTGATACTGCTCCTGCTCCGACGGTGGCGTAGGTTGGAAGTGTTGGCTGAGTGGCAGCTACCGGAGCAGCTGGTGGCGGAACGAACTCGGCGACACGTTTCTCTACTTTTGGTTCTTCTTTCTTGTTTACCTTTCCAATGTTCAAGACCTGAGAGTCTCGTGAACCATCTCTATAGATCGTGACTCCCTTGCAGTTGAGATCGTAGGCGAGGATGTAGGCGGTCTCAACATCCTGCATCGAAGCGGCGTATGGGAAGTTGATCGTCTTTGAGACTGAAGCGCAAACGTGTTTCTGGAAGGCGGCCTGCATACGGATATGATTTTCCGGAGAAATATCCTGTGCCGTAACGAATACACGTCGGATGTCTGCTGGAATTTCATTTACGAAGCCCTGAATGGATCCTACCTTTGCGATTTCAAGCATGAGGTCCTTTGAGAAGAATCCACGTTCCTTGGCTATCTGTTCGAAGTATGCGTTCGTATAGATAAGTTCCGTGCCGTCCATAACATTCTTGATGAATGAGATAGCGAAGTTTGGTTCGAGTCCACCGCTGGCCTCGGCGATCATACCGATGGTTCCTGTTGGAGCGACGGTTGTGACGTAGGAGTTACGAATTTTAATGCCCTTCTTCTCCCATGTTGAGCCCTTGTATGCTCCGAATGTTCCACGAACTTTTGCGAGCTCTACGGACTTCTCGATAGCCTTGTCGCGAATGAACTTCATGAGCTCTTCGCCCTTCTTGAGGCCTTCTGCGGAGTCGTAAGGAATCATGATCTGATAGAGAGCGTCTGCGAAGCCCATGATACCGAGACCGATACGTCGTGTGTTTTTGGACATCTCGGCGATCTGCGGAATCGGGTAGCTGTTCATGTCGATCACGTTGTCGAGGAAGTGCGTTGTTGTGAAGACGACCTCTTCGAGACGCTTCCAGTCGAAGTCTGTTCGAGCAGCGTTGATGAATCTGTTAACGGCAATAGATCCGAGGTTGCATGAGTCAAAAGGAAGAAGATCCTGCTCGCCACATGGATTGGTCGCCTCAATCTCGCCCAAATGAGGAACGGGGTTGGTGGCGTTCATGTTGTCGATGAATACGAGACCTGGGTCTCCATTGAGCCATGCGTTAGAGATAATCAAGTTGAAGACCTCACGTGCACGGAGCTGTTTGCAGGCCGTCTTGGTGCGTGGATTGATGAGATCGTATGTTGTATCTTTCTTGAGCGCCTCCATGAACTTCGCGGTAATACCGACAGAGATGTTGAAGTTCGTAAGTGTTTTCATATCAGCCTTGCAAACGATGAAGTCGAGAACATCCGGGTGATCAACTCGGAGAATGCCCATATTGGCACCTCGTCGCTTGCCACCTTGCTTGATCTCCTGCGTAGCAGCATCGAAGATTTTCATGAAAGAAACCGGGCCGGAAGAAACGCCAGCTGTTGATTTCACCATGTCGTTCGATGGTCGTAGTCGCGAGAAGGAGAAGCCTGTTCCGCCACCTGACTTGTGAATAATGGCCTGATATTTGAGTGAGTCGAAAATGCCCTCAATCGAGTCTGGGATTGGAAGAACGAAACAGGCAGAGAGCTGTTGAATTTCTGTTCCCGCATTCATGATGGTTGGAGTGTTCGGCATGTAGTCCAAATTAGCCATGACGTCGTAGAATTTCTTGGCGGTAGCCTGGTACTCTTCTTCCGTTGCTCCGTAGTTCTTGTCGGCGAGAGCGATATTGTTAGAAATACGTTCGACGAGCTGTTTAGGAGTTTCAATAATATTACCATTTTCGTCCTTCAAGAGATATCGTCGCTTGAGAACCTCGAGCGCGTTGTTGGAGAAGTTGAGTCTCTCGTCGGCATTACCCTTGCCGAGGATCGTCTCTGTCTGCTCACGCTTCCGTGACTGCTCGGCTCTATATAAGATATAGGCTTTTGCGGTCTTGGCGTGTCCACCCTCGATGAGGATCTTTTCTACGAGATCCTGAATCTGCTCGACGGTTGGGATCGCCTCTGGACCTTTGAAAAACACCTCAATGACCGCCGCAACCTGATTAGCGATCTTGTCGGCAATGGTTCGGTCGTCTCCTCCTACGGATTCGGCGGCCTTCCAGATAGCTTCCGCTACTTTTGTCTGGTCGAAATCAACGATGCGACCATCGCGTTTTCTGATGTTTTTTGTTTGAGCCATAGCGGAAGGGGGTAAGAGAGAGATAAAAATGGAGTAGAAGTTCTACAGAAGAACAGGAGAAGAGAGTTTCACATTCTGAACGTTTCCATGCATACCTATTCATGGCGTGTCAGAAATGATTCATCTTCTTGTAAGGCCTATCTTAGAAAAGTGGAGGAGTGTTGTCGATGGATTGTGCTACGTTTTTCTTGCGGGCATTTGGATATGTAGTGGGACTTAATTTTTCGTACCACTACATGTAGTATTTACGTTCATAAAAGCATACCTGATTTTTCAGGAATGAAAAGGTCTCATTACGACAATCCGTTGACTTTGAATATGGTTTATTTTTATTACTTCTTTCCTCGTTTTTTTCGAGTGGGTGTATGCGGTGGAATTTGTTTTCCGCCGCGCGTCAAGTTTTTCCCCTTATGATTTTGAATTATTCCTGTGGGTATATTTGTTTGCCTTCTTTATATAATTTTATGGCGAGAACGGGGCAGGACTCGGCTGCCATTTTGATCGTTTCTTCGTCTGTTGAATCGGGATCGATGATATATGCCTTTCCTTCTTCATCGTCGAGCTGGAATACTCCCGGTGCGACCGCCACACACGGCGCAGCGCCGATGCAGAGCTTGCGATCTACTACGATTTTCATTGCCGGTGTTGCTGATGTTGAGCCTTCCGAGAGGTCTCCTAATTGTACGGGTACGACGGCCATAGGATGGTTGGGTTACGTGCGCAGGTATAGTAGCGTGGGAAGAGGGGAGAGTCTAGGGATTACGTGACTTACTTAGAATGCAGGATTGCTTGTTCTAATTTTTTAGGTTCATCGGTGCCTATTCTATATGTTTTACCATTTTTCAGTTTTATTTCGACCGCATCAAAACCCGAAACATTGTATATCCACATCTTGGACCATAGCCATCCTCGTATTCCCCATCCGTAATACCAACGATTTTTTACGGTTTTAGCGGATACTATGTCATTGAGCGAAAACTTTTTCTGAAATATTCCGTAGCCAAATTTGATTCGTATATATTTTTCATCAATACGTACTTGAAGTGAATAAAAGGAAGCAAGAATAAGGAGAATGAGTACCATCACGGCAGTAACGAGAAAATTTGAGCCTGAATCAACCGAAGGTGGCTCAGCGCGGGCCATCATTTGAATCCGTGTGAAAAATACCAGCACAGCCAGCGTAACGACCAGCATCAGATAACCTATTTGAGTGTGTTTGTAGTTCATGAGATTGGGGGGATTGAGAGTCCGTTGTAGGGTAGTTTGGGTAGCGTGTTAAAATCCAAACAGCATATCTCTAATCTCCGGCTTAACCTTGTCGGGGCCCCAGGGCGGATCCCAGACGATTTGGACGGAGGCGGAGGTGATCTCTGGGACGAGTTGCGGAAGAACGGTCTGGACCTGCTCCATGATCATGGGACCGACGGGGCAGCCCATGGAGGTGAGTGTCATTATTACCACGGCGTCGTAGGTACCATCGGGAAGCTTCTCGAGGTTGGCGCCATAGATGAGACCGAGGTCGACAATACCGATGCCTATTTCTGGGTCGAGAATTTCATTGAGCGCCGCGCCGATTTTTTCCATCATCGGATTTTCTTTTCGTAGTTCGTCGAATGATTTTGCCATTTTTGGTCCGTTGCCTTTGGCGTAGTCTATGCGCTTCTGCAGGTCCGGGCCGAAAACAGATGGCGATGGCTTTTTGGAAGAAGATTTACTTGGAGTAATTTTTTTTACCGGAAGATTTTTGATAACCATTTTCCTCACGATGAGTTTTTTCGTGGTTGGTTTTTTTACAACTGATTTTTTTATCGTTGGTTTCTTCGTTGGAGTTTTCTTTGCGGAGATTTTTTTACTGGTGCTCATGATTCCTGATGTTTAAGGAGAATAATAGCTTTTTTGAGAAGAGTGTATCCGAGGAGGGCACATTTGACGCGGGCGGGGGAGATCGCGACGCCGAGAAGTTTGTAGAGTTCATCTTTGGAGAAATTTTCTGCATCTGCGAGAGATTTATGAAGAATTTCCTCGGTAAGGATAGACATGGCAGCCTGTGATATGGCGCATCCTGAGCCGTCAAAACCGATTTCTTTGATGTGAGAATTCTCTATCATAAGATCGAGAATGAGTTTGTCACCGCAGAGGGGATTGGCATCGTCGACCGTGATTGATGGCGCAGCGAGACGTCCGTGATTGCGCGGATTTTGGAAGTGGTCGAGAATATTTTCGGCGTAGAGATCCATGATGTATCGGTGAGTTGTTGCTGTATTATGAGATGTTGAATATTTTTTTCGCCTTGATAATGGCCTCGATCGCGATGTCGATGTCTTCTTCGGTATTGTAAACCGAGAAGCTGATACGTGCGGTTGCTGGAACAGAGATGCTCTCCATAAGTGGCTTGGCACAGTGGTTTCCGCCACGAATGCAGACATTTTCACTGTTGAATATTTCGGCGATATCATGGGGATGTATTCCATTCATGGCGAAAGAAATTACACCGGTCATGTCCATGTTATTTTTTGGAATATGGAGTTTGAGGTTTTTGATACTCTCTAATTTTGCACGTGCATAGGCGATGAGTTTCTGGTCGTGTTGCCGAACGTTTTCCATTCCTAGATTGGTGAGGTAGGTGATGGCTTCCTTAAAGGCGATTACATCGGCGATATTTTGGGTGCCAGCCTCGAACTTCCACGGGAGATCGTTCCATGTCGCATCGCGCTGGTGTACCTCGCGAATCATATCGCCACCGAAGAGAAATGGAGGCATCGCTTCCAGTAATTGTTTTTTGGCATAGAGGACGCCCACGCCCGTTGGTCCCAGCATTTTATGGCTAGAGAATGCGAAGAAATCACAATCCAAATCTTGGACATCTATTGGAAGATGTGCGGTGGACTGTGCGCCATCGATGAGAATTTTCGCGGAGCTGTGTGCATGTACGAGTGATGCTATTTCCTTGATAGGATTAATCGTTCCTGTGACGTTACTGGCATGCGTGATGGCGATTAATTTGATCGAGGTGCTATTCTCTATGAGATATTTTTTGAACCACTCCATGTCGAGGAGGTATGGAGTCTCAGGGTCACGAGAGAGGGGAATTACCGCAAGTCTCGCATTCTTCTTGATGGCTACTTGCTGCCATGGGATAAGGTTTGAGTGATGTTCGAGTGCACTTACTATGACAATATCTCCTTCGTGAATATTTTGTTCCGCCCATGTGTAGGCTACAAGATTAATTCCTTCTGTCGTATTGCGTGTGAATATAATTTCTTCTGTCGAGGACGCATTGATAAATGCCCTTACCGACTCGCGGGTCGCTTCGTAGGCGTCATCTGCTTCCTGCGCGATGGTGTATATGGCACGATGGATATTGGCATTACTGTTTGAGTAATATCGCGTAATCGCATCAATGACAGACTGTGGTTTTTGTGATGTAGATGCGCTATCCAAGTATACAAGCGGCTTGTTTTCGATCATCCGCGAGAGGATGGGGAAGTCTTTCTTGATGAGATGTGGATCAATCATTTTGAATGTATTATGCCGATTCAGCTACTTCTGGAATATCAACGAGTATCATCCCGTTTTCAATTTTTGTCGGATATGTTTTGAGAGGCTGTGTGGCGGGAAGGCTTAGAACTTTTCCATCTCGAACATCAAACATGGCGCCATGAAGCGCACATTCGATTACGCATCCCTCAAGATTTCCCTCGGTGAGGTCGGACTCCGCGTGTGAGCAGTATCGCTGTACCGCATAAGCCGCATCATTGATGTTCGCAATCATCAATTTTATTCCATTGATTTCGAACTTTGTTTTTTCACCTGATTTGAGATTCTCTATCGAGACGGTTGGCATGAACATATGATGTGGGTTAAACGAAAATATCTTTTATAGTAGAGTGCTCTGTAATGATTCTCTCACTTGTGTGGCTATCTTGTCATCGTTTATTTGTCCGAGAAGACTTTCGAAGAATCCTTCTATCATTAATTCTCGTGCTTGGTCTTCGCTAAGCCCACGTGAGCAGAGATAAAAAATAGTCTCTTCATCGACCTGACCTACGGATGCGCTGTGTCCTGCCTTGACGTCGTTTGCCTCTATCTCAAGCGCTGGAACAGACTTTGACTTTGCTTGTTTCGAGAGAAGCATCGTGTCGTGAGAAAGATGGCCATCGGATTCGTGGGTATTTTTTTCAATGCGAATGAGCCCAAAATAATCAGAGGTTGCCTTGTCTTTGAGCATGGTTTTGATCTGCGCATGACCATATGTATTGTTGGCGTTGTGGATCGTTTGCGTCTCGAATTTCACCGTGTCTGAATTTTTCCCTGCAAAAAGTCCGATGATATGTACACGTGCATGGTCGCCGTTGAGTTTGAACGTAATAACGCTTTTTTCCTCAGGATTAGTATTTTTGAAGGAGAGTACATATTGAAGTTCTGCGCTTTCTTCCAGTGTAATCGTATGTGATCCGGGCACATCTTGGAGGATGATTTGCTTGGCTGATTTCGGTATGGTGAGTAGTTGAGTCATAATAATTTAGTGAGAAAAACGGGAGCGGGATCAAATTTTTGCTTTGCAAAAATCACCCAACACTTCCCTCCATCTCCATGGCGATGAGGCGGTTAAGTTCTAAGGCGTACTCCATGGGAAATTCCTTGATAAGCGGTGCGAGAAATCCATTTACAATCATATTTGACGCCTCTTGCTCGGAAAGACCGCGGGACATGAGATAAAATAACTGCTCCTGAGAGATTTTCGTAACCGTTGCTTCGTGGGCGATGGCGACGTTGTTCTCGTCGATCTGCATCGTTGGGTAGGTGTCGGTAGAGGACTGCTCGTCGAGGAGGAGCGCGTCACATGTGACGCGCGAACGGCTTCTCTCTGCGCCTGGGGCGACATTAAGCATGCCTCGATATGAGGTACGTCCACCATGAAGACTTACGGATTTTGCATTGATCACGGATGATGTATCTGGTGCGAGATGATAAATTTTTCCACCGGCATCCTGATGCTGGTCTTTGTTGGCAAGAGCGAGTGAGAGAATTTCTCCTCGTGCTCCTTTTCCTTTTAAATAAATACTTGGATACTTCATGGTTAATTTTGATCCGATGTTGCAGTCGAGCCACATCATCGTTGCATTTTCTTCGGCGACGGCACGTTTGGTCACGAGATTAAATACGTTCTTCGACCAGTTCTGAACGGTAGTGTATTGGACGCGCGCGTCTTTGTGCACGATGATTTCTACAACGGCTGAGTGCAGTGAGTCTGTGGCATAGATTGGCGCTGTGCAGCCCTCCGTGTAGTGAACCGATGAGCCTTCTTCTGCGATAATTAATGTTCTCTCGAACTGTCCTGCATTTTCCGCATTGATACGGAAGTACGCTTGTAGTGGAAGTTCCACATGTACCCCTTTTGGAATATAGACAAATGATCCACCGCTCCATACGGCGGAGTTGAGTGCCGCTAACTTATTATCTCGAATTGGTACAACGGTTGCAAAATACTTCCGTACGATGTCGGGATACTTTTGTACGGCCGTATCAGTATCGACGAAGATGACTCCTTTCTCTTCAAGATGTTTTTGTAATGAGTGGTACACCGTCTCTGATTCGTACTGTGCGCCTACGCCTGCGAGAAATTTCTTTTCTGCCTCTGGAATTCCCAATCGATCAAACGTATTTTTGATGTCCGCTGGAACATCTTCCCAGCTGCGAGATTTGCGATCGGTCGGCTTGATGTAGTAATGAATATTTTCGAAATCAATTTCTTGCAAGAATGGACTGCCCCACGTGGGCATTGGCTTTTCTCGATAGATTTTGTAGGCCTTAAGCCGAAAATCGAGCATCCACTGTGGTTCTTTTTTGTAGGCGGAAATCATGCGCACTGTTTCTTCCGTTAAGCCTTTTCCGGATTTATATTCATAATCTTTTTCAGAATCATGAAATCCATACTTGTAATCGGTAAGTTCTTCTGTGATTTGTGATTGTTGTTTGGTGGCCATTTATTCTTGTGTGGTTAAGAAAGCCTCGTATCCTTTTGTCTCTACTTCTTCTACTAATTCGCCTCCGCCTGTCTTGGCGATTTTTCCATCGACCATGATGTGGACGAAATTTGGAGCGATATAATTTAAAATTCTTTGGTAGTGCGTAATGAGCAATACTCCGCACTGTGTTTCTTTTGCGATGGCCATAGCGCCTTTGGCGACGATCTTCAATGCATCGACATCGAGACCGGAATCCGTTTCATCGAGAATGGCGAATTTTGGCTCAAACACGGCCATTTGCAGAATTTCTGCGCGTTTCTTTTCTCCACCGGAGAAGCCTTCGTTCACCGCACGTTCCATGAAGTTTTCCGGAAATTTCAGGAGTTTCATTTTTTCTTTTACCACTTTTACGAACTCAGGAATCTTGACTGGCGGTAGTTTCTTGGCTGCGAGAAGCGCATTTTTTGCCTGTCGTAAAAAGTTTGGGTACTTTACTCCCGGAACTTCTTGTGGGTATTGGAAGCTCAAGAATATTCCAAGTTGCGCACGTTTATCCGGCTTTAATTCGGTAATATCCTCTCCATCAAGTGTGATGATACCGCTAGTTATCGTGTATTTTGGGTGCCCCATCAGTACGTGACAGAGTGTTGATTTTCCGGAACCGTTTGGTCCCATGATCGTGTGGATTTCTCCGGCATTGATCGTGAGCGAAATTCCTTTTAAGATTTCTTTGTCTTCCACGTTGGCGTGAAGATCTTTAATGACGAGCTGTGACATGTCGTATAGGGGTTAGAATGGGAGTAGGGGACTGGTTGTTGAGAAAATCTGCGAGCGTAATTCTATTAAGTGACTGTTTCATATCATCATTGAGCATATTAAGTGCTTTGCGGGAGTGACAGCCAACCTCGTGAACGAGATTTTCTTTGACGGTCATTCCCAAGCAGTGCATGACGGAGATGGGTCCTTCTAGTGCCTCGAATATCTCTTTGAGCGTGATTTCCGTAGGTTTTTTGGTGAGGTAATATCCGCCTACTTTTCCTCTTTTTGCTTCTATTAAGCCATGTTTTCGTAGATCCATCGCTACTTTCTGCAAGAAAAGGAATGAGAGATATCGTTTTTTTGCGAGCGTGCGAAGCGAGAGGGGTTTTGCCTCAGCTTTGATGGCGTCTTCGCTCCCCTCTGCCAATTCGAGCAGTAGAACGAGTCCGTAATCAATTTTTCTCGTCAGGTGAAACATTTTAAAGCTAAAAGTGATATATTTTAATTCATACCTGGTGAGTATGAATTGCTCGGCGTGTGTAGTATCCCAAAATGGCTTCTTGTAGTCAAGAGAGGATTTGGTTATAATGATCCCTATGCTTAATGCTTCCACGGGTCCTACAACTTCGGCAGATGTAGCATCATCCAAAAATTCTCTCCCACATATTTCTCCCGATGAGTACTCCGAGATTGAAACTCATATTACCTCTGTCCTTGCCCTTCTTCATACGAGTGAACTGACCCGCCTGAGGGGTATGTTTCATACGCGTGCTTCGGGCGTGGCTTTGTCGCAGGCTGATGTAGCATCAGCTGATATTATTGATTCATCTTTGGCTGAGGTTCTTGAGGTTTATTCATTTCTTCAGTCAAGTCGGCTGCAATCGAAAAATCCTTTCTTAGCTCAATTTCTTCGCCATGACTTTATGGGTCCATTGAGTACTCTTTTAAGCTATTTTAGGCTTTTGAATGAGTGCCCTGATGATCCAGGTCTTTATCCTTCTGTGGCTAATTTGTATTCTACCGTTCAGGATGCTGAGTGGTTTATTGGATGTTTCGTGAAGAGTATGGAGTTTTGGGTTGACCCTTCTTTGGTTGCTCCGTCGGCTGTTTCCTTGGAGCCATTTATTCAGCATGCTATTTTTTATGCGGTTGGTCGCAGCGGTAGGATGCCTATTGTTCATTTGCCCCATGATTTTTCTGTTCAAATGCATGAGGGTATTTTTGGTGTACTACTTGTGAATATTTTTAAGAATGCTTTGGGTCGAGGTGGGGCGGGCGAGGTAGATGTGGATTCTGAGCAGATCGAGGGTGGTCGGGTGCGATTAACTATTTCTGATGACGGTAAGGGTGTGGCGGATGATATTGCTCCTAGGATTTTTGAGCTTGGTGTTTCCGGGTCCGGAAGTACGGGGATTGGTTTGGGGGCGGCGAGAGAGCGACTGGCTCCGAGCGAGGCGACCATCGAGTGCGAGCCGCATGGAGGCTTGCCTAGTAAGGCTAATCCAGGTCAGCGTGGTGCAAAGTTCATCATTGAGATGCATCAAGCTGGGCTATAGACATTTAGCTTTGTATGTGTTATAATGTTCTATTGAAGCGATAGAATCCAACAAACACAAACACTGCATGATGAAGGCTTTTTCTAAAAAATATACCGCTGTTGCGCTCGGACTTCTCACCCTTAAATTAACGCTCATTGTTTCGATGCTTCCTGCGGGAGGTTTTTTGGCCTCTACCTTTCAGCTGAGCGATGTATTTACGAGTGTTATTTCCAGTGAAAAAATTGTTGAGTTGACGAATCATGCACGGGAGATTGATAAGGTGAACCCTTTAACCGTTTCTTTCAAATTACAGGCGGCTGCGCAAGAAAAGGCAGATGATATGTTGAGGAATCAGTATTTTTCCCATACGACTCCCGATGGAAAAACTCCATGGAACTTTATGAATACGCAGAAGTATTATTTTCTCTATGCCGGTGAAAATTTAGCGATGCAGTATGACTCGGCCGAGCGCGTAGTGGAGAGTTGGATGCAGAGTACGGCACATCGAGATAACCTCTTGAGTAAGCGATTTACAGAAATTGGTGTCGGCACGTCTCATGGTATATATCAAGGAGCCCAGACCACGATTGTGGTTCAGATGTTTGGACGACCATTTGCAAGTCCTGTTCGAGGAATGTCACTTGCTAAGCAGGGTCGCGCGGCAGCTATTTCCGACTCGGACGGAGGATATACGGATGACTATGGTGTCGCCTCTAATAGCGCATCACCTATGAGTGGACTTGAGCTCGTGGCTCATATATATTTCTACGCTATACTTTTCCTTCTCGCACACATTACCTTTCGATACTTCTGGCTACAACATTATCGTGACCGACGCCTCACGTTTTATACTATTGGGACCTTTATCATTTTAGTCTCGACTATCACTCTCTTCTAGTTTTCTATTTTCTGCATCCAGGCATTAAATTTAGGATCTGGATGCTGACCTCTCATAATTCTTTTCATGTCGTCCGAAAGACGCTGACCTACTGTTCCCATTGTCTTTTGATTACCACGATCAAATATTGTTTGCATTATCATTTTTGAATTACCATTTTCGTCTTTTTCTCCTGTGTCCCAATCGACTTTATTGACACCGCGAACACTCATGGCTGTTCCGGTTGCGAGAATCTCATCGGCATTTTCCATATCTTCAACTTGAACATCTTTCCATTGCACGTTGTATCCATATGACTCGGCAAGTTCTGCTACGGACTTGCAGGTGATCCCAGGCAAAAGATCGCTATGATTCTTCGGATCCGGAATGAGCATTGTTGGCTGTTGTCCGTCTTTTCCACACTTCACTATGATATAATTACAACCTGAACCTTCTTGGAGTCGGCGACCCTCTACGGTTTGATTTGTGTCGACGCTGAAGAGGCCTTCATCGTATCCATTCATCAAATATGGCTGAAGGTCATCCATTGGACCCTGATAACTTCCTGAGTATTTATTTGCAGCAAATACGGGATTCACGGGACGTGAACCTCGTAATACGATATTGAGCATATCCTTGTCCTTGTATGGGCCTGCGGCGGTACCGATGGCTCCCATCATCTTGTTCCGTGATTTTCCAGGTTTCGCGATTTTTGGACCGAGGTGAGTTGGCGCGGCGAAAATTCTAAAGTAATGGCGATTGCCGATACCCTTCTTGCCGGTGTCGGGATCGTCAATATTGAGACAGGCATTTGGAACCCATCGCTTGTCAGCGGTTAGTTGCGTTTTTGCCATGGCATAGAGCATGTCTTCACTTACGTATGGAAATTGCGTTTTTTTTGCATCCCTGACAGCACGCTTTATGTGTTCATCAAGTCGAAATGCATATACATTGCCATTAATTTCATACGCGATAATTCCCGTAAAAAATCCATTAATGTAATGATTTCTGGCATCGTATGGATGCATACCAACTATTCCAAATGGAATTGTTTGAACGGTCCATTTCTTCCGAATTGGATCATAGAATGCCAATGTTTGATTATCTGATGAGATACCCTCAAAATCTATTTCTTGTTGGTTTAATATAACTGAGTCTATAGAAAATTTTTCATCATCTTCACGAGTTCCCGGCTTGAGTGTTTCGAGAACAATTTCACTAGTAGTGGTTCTATCGTTGAGAGCATTAAAAACTGAGATACGAGTATAATTTGTTGAATTTGGTATAGGCAATGAATCTGTAGTGCCAAGATGAGCTCTTCCAAAATGATCATTCATATCACTATGCATCGTGACAATTGTTGAGAATGCTGAACGGCCTCGAGCTGGTTTTGGTCGAAATCTCCGCATAAGTTCATTCCCATCCGTACCTCGTGCAAGAACGCCTGCTACCTGATTAGCTGAGTTGTTGAGATCATCTTCAATTCGTTGGTGCATAGCTGCGTTAGTATTTTCAGTGCGTAATTCCGGTATCCATTCTCCATTTATGCTTTTGTAACAGTAAACCGCATCATCATTTTCTCTCCTGTTTGGATGCACTAGACGGTCTCTGAATTCTGGGGCAATTGTTTCCTTGGATATCCACCCTCGTTCGCTTTGACTTATGCCATTTTTAGCAAATAGTCGCGTATTTGGCTGTGTCGGCGCGTTTATCTCTGCATTTTCTATCATGAGTCCATTTTTTTGTGATACTTCTGCCATAAAGTTAAATTTATTTATCGTGATTTCGTATGTCGAGTCGTGATTCTACGACCTATTGCTTGCATAAGTCAACTAATATTTCTATGTAATGATATGAAATTACTGAGAGATGTTTCGTTGACTTTTTGGCAGCATCATGGGATTATCATGCCCTAATGTTTTTCTAATTTTCCCCATGAAAATAAGGAACAGGTTTTCGGCACAACGCGCTCTGACTGGTTTGTTTCTGATCGGATTGATGGTGGCACCTGTCGCGGCTCAGGATTTGCAAAGCGTCGTAGCATCTCCAAGTGTAATTATTGATGAGCCACATGTTGATGGAGAAGTTTTGGTTAAATTCAAAGAGAAGAAAATTGATATTGATCAGGTGAGTGGTAAGGCTTCGCTGAGCTCTTTTGTTTTTGCTGAGGGATTGAAGAAAGAAGATACGATCACTCCTCAAAACGTAACGCTGCTTACCTCGAAATCCAACGAGTCTACCGAGCAGTTAATCGATCGACTTCAGGATGATTCGAGAGTTGAGTATGTGGTGCCGAATTACTTGAGAAAAGTTTTTGACACCACGCCATCTCAGTATATTCCTAATGATTCTTTTTTTGCGGATCAGTGGAGCTTGCATAGTGCTTCTGATGTCGATATCGATGCCCCAGAAGCTTGGAGTATATCCAAGGGATCGAACGTGATAGTGGGAGTTTTAGATACCGGTGCGGATTTGACGCATCCAGATCTTGTTCCTAATTTGTGGAATGGTTCCAGTGAGGCCGGTGGATGCAAGGATGATAATGGTGTCGTTATTGAGACCGGTTGTCCTGACAGCGACCCTGCGAACGATAACGATCCAACTGACGATCATGGTCACGGCACGCACGTCGCTAGTATCATCGGAGCAAAAGGGGATGATAACCTCGGAGTTACCGGCGTAGCCATGAGTGTTTCCCTGATGCCGATAAAGGTTGCTGATAAAGATGGATTTTTGAGTTCGAGTGATTGGATCAAGGGACTGAACTTTGCCAAACAAAATGGTGCCAAGATAGTGAATGCAAGTTTTGGAGGTTTGAATTTTTCTCAGGCAGAGTACGACGCGATTCATGATTTTCCCGGATTATTCGTAGCGGCGGCCGGAAATAATGGCTCTAATAACGACGATCTTGCTACTCCGAATTATCCCTCCAATTACGCCTTGAACAATATTATTGCGGTTTCTGCGACGGACTCCACGGATAATATCGCCGATTTTTCTAATTATGGAGCGGCGAACGTAGATGTTGGGGCGCCCGGTGTCCACGTTCTTGGAGCGGTTCCTCCTTCGCTTTTTGCAGGAGGTTCTTATGCGTATTTTAGTGGCACCTCCATGGCCAGCCCGCATGTAGCCGGATTGGCAGCGCTTCTTTGGGGATATGATGCGAACTTAACCATGGCGCAGGTTCGCGATGATATTTTGGCGACAGGGGATGTTGATTCTCATCTGTCAGGGAAGGTTGCTACCGGTAAGCGTATAAATGCCTATAATGCCCTGAAGGGTTTAACGACCGTTCCGGGTATAACCAGTACGATGCTGCAGGATGACGGAGTGAGTGGTAATGGCAAGTTGGCAGTTGCGTTTACCCTGACGGATGCCATTGGTGGTTTACCCGTTACCCTCAAGAAATTTGAGTATAGTGTTGATGGTGGAGTGACATTCGTGGCTCCGACCAATGGAGATGCTTCCGCCGCACTGAGTGTGAGTGTGAATATGACCTCGTCGGTAGTTTCTCCTGCGCCTTCTTCTTTTGCCTTCTATGTTGATTTGAATCATGCGGATTTGGAGGCATTAACAAAACCTATTCAGTCTGATGTTCGTATACGATTTATGGTGAATAATGGTATCGCTGACAGTGAGGTTGTTACCTCAAATGATGTTATACCTTCTGTTGCTACCTTGAGCGGAACGCCTGCATCTGGCGTTTTTACGAAGGATAAAGTAGCTACGATAACCGTGGCGGGCGATGGAGTGGTTAGTTATGCTTATAAGATTGATAGTGCGGTATTGACGGATTTTTCTGATGTTAGTAAGCCTCTCTCACTCTCTGATCTGTCAGATGGAGCGCACACACTTTTGGTGTATGGAAAAGATATTCACGGGAATGTTCAGCTGCATCCAACCGTAGTGACGTGGAGTGTGGATGCTACGGCGCCTGTTGGGACGATCGCCGTGACGACATCGAGTCCGATGAAGACCAAGGCGCCATCTCTAGCCCTTACGGTGAGTGATGCCGGCGTGGGCGTGACGGGGGTGAAGGTGCAACTTTCTTGCGATGGAGTTCATTTTTCTGATCCGATAGATTTTGCTGACACGATCACGACCTTCGATGTTCAGTCAGGTAGTAATGCCTGTGGCTCTACCGATGGTGATAGGAACGTCTTTGCTCAATTCCAGGACTCGCTGGGGAATACCGGTGTACCGGTGAAAACCGATACATTTACGGTGTTTACGAGCCCCATCGTTGCGAAAATCCGACTAGATGCGATAATAGGAACGGAGGATTTTTCTCCTGAGACTCCGGTGAGTGCGCCACTTGTATTGAGTGGGACGAGCGCGCTGAGTAATGGATCCCATAAAATTGAATTCATCGCGAAGGACGATGTTGGAAATTTTCAACCTATCGAGACGGCGACGAGCTACTCGTGGACGGTAGACGCTACTCCTCCGGCGTTTAGCTTGAGCGGAACGCCTGCCGACGGGACGACCTCGACTTCGGCTACCATTACGGTTGTCGGCAGTGATGTAGCCGCCTATAAATTTGCAAAAGACTCCGACGTGTTCAGTTCCGAAATAGTTGCCGGCACTCCTATCTCCCTGAGCTCGCTTGCAGTTGGCTCACATATCATCAAGGTTATCGCCAGTGATGCATTCGGAAACTATACTCCACTCACGAGCGCGCTTGCTGCTACGTGGACTATTGCCGCGCCTCCTCCACCGCCTCCTGTTCCAGCTCCCGCACCTGCTCCGACTCCCGTCTCAGTTCCTGTCGCCTCGCCTCCACCACCCGTTGTAGCTCCTGTTGTTCCTGTGGTCGCGCCGGTACTAACCCCCGTTGTCCCCGCTCCACCACCGCAGAATGGTATCGTTTTGGGTGCCTCAACGGTTAATCTCGTGAATGGGTTGATATTGAAGCTCGAGGGGCGTGGCCTCTATTACATCATCGAGAATGGCAAGAAGCGGCCTCTTCCTTATGCGACGTATCGTAAGAAGTACTTCAAGTCGGCTAGAGCTACCGAGCTTCCGTCTGCCCTTCTGAAGAAAGTTCCATCGTATCGAGCAGGTAAGTAATGCATTTCCAAAGCTGATTTTTGCGTGAACCAGTATTGACTTTTTCTTCAGAATTACATAGAATGTGTATTCTTGATAATCAATATGTCTTATGAATTCCTTAGGAAGTCCATCATCCTTTAATAAGGACGACTATCACCGACGAGACCTCTTTCCCCGAGGCGGCGAAAAATATACCTTGGCCGATATGATCACGATGCTTAACGTCGACTCATATGTGCGCGAGCTAATTCCATCTTTCAACGAAGACGATATGGAAAAATTTCTCATGTCGATTCCCGATGGAGCTGAGTTCAGAATACTTGGACATGAAAGAGAGACGAGATTTTTATGCGAAAAACGAAAAGAACTTTATGTCGTGAAGTTATCGCTCGCGGTCACTGTTGTCAGAAATGATCGAGTTATGTGTAGTGATGCCGATACGCAGGGTGAGATGTTTGGTAGGGCTTTTATGGCAAGCGTGACCTCTCCGTCATTGATGAAGAATATCTCATCGGCATTTTCGATAGTGTTGAGTCGATGAGCGATGATGACCTTTGTTGTTTTTGCCGGTAATTTTTTTAGGATATCTTCGAGAAGCTGCTCGGTAATCGTGTCGATGTTCGCCGTTGCTTCGTCGAGGATTAATAATTCAGGATCTCGCAGTACGGCTCGCATGAAGGCGATGAGCTGTTTTTGGCCGAGACTGAGCGTATTGCCGTTTGCTGATATTTTTGTCTCAAGACCTTCGTTGAATCGCTTGAGAAGTCCACCCAATCCCGCATCTTCGATAGCCTTTTCTAATTCTTTGTTGGTATATCGATCGTATGATTTGTTTCCATAGAGAATATTATCGCGCACCATGCCGGTAAAGAGGAATGGTTCCTGTAAAATAAATCCAATACTCTTTGCGCGCTCACTCGCTTCGTAGCTTCTCATATCTTTTCCGTTGAGGAGTACTTTTCCTTCCGTGGGATCGTAGAGACGTGCCATCAGTGATGCTGTCGTGGTTTTTCCTCCTCCCGTCGGTCCGACGAGAGCGTATGTTTTTCCACGAGCAAGTCGGAAGTTGATATCGTGCAATACTTTCTTCCCGTCAGGATATCCGAAATGAACGTTTTTGAACTCTAGAAGCGTCGGGCTGAACTCGAATAGTTTTGATGTTTTTGTGGAAAACTTGAAAATCGGTGCTGAAGACGGCATGACAACGAGATTGGATTTTAGCATCAAAATATCATGAATACGGTCCCATGCAGCGAGTGCCATCTGGAAGTTCGACCATACCATAGCCATTTGTCTGAGAGGATCGTAGAGTCTGCTGATGTATGTTAGGAAGCTAATCAAGAGCCCTAGCGTGAAACTTCCGATCGATATTAAGTAGATACCATAGGCGACAACGATGAGTTGCGCTGCACCGGAAGCAAGTCCGTACATTGGCGTGAGTGTGTTGTTGGCGATACCTGCGCTGACCGCATTGCTATAATTCGCTTCATTAACGATGCTGAATTTCTTGCGGAAATAATCGCGACGATTGAACGCGACAATTACCTTGAAATGATCCAGGCTCTCCGCAATTTCTCCACTCATTCCACCGATGCTTTTGAGGTTTTTTGCGTTCGTACGCTTCATCCATGCCGAGATCATTCGAGTGAAGATGAGGAGGGTAAAAGCTGGAATTAATGCGGCGATTCCGAGTTCCCAATTAATACTTATGATGAAGATTCCTGCACCGACAATCATGATGATACTTGAGACGAACTGAATTAAACTTCGAGAAAAGAACTCATTAATTTTGTCTGTATCGTTATTGATGCGAGAGATCAGATCACCCGTTTTATTCTGATTGAAAAATGCTACCGGAAGAGACTGGATTTTGTCAAAAATGCTGTTTCGTAAATTGAATAATACGTGCTGGCCTACCGTGCCCATGAGGAGGGTTTGGAAGTAGTTTGCAATCATGGCGAGGATGTACATTCCGAGCAAGATGGAGGCGTATACCAAGACACCATGGAAGTCTTTTTCCTGAATGTAGGTATCAACGGTATGACCAATGAGAACAGGAGCTACAAGCGTTAATCCTGAGTTAATGAGCATGGTAAACCCCGCAAGGAATATATCCTTTTTTTCATCCTTCATAAGAGGTAAAAGTTTCCTGAGAGTTGCCCAGACTTTTATTTTCTCCTTTCCCTTTGCCGATTTATTCAACGCATAATTATTCATAGTGGCTGGTGCTTTTTTGAGAGTTGTATATCTGTGCATATTCCGGGCAGGTGTGGATGAGCTCATCGTGCTTTCCAGATGCGATAATCTCGCCCTCCATCAAGAGAATTATTTGGTCGTATTTTTCGATCGATGTTATTTTTTGCGTTACCGAGATCAGCGTAATGTCCGGATAATTTTTCTCAATATTGTCTAGAATTTTGCGTTCTGTTTTATTATCCACTCGCGCGGTGAAGTCATCGAGTAGTAGAATTTTTGGATTGAGTGCTAGCGCTCGTGCAAGCATGATGCGCTGTTTTTGGCCTCCAGAAAGGCTTGATCCACGTTCCGATACGATCGTGTCGAGCCCATTCGGAAGTGTCCCAATGAAGTCTTCAAGCTCAGCTGTCTCGATGGCTTTTTGCAAATCGATATCCTTCACTGTGTCGCTGAAGGCTATGTTTTCACGTAAGGTCAAATTAAAAATAATACTATCCTGAAAAACGAATCCGACCTGACTATGCAGTGTTTCTTTATCGTATGAACCGATGTCCTCACCGTCATATTTCACCGTCCCCGCCGTGGCATGAGTAAGCCCTATGAGGAGGTAGAGGAGCTGTGTTTTTCCGGCTGCCGTCGGACCGATAATCGCCGTTTTGCTCTTCCCTGATATCTTTAATGATACATTTTTTAGTGCCGGTTTTTCTCCAAAGGTAAGCGTAATGTCCTTGAGCTCGACGTTGCCCTTCAATGATTTTTTTAGGGTGCCAACTTTTTCTTCTTCTTTGGTATGGAGCACTTCTGCGATGCGTTGATATGAGGCTGTTGCCTGTGCCATGACATTGCTCATCATTCCTATGAGGAGAATAGGGAATATGAGTAATGCAACATAACTATTAAATGCCGTGAAATCGCCAAGCGTCATCGTTCCTCCGATGATGAAGTGTCCGCCCATAACGAGAATAACAAGCATGGCAATATTTGCTACGAAGGTGATGATTGGTATCATGCTTGCGAACGTTTTGAGAATGCGTATCCCGTTATCTTTCGCATCGGTATTGGCAGTAACGAATTTTTCATATTCCGACTGCTGCGAGTTCAATACTCGTATCAGGGCCGATCCTAAGATACTTTCGTTTATGACTTTGTTGAGCCAGTCTACGACCTCACGACTTCTTTTCATGAGGACTTTTACCTTACTGAATACGAAAAAGAAGAGGGTGCCTAGAATGGGTATAATGGTAATAACTGCGATGGCGAGCTTCCAGTTGATACTGAAAAGTAATATGGCGGCACCGATAATGATAATGACAGAAGAGGCGAGAGAGGCTATGGCCTGCGCTACGAACATTTCCGACGTGTATGTTTGCACGATATTTTGTACGTAGGTGATCACAAATATGGCGGCAATTGTTCCTCCAAATTCCCATAAAAGTAATGATGCATCGTATGTTTTGTGTATGTACGAGTCGATCGCATGGGAAATGATTTTTGGTAGTATCAAGCCGGCGCTACTGCTGGCGACAGCGAGCATTACGAGCACGCCTATAGGTTTAATATACGGTCGTAGTAAACCGAATATTCCAGGTTTTTTAGCTTTTTGTAGATTGAAAAGAGGTTTACTCATTGCGGGATAGGGGAGTATTGATAATCTTCTTTTGTAATTTGATATAGGTTGCGAGCTCTTTGTCGTTCAGGGCGCCAAAGAGAGTAGTAAACCGTTCAATCGCTTTTTCTTTTATTTCATTCATTTTCTTTGCGTGTTTTGGTGATATTTCGAGGAGAATAGCTCGACGATCCGTGGTGTTGTTTTTTCTCTTCAAATAGCCATTTTCTACCAGTCCATCTACGAGCTGAGTTGCCGCACTACTCGTCATTTCTAATTTTTCTGCTATTTCTTTTATGCCGAGCCCTTTTTTCTCCATGACGATTGTCATTACCGCCCATTGAGATGGAGTAATTGGGGTATTCTTTTCCTTCCTGGATGAGGATTTTTTAACATGACAGACGACCATTTTTTGCTTTATGGCTCTCATTCCTTCCACGATATTTTCTATTTGCTGTTTTCTGGTTGTCATAGCATGTAAGTACCTTAATAGGTAAGTATCTTATCTAATTTTTGCAGCCTTGTCAAACATTGTTTATACTCATTTTTTGTATTGATATTCTCATATGAATAGCGTTTAATTTCTTTGTACCTATGCCATAAATTCGTTCTTATGAATCAACATAATTTTCATTACCGTCCGTACAGATTTTTCATCGGATCGTTTGCTCTTGTCGCGCTTTTGATGAACTCACTTACTTTTGCCGATGCTTTTTCTGACGTCAGTCCTAGTGATTGGTATGCTACTTATGTCAATAATCTTGCAACTTTTGGTATTATTGACGGCTCGAGAGCGACCTTTGATCCTTCTGCATATCTTACTCGTGCTATGGCCGCCAAGATTGTCGTCAAGGCGCCAAGTATTGCTGATTCCAATCTCATCACTCCCGTCACGCCATCATTCACCGATGTCGAGAAGTCTTCATGGGCTTATACTTTTATTGAAACGGCTAAGTCGAGAGGAGTCATCTCGGGCTATAGTGATCACACCTTTGCGCCTGATCGTGCTATTACGCGCGCTGAGTTTGTCATGATGATCGGGAAGGCTTTTCATCTTGAGCAGCATGTAGAGGGTGCACCTCATTTTTCTGACGTAAGATCAACTGATTGGTTTTACAATGCTGTTGAAACCGCTTACTACTGGTCAATTGTCGATGGTTATGATGCTGGATTTTTTGACCCAAACGGTCTTGTGAATCGCGCAGAAATGTCGAAGATGATCGCGCATGCCATTAATTTAGCTCCTCGAAAAATTGTCCCAACTCCTTTGCCGACCCCTACTCCCACGCCAACACCTGTTCCGACTCCTACTCCAGATCCAACTCCCGTTGTGATTGTTACTCCTCCGGCGCCGATTCCGTCTTCATTCACCGATAATTTCACCTCTTATCCGTCTCACTACTATACTGACGGCGAAAGTTTTGGTTCATGGTTCACACAGTTTGCCGGTTATGGAACGGTAGGCATTGAGTCGGATGCCGGTAATAACGTACTTCATTTATCTCCTCGGGCTGTTACCTCATCGGACAAGACCGAGTCGAGTCTCGTGACCGGTCCTGCTTATAACGGGCCAATACAGAATCCTTGGGAGGTTGGATGGGTGGTGTGGAATTATACCGATAACGCTCATTTCTATTACTTCATTCCGAAGACTAATGGTTGGGAGCTCGGCAAGCGTGATCCTTCGTATCCGGGCGGTCAGCGCTTCCTGGCTACCGGCTCTGACAAACTCTTTCCCATTGGCCAGTTTTACACCGTCAAAATTACCCAAGACGCCCAAAACCTCATCACCGTCTGGGTGGATGGTGCGAAAATTACCTCATTCACTGACGCGGAAAGACCATACACATCAGGAAAAATCGGCCTCTATACCGAGGACGCCCATGTGCATGTGGACGATGTGAGCGTGAGTTATTGAGACTTATTCCTTTGTCCTCTTTCGCACATGCTTTGCATCAAAACTAAAATCGGTCCGAGTGCGATAGAGGGCATTGGTTTATTTGCCGATGAGTTTATCCCAGTAGGTACAATTATATGGCGATTTACTCCGGGGTTTGATTTGAAATTTACCGCAGAGGATATACAGAAATTCCCCGATCGCGTTCAGCTATATATGAAAAAATATATGTGGTTGAGTAAAAAAAGTGGCAAGTACTGCATGGCCTCTGATGACGCAAAATATTTCAATCACTCCTCTGCACCCAATACACTCAGTGCTTATTATGATGATGAAGATGAGGTAGTTACGAAGGCGATAATGGATATTCATCCTGGAGATGAGCTTACGGATGATTATGCGTCGTTCGAGATGGACTTTAAAGAGGGGGAGTTTGGCATATTGTCATGATACAATATATATGTTATAATATACATATATGAATATCCCAAGACAAGCCTCACCTCCGAAGTTACCCAAAGAAGGTGATCATAAAGTAGAATCAGACGCAGCTCCTTCTGATAATCACGCTGTTTCTAAAGTAACAAAATATATTCGAAAATCATTACCATTCATTGTAGCGGTGGCTGGTTTATCGCTTTTGCATGGTCACTCCCAAGAAAATAAGCATGGGAATGACGAGACGACCAAGCAGTATCTGGACAGGATGCATAGCGAAGAACGTGAATTGCATGCTCGAGCGGATTTTGCGCGCTATACTCTTTGGCTGGATGAAGATTTGAAACATAAAGCCATAGCTTCAACGTATACTATCGCATTTGATTCCGGAGATATGTGTTCAGGTTTTCCTATTGATGACCGAACTATGATTACTGCTGCGCATTGCTTTGTTGATAGAGAAACTGGTGAAAGGCTTAATCGCGATTCTGATATTCAGGCCTGCGCACTTACTGATTACACGGGTATTCCTCTCCCGCACTATGAAAATCTTTCTTTCAGTAGCAAATATGATATAGCGGTTATTCGCTGGAAGCAGCCTGTGTTTACTCCTGATCGCATCCTTCAAATTTCCCATACCATACCCAGGAAAGGTGATGCTTTTTTGGCTGCCGATACATATTCTCCGGGCTCGGTTCATACTTTTTATTATGGGATGTTTGCCCCAGCAGAGTCCATAAAATCAGAAGATCTTAAGGTGCCTCGTGAGTATTGGCTTAACTATAATCAAGTCCAATCCGGTGAGTCTGGATCTCCTGTCATAGATAGACAAGGACGAGTTGTCGGTTTAGTTTCGGCTGCTGATAATTTCGGTGTTTCTATTATTGCTCCATTTACTGATCATATTTTGCAGCAAATAATGTATCTAAAAAAAATACTTTCGAATTTCGGATTTTTGCCTACTTTTTGATGGTGGTGAAAACGAGTTGGTAAGCTTTGAACGCATCAAATATCGTCATATGTTGATTCATTTCTTTTGCGAATTGACTGAAGAAGTACGCAATTTCCAAGGTCATGATAGATAATCCTATACTTGCCGCTTCGAACACGATATATGTCCTTGTGCCCAACTATTTTTTTAATATCTAGGCCGTCGAAGGAATATATCAAGAGCTGTGCGATTATTTTTTCGATGGCTATACGATCCTTTTTGGGAATTTTTTTGAAAAATTTCTCAATCTGATTCATTACGAATGCTTAATGATTTAATTTCTTTAGAACCTTCAGGACATCCTTAGGATTCATTCCATTTGTCTTCCCTCTATTTGTGAAGTCCACAATAGTCTCCCATGAACCGTCATCATCCTCATCTATACCTACGGGAACAACTTTGAACGCTGGTTTCGATCGACGAATAACAATAAACTCCTGACCTTTACCTACCTTATCCGCAATAGCTGATATGTTATTCCTAAAATTTTTGATAGCAATCGTTTTTGCCATAATTGAGTACTGTTAAGTGTACACTTGAATGATACATCTAGCTTAGCGAAAAGTCAAATATGTGATGGAGACATGATGATCTCTCCTTACTTTTTGATGGTGGTGAAAGTGAGTGGCTTAGCTTTGGGATTTGACAACTGTGAAGAGGGGCGTAATTTGTTTCCTTCTAGTAAGATATTTTATATGACTACTCTTTATTAAGAACATATGGGGATTTCTCAGAAAAATACATTAGAAATAGACGAAGTGCTCGAAAGCGAGGCTTATCTTGAGCAAGGATGTAAGGATGGTTTATATCCGTGCTTTCTTGGGAAAACGCGGTCGATGGATGGTAAGCTTCATCAGACTCCGCTTGAAATAGCGTCTTCTCTTCTCGTTCTAGAAACAAGCTTAAGGCACCATCCAGTCTCACAAACTGTCCGAGAAATGATAAGCGCATGTATGAAACATATGGACGGCGATCATCGCATCAACTTTTTTCTTAATAAAAATTTGCTCCCAGAAGACGCGGAAACATCATCGTGGGGTTTATCTACTTTGGTTGAGATGGGTATTATTCCCATCGAATCACTGTATCCCATTATTGATGATATACTCAGCAATACTGATGTAAACGGAATTATACAAGTATATTTTCAGCCCGAGAGACAAGGGCGAGCGAATCGAATTGATCACGTGGCGTTAGCGGATATTTTTTACTTCCTTAATTTAGTGGGAAGAGAGAAGGATGCTTTGGTTTCCCAAAATTTTGTATCCGAACATCTTGAAAATAAAACATATCTCGAAGGTTCGAGGTATTACCATTCGCCGGATGTTTTTTTGTACTTTCTTTCTCGTCTTATGAGATTTTCAAAAATGAGGGAGCGATTTCATGCCAGTCTCAGAAGGGAGATTCAGTCGCGATTTGGCTCAACGGATTTTCCATTAGATGTGGCCATGCGAGTAACGAGCGCGAATATTTTAGGTATCGACAGTACATCAGAAAAAGAGAAGTTGCTCGCCATGAGGGACAAAAATGGCGTTTGGCCAAGCGATGCTATCTATCGTTATGGAGGAAGCGGAGGAGTTGAAGGATATTTTGGAAGTTCGTATATTTCCACTTCTTTTGCGCTAGAAGCTTTGGCACCTAGGGTGGATACGTAGAAAGCTCCACTATATTTTTGGATTGGTAGCACCAAGGAGGATTGAACTCCTATCTCCACCTTGAAAGGGTAGCGTCCTAACCATTAGACGATGGCGCCACATTGCGGGGTAAACCGAAATAGACTGGACTCAAGTATAGGGATTGTCGCTGGAAAGTCAACGGATGTGGCCTCGATTGGAGATGGGGCTGAAAAGGGGATTTGAAGCTATTTTAGCTTGTCCTTCTTGCTGGTGACGAACTGTTTGGCTTCGGGGGCGGTCATTTCCTTCAATTTTGGGGTATCTTCGATGCCGCTGAAGGATTGAGACTCGTTGAGCTTGGTTTTGAGTTTTTCCTTCTCAACGCGGAGGATTTCGTTTTGGTCCTGGAGGCCTTTGAGCTCGTAGCCCTTCTGTGCGGTGACGCTCGTCATAGAGATGAATACGGCACTTAAGATGATGATCATGCCTCCGAGGAGGAGAACGAGCGTCGTGATGATCTTGTTCGTTTGCTTGGAGAAGGTCTCGCGGCTGAAAATTTTGGTGTTTCGTCTTGGGAGGATTACTTCGTTCATGGGAAAAGTATAGGGTGAGTGTTACTCTGTCACAATGCTGTACTCGATCGGGATGATGCCTTCGGATGGGTTGGCTAGTTCGGTGAAGGCTTTGCGGGTCATGTCGAGGCTGAGAGATGGCGTGAAGGGACCGCGATCGTTTACGCGGACCTGTACTTTTTGTCCGTTTCGTAAGTAGGTTACCTCGAGTTTCGTGTTGAAGGGGAGCTCCTTGTTGGCAGCGGTGTAACCATTTTGCGTGAAGATTTCGTCATTTGATGTGCCACGCCCCTCGAAGAAGTCGCTGTAGAACGTTCCTCTTCCGAAGAAGTGCCCTGGCTCGCGCGTTCGAAGCGCCCGGTAAAGCAAATCCATAAACTCGCCGCGCGTCACCTCATCCTGTGGATAGATGAGCATTTTTGTACTGTACGTGAGAAGCGTTTTATCTTTGGCTAACTCGATATAAGGGGCAAACCACTCGCTTCCATCCACGTCTTTGAATGAGCTTTTCATTGACGTTGGGAGTTTGAGATTTTTGTCTTTCATCATCTCGATGCTTATAATCATTTTCACCGCCTCGGCAAGGTTGATGGTTTTTTCCGGCTGGAAGATCTGAACGGTATTATTTTTTTCGGTATATCCTTTTACAATTCCAAGGGTAGTGAGTTTTTCGACGGAGTCGTGCGCCCAATGGTTTTTTGGAAGGTCGGCGTAATCTACTTCTGCAATTTTTTTCGTGGTGTTTTCCGGTATCTCAAAATCTAAAAGTGCTTTGCTCATAGCCATCGCCGCCTCGGCCCGATTGATGGTGTTTTTTGGACGGAAGGTGTTGTCCTCGTAGCCGTTTATGAGTTTGTGATCCTTGAGATACTTCAGCTGAACGTAATAGGATGAACCAATATCGATATCATCAAACGGTTTTTGCTCAACTTTTGGCACAGCCTCGCCCGTAATCGGTTGTGCATCAGGTGTTGCCACTTCCGCATCTACACTTACTCCTGAGCTCAGTGTGATGAGCGTTATGAACGGTACCATGAGCAGCCCAAGCTTCATGCCAGAGATATTCTTTTTCATACTACGTTTTTTATGGATATTACTCCTCAATCAGTTCTTTCGAACGAATCGTGAGCTGTCGATACTCTCCCTCGCCAACGCTGACGGTCTCGAGATCGCTGAATTGTGGTTGTGTGAAATGTACATGAACAAGTCTTCGGAAGTACGGAGACATTGGAGGAAGACTCTGATTCTTGCGAGTCTTTCGGGCCAATTCCGCCTTTTGCTCAGCCATTTTTATGATACTTTCCTCCTGGCGCTTACGATAATTTTCAATATCAAGTACGAATCCAAATGACTCACTGTCCGGACCTTTTCCTTTTTCCGCCTTCTGCTTATCAATCTCTCTCCAGAGGATGAGTTTCATAATGTGCTGAAGGGCGATGAGATTTTCACCATGATGACCGATAAGAGCGTTCACCTGGTCTTTTTCGACCTCCAGATTTACGCGATACGTGCCATCTTCAGACTTCGTGAGCTCCATGTTCGTTACGGGCAGATCCAAACGTTTTGCAAAGTCTTCAACCATTTGAAGAATCATTCGTTCGAGTTCCATAGTAAGAGTGGTAAGAGAATAGTGGTGTAAATTAGGCCTCCTCCGAGAGGAAACTTTGCTAAGCCTTGACCTCGATGATCTGTTTTGGTCCGCCTGCTGCCTTTTCTGAGTCTTTGTTCACGACGTACTGCTGAGCGATACCGAAGAGTGTCGATGTGGCCCAGTAGAGACCGGCTGCCGCAGGAACAGATACCGTGATGAATGCTACCATAACTGGCATGACATATACCATTGCGCCGTTTGCCATATCCATGTCTGACTTTTTACCTACTTTGACGGTATTTCTTTTCATCGTCATCTTCATCTGAACAAACTGAAGGAGTCCGACGATTAGAGGAAGAACGAAGGCGTTAGGCTTGGTAAGTTCGAGTATTCGTAAGAAGTTTGTATTAATTTCATTGAACGAAACATTTACAAATCCCGAATAGAGAAGATGTGCATGATCGGGATTCAGGCCGGATCCGACAACATAGAAGAGGGCGATAAATACCGGAAACTGAATAAGAAGCGGGAGACAGCTGCCAAACGGATTGACCTTGTGTGTTTTCCAGAGCTCCATCGTCTCCATAGATATTTTCTGTTGGTCGCCTTTGTGTTTCTCTTTGATTTCTTCCAGTTTTGGCTGAAGTTCCTGCATCTTCTTCTGAGACTTCAATGCCTTTTGTGACGGAACGAGCAGAATCATACGGATAATGATCGTCAACAGAATGATGGCGAATCCGAGATCGTGGTAGGGGAGTTTGGCTGTGAGGAAGATTAATACATTATAAATTGGCTGATAGAAGAAGGTTGTCCAGAGCCACTTGAAGATATTTTGATCGACTACGGTGAATTCTGGAGATTCATACTGCTTACCATCATCGGCCTTGAATGAGACCTTGTAGCGTCCATTGTTTCCGAAGAGAGCATAGTTCCAATTATCATAAGGAACCTTCAGAGATGTCTTTGTTTTGACCGTGATGGTTTTCTCCGGCTTACAGGTGATCGTTGGGTTTGACTGGATCTGTTTCCACTCACCACTACTATAGGTATAGACATCTAATGGTTCACCCGGACAGTCGTTTGGGATAATAATATCTTTGTCGGTGTTGTTCTCGATCGTGGCTGTCACAAGCGCTTCTTTGCCATATTCACTATTGCTCATTACCACTCGAACCGGCTCGACGGCAGTCGTCGATGTCTGCTTCGGAACGAAGACTCCATATATATAGTTAACTATCAAAAAAATAACGAGGAACTTGAGTATGTTGTTCAGCGTTTTTTTGTTCATGCGTTGGTTTGGTTAGGTTTCATAAGATGCTTGAGGACGGGTGCGAGCTCCTCTCGTCTTTTTTCATCTTTCATACCGATTAACCGCGTCGACAGTAGTATCCCATAATCCGCTCCCGTTTGGTAGTTCGGTAACTCCTTTTCTATTTGGGAGTATACTTGCCGCTTGAGTCTATTACGTTCTACCGAGTTGAGTTTGTTGCCTTTGGCGAACATCACGGCAAATCTTGCCAGTGAACTATCGGTTGCGCGTCTTCGAATGGTAACAAGCGGTGTACGAAAGGAGGCTCCCTTTTTAAACAATAGGTCTATCTCCTTCGTACTAAGACGATTGAGCTTTGAAAGCATGTTTAAACAGTGAGACTCTTTCGACCCTTTCTTCGTCGTGCAGCAAGAACTTTTCGACCTCCAACCGATTTTGATCGCTTGAGGAAGCCGTGTGTTCGAGCGCGCTTTCGCTTTTTGAGTTTCGCTAACATAATAAAAAGTTGAAAATATTGCTTCCGTTACTGCCGTCGCAGCTTACCGTGGATTATATCCAGTGTCAATAAGAGTGCATCATTATGTTGAAATTGCTCTATAGCGCGTGTATAGTTTGGCTTAGTTTTGCTTTGCATATCTAATAGCCTGCTTTATGGCACTTAAGGTTCAATACGAGTTTTTATTTGCAGGAAGGGACGAGGGAAGCTTCCTCGAGAACTATGCCTATGAGGTAAACGAGCACCGAGGTGATAGTGGCCATGTTTTTGTTTGTCTTGAGATTCAGAATAATCCTTCTGAAGCTGAGGCGATGGGAGAGGCAATCTTTTCAGCTTTAAAAACAACATTTTTTGCCGAAACAGAGCCTGGTGCGGAGAGCGAGGGATATTTGAGATTTGAGAACTCATTAAAAGCTATCAATAGAGCTGTTTCCGACTTCCGAAAGGGGAAGCTCAATAAGCATATTGGCACGGTTCACGCGATCGTCGCTGCCATAGAGGGTAACTCACTGTATCTGAGTCAGTGTGGGGATAGCGAGGCGTATCTTATTAGAAAGAGATTTGTCAGTATTGTCAGCGAGGGCTTATATGACCCATCCCAGAAAGATGGAGATTTGTTTATGAGTATTGCTAATGGTGATTTGGAGCCGGGAGATTTTGTGCTTTTCTGTACAACTCGATTATTACGATATGTTACCAAGACTGATCTTTCCCGCATTGTTCTTCCAAGTAGTGTACAGCGAACGCTTTCTGACTTGAGAGATCAACTTTCCGGGGAAATATTAGGAAGAATTGGGTTTATCGGAGCGGGGACTTCACTCCTCGAGGAGCGAAAAAGCCTTCAAGATGAGGATAGTGAGACGTTCCAAGATTTTGGTAGCGGAGAGAAAACGAACGTCATGGCTTCATTTGGTCCTCTTATGCAGAAGGCGAAAAAATATCATCATATTATGATGGAGCGCGTAAGGGGCGCGAAGATTTTTGAGAAAACGGGAGCTATAGGTCGTTTTACCGATAGCATTCAATATCGCCTTACGCGCGAGCAGGGCGTGACAAAAGAAAAGATTCTTGCGCTTTTCATCGTCGTTATTTTGCTTTTGTCAGGAGGTATCTGGTTTGTTAGAAACGGTCAGGTCAAAAATGCCGAGCTTCTTTCGTATGATCAAAAACTTCAGGCCGCGTCTCAGATGATTAGCGATGCCGAGAGCCAGGCGCAGAACGATAAGAAGGCGGCCGGGTCTATTCTGCAGTCGGCTGAGGACAAGGCAAAAGAAGTTTTAAACTCAGGCCAGTATCGAGACAAGGCACGAGAGATATTAACCAAAATTCAGGGGGCTCGTGATGCTATGGATAATATTAAGCATGTTTCGGCTGTAGTTGCTGCGGATCTTTCTACTCAGGGGGTTTCGAGTGCTATAGGTATGGTTCCAGGCAGAGACCGTTATTTTGTTTTTGATGCTCATAAGCTTTACCAAGTAATGCTTGATAAGGTTCAGTCTCCAATCAATTTTGAACAAAACGAAGATATTATTTCCGGTATTTATTTTGACGAGAAGGATGATAAAAGATGGCAGTATTCGTCAGATGACCACTCAGGAGGGCGATTTCCGCAAGGGCGTTCAGATCACTGATTGGGGAAGTAGATTGTATATTCTGGATCCTGCTGGCAACCAGTTATGGCGATATCCTTACGTAAAAAGCAGAGATAGTTTTGGAGCCGCTGAAGGGTACAAGACCGATGGATCCATGACGAATGCCGTGGCATTTAGTATCGATTCTAATATCTACATATTGAATAATGATGGCCTCATAGAGCGCTATTACGGTGGCGCTAAACAGTCTTTATCGATCGATAAAGCTCCATTCACGCCTATGACAAAGCCTACGAAGATCTATACTGATTCTGAGATGAATCAGGTGTATGTCCTCGACGGTTCTCGTGTTTTTGTATACACCAAGGATCCAAAGACACAGGGGCTCGCCTATAATAGCCAGATCGTCATAGACGGCTTGAGTGATATTCGCGACATCTCGCTCGACAAGAGCACGGGCAAACTCTACCTGCTTGGAGCTCAGAAGATGTATACCGTTACATTATAATAACTTCGAGAGTCCGGAGGCGAGTGGACTTCTTTTTTGTTTTGCGTTTTTCGTAATGAGATCTTGATAGATTTTTTCAAACTGGGTGGCGACGTGGGAGATGGTGAATTTTTTGGCGTTTCGTAGGGCTGCTTGCGACATTGCTTGGGCTTTTTTTGGATTTTCGAGAATGGTAATTATGTGAGCCGCCAATTCTTTTGGTGTTCCATTTCTACAGAGGAGTCCATTGTTATTGATGAGCTCGGGGATTCCGCGTTTTCCTACGGCGACGATCGGGAGCCCAAAAGCCATCGCCTCCAAGAGAGACATCGGCTGATTCTCTGACGTGGATGCGGTTACGAAGAGGGTGGACTCTCGATAGAGTGATGATGCAAGGAGTTTTTCGTAGGGGATTTTTCCGGTGAGCGTAATGACATTTTGAAGATTTTTCTTTTCGACCAGTTTTGTTATTTTCTTCAGGTCCGGACCACTGCCGACGATTGTGAGTTTTGCATCAGGAATTTTTTTATGCACGAGGTCGAACGCCTCGATAAGCGCTCCCATATTTTTTTCCTTACTAATGCGACCTACATAAAGACATGTTTTTTCACGAGCGTGCTGCGCTAATTCTCTTAGTGTACTGATTGGCACTGATATGCCATTCGGAATGACGATTGATTTTGTTTTTATGTTATTTTTTATGAGCATTTTTTGCGTATAGATCGACGGTGAGGTTACGAGGTTTGCGGCGTTATAGTAGAGGTTTGAGTACTTCCATCCTAGTTTTACGAGGAGGTTCGTCATACCCTCTCCGGCTCGATCGAGGCCCATAACCTTGAGATATTCCGGTTCCATGAAGTAGGTATGAAACGTCCCCACAATCGGCAAACCGAGCAGTTTTGCAGCCAAAATACCGTCTGCGCCGATAGGAAGAGGAGTGTGAAAATGTACAATATCAATCTTGTCTTTGATGAGCTGATACACGGTTTTGGGGTATACCGGAATGGCAAGCTTCACATCGGGGTAAAAAAGACTGGGAATAGACGATGAGTACGATACGTTTACCCCCTCCAACTGCGCTTTCGTGAGCTGGCCTTTCCGTATCTTCGGAGTAAATACTCTGACGAAATGACCACGTCGAACAAGCTCCTTACTGAGGAGAAGTATGGAAGAAGAAACTCCGTTGATTGATGGTGGAAAAACGTCGGTAAAAATAGCGATTCGCATGGCTGTATCTTAACGGATATCGGTCATATCTGCCATAGTATCTGCATTCTTTTTTGGGTTCCACCAGACGTTGTAATAGAGCTTCATGTACCCGTAAAGCGTTTTTATGGAGGTATCCTTGAAGCGACGCGCCGAGGTGTAAACGAGCAGACGGGGGACGAACAATACCTTGCCGATCGTCATAAGTTTTTTGCAAAGATCGGCATCTTCACATATACGAATGTTTGCATCGAAACCGCTGGTTTTGTCGTATGCTGTTTTTTTGACGGCGAGATTGCAGCCTGTAAATTGCTTTTTCTTGAGCCAATCATTGATCTGAAAGAACGTCCGTGTGCCTACGTGCGAGAGTAGTTGCTTCACCTTGCCATCATCATCGAGCGCGCTGATTCCGTAGAGGGCGATGATGTTTTTGTGTTTTGCGAATGCCATGTCTATTTTTTCAAGCCAGTTTTTTGGAAAAGTACAGTCGGCGTCCGTGGATACGATAATCTCTCCTTTTGCCTGTGCGAAGCCTTTTTTTCTGGCTGCGCCAACACCCTTTTTTGCCTCGTGAACTACGCGGGCTCCTAAGGTGGTTGCTACTTCTGCTGTTCTGTCGGTTGAGTTATTGTCGACTACGACGATTTCAAAATCATGAAATGTCTGATTCTTCAGCGATTTTATGCAATTTGGAAGATACTTTTCTTCGTTGTACGCGGGAATGACGACGGAGATTTTCATATTAAATCGAGTGCGCCTTGATGACGTTTGGATTCTTGAACTTCGTGTTTGG